>JBGAHY010000021.1:0-64535 GCA_044225925.1 Allosphingosinicella sp.
GAGCGCGCGGCGCGATGCGCCGTACCCCCGCTCCAAGCTTCGCTAGCCGGCTTCGCCACCAAGCTGCGCTATCCTCTCCCCACAAAGGGGCGAGGAGAAGCTGATGCCCGGCCGCTATTACGAGCAATGGACCCTCGGGGACCGGATCAGCCACCAGCCGCACCGGACGGTGACCGAGACGGACAATCTGCTGATCACGACGCTCACCCACAACCCGCAGCCGCTGCATCTGGACGAGACCTATGCGGAAGGGACCGAATTCGGGCGGATCGTCGTCAACGGGACTTTCACCTTCGCCCTGCTGGTGGGGCTGTCGGTGGGGGACACGACTTTGGGCACGCTGGTCGCCAATCTGGGCTACGACAAGGTGCGGATGCCGAAGCCGGTGTTCATCGGCGACACGCTGCGGGCGGAGACCGAAGTGATCGGCCTCAAGGACAGCAATTCGCGGCCCGAGGCCGGGATCGTGACCTTCGAGCACCGCATGTACAACCAGGGCGACGAACTGGTCTGCGTGACCGAGCGGACCGCGCTGATGCAGCGGCGGCCGGCGTGAGGCTCCGCTCCCTCCTCTTCGTCCCCGGCGACCGGCCGGACCGGATGGAGAAGGCGCTGGTCGCGGGGGCGGATGCGTTGATCCTCGACCTCGAGGATGCGGTGGCGCCGCAGAACAAGCAGGTGGCGCGGCACGAGGTGGCGCATTTCCTGAACCAGCACAATGAAGCGCGGATCTTCGTGCGGGTGAACCCGCTCGACAGCCCGGAAAATGAGAAGGATCTGAATGCGATCCTGCCCTCCCATCCGGACGGGATCGTGCTGCCCAAGGCGGAAGGCGGCACCTCGGTCGCCGAGCTGGCGAAACGCCTCTCCGAGCGCGGCAATGCGACCGCGATGATCCTGGCGATCGGCACGGAGACGCCGGCGGCGATCTTCCAGCTCGGCACCTATGGCGGGACCAGGCGGCTGATCGGCCTGACCTGGGGCGCGGAGGATTTGCCGGCGGCGGTCGGCGCCGCGACCAGCCGCGAGGAGGATGGCAGCTTCACCCCGCCTTACGAGCTCGCCCGCTCGCTCTGCCTGTTCGGCGCCGCGGCGGCCGGCGTGCTGCCGATTGAGACAGTCTATCCCGCCTTCAAGGACCTGGAGGGGCTGGCGGCCTATGCGGCGCGGGCGCGGCGGGACGGTTTTCTTGGGATGATGGCGATCCATCCGGCGCAGGTCCCGGTGATCAACGAAGCGTTCACGCCGAGCGAGGCGGAGCTCGAGCACGCCCGGGCGGTGATCGCGGCATTCGAGGCCAATCCGGGGAGCGGCGCGCTGTCGCTCGACGGCAAGATGATCGACCGCCCCCATCTGATCCAGGCCCAGCGCCTGCTCTCTTTGGCCTGAGCCATGGCCGCCTTGCTCGGCGGCGTGCTGGGGCTCGTCATCGGCTCCTTCCTCGCGACGATCCTGGTCCGCTGGCCGAAGGGTGAGAATGCGCTGGCCGGGCGGTCGCGTTGCGACGCCTGCGGGACGGTGTTGAGGGCGCGAGATCTGGTGCCGATCCTCTCCTGGCTGGTGCGGCGCGGGCGCTGCCGGGCGTGCGGGGCGTGGATCGATCCGCGGCATCTGGCCATGGAGCTGGCGGCCGCGATGATCGGCGTGGTGGCAGCGCTGGCCCATCCGTTGCCGCTTGCGCTGGTCACGGCCGGGCTCGGCTGGTGGCTGCTGCTGACCGCGGCGCTGGACGTCGAGGCGCAATGGTTGCCGGACCTGCTGACCCTGCCATTGGTCGCGCTCGGGCTGCTTGCCGCCTGGGGCGGGTTCGGGCCGCCGCTCGTGGAGCGGCTCTGGGGCGCGGGGATCGGCTGGGCGAGCCTGGAGGGGATCCGCTGGCTCTACCGGCTCTCGCGCGGGCGCGACGGGATGGGCGGGGGGGACCCGAAACTGTTCGCCGCGGCGGGCGCCTGGGTCGGCGTCTGGAACCTGCCGGTGATCCTGCTCTGCGCCGGCCTGCTCGGCATTGCCGCGGCGCTCACGATGATATTACGCGGGCAGCAGGTGCGGGCGGGGACGCGGATGCCGCTCGGCACCCTGATCGCGCTGGCGCTCTGGCCGGCCTGGCTCTTGGTCGCCATTCAGCCCGCAGCCATCTTGGGCCTGATATGACAAAGGCTTAAGGGCGGCGTCGATCCCTAGCGGCGCCGCCCGCCTTCGTTTCCGGGGGCCATCTTCCTCTCTGAATCGCCTTGCGCGCAGCCGGAAAAGCTGTGAACCTCCGAACGGTTGCGACTCTTCGGGGAAGGGGAGGCGTTTTCCGCCGCCAATCCAATGCGATGAGCCGTCCGGATTCGTCCGGCGCCGTGTCCTTGCGAGACAGGCGTCGGCCATAGTGGGGCCAGTTCGGCCCGTGGGGGAGGGTTAGACATCGCATCGCGGCTTGCCTTGACCCCCCGTGGGCGGCTGATCGAACGGCTGCCCAGGCTCACCGTCTATTCGGCGGCGGAGCTGCTGTTGATCGTCCTGATCGCGGTGCAGGCGGCGCGCCTGATCTGGGTATTGCTCGCGCCGATCGGGCCGGTCGGCGACTGGAAGTCCGCCAGCGCCCAGGCGCCGCGCGCGGATGGCGCGGTGCTCGCCGCCTTCGATCCCTTCTTCAGACTCTCCGCCGGCGGGCCCGTGGTCGTCACCTCGCTCAATCTCAAGCTGACCGGGGTTACCGAGGACCGCGCGACGGGGCGCGGCTCGGCGATCGTCCAGCTGCCCGACGGGCGCCAATTGAGCTTCGCGGTGGGCGAGGAGATCATGCCGGGCGTCACGCTGGTGGGCGTCGGCTTCGACAATGTCACGATCAGCCGCGGGGGCGCGCAGGAGCAGCTCTTCCTCGATCAGTCGCAGCCGGCGCCGGTCGCCGGGGGCGACGTGACCAGCACGACGCCGGTGCCGCCGGGCACCCAGCCGCAGGTGGTGACGCCGCAGGGGCCGCAGCCCGCGGCGGGGCAGCTGTCCAACGTGATCGACCTGATGCCGCGGGTGGCCGGCACCGGCGTCAATGGCGTGATTGTTGCGCCGGGCCGTGACGGCGGGCGGGCGTTCAGCGCCGCCGGCTTCCAGCCTGGCGACGTGATCGTCGCGGTGAACGGCCAGCGCGTAACCTCGCTCGAACAGGCGCGCGCGGCGATCGGAGCGGGCGGGGTCGTCTCCGTCCTGGTGGAACGGGGCGGCCGCGGCGTGCCCTTGTCAGTGAGGCTCAATTGAAACGTCTGTTGCTTGCCTTGGCGCTGGCCTGCGCCCCGGTTCCCGCTTTCGCGCAGCATGTCGTGAACCTGCGCGACGCCGATGTCCGCGCCTTCATCCAGGACGCGGCGCGGGTGACCGGGCGGACCTTCATCATCGATCCCGCGGTGCAGGGCCGCGTCTCGGTGGTGACGCAGCGGCCGCTCTCCACGTCCGAATATTTCGAGCTGTTCCTTTCGACGATGCGCGCCAACGGCTTCGTCGCGGTGCCGGTGCGCGGCGGCGCCTTCCGCATCCAGCCGGTCGCCGGCGCGGCCTCGACCGCGCCGGTCGGCGGCAGCCGGCGCAATCCCGCGGGCTTCGTCACCGAGATTTTCCGGGTCCGCCATATCGAAGCCGCGCAGGCGGTCGAGAGCCTCAGGCCGCTGGTCAGCCGCGACGGCGCGCTCACCGCCAATCGCGGCTCGATCATCGTCTCCGACTTCGCCGACAATATCGGGCGCATCCGCCAGGTGCTGGCACGGATCGACGTCGACCAGAGCGCGACCCGGGTGGTCGGGCTGCAAAATGCCGGCGCCCGCGAGATCGCGGCGGCCTTGACCGAGCTGGCGCCCGACGGTGTCTCGGTGGTGCCGGTGGACAGCTCCAACGCGATCGCCTTCCGGGGCGACGCCGCCGCGGTCGCGAACCTGATGCGGATCGCCGAGGATCTCGACCGGCGCGCCGCCAATGGCAGCGAGATCCGCGTCGTCTTCCTCCAGCATGCCGATGCCGAGCAATTGCTGCCGGTGCTGCAGACCGTGCTTGGGCAGACCCCGACCCAGCCGACCGCCCGACCGCCGTCACGGGGACGGGAGACCGTCACCACCGGGCAGACCACGATCGGCGGGCGCTCCACGGCCACCCAGCCGCAAGTCTCCGCGCCGGCGCCGGTTGCCGCCCCGGCCGCCGCCGCGCCGAGCGGGGCGCAACAGACGGTGGGGCAGCGCAACGCGGTCGTCACCCGCTTCGAGGGCGCCAACGCGCTCGTCATCTCCGCCGCGCCCGACGTGCAGCGCAGCCTCGGCGAGGTGATCCGCCAGCTCGACGTCCGCCGCCAACAGGTGCTGGTCGAGGCGATCATCGTGGAGATCGGCGACACTGCGGCGCAGCAGCTCGGCGTTCAGCTTTTCCTCTCGGGCCTGCGCGGCTCCAACATTCCCTTCGCGATCACCAATTATTCCAACGCCGTCCCCAGCATCGGCAGCATCGCCGGCGCGATCGCGGCACGCGAGCTTGGCGGCTCGACCACGACGGTGACCACCGGCACCGGGAGCACGACGACCACGACGACCGGCACCGGATCCGACCTGATCGGGACGGCGGCCGGCGCGCTGGCGCAGATCAATGGCGGCGTGCTCGGCGGCGCGATCCAGAGCGGCAATGCGATCTTCGGCGCGATCGTCAACGCGGTCCGCTCCGACAACCAGTCGAACATATTGTCGACGCCGTCGACGATGACGCTGGACAATCAGGAGGCCTATTTTCTCGTCGGCCAGGAGATCCCGATCACCACCGGCGAGGCGCTCAGCCCCAATTTCGACAACACCTTCCGCACGGTGCAGCGCCAGAATGTGGGCGTCACGCTGGAAGTGACGCCGCAGATCAATGCTGGCGGGACGATCAAGCTGGACCTCAGGATCGAGGTCAGCTCGATCGCCGGGCCGGTCAGCTCAAGCTTCCAGGACCTCATCCTCAACAAGCGCGAGCTGCAGAACACGATCACCGTGGACGAGGGCCAGATTGTCGGCATTGGCGGCCTGCTCGACGATAATGACCGGCGCACGCTCGCCCGCGTGCCGGTGCTTGGCGACATCCCGATCCTCGGCAATCTCTTCCGCTCGCGCGGCCGGTCGCGGGCGCGGACCAATCTCATGGTCTTCATCCGGGCGACGGTCATGCGCACCGCGGAGGACACGCAGCGGATGACCGCGCAGCGCTACAATTATGTTCGCGGGCACCAGATCATCGCGACGCCCAATCGCGAGCCGACCCTGGACGAGGTGGTGCGCGACTATCTCGGCACGACGCCGCCGGTCGTGCCGGACGGGCCGCGCGCCGGCGACCAGGTGGTGACGCCGCCGCCTTCCGCCCCGGCCCCCGCAGAAGAGCTCGCGCCGCAGGAGGCCCCGGCCTTCCGGGCGCAGCCGCAATGAGCGAGGCGCCGGACGCGCCTTTGGCCGGAGACGGCACCCTGCTCGCGCGCGTTCCCTATGGCTTCGCGCGGCGGCACGGGCTGCTGCCGACCGGGGAGGCGGACGGCAAGCTGGACGTCGCGATGCGGGAGGGGGCGGACCCGAAGGCGCTCATCGAATTGCGGCGCTTCCTGGCGCGACCCTTTGCGGTGCACCGGGTGGACGGACCGGCCTTCGACCGTCTGCTTTCCGATCTCTACCCGTCGGGGACGGAGGCGGCGGCGGACGCGGCGGGCTCGCTCGGCTTCGACGGCGATCTTGGCCATCTCGCCGCGACCCTGCCCACGGCCGAGGATCTGCTCGACACGTCGGACGACGCGCCGGCAATCCGGCTGATCAACGGCATCATCGCCGACGCGGCGCGGCAGGGTGTCTCGGACATCCATATCGAGCCCTATGAGACCGGGCTGGTCGTGCGGATGCGGATGGACGGGGTGCTGCGCGAGACGCTGCGGATGCCGCCGCATGTCGCGCCGGTTGTGGTCAGCCGCATCAAGGTCATGGCCCGGCTCGACATTGCCGAGCGGCGGCTGCCGCAGGACGGGCGGATCGGGTTGACGTTGGGCGGGAAGCTGATCGACGTCCGCGTCTCGACCCTGCCGAGCCGGGCGGGCGAGCGGGTGGTGTTGCGCATCCTCGACAAGGACAATGCGGCGATCCAGCTCGACATGCTGGGCATGACGCCGAAGGTGGATGCGCTGCTGCGCGCCGCTCTGGCCGAGCCGAACGGGATCGTGCTGGTGACCGGGCCGACCGGCTCGGGAAAGACAACGACGCTGTACGCCGGCCTGAAACTGCTCAACGACGGCAGCCGCAACATCCTGACGGTCGAAGACCCGGTCGAATATGCCGTGGACGGCGTCGGCCAGACCCAGATCAACCCGCAGGTCGGGCTGACCTTCGCGGCCGGGCTGCGCGCGATCCTGCGCCAGGACCCGGACGTGGTGATGGTCGGCGAAATCCGCGACCGGGAAACCGCGGATATCGCGGTGCAGGCGGCGTTGACCGGCCATCTGGTGCTCTCGACCGTCCACACCAATGACGCGATCGGCGCGATCACCCGGCTCAGGGACATGAAGGTGGAGCCCTTCCTGATCGCCTCGACCGTGCGCGCCGTGCTCGCCCAGCGGCTCGTGCGGCGGCTCTGCGCGGAATGCCGGCAGCCAGTGGAGGCGTCAGGCAGTCTCGCAAGCTTGCTTGGCCTCAAGGCTGGGACGATCGTCTATGAGCCCAGGGGCTGCGCGGCCTGTGGCGGCAGCGGCTATAAAGGGCGGATCGGGCTGTTCGAGGCGGTGCGGATCGACGACGAGATCCGGCGGCTGATCAACCAGGGCGCCGACGAATCGGCGATCGCGGCTTTGGCGTTCCGGACCAACGACACGTTGAGCGAGGCGGCGCGGACTTTGGTGCAAAGCGGCGTGACGAGCCCGGAGGAAGCGGTGCGCGTGTCGCGGCAGCAAGAGGCGGCCGATGCCTGATTATGCCTATGTCGGCCTGGACACTGCGGGGCGCGAGAAGCGCGGCCATGTGCGCGCCGACACAAGCGAGGCCGCGCGCGACCAGCTGACCCAGCGGCGGCTGTACGTGGTCAGGATTGAGCCGGCCGTGGAGGGGGCGGGCGCGCCGCTCGTGTCGCGCGGCACCCTGTTTGTGCGCAAGAAGATGGGGGTGAAGCAGGTCACCCTGTTCACCCGCCAGCTCGCCACCCTCGTCACGGTGAGCCCGCTTGAGGAGGCCTTGCGGACGGTCTCGCGGCAGGCCGAGCGCGAAGAGGTCCGCCGCGTCCTCGGCAATGTCCATGCCGGCGTGGTCGAGGGCCTGCGGCTCTCCGACGCGATGGCGCGCGAGCCGGCGAGCTTCCCGCCGCTCTACCGGGCGATGGTCGCCGCGGGCGAGGCGTCGGGCACCCTGCCGCAGATCCTCGAGCGGCTCGCCAATCTGATGGAGCGGCAGGCGCAGGTGCGCGGCAAGGTGCTCTCCACGCTCGCTTACCCGATCATTCTCGCCATCGTCGCGACCTTCGTGGTGTTCGCCTTGATGATCTTCGTGGTGCCGAAGGTGGTCGAGCAGTTCCAGGATATCGGCCAGCAATTGCCCTTGCTCACGCGGATGGTGATCGGCGTCTCCCATTTCCTTGCCGCCTGGTGGTGGGCGATCTTGCTCGGGCTGGCGGTGGGCGTTGCCCTCTGGGTGCAGGCGCTGAAG
Source organism: Allosphingosinicella sp. (assembly GCA_044225925.1). Classification (GTDB taxonomy): domain Bacteria; phylum Pseudomonadota; class Alphaproteobacteria; order Sphingomonadales; family Sphingomonadaceae; genus Allosphingosinicella. The sequence continues at coordinate 7,659 of JBGAHY010000021.1, forward strand.
GACGAGGGCTTCAGGATGAAGGTCGACCGCTTCGTGCTGCGCCTGCCGCTCATCGGCAGGCTGATCCGCGATCTGCACGCGGCGCGCATGGCGCGTACCCTCTCGACCATGGTGGCGAGCCGGCTCCCGCTGCTGGAGGGGCTGAAGCTCACGACCTCCACTGTCCACAATCGCGTGCTGCGCGCCGCCTCGGCGGACATTGCCGAGACGGTGCGGACCGGCGGCAGCCTGTCCGGTGCGCTGCGCAAGGCCGGCATCTTCCCGCCCTTGCTCGTCTATCTCGCCGCCTCGGGCGAGGCTTCCGGCAAGCTGGACGTGATGCTGGAGCGCGCGGCGGATTATCTCGATCGCGAGTTCGACGCCTTCACCACGACCGCCTTGTCCCTGCTGGAGCCGGCGATCATCATCATCATGGGCGCCGTGGTTGCCCTGATCGTGCTGTCGATCCTGCTCCCGATCCTGCAACTCGATACGCTCGCCGGAGGCTTGTGATGTTTTTCGTTCGAAAGAGGAGACGCGGAGAGGACGGCTTCACGCTCGTCGAACTGATGGTCGTGCTGGTGATCCTCGGACTGCTCGCGACGATCGTCATCATCAACGTCGTGCCGGCGGTGGACAAGGCGTCTGAGACGCGCGCCAAAGCGGACATCGAGATGATCGACCAGGCGGTGCAGCGTTACTATCTGGACAATCGCCGCTATCCGACGACGGCGGAGGGGCTGAACGCGCTCCAGCCCTATCTGAGGCGCATCTCCCAGGACCCGTGGAACCGGCCCTATGTCTATGCCGCGCCGGGCAGCGACGGCCGGCCTTATTCGATCACCAGCCTTGGCGCGGACGGCCGGGCCGGCGGCAGCGGAAAAGATGGCGACATCACCAGCAACTGATTCCGCCACCCTGCTCAGCCTTGCGGGGGACGGCTGGCTGCTGCTGGAAAGCGGCGGTGTCGCCGCGCGTGGCGGGCCTGACGATCTGGTGGAGGTTCCGGCAGGGACACAGACCGCGCTGGCGGTGCCGGGCGCCGAGGTGACGGTCCACTGGCTGGAACTGGCCGAAGGGCTGACTTTGGCGCAGGCCGCCGCCGCGGCGCGGCTGATGCTCGCCGATGCGAGCGCTGAGGGGCTTGCCGACATGCATGTCGCGGTGGGTACGCCCGAACGGGGAATGACGCCGGTGGCGCTGGCGCCCAATGCCAGCATGGCCGCATGGGTGGCGGGCGATCCGGACGTGATCGTGCCGTCGCCTTTGCTGTTGTTGCCGCCGGAGGACGGGCTGGTCCGCCGCGACGCCGGGGCGGTACCGGATTATCGCGGCGCTGCGGCCGCGTTCAGCGTCGAGCCCGACATTGCCGGCCTGCTGATCGGCGAGACGCCGGTGCGTGCGCTGGACGAGGCGGACTATGAGGCCGGGCTGGTGACGGCGTTGTCACCGCCGTTGCTCAATCTCCGGCAGGGTGCCTGGGCGCGGCGGCGGCAGTGGAAGGTAGACGGCTCCACCGTGCGCCGGGTCGGCTGGCTGGTACTGGCGCTCGCGGTGCTGAGCCTCGTCGTGCTGCTCGCCCAGATCATGCGCTATTCTTCCGCGGCGAGCCGGCTCGAGGACGAGGCGGCGGCACTCAACACGCGCAACCCCGCCGCAAATGGCGGGCCGCGCTTCACCCCGCTGGCCGCCGGCCTTTTCGCGGCCGTCCAGGCGGTGCCCAATGTGGAATTGTCACGGCTCGACTACCGGCCCGATGGCACGCTCGCCGCGACCGTCTCCGGAGATTCGCCCGCGACCCTGCAGGCGCTGCGCCGGCAGATCGAGACCTTCGGCCTGCAGGTGCAGGAAGGCGCACCCCAGCCGCCCGCCGCCCGCCCCGCCGCCGAATTGCTGCTGAGACCGTCATGAGCTGGTGGAATGAGCGGAGCCTGCGCGAGCAAAGGCTGATCCAGGTGATGCTGATGCTCGCCGTGATCGTGCTCGGCTGGCTGCTGGTCGTGCGGCCGCTGAGCGACTCCCTGGCCGCAGCGAAGGCGCGACATGACGCGGCGGTGGTCGCGCTTGGTGAAGCGCGCGCCCGCGCGACGCCCGGCGCCTCACCCGGCGCGCCCGCGGCGGGGCCTGTCGATGCGCTGGTCGCCCGCACCGCCAATGAGGCCGGTTTTACCAATGCGCGGCTGACCAGCCAGGGGGCGGAGCGGGCGAGCGTCGCCGTGGACGCGGCGCGACCGCAGGTTTTGTTCGGCTGGGTGGCGCGGCTGGAGCAAAGCGGGCTGGTGGTCGAGCGGCTGGCGACCCGGCTCAATGGCGACCGGACGGTGGCCGCGGAGCTGACCCTGCGGAAGCGGGGCGGCTGATGCGCTTCCGACTCCCGCTCAGGCGCACCGTCTTCTTCGTCGCCACCCTCGCCGTGGCGCTGATCGTGCTGCTGCCGCTGCGCGTCGCCGCCGGCTGGTTCGACATGGGCGGCAAGGGCCTCGCCGCGCGCGCGGTGGAGGGAAGCCTCTGGATGGGGCATTTGCGCGAGGCGCAGTTCGGGCCGGTCCAGCTCGGCGACGTCGATGCGCGGCTGAATGTGCTGCCTCTCCTTCTCGGCCGGGCGCGGCTGTCGCTGCACCGCGACGAGGCGGCGGGCGGGGCATTGGACGGCGCCTTGCTGGTCACGCGTCACCGTTTCGGCATCGAGGACATGACCGGGCAATTCAGGACCGGTGCCCTGTTCGGCCCGCTGCCAATCACGATGCTCGATCTCTCGGAGGTCAGCGTGAACTTCGAAGATGGCCGTTGCGAGAGCGCCGAGGGCCAGATCCGCGCGACGCTGTCCGGCGAGGTCGCCGGTCTCGGCCTGCCGACCAGCCTCAGCGGCGCGGTGCGCTGCCAAAATGGCGCAGCGGCGCTGTCGCTGACCGGCCAATCGGGCGCGGAGCAGGTCAATTTCTCGGTGGAGGGCAATGGCCATTGGCGCGCGGACGTAGTGCTGCGGCCGACCGATCCCGCCACCATCCAGCGCCTCACGGCCGCCGGCTTCGCGCCGGGCGCAGGCGGCTATGTGCGGCGGATCGACGGCTCCTTCTGACCAGCCCGCCGGCCCGCCACTCGATCTTCAGGCGGCAGGCGTGACCGGCAGGGCGCCCTTGTCGGCCAGCCACTTGTTGAGCTTAGCGCTCGTCCGCTCGAGCGCGCGAATGATCGCGCGCACCTGCTCGGGATCGTCCTCGGCTATGGCCAGTTCGGAGAGCCACCAGGTGTCGGACAGCCATTCCTCGCCCGTGTCGCGGTCGCTCACTGAAATGCCGAGATAGGCCTCCTCCGCCTCGACCCAGCCGCCCTGCTCGTCCTGCTGGACGGTGTGCAGGCGCACCTGCGCCGTTTCCTCGATATCGCCCAGCACGACGTCGCGGGCCGCGGCGAGGAACGGCTCGACCGTCTCCCAGCCCATCTTCGCATCGGACAGCACCGCGAAGACGGCGTTCAGGATCTGCTTCTGCGCGATGCCGTGGAAATCGCTGGTGGTGAGCGGGCGGTCGTCGACCGGGGCCGGCTCGTCCTCGCCGATATACCAGTCCGGATCGGGCACCTTCTCCGGCGCAGGCTCGGCCTGCGGCTCCAGCGGCAGATCCGGCTGCGGCTTTTCGGCGGCGGCCTTTTTCGGGATCGGGGCTTTCTTTGCGGATTCGGGTTTCTTGGCCATGGCATGAGGGGCTGTCCCAAGCGGCTGGCCGGGTCAAGCCGCCTTTGCTAGGCCCGGGCCATGACAGGTGGCGTCTGGACCTTCTCGATCGACCGCGGCGGCACTTTCACCGACATCGTCGCCTTCGCGCCGGACGGGCAGCGGATCGTGCGCAAGTATCTGTCCGACAATCCGGAGCGTTATGCCGACGCGGCGGTGCACGGGATCAGGGAGATGTCCGGCGGCGGGCCGGTCGGCGCGGTGCGAATGGGAACGACGGTCGCGACCAACGCCCTGCTCGAGCGCAAGGGGGAGGCGGTGGCGCTGGCGATCACCGCCGGGCTCGGGGATGCGCTGAGGATCGGTTACCAGGCGCGGCCCGATATCTTCGCGCGGGAGATCAGACTGCCGAAGCCACTCTACGGGGCGGTGATCGAGGTCGCGGAGCGGGTGACTGCGGCGGGCGAGGTGCTGGTGCCGCTGGACGAGGCGGCGGCGCGGGCGGGACTGCAGGCGGCCTTTGACGAGGGCTATCGGGCGCTGGCGATCGTGCTGATGCATGGCTGGCGCTGGACCGCGCACGAGGCGGCACTGGCGGCGATGGCGCGCGAGATCGGCTTCACCCAGGTCTCGGCGAGCCATGAGGTGGAGCCGCTGATCAAGTTGATCGGGCGTGGCGATACGGCGGTGGTCGACGCCTATTTGTCACCGGTGCTGCGGCGCTATGTCGACAAGGTGGTGGCAGGGCTGTCCGGTGCCGGCCGCCTCTTATTCATGCAGTCCAATGGCGGCCTGACCGACGCCGGGCGGTTCCGGGGCAAGGATGCGATCCTGTCCGGCCCGGCCGGCGGGATCGTCGGCATGGCAAAGACTGCAAAGGAGGCCGGGTTCGATCATGTCATCGGGTTCGACATGGGCGGCACCTCGACCGACGTCTCCCATTATGCCGGCGCCTATGAGCGGACCAGCGAGCGGGCGGTGGCTGGGGTGCGGGTGCGGGCGCCGATGCTGGAGATCCATACGGTCGCGGCGGGGGGTGGCTCCGTCTGTGTCTATGACGGACAGCGTTTCCGGGTCGGGCCGGAGAGTGCGGGCGCGGTGCCGGGGCCGGCCTGCTACCGGCGCGGCGGGCCGCTGACGGTCACCGACTGCAATGTCGTGCTTGGCAAGATCAGGGGGGAGCATTTTCCTGCGGTGTTCGGGCCGGACGGGAATCAGCCGATCGACGCGGAAGCCTCACTGGCGCGGTGCGCTGAGATCGCGGCTCTGGTGGGGAAGGCGCCGCGCGAGGTTGCCGAGGGCTTCGTCCGCATCGCCGTCGACAACATGGCCAATGCGATCAAGCAGATCTCGATCGCGCGCGGCCACGACGTGACCCGCTATGTGCTGCAATGTTTCGGTGGAGCGGGCGGCCAGCATGCCTGCCTGGTGGCGGACGCACTCGGGATCGGGACGGTGATGATCCATCCGTTGGCCGGCGTCTTGAGCGCCTACGGAATCGGGCTGGCGGACCTGGTGGAGCTGCGGCAGCGATCGCTGGGCGGGAGCGACCTGGATGCGGTGCTGGCGGAGCTGGAGGCCGAGGCGGTTGCGGCGCTGGCGGCGCAGGGTGTGGAGACGCCGGTCGTGCTGCGGCGCGCGGCCTTGCGTTACGAGGGGAGCGATACGGCGCTGGAAGTGGTGGTGTCCGGGGATATGCGGGCGGATTTCGAGGCGGCGCATAAGCAGAGGTTCGGGTTTGTCGCGCGTGAGACTGCGGTGGTGGTCGAGACAGCGATCGTGGAGGCGCGTAGCTCCTCCCCGGAACGGGGAGGGGGGCCGGCGAAGCCGGTGGAGGGGTTCCATTCGCCTGGCCCCCTCCACCATCCTTCGGATGGTCCCCCTCCCCGTCCCGGGGAGGAGCTTTATGACCGCGCCTCTCTCCGCCCCGGCGACATTGTCACCGGCCCCGCTCTGATCATCGACCCCTCGCAGACCACCGTGGTCGAGCCCGGCTGGCGGGCTGAGGTGGATGCGCACGATAATCTCATCCTCACCCGCACCACCCCCCGCGCCGCCGCCTCCGCCTCCGCCGAGGCCGACCCGGTGATGCTCGAGGTCATGGCCAATCTGTTCATGGCGATCGCCGAGGAGATGGGCGTGGCGCTGCAGAACACGGCCTCGTCGGTGAACGTCAAGGAAAGGCTGGATTTCTCCTGCGCCCTGTTCGACCGGGAGGGCGACCTGATCGCCAATGCGCCGCATATCCCGGTCCACCTTGGCTCGATGGGCGACAGCATCAAGACGATCATCGCCGCGCGCGGGGAAGGCCGTGACGGGCGGGGGATGAAGCCGGGCGACGTCTATGTGCTGAACGCGCCCTATCGCGGCGGCACCCATCTGCCCGACATCACAGTGATCATGCCGGTCTTCGCGGACGACGGTGACGCGGCGCCGGCCTGGTTCGTGGCGGCGCGGGGGCATCATGCCGATATCGGCGGGATCGCGCCGGGCTCGATGCCGCCGGACAGCCGTACGGTGCATGACGAGGGCGTGCTGATCGACAATGTGCTGCTCGTCGATGCGGGGCGTTTCCTGGAAAGCGAGATGCGGGCGCTGCTGGCGTCGGGCGACTGGCCGGCGCGCAATCCGGACCGCAACATTGCCGACCTCAAGGCGCAGATCGCGGCATGCCAGCGCGGGGCGAACGAGCTGCGGCGCGTGGCCGGGGAATATGGCCGCGCGGCGATCGATGCGTACATGGCGCATGTCATGGCCTATGCCGAGGAGGCGGTGCGGCGGCTGATCGGGCGGCTGTCGGACGGCAGCTTCAGCTACGAAATGGACAATGGCGCCACGGTCTCGGTCGCGATCACGGTCGACAAGGCGGCCCGGTCCGCGACTGTGGATTTCGCCGGAACCAGCGCGCAGCTGCCGGACAATTTCAACGCGCCTTATTCGATCTGCCGGGCGGCGACGCTCTATGTGTTCCGCACGCTGGTGGAGGACCCGATCCCGCTCAACGACGGCTGCATGCGGCCGATTACCTTGAAGGTTCCCGAAGGCTCGATGCTCAATCCCCATTATCCGGCCGCGGTGGTGGCGGGCAATGTGGAGACCAGCCAGGTCGTCACCGACTGCCTGTTCGCCGCGACCGGGGCGCTGGCGCCGAGCCAGGGGACGATGAACAATTTCACCTTCGGCAATGCGCGCTATCAATATTATGAAACGATTGCGGGCGGCGCCGGGGCTGGCCCGGATTTCGACGGGGCGAGCGCGGTGCAGACCCATATGACCAATTCGCGGCTGACCGATCCGGAGGTGCTGGAGACGCGCTTCCCGGTGATCCTCGAGCGGTTCGCGGTGCGGCGCGGGTCGGGCGGCGCGGGCGCGCACCGCGGCGGCGACGGCGCAATCCGGCGGGTGCGCTTCCTGGAGCCCATGGAGGCGAGCATTCTCTCCAACCGCCGCCGCGTCGCGCCCAAGGGCCTAGCTGGCGGCGACGACGCGGCGCCGGGAATCAATCGCGTGATCCGCGCGGACGGCAGCGAGGAATTGCTCAGCGCCACCGCCTCGGCGCAGATGCAGGCCGGCGACGCCTTCGAGATCGAAACGCCGGGGGGAGGGGGTTACGGATCATGAGCCATTATCTTCCCCTGATCGGCGTCCTCATCCTGATCCTGGGCTTCGCGCTCCGGCTCAATCCGATGCTGGTCGCGACTGCGGCGGTGCTGGCGAGCGGCCTGCTCGGCGGGATGCCGCTGCAGCAGGTGATCGCCGAATATGGCAAGGCGTTCAACGACAATAGGATCATCGCGATCGTCTGGATCATCCTGCCGGTGATCGGGCTGCTGGAGCGCTACGGCCTGCAGGCGCGGGCGCGCGATCTGATCGCCGGTTTCAGGAATGCGACGGTCAGCAAATTGCTGATCCTCTATCTGCTCTACCGCCAACTCACCGCCGCGATCGGCCTGCACAACACCGCCGGCCATGCCCAGACGGTGAATCCGATCGTCGCGCCCATGGCTTTGGTCGCCGCCGAGAAGAAGCATGGCGCGCTGGACGACCACACGGTCCAGCGGGTGAAGGCGATGACCGCGGCGACCGACAATGTCGGCCTGTTCTTCGGCGAGGACATCTTCTTCGCGATCGGCTCGATCGTGGTGATCCAGCAGGCGCTGGCCGCGCGGCATATCGAATTGTCGCCGGTCGAATTGTCACTGTGGGCGATCCCTACCGCGGTCGCCGCCTTCATCATCCACTCGACGCGGCTGATCCTGTTCAACCGGAGCCTGGGGAGGGCCGCGAAATGACGCCGACCCCTCCGCCCGCACTCTTCACGCTGGAGCATCTCTACTGGGTGGTCGGCGCGATGTTCGCCGCCTTCGCCTTGCTCAGCCTGTTCGACCGGACGAGCAAGAAGGCGCTCGGCAATGCCGCCTTCTGGGGGCTGATGGCGGCCAGCCTGATCGGCGGCTCCTATTTCGGCGATTTCGCCAATGGCCTGATCGTCCTCGGGCTGGTGGGCCTCGCCGGTCTTGGCTTCACCGGCCGCTCCCATCCGAAGACAACCAGCCAGGCGGAGCGCAAAGCCTTTGCGGACCGGCGCGGCAACTGGCTGTTCATGCCGGCCTTGCTGATCCCGCTCGTCGTCCTGATCGGCACCTTCGCCTTCCACTTCACCGCCTTCGGGCAGCAGAATCTCTTCGCGCCGCGGCGGGAGACCTATTTCTTTCTGCTCGCCGGCGTGCTGGTCGCCTTGCTCGTCGCGCAATTCTGGCTGAAGCCGCCGGTGACCGCGCCGCTGCAGGAGGGGCGCCGGCTGATCGACGCGATCGGCTGGGCGGCGGTGCTGCCGCAATTGCTGGTCGCCATGGGCGTGGTGTTCGACAAGGCCGGCGTCTCCGGCCTGATCCGCGAAGGCACGTTGGCAATCCTGCCGCCGGGCAACCTTTTCCTCGCGGTGCTGGTCTTCGCGCTGGGCATGGCGATGTTCACGATCATCACCGGCAACGCCTTCGCCGCCTTCCCGGTCATGGCCTCGGCGATCGCCGTGCCGTTGCTGATTGACACCTATCACGGCAATCCGGCCGCGATCGGGGCGATCGGGATGCTGGCGGGCTTCTGCGGCACCCTGCTGACCCCGCTGGCGGCGAACTTCAACATCGTGCCGGTGCGCCTGCTCGAGCTTCGAGACCCCAATGCGGTGGTGAAGGCGCAAGCCCCGACGGCGCTGCCGCTCTTCGTGATCAATGTCGCCCTGATCTATTTCCTGGCCTTCCGCGCATGACCCGCACACTCACTCCCGAAACCGCCGCGCATTTCGCCGAGATCGCGCTCGGCCACGTCACCCGCGAATATCCGCACAAGCTGGATCAGGTGCTGGAGGGGCCGGAGGATCTGCTCTCGCCCCGGGCGCTGCATCCGATCTTCTTCGGCAGTTTCGACTGGCACAGCTGCGTGCACGGCTACTGGCTGCTGCTCAGGACGTTGCGGCTGCATCCGGACATGCCCGTTTCTGTCCGGATCCGGACATTGGCCGACCAGATGCTTTCACCGGACAAGGTGGCGGGGGAACTGGCTTATCTGGACCGCGCCTATACGGGCGGGTTCGAGCGGCCATATGGCTGGGCCTGGCTGCTCATGCTCCATGCGGAGGCGCAAAGGCATGAGGCGGATTGGGCTCGCGATCTCGCACCTCTGGCTGAGGCCTTTGCCGACCGGTTCAAGGCCTTCCTGCCCAAGCTCACTTATCCAATCCGCACCGGCACCCATTTCAACACGGCCTTCGCTTTGATCCTCGCGGGCGAATGGGCCGCGGTGAACGGTCCAGCCTTGGCCGCTCTGATCAGCGAACGGGCGCGGGCTTATTATGCGGAGGACCGCAACTGTCCGGCCTGGGAACCCGGCGGCGACGACTTCCTCTCCGGCACGCTGACCGAGGCGCTGCTGCTGAAGCGGGTGCTCCCGCGCGGGGAATTCCAGAGCTGGTTCAATGGCTTCCTCCCCAGCCTCGCGGCCAGAGAACCGAAGAGCCTGTTCACGCCGGCCTTCGTCTCCGATCGCAGCGACGGCAAGATCGCGCATCTGGACGGGGTGAATCTGTCGCGCGCCTGGTGCTGGCGCTCGCTCGCCGACGCGCTCGACCCGGAGCTCGCCGCCCTTGCGCGGGAGACGGCGGACCTCCATCTGGAGGCCAGCCTGCCGCACGTGGCCGGCGACTATATGGGCGAGCATTGGCTGGCGACCTTCGCCATGCTGGCGCTAGATGCTTGGAGCGACGAATGAACGATCTCTACCTGAAGCTGGGCCGCGCCATGGCCACGAAATGCAAGCCCGGCTTCCACCAGGCAGCCTTGCTCGCCGACATGGAGAAGGATGGTGGGGACGTGAAGCTCACCTACTCGCTCGACGATGGCGAGGAGTGGGAGCCCGAGCTCAGCGAGGACGACCGGCATGAACTGCGCGGCGTGCTCACCGAGGTCCGCCACGTCCAGGGCCAGGAAGATGGCAAGATCTGGAAGACCTGCACCGTGGTGCTGACTCGGGGCGGCGGCTTCGAGATGGACGTGGGCTACTAACTCCTCCCCGGAACGGGGAGGTGGCAGCGCGGAGCGCTGACGGAGGGGGCCCAGTGCCGCGCTCCGGGCCCCCTCCACCACGCCGCTTCGCGTCGCGGTCCCCCTCCCCGTTCCGGGGAGGAGCCAAAGGTCCCTGTCGGGATGGTTTACAAATCCTTATGCGTTAACCGTCGGAACCCACGGAAAACTGCGATTGGCCCGGCTCTTGCTCATGTCCGCGCATGAGCAAGCTGCGCAAATTCGGCCGTCTATTCATCATCAAGAACCGGTTCGAGGCGTGCGCGGTGATCTATGCGCTCGGCCTCGGCGCGGTCGAGCGCGGGCTCCATTATATGGATATCTACCCGGGCTTCCCGGGCTGGCTGTTCATGGCGGCCTGCACCTGCGCGGTGTTCATGGCGGGCGCGCGCCTGCTGGAATTCACCCGCAAGGACAACAAGCAGCGGCGGCGGCGGTCGGACTTTATCGGCCCTCGCCAACCTTTGGTGGAAAACACCAACTAGCGGCGGGCGCCAAGGCGGCGGCATTTCAGCTCAAATATAGAAAACGGCGGATTTCCGCCAAAAAACGCACTTGGCACGGCTCCTGCTAACCTTGTGGGCATCGAATTCAACAACGCCCCAAGGTTTCAAGGAGTAGTCAAATGACCAAGTTTTCGCAGAGCATCCGCAGCAGGATCACCGCCGGCTTCGCCGCCGCCCTGGTCTCCACCATGTTCGTCGTCGCCGCCGTCGGCCCGGTCAATCCGGCCGCCGCCGCGCCGACCGCCAGCACCCAGGCCCAGGCCTGAACCCCGGCGCGCGGCCGGCTGAGCGAGGTCTCCCCCTTCCTCCGCTCACCGGCCGCCGCCTTAACCCACCCCAACTCAGCCGCAGGACGCAGCACCCAGATGAGCATTTTCTCCCGCACTCGCGACATCATCGCCGCCAACGTGATCGACCTGATCGAACGGTCGGACGATCCGGCGAAGATGATCCGCGTGATCATCCTCGAGATGGAGGAGACGCTCGTCGAGGTGCGCGCATCCGCCGCCCGGCTGATCGCCGACCAAAAGGAGAAGCGCCAGCAGATCGCTCGCCTCGCCAGCCTCACCGAGAGCTGGACCGAGCGCGCGGAGCTGGCGCTCTCCAAGGGCCGCGAGGATCTCGCCCGGCTCGCTCTGGTCGAGAAGGAAAAGCTTTCCGGCCTGACCCGGGAGCTTAACGAGGAGATCGGCTCGATCGAGCAGGCTTTGCGCAGCTTCGAGGCGGACATCGCCAAGCTGCAGGCGAAGTTGCGGGAAGCACGCGTGCGTCAGAACGCGGTGGCCACGCGACTGGAGAGCGCCGAGAACCGGGTGCGGCTGCGCGAGGCCTATGCCGGCCAGCGCACGGAGGCCGCTTTCGAGAGCTTCGAGGCGCTGGAGCGCGAGGCGGATTATGCGGAAGGCCAGGCCGATGCGCTCTTGCTCGCCGCCCCGCAGCGCACGCTCGAGGAAGAGATTGCCGAGCTCCGCGTCTCCGACCGGGTCGAGGTCGAGCTGGAAGCAATGAAGGCGCGGAGGTTCGCGGCATGATCAGCACCGACTGGAACGAGGCCGAACGGCTTTGGCGCAGCGGCGCCGCGATGGATGAGAAGCTCGCCATGGTCGAACGGGCGCTCGGCGCGCTCGGCAAGGGCCGGCGGAGCAAAGGCAAAGATCAGGATGCGGCCGAGGGCCGTGGCGCAGGGAGGAAGGAATGAACATTCGTGGCAGGCGGTTCCAGACCGACAAGGCGAACGGCAAGATCGCCGGCGTGTGCGCCGGGCTTGGCGAGACGCTGGGCGTGGACCCCAACGTGGTCCGGATCGGCTTTGTGCTGGCCGCGCTGGTTGGTCATGCCTTTTTCCCGATGATCATCGCTTATGGCGTCCTCGCCATGATCGGCGAGCCGCGCCGGGGCCGGACGCCGGCCCGTGTGGCGACGCGGCGCCGTGACGAGGAGGCGCTCGATGAGCGGCTGCAGGCGCACCGCCGCCGGATGCGCGAGATCGACACGTTCGTGGCCGGCTCCGACAGCCGCCTCGCCCGCGAGATCGAATCGCTTCGCCAGGACTGACACTCACTGCATCGGCGGGAGGAAATGAGATGAACGATCCGATGACCACACTCACCGTCGCCGGCGCGGCTCTGGCCGGCCTCGGCATCGCCACCTTCGCGGCCCTGCGCGGCTGGCAGGGCTGGCTGGACGTGCGGCGGCTCGAGCTTGCCGGCGGCAAGCGCGGCGAACCGCGCAGCCCGGCGGGCGAGATGATCGAGGTGGCGGACCTCAAGGAGCGGGTCCGCAAGCTCGAAGCCATCGCCGCGGTGGTGGATTTATAAGGCTTTCCCCGAGCGGGGAGGATCAGGCGCCCGGCTTGTTGCGTAACGCCGGGCGCCTTTATCCCGCCCCGGGTCTCTCCAGCGCGAAATAGACGCTGTCGCACAGCTCGTCACCGACCTGCCAGGTGCCCTTGGCGCGGTGGGTCTCGGCGAAGCCCAGCCGAAGCAGCAGGCCGATCGAGGCAGTGTTGCGCGGGTCGACGTCGGCGGTGATCTTCTCCACGTCCCGGGTCGCGAAAATATGGGCGATCACCGCCGTCATCGCCTCGCGGGCATAGCCCTTTCCCCAATGGTCCGGATGCAGGATGTAGCCGATCTCCGGCAGCCGCCAGCACCCGGCCTTGCCGATCGCCCGCCCATCCAGCTCGATCACGAAATCCTCGCGTGCCGCGGGATCATCCTCAGCCATGCTGGCCACCCAGGCGCGCGTCTGATCCAGCGTCGCATGCGGCGGCGTGGACCAGTAACGCATGGCGCGCGGGTCGCGCATGATGGCGTGGAAGGCCTCCACGTCATCCAGCCGGGCGCGGCGGAGGAGCAGGCGTTCGGTGCGGATCAGTGGACCAGCCGCAGCTTCGTCGTCGCGCCGCCGGGCTCCACGACCCAGAGATCGCCGAAATCCTCGTGTACCAGAGGCGCGGGCCGCGTGCCGCCGAGCGCGGCGACAATGTCGGGCACCGTGTTCGAATGGCCAACAATGAGCACCGGGCCGGCCTCGGCGCGGACGCGGGCGAGAAGGCCGGCGGTGTCGCGCGGATCGTAGACGGTGACGTTGAGCGCGAGGCGGGCAGCGAGCGGCGCGGCGGTCTGGCGGGTGCGTTTATAGTCGCTGACATAGATGGCGACGGGGCGGCGGGCGCCCTGGAACTGGTCGGTCTCCATCAGGTCCGCGAGGGCGATGGCGGCGGCGCGGCCTTCGGGCAGCAGGTCGGGATCGGGCTCGCCCGCCGGCGTGTTGAGGTGCCGCATCACATAGACGGGATGGGTCGATGGCTGCGCGAAAGTGGCGGCCGGGAGCATGGCGAGGAGGAGGGCGATCAGGGTGCGCATTCGCGTTTTCTGACGGCAGGACGGGGCAGGGGCAAGCCCTGTTTGCGGCCCTGCACAATGGGGAGAAATTGACTCGTTGCGACGTTGCATCCAAGGGACCGCGAGACGCGGCTGCCCTATGAAACAGGCGCTCGAAAGAGGACGACGGAGAGGATGACGAAAAGCAAGGAGCGCCGCGGCAACCGGCCGGCGCTCTCCCTTCACGTTCCGGAGCCGAATGCGCGGCCCGGCGAGCAGCCCGATTTCAGCGGCGTCGCCATTCCGGCGGCGGGCAGCGTCGCGCGGCCGGACGTCGCTGTCGCCGCGGCCGAGACGCATGACCTTTGCTACACGCTGATCCGCGTGCTCGACGATGACGGCAAGGCGGTGGGCCCCTGGGATCCCAGGCTCGACGCCGACAAGCTCCGCCGGATGCTGCGTGACATGGTGCTGGTCCGCGTCTTCGACGAGCGCATGTTCCGCGCCCAGCGCCAGGGCAAGACCAGCTTCTACATGAAGGCGCTCGGCGAGGAGGCGATCGCGGTCGCCGGCGCGCATGCGCTCGACCCCGAGGATATGTGTTTCCCGACCTACCGCCAGCAGGGCCTGCTGATCGCGCGCGACTATCCGCTCGTCGAGATGATGTGCCAGATCTACTCGAACCAGGGCGACAAGCTGAAGGGCCGCCAGCTGCCGATCATGTATTCGGACAAGGAGAAGGGCTTCTTCTCCATCTCCGGCAACCTCGCGACGCAATATCCACAGGCGGTGGGCTGGGCGATGGCCTCGGCGATCAAGGGCGACAGCCGGATCGCGGCGGGCTGGATCGGCGACGGCGCCACCGCGGAGGGCGACTTCCACAATGCGGTCACCTTCGCCGGCGTCTATCGCGCGCCGGTGATCCTCAACGTCGTCAACAACCAGTGGGCGATCTCGAGCTTCTCCGGCATTGCCGGCGGCGACCTTACCACCTTCGCGGCGCGCGCGATCGGCTATGGCATTGCCGGCCTGAGGGTCGACGGCAATGACGCTTTGGCCGTCTATGCGGCGACCCGCTGGGCGGCGGACCGCGCGCGCTCGAACCTCGGCCCGACCCTGATCGAAATGTTCACCTATCGCACCGAGGGCCACAGCACCTCGGACGACCCCACCGCCTATCGTCCCAAGGATGCCGGCGCCGCCTGGCCGCTCGGCGATCCGATCGCGCGGCTGAAGCAGCACCTGATCGGGCTCAGCGAATGGGACGAGGATCGGCACACAAAGCTGGAGGAGGAGCTCGGCACCCTGGTCCGAACCACTCAGAAGGAGGCCGAGACCCAGGGCACGCTCGGCAATGGCCATTATGAGAATGTGGACTCGATGTTCGAGGACGTCTTCGCCGATCTCCCCTGGCATCTCCGTGAGCAGCAGGCCGCCGCCAGGGCCGAAGTGAGGCGCGGCAAATGAGCGTCATGAACATGATCGAGGCGCTGAACAGTGCCCACAAGGTGATGATGGCGCGCGACCCCGACATCGTCGTGTTCGGCGAGGATATCGGCTATTTCGGCGGTGTCTTCCGCGTCACCGCCGGGCTGCAGAAGGAATTCGGCACGAGCCGCGTGTTCGATGCGCCGATCGCCGAGTGCGGCATCGTCGCGGCCGCGATCGGCATGGGCCTCTACGGGCTGAAGCCGGTCTGCGAGATCCAGTTCGCCGATTACATCTTCCCGGGCTTCGACCAGATTTTCTCCGAGGCCGGGCGTATCCGCTACCGCACCGCCGGCGAATGGTCGGTGCCGATGGTGATCCGCAGCCCCTATGGCGGCGGCATCTTCGGCGGGCAGACCCACAGCCAGTCGCCCGAGGCCTTCTTCGCGCACATGCCGGGGATCAAGACGGTGATCCCGTCCAATCCCTATGACGCCAAGGGCCTCTTGATCGCGGCGATCGAGGATCCGGACCCGGTCCTCTTCTTCGAGCCGAAGCGCATCTATAACGGCCCGTTCGACGGCTTTTACGAGCGGCCGGTGACGCCCTGGGCGAAGCATCCGGCGGCCGAAGTGCCGGAGGATTATTATACGGTGCCGCTGGGCAAGGCGGCGATCGCGCGCGCCGGCGAGGCGGTGACGGTGCTTGCCTACGGCACGATGGTCCACGTCGCGCTGGCGACGGCAGAAGCGGAAGGGATCGACGCCGAGGTGATCGACCTGAGGACCATCGTTCCCGTCGATATCGAGACGATCGAGGAATCGGTGAAGAAGACGGGCCGCTGCGTCGTGCTGCACGAGGCGACCCGCACGTCCGGCTTCGGCGCCGAACTGGCCGCGCTGGTACAGGAGCGCTGCTTCTATCATCTCGAGGCGCCGGTGATCCGCGTCACCGGCTATGACACGCCTTATCCCCATTCGATGGAATGGACCTATTTCCCGGGGCCGGCGCGGCTCGGCCCGGCGCTCAAAGCTGCTCTGAAGGACTGACCGGATGGCCCGCTACGAATTCAAACTGCCCGATATCGGCGAAGGCATTGCTGAGGCGGAGATCGTCGCCTGGCACGTGAAGCCGGGCGACAATGTGTCCGAGGACCAGCAGCTCGCCGACATGATGACCGACAAGGCGACGGTGGAGATGGAATCGCCGGTCGCGGGCAAGGTGCTCGAAGTCGCGGGCGAGGTCGGCGACATGATCCCGATCGGTTCGGTGCTGGTGGTGATCGAGACGGCAGCGGAGGCGGCTGCCGCGGCCCCGGCCGCGGCGTCCGAGGCGCCGCTGGCGGACGGGATGACCGAGATTCCCGAGGCGCTGGACCCGGTCGTCCCGCACGAGGATGTCAGCGCCGAGGATCGCCGCGAGGCCGGCGAACGCCGCTCCGGCGAGGATCGCCGCGCCGACGACCGGGGCGTGCCCGACCGGCGGCAGGGTGACTGGCGCGCGACGCCGCCGCCGCGCGAAGAGGCGCCTGCGTCGGCGCCTGCCGCAGCCAGGGCTTCGGTCCAGGCTTCGCCGGCCGTGCGCCAGCGCGCGCGCGATCTCGGCATCGATCTTTCCCAGGTCAAATATGCGGGCGACCGCGTTCGCCATGCCGATCTCGACGCTTACCTGCTCTACAATGGCGGCGGGGTGTCGCACGGTGCCGGCACCCGGCGGCAGGACGAGACGATCAAGGTCGTCGGCCTGCGTCGCAAGATCTCGGAGAACATGCAGGAGGCGAAGCGCCGCGTCCCGCATTTCACCCTGGTCGAGGAATATGACGTCACCGCGCTGGAGCAGACCCGCGCGATGATGAATGCGGACCGGGGCAGCAATCCGAAGCTCACCATGCTTCCCTTCCTGATCACCGCTTTCTCGCGGCTGTTCGCGCACTATCCGCAGATCAACGCCACCTATGACGACGAGGCGCAGGTGATCACCCGGCACGGCAGCGTCCATATGGGGATGGCGACGCAGACCCCGAACGGGCTGATGGTCGCGGTGATCCGCGACGCGCAGAACCGGGACCTGTGGAACATCGCGACGGAGGTTTCGCGGCTTGCCGAAGCGGCGCGCAGCGGCAAGGCATCGCGCGAGGAATTGTCGGGCTCGACCTTCACCATCTCCAGCCTCGGCCCGATGGGCGGGATCGTCTCGACCCCGGTGATCAACCGGCCGGAGGTCGGCATCGTCGCGGTCAACAAGGTCCGCGAGACGCCGGTCGTCATCGACGGCGAGCTCGAGATCCGGAAGATGATGAACCTGTCGCTCAGCTGCGATCATCGCGTCGTCGACGGCTGGGACGCGGCCGAGTTCATGCGCGACTTGAAGGGCCTGATCGAGAACCCGCTGAAACTGCTGGCGGGGCGCTAGAGGACGAAGTCCGCCGCGGTCAGCGTGACCGGGGTCTGCAGCATGATCTGCGTGTCTGCCAGACCGTCGCCGTCAATGTCCGCGAAGATGGCGGTCTGACCGCCCGCGGTTTCGAAGCGCACTTGTCCGGCCTGATGGCTGAAGGCGGCGCTGCCGATGAAGGTGAAAGCGTCGTTCGTCCCGGTGACGATGATCGCGTCGATACCGCTGAGATCGATCTTGTCGGTGCCCTGCGTGAAATCCACGATCACATCCGGCATCACCTTGTAGCCGTCGGAACGCTGGGCATAAGCGCGGCTGTCACCGATCGTTTCGAACACGAAGCTGTCGGTGCCGGCGCCGCCAATGAGCCGATCGTTCCCGCCGCCGCCGATCAGCCGGTCGTCGCCACCGGCGCCAGAGAGGATATTGCCGCCCGCATTGCCGATGATCGTCTGGCCGAACTCGTTGCCGGTTAGACTCTGCAGCGACGTCGCGCCCGTGCTGGCCGCCGACAGCAACTCGACCGATACGCCGGCGCCCAGCGCATAACTGGCGCGGGCATAGACAATATCATTTCCCTGGTCGGAGGACTCGAAGATCACGTCGCCGACATTGTCGACATAATAGACATCGTTGCCCTTGAAGCCGATCAGCGTGTCCGCGCCGCCCTGGCCGTCGAGTATGTCATTGCCATCATTGCCGCTGAGCGTGTCCGCATCGGCCGTTCCCACCAGGTTGCGGCCGGGGATCGTCATGAAGTCCGACATGGCGACCGCGCCGTAAACGCGAATGTACAGGCTGGCGCCGATATCGGGGGCCACCGCCACATATTGGTAGGTGCCGGAGGCGTCGGTCTGCTGGCTCCAGCTTATTCCGGTGGGCGACAAGGCGCTCACATCGATCTTGTCGATGCCGCTCTGGAAATTGCGGATCTCGTCGGGCGCAGTCACGGTGGAATCCGACTGAAGAACATAGCGGAAGGTGTCGGCGCCGCCCTTGCCGTCGAGGATGTCGGCACCCATGCCGCCAGTGATGACGTTGGCGCCATCATTGCCGGTGATCGTCTGGGCATAGGTGTTGCCGGTAAGATCGACGGCGTTGGTCGTCGCTGGGTCATAGACCGCAAGCGTCTCGACCTCGGCGTAGCTCCCCTCCGCCAGCACAAAACTGGCGGTGGTGTAGACGATGTCGGTTCCCCAACCCTCGCTTTCCAGGATCGCGGCCCGGCCGCCATAGACGATATAGGTGTCGTTGCCCTTATTGCCCATCAGCAGGTCTTCGCCGCCGAGCCCGATCAGGGTGTCGTTGCCGGCGCCGCCGATGATCCGGTTCGCGAGCGCGTTGCCGGTCAGGATCTGGCCGGCGTCACTGGTCCCGGTCAGGTCATTGATGCCTTCGAGGTTCGCGATGCTGAAGGCGGCGAGGCTGGTGCGAACCTCGTCCGTGCCTTCGCCGTAATTTTCCACGATCCGGTCACCGGCATTGTCGACGATGTAGATATCGTCGCCGTAACCGCCCGTCATCGAGTCCGCGCCCGTGCCGCCATCGAGCAGGTCGTTGCCGGCGCCCGTGCTGATCACGTCGTCGCCGCCATTGCCGTGAATGATGTCGTGCCCGGCGCCGGTGATCAGGGTGTCGGCGCTGCCGCTCGCCGTAATCTGGAACGTCTCGAAATTGAGCAGGGTCGCGGGCACGTTGGTGGTCAGCGTTCCGTCCGCCCCGAAGACGAAGTTGATGCTGCCATAAGCAGTCAGATCGAGGATCAGGGTGTCGTTGCCGCCCGCCGCGTCCAGCCTGAGTGTCGCGCCGGACAGCAGGGGCGCCGCATCGACACTGATCGTGTCGCCAAAGCCTTGCGAGGTGAAATCCAGAAACTCGATGCCGGTGAAGCGGGAATAGCCGACAGAGCCCTTGAACGCGCCGACGCCGTCCGCCTTCAATTCGCCGGAGAACCCGTTTCCGGTCAGCGTCAGGCTGTCCAGGCCGGCGCCCGCATCGATCGACGTAAACTCCTCCTGGTCGAACAGGAAGACATCGTTGCCCGAACCGGTGACGAGCGCCGCAATATTCTCAACGCCGACCAGGGTCGTGCCGACGCTGAAGGTCGCCGTGCCCGCGGCCTGATTGCGGGTCATGCTGAAATCGGTCGTCAGCCAGCCATAATTGCCGCTCCAGCTGTCGTGACCCGCGCCACCATCAACGGTGTCGATGCCGACGGAGAAGAGCTGGTCGTCACCGTCGCCCCCGTTGAGGCTGTTCTGCCCTGCGCCGCCGCTCAGCTTGTCATCGCCGCCGCCGCCGTTCAGCACGTCGTTGCCGCCGTTGCCGGTCAGCGTGTCATTGCCCACGCCAGCCGTCACCGTGTCGGCGCCCTCCGTAAGGTTCAGTACGAAGAGCTCAAAGTTCAGGAACGTTCCGAAACCGCCGGTGACGCCGCTTGCGTCGGCCTGCAGGGTAACGCTGGGATAAGCCGACAGGTCGAGCTGGAGGATATCGATGCCTCTGCCGGCATCCACCCAAAGCGTGGCGCCAAGGGCCACTGCTGCGGCGTCGACGATGACGCGGTCCTGCCAGAAATTGAGGCTGATCTGGAGATGCTCGATGTTGGAGAAGCTGAGGCCCGCGCCGCCGCCGTTGATGCCGCCACTGAATGAGCCGGCGCTGGAAGAAATGGTCGAGATTAGCGGCTCGGGAAGGCCCGCGCCGGCATAAGGATCATAAGGAGCATGCGAATAATCAACGATCAACGTGTCGCTACCACCGAGGCCGTTGACCTTGTCGCTGCCGTACAATGGATAGAAAATATCGTCTTCGCTGGTGCCGACGAGATCATCGTCGCCGTTCGTACCGGTAATTGTCGGCATTCAACCCCGTCCCGCTTCGATTCTTCGAAGGATAATAGAATTCGAATATTGCGCAATGAAAACAATAGCCCCGTTGCGGTGGATTGATGTGTCTGGTGGTGGGCCAATGCCGATACGAAATGGGCCTTGCAAACCGATCCGCACTATTGTCCACCATGTCAGCAAGGCGCCGGGGGGCGCCGTCACGAGAGCGTCACCCGGATGAGAGATGACGCCTCGCATGGGGAGGAACATAGCCATGACGCGCGCCATCCTGCTGTCCGCCGCCAGCCTTCTTGCCGTGACCGCCGCGAGCCCCGCGTTTGCCCAGGCGCAGCCGGCGCCCGCCGCCGCTACGCCCGCCGCTGACCAGGACGACAGCGAGATCGTCGTCACCGCGCAGCTGCGCGAGCAGCGCATCTCCGAAGTGCCGATGGCGATCACGGCCTATTCGGGCGAGTTCCTGAACGAGCTCGGGCTGAACGATTTCGAGGATGTCTCGCGCTATGTGCCGGGCTTCGAGGTGCAGAACCAGTCCCCGAACAATCCGGGCTTCGTGATGCGCGGCGTCACTTCGGACAGCGGCGAGAGCTTCGTCGAGCCGCGCGTCTCCGTCTTCCAGGACGGCGTCTCCATCTCCAAATCGCGCGGCTCCTTCGTGGAGCTGTTCGACGTGCAGCGCGTCGAGATCGTGCGCGGGCCGCAATCGACCCTCTATGGGCGCGGCGCGCTGATCGGCGCGGTCAACATCATCCAGAACCGCGCCGACCCGTCGGGCGTCGCCGGCTATCTTGAGGGCAGCTACGGCAATTTCAACGCCATCACGGCCGAGGGCATGCTCAACGTGCCGATGGGCGACACAGCGGCGTTCCGCGTCTCCGGCCGCTACCGCAACCGCGATGGCTATATCGACAATCTGCTTGGCGGCGGCGATTTCAACTCGGTCAATACCGGTGCGATCCGCGGCGCCTTCCACTGGGCACCGACCAGCCGGATCAGCGTCGACATTTTCGGCAATTATCAGGAGGATCATCCCAACGGCACCTCCTTCAAGTCGATCAGCTACTCACCGACCGATCCGGTGACCGGCGCGGTGCTGGGGAATCGCAGCCCGAACAGCGGCGCGGCGCTGGCGCCGGGCGCCGGCTTCGAGGGCGGCGCCCCGCTCGGCCTCGACCGCAAGGTCTGGGGCGTGACCGGCATCCTCCGCGCCGGACTGAGCGACGATTTCACGCTGACGTCGATCAGCGCCTATCGCGAATTCAACGGCATCGAGATCCTCGACGCCGACGGCATCTCCCTGCCTGCGATCACCGCCGCCGCTGACGAAAGGGGCACTCAGACCAGCCAGGAGGTCCGGCTCACCTACGACAATCACGGCTCGATCACCGCCTTCCTCGGCCTCTCCTATTTCCATGAGGACGGCGCCCAGCGCACGCCCGCCCAGTTTGACGAACGCGTGATCCTCGCCCGCCTGACCGGGGCGCTGAACGGCGGCGGCGCGATCCCGAACCGGCCGGCGACCGATCCGGCGCCGCTCGCCCTGTTCGGCAACACCGCCTTTACCGGCCAGCTGCTGCAGGGCGTCGCTGCGGCTTATGGCTACGCCTTGCCCGGACCGCTCGCCCAGGCGATCGCCGCCAATCTGAAGGCCAATCATCTCGAGACGACGACCAATACGTCCGAGACGAGTTCGTTCGACATTTTCGGCGACATCACCTTCCACGTCTCGCCGCAGTTCGAGATCGGGGTGGGCGCCCGCTACAGCCATGACTCGAAGACCACGACGTTGAGCTCGGCGGTGCTGAACGGCCGCTCGATCCTGGGCGGCTTCCTCGGCGCGCTGCAGCAGACCGAGCCGACCCGCACCGGGCTACTGACCGCGCTGGCGGCGCCCGGCGCGGCGACCATCCCGCCAAGCCCGGGCTATCCCGTCCCGCTCTTCGGCCTGACCTTCCAGCCAACGAACGGTAATGGCAGCGTCGAAACGCGCGACCTCAATGACGACAGCTTCACCTGGCGTCTCACTGCGCGCTACGCGCCCAACGCGGTCACCTCCATCTACGCCAATTATGCCCGCGGCCGGCGGCCGGAAGTGCTGTCGGCGCTGCCGCCCGCGGCCCCCTTCGCGGCGGCGCGGTTCAACATCGTCGATGCGGAGACGGTCGACAGTTTCGAAGTGGGCGCGCGCACCCGCACCGCCGGCGGTACCCTCAGCCTCGACGGCGCCTTTTTCTATTATCAATACAAGAACTTCCAGACGACGGAGCAGATCGGCACGATCTTCATCACGACCAATGCGGGCGAGGCGACGTCCTATGGCTTCGAGGGCACGATGCGCTGGCGGGCGAGCCCGAACGCGACCTTCTTCGCGACCTATGCCTGGAACCACAGCCGCTTCACCTTCGGCGTGCGCGACGGCAACCGCTTCCGCCTGTCGCCGGATCATACGCTCTCG
The DNA here is from genome assembly GCA_044225925.1 of Allosphingosinicella sp. Taxonomy (GTDB): domain Bacteria; phylum Pseudomonadota; class Alphaproteobacteria; order Sphingomonadales; family Sphingomonadaceae; genus Allosphingosinicella. Next base: position 30,343 of record JBGAHY010000021.1, read on the forward strand.
CTGGGCGCGCAATTCGGCATGGACATCGGGCGGGGCCGGCTCAGCTTCGTGCCGAGCGTGACCTATCAGTCGCGCATCTTCTTCGACGACAATAATGACATCCCGGCCCTGCAGCAGCCGCCCAATGCCTTGGTGGCCGACAATATCCAGGACGAGACCCAAAGCGGCTATGCGCTGGTCAATGCGCGGCTCAGCTACACGTGGAACGACCGCTTCACGATCGAGGTCTTCGGCAACAATCTGTTCAACGAGAAGTACATTCTCGACGCCGGCAATACGGGCGACGCGGCGGGCCTGCCGACCTTCATCGGCGGTGCGCCGAGGATGTACGGGGTGCAGGCGAGCATCAGGTTCTGATTGTCACAAATCCCCGCCACGAGGGGCGGGGAGGAGCTGCGCATGACTCTGCTGATCGATCGCCGCCTGCTGCTGAAGGCGGGCACGTTTGGGCTTGGCGCGCTTGCCTTTCCGGGCGTCGCGCAGATCCTCGCGGCGCGTGGGTTCACCCACAATGTGGCGAGCGGGGAGCCGCGTCAGCGCTCGGTCATGCTCTGGACGCGCTATTTGCCGGGGGCAGGGGAGAGCGGGCGGATTTCCTGGCAGGTCTCGCCGGACCCGGAGTTTGGGCGGATCGTCGCCGACGGGACGGTCACGGTTTCGGAGGAGCACGACTTCTGCGTGAAGCCGGTGGCCGAGGGGCTGCAGCCTGGCCGCTGGTATTATTTCCGCTTCCGCGACGCGCGCGGGCAGGTTTCGCCGATCGGGCGGACGCGCACCCTGCCGGCTGGGTCAGTGGCGAATTTCCGGCTCGGCCTCTTTTCCTGCGCGAACCTGCCCTTCGGCTGGTTCAACGCCTACGGTCATGCCGCGGCGCGGCGCGACATCGACCTGATGGTCCATGTCGGCGACTATTTTTACGAATATCCACGCGGCCGCTATCCCACCGACGCCGAAGCGCTGCCCGGGCGGGTCATCGAACCGTCGACCGAACTCATCCATCTCGCCGACTACCGCCTGCGCTATGCCGCCTATCGCGCCGATCCGGACCTGCAGCGGCTGCACCAATATTTTCCGATGATCGCGATGTGGGACGATCACGAGACCGCGAACGACAGCTGGCAGAATGGGGCGCAGAACCACCAGCCCGACCGCGAGGGACCGTGGACGGAGCGCAAGGCCGCCGCGATGCGCGCCTATCGCGAGTGGCTGCCGGTCTCCGAAGGTACGTGGGAAAGCTATGAGATCGGCGATCTGGCGACCCTGTTCCGGCCGGAGACACGGCTGACGGCGCGCAGCCGCTCCAATTATCTGCGCGAGATCATCCGCAACCAGCCCGATCCGGTCGCCGCCTTCCGCGCCTTCCGCGACGGACCCTGGCAGGATCCCGCGCGCACCCTGATGGGGCCGGAGCAGGAGGCCTGGCTCGCCGCTGGACTGCGCCGGTCGGTCGGCCAGCGGACGAAATGGCAGGTGCTCGCCCAGCAGATCATCATGGGCTCGATGATGGTCCCGCGGGAGGCCGCCACCTGGCTCGCGCCGAACGCTACGGATGGCGCGCGGGCCCTGCTCAGGGCCGGCCTCGAGGCCGCCGAGGTGGGACTGCCCTACAATCATGACAGCTGGGACGGTTACCCGCAGGCGCGCCGCCGACTGCTGCAGGCCGCGCTGGATGCCGACGCCAATCTCGTCGTGCTGTCGGGCGACAGCCACAATGGCTGGGCCTTCGACCTCGATCTGGACGGCCATCGCGCCGGGATCGAGATCGCCGGCACGAGCGTCACCTCGCCCGGCAATGAGGACGACTATCCCGGCGTTGCGCCAGACGTGGCCGCGCGCGAGACCATCGCCAGGAACCCGCAGCTCAAATGGGCCAATCTCCATCAGCGCGGCTATGCGACCCTGCAGCTGACGCCGCAGCGGGCGACGGCCGAGTGGGTGTTCATGCGCACGATCCGCGAGCACACGAATGCACTTGGCGGGCGGCATGTGATGAGCAGTGTGCGGGGCTCGAACCGCTACAGCTAGGGCAGGTTACTGCTTGGGCAAAGCCTCCACCCGGGGCGGTGTCGGTAGCGTCACAGCATTGCCCTCGGGGATGAGCGGCTCGGGTATCTGCGGCTGGGGCGCCTGGGGTTCGGGCGCGAGCGCGTTGGTCGGTTCGGCCTCATTGGCGTCGCTGCGGTCGGCCTCGGTCAGCGGCACCGGCGGCGCGGCGGGCGCGGCCTGGATGCCGAGCGCCTCGGTCATGAAGGCGCGCCAGATCCGCGCCGGGACGCCGCCGCCCGACGTGCCCGGCAAAGGCGTGTTGTCGTCATTGCCCACCCAGACGCCGACCACCAGATCGCCCGCGAAGCCGACGAACCAGGCGTCGCGATAGTCCGAGGTGGTGCCAGTCTTGCCGAAGGTCGGGACGGAGAGGTTCGCGGCCCGGCCGGTACCGTGCGTCACCACGCCGTGCAGGACGTCGCGCAGCATCGCCATATGCTCCGGGTCGCGGCGGAAGGAGGATTCGGTCGGCGCGTCCTCGGGCAGGCCATAAGGCCGGATCGGGAAGCGGCCCGAGGCGATGCCGGTATAGGCCGCGGTCAGTTCCAGCAGCGAGACGGTGTTGACGCCGAGCGGCAGGCTGGCGTCGGCGCGGAGCGGCGAGCTGATCCCCATGTCGCGTGCCGCCGCGATCACATTGGCGCGGCCGACCCGCTCCGAGGTCTGCACGGCGACGCTGTTGCTGGAGACCGCGACCGCCTCGCGCAGCGGGATCATGCCGCGATAATGGCCGTCATAATTGCGCGGCGACCAATCGCCGACCCGCAAGGGAGCGTCGTTGACCATCGTGTCGGGGCGGAAGCCGGCGCGGAAGGCGGCGAGATAGACGAAGGGCTTGAAGGCCGAGCCCGGCTGGCGCTGCGCCTGGGTGGCACGGTTGAACGGGCTTTGCGCATAGTCGCGCCCGCCGACCATCGCCACGACCCGGCCGTCTAGGCGCATCGCGACGAGAGCGGCCTGGGTGCGGCCGAGCCCGGCGCGACGGACGGCGCGGACCGCGGATCGCTGGAGGTCACCCTCCAGCGTCGTGCGGATGCGGCGGTTGCCATAATCGTCGTCGGCGCTGCTGCTCGCCTCGCGCATCACCCAGTCGGCGAAATAGGTGCCGGTCGGCGTGTCGTCGGCGGGACCGAGATTGACGCGCGCCGGGCGCCGCCGCGCCGCCGCCGCTTGCGCCTCGGTGATGAAGCCGCTGTCCACCATCGCGTTCAGCACCAGCAGGCTCCGCCGCTGGGCGGCGGCGAGGTTGGTGGTGGGCGCGAGCCGGCTGGGCAGATTGACGACGCCCGCAAGCATCGCAGCCTGGGAGACGCTCAGATCCTCGGGATCGACGTTGAAATAGTGCCGGGCCGCGGCCCTCAGGCCGTACACATTGTCGCCGAAATAGACGTTCGACAGATAGCGGCTGAGGATCTCGTTCTTGGTCAGCCGCGCCTCCAGCCAGAGGGCGATGAACGCCTCCTGCGCCTTGCGCGTCCAGGTGCGGGCGGGGCTGAGGAAGCTGGTTTTGGCGAGCTGCTGGGTGATCGTGCTGCCGCCCTGCAGGCCGCTCGACGTGCTGTTGCGGAAGAAGGCGCGGCCGATGCCCCAGGGGTCGATGCCGCTATGATAATAGAAACGCCTGTCTTCGATCGCGACGAAGGCCAGGCCGACATGGGGCGGCAATTGGGTGACGTCGATTGGCTCGCCGATCATCGCGCCGCGCCGCGCGATCGGCTCGCCCTCGGCGGAGAGGATGGTGAGGCTCGGCGCTTCCAGCCGCGGGCTGAGCGAGCGCGAGAGCGGCGCGGTCAGCATCAGGATCGCGACGATGATGAGGAGGACGAGGAAGAAGAGCTTGATGCCCCGCTTGATCATCCGGATGCGCCACTCGCGCACCGCGCCGGGCGGCGGGGCCGGCTCGTCCGGCCCTTCAGGGTTTCCGATCGCCGTGGCGCTCATGGCCGCTGAGTCAGCATGTTTTCAGCGCGCCAGCAAGCGGTCCGGTGCGATCCGCGCCGGCGTGACGTCGTCCAGGGGCCAGGCGGTGCCCGCGATCAAGGATTCCACGGCCGCTGCCATGGCCGGCGCGGTCTGCAGGCCATAGCCGCCCTGACCGGCCAGCCAGAAAAAGCCGGGCGCGTCCGGCGCGAAGCCGGCCGTCGGCGTGCGGTCGCTGGTGAAGGTGCGGAGGCCCGCCCAGCGATGCGCGATCCGGGTGACCTGCAGCGTCGTATAATGTTCCAGCCGGTCCGCGGCGAGCGCGATGTCGTAATCGTCGGGCTGCGCGTCGCAGGGGTCGTCGGGCACCTCGTCGACCGGCGAGACGAGGAGCTGGCCCGCTTCGGCGAGCATGTAGAAATCCTTGGTGATGCTGTGCACGAACGGCCAGCCGGCCATGTCGGTGCCCGGATCGACCGCGATCACCGTGCGGCGCTTCGGCTCGAGGCCGAGGGGCGTCACCCCGGCCAGCCCAGCCATGACATCGCACCACGCGCCGGCGGCGTTGACCAGCACGGGGGCGGAGAGGTTGCCGTCGACGATCCACTGCCCGGCCTTGTGCTCGATCGCGGCGACGCGCCGGCCGAGCCTGATCTCGCCGCCTTGCGCGCGGAACTGGCGGGCGAAACCCTGCAGCAAGGCGTCGGCGTCGAGCTTCAGCCCGGTCGGGTCGTTGAGCGCCGCGATGGCGGCGCCCGAGCCGGTCCGGACCACGGGGCAGAGGCGGGCAATGCCATCGGCGTCGAGCCGCTCGACCGCATCCGTCACTTCGCCCATCGCCGCCGCCAGTTCGTCGAGCAGCGGCAGGTTCTCCTCCTCGGCGAGGTAGAGCGAGGCGAAAAGATGCGCGATCGGCGAGTCGCTGAAGCCCTCGGGTTGGGCTTCGAAAAAGGGGCGGCTGTGCAGGGTCAGCGCTTTCACCACGGCATTGCCGATCCCGTAATGGCTGGTGGAAACGCTGCGCCCGGAACTGTGATAGCCGAGCGCGTCTTCGGCCTCGATCACGACCACCCTGCCATGCGCCGCCAGCCGTGCCGCTGCGGAAAGCCCGGCAATGCCGCCACCAATGATGAGGAAGTCCGCGCCGTCCATGATACGCAGCGCTAGCCGATCCGGCGCAACCCCTCAATGCGTGGCCAGTCGCGGGCGAATTCCTCGACCTCTCGGCCCATCAGGCCGGCGGCGATCCGCTCGGCGGCGCGGCCGTCGCCATAGACTTGCGACCGGGTCGCCGGTGCCGGGGCAACGTCGAGCAGGCGCTCGGCGGCGTGGAGGATGCGGGCGGGATCGGTGCCGACCCGCAAGGCCGCGCCCGTTTCGACACCCTCCGGACGCTCGGTCGCGTCGCGCAGCACCAGCACGCTCTTACCAAGGGTCACCGCTTCTTCCTGCACACCGCCGCTGTCGGTCAGCACCAAATGCACGCGCTGCAGCAGCCGTACGAACGCGGCGAGCGGGAGCGGCGGCAACAGGCGGATGCGCGGCGTCCCGCCAAGGGCCCGCTCCGCCGCCGCGCGCAGGCGGGGATTGGGGTGGAGCGGGAAGAGAATCTGAATATCCGGGTGCTCGGCGAGCGCGGTCAGGGCTGCGCAGATCGCCTCGAAGGGCGCGCCGAAACTCTCGCGGCGATGGGCGGTCACCAGCACCTCCCGCCGCTCATCGACGCGCGGCGGCAGCATCGCTTCGACCGCGGCGGCGAGCTCGGGATCGCGGTCCAGGCGCGCCAGCACCATCTCGAGCGCGTCGACGCCGCTATTGCCGGTCACGAACACCTCGCCGTTCAGCCGCTCCGACGTGAGATTGTCGCGCGCGCCCCTGGTTGGCGCGAAGTGGAGATCGGCGATCAGGCCGATCGCGCGGCGATTATATTCCTCCGGCCAGGGCGTGCTGCTGCGATAGGTGCGGAGGCCTGCCTCGACATGAGCGACCGGAATGCCGCGGTGGAAGGCGGCCAGCGCCGCCGCGAGGGCGGTGGTGGTGTCGCCCTGCACGATCACCCGGTCGGGCGCGAGCCTCGCCAGCACCGGATCGAGCCGTTCGATCAGCCGCGCGGTCAGCGGATTGAGCGCCTGCTGCGGCGCCATGACTTCCAGATCGAAATCGGCATGGAGCGCGAAGAAATCCAGCACCGGTCTGGTCAAATCGCGATGCTGGCCAGTCACGCAAATGTGCGACTGGACGTCCGGATCGAATTGGAGAGTCTTCAGGAGGGGCGCAAGCTTGACGGCTTCGGGGCGCGTGCCAAATACCGTCAGTAATTCCACGACTCACCCCCTCTTTTTAAGAGGAGGTAAGCGTAGAACTCCTAATACTCAAAGAAGAAACGGGTCCGTTTCGGATCAATAGGTCCCGCCGGAGGCGCGGCGCGCATCGGCGCGGCCTGCGAGATAGGCGGCGCAGCTCGCCCGCAGCGAGGTCATGTCGGTGGGCGAGAGCGAATAAGCGGTGGCCAGCCGGGCGATGAAGCCCGCCGGGTCGGTCTGGTTGCCGGCGGCGCGGCAGATCGTGGTGACCGAGGCGAGGTCGAGCGGACCGGTGGTGGCGCGGCGCGGCTGGGTCCGGCGCTGGACGGCGGTCGGCGCGGTCGCGACCTGGCGCGGCGAGGGGCCGGGGCGCACGGCGGCGCGATCCGGCTGGGCGGCCGGCTTGCGCGGCCCAGGCGCCTGGGCGCGGGGCTGAAGTGCCTCGGCACGGGCCTGAAGCTCAAGCGCCGTGCGGTCGATCAGCGGTCCGGACTGTGCAGCAGCCAGAAAAGCCGTCAGGATGATAACCATCGTCATTCCCCCCGGGAAAACACTCCCGCTACGGGCGGAGTTATACCCTGTTAGTAAACAAGATGTTAACCAAATTTTTTCGGGCAGAATCTGAGCGAGGCCCGATAGAGTCATCAGATTCTAAGGAAAGGGAAATTTCGGTGACGGACGAGGATCTGGCGGCCCATCTGGCGGAGGAAGCGGGGCGGTTGCTGTTGGAACAGCGCCACACTTCCGTGCTCGCCGGCGCGGCGCTCGGCCATGTCGCGGACCAGGTCGCGAACGCCTTCATCCTGACCGCTCTCGCGGAGTGGCGGCCGGGCGATGCGGTCCTCTCCGAGGAAAGCCCGGACGACCGCAAGCGGCTCGCCAATCGCCGCTGCTGGGTCATCGATCCGCTCGACGGGACGCGCGAATATGGGGAAGGGCGGCCCGACTGGGCGGTGCATGTGGGATTGGCGGTGGATGGTGTGCCGAAGCTGGGCGCGGTGGCGGTGCCGGCGCTTGGGCGGTTGTTTCGCTCGGATGCGGTCGAGACGCCGCCCGCGGTGCGCGAACGGCCGGTGATGCTGGTCAGCCGGACCCGCCCGCCTGTGGAGGTAGAGGCGCTTGCGGCTTTGCTCGGCGCGGAGCTGCGGCCGATGGGCTCGGCTGGCGCCAAGGCGATGGCGGTCGTCTCAGGGGACGCGGACCTTTATTATCATGCCGGCGGCCAGCATGAGTGGGACAATTGCGCGCCGGCGGCGGTGGCGCTCGGCGCCGGGCTCCATGCCAGCCGGCTCGACGGCGCGGCTCTGGTCTACAACCAGGCCGACACCTGCATCCCGGACCTGCTCATCGCCCGGCCTGAATATGCGCCAGCCGTGCTCGGTTTCTGCCGTCACAGATAGGCGGCGAGCCGCAGCCAGCTGTCGCGCTTCTTCTCGAAACTCAGGGCCGCATAAGCGGGGCTGGAGGAGGGGAGATCGATCAGGTCGACCGTGGGCGCGTCCCCGAGCTGGCGCCGCCCGATCTTCGCCGAGGTCGCGCCGTTGAAGGCGATGGCTTGGAGCTCCGGCAGGGTCGCGGCCAGCGCGGCAAGGTCGCTCGCTTCGTGCAGGCGGATGGCGGCGTCGAGGCTGCCCTCGCGTGTCGCCGCCGCGACCGTGTCCCAGAGCCCGACCTTCGCATCGAGCAGGGCTTCCAGCCGATCGTCATAAGCAAGCGGAAGGAGGTCGCGGCAGGTCACGTCGCTCATCAACCGCCAGAACAGGTTCCGCGGATGCGCATAATAACGCTGCTCGGCCAGCGAGATCGCGCCCGGCAGGCTGCCGAGGACGAGGAGGCGCGTATCGGGGCGGGTGACGGGCGGGAAGCAGTGATGCATAGGGACCGCATGAAGATAAGGGGTGGCTGTCATTGCGGAAAGGTGCGCTTCGAGGCCGAGGTGCCGGAGGCGGTCGATTTGCTCGACTGCAATTGCTCGATCTGCCGCGCGACGGGCTTCCTGCATTTGATAGTGCCGCACGCGGATTTCCGGTTGCTGACCGACGAGGCCGCGCTGACTTCCTACCGCTTCGGCACGGGCGCGGCGAACCACCTGTTCTGCGCGACTTGTGGGATCAAGAGCTTCTACCAGCCGCGCTCGCACCCTGAGGCGTGGAGCGTGAACTGGAACGCGCTGGACGAGGCGCAGCGCCCCCTCGCCAGCGTCACGCCCTTCGATGGCCGCAATTGGGAACAGGCCGCCGCGTCGCTCGACTGAGCGGCTTGCCCCCGGCGTATGATGGCCTAGAACCCTTCGCATAAAGGGGAGGGTGGAATGTCCGATGCAGTGGCCGCTGTGCCCGTCGCGCACGAGCTCACGATCGATCCGAAGCGCGACCGGCTGGTCATCTTCGCCTCGACGCTCGGCACCATCTTCGAATGGTACGACTTCTTCATCTACGGGACGCTGGCGACCGTCATCGGCCAGCAATTCTTCCCCTCCACCAACCCCACCGCCGCTTTGCTCCTCGTCCTCGCCACCTTCGGCGCCGGCTTCGGCGTGCGGCCGCTCGGTGCAATCCTGTTCGGCATATTGGGCGACAGGCTCGGCCGGAAATATACCTTCCTCGTCACCATCACTCTGATGGGCCTCGCCACGGCCGCGGTGGGCCTGCTGCCCACCTATGCGCAGATCGGTATCGCCGCGCCGGTGTTGCTCGTCATCTGCCGCCTGCTCCAGGGCCTTGCGCTGGGCGGCGAATATGGCGGCGCGGCCATCTACGTCGCCGAGCATGCGCCGCGGAACAAGCGCGGCTTCTATACCAGCTTCATCCAGGCGGGTGTGATCGGCGGCTTCCTGCTCAGCGTCGCCGTCGTGCTCGCGGCCAACAGCCTCGTCGACAAGGCGACCTGGGACGGTTGGGCCTGGCGCATTCCCTTCCTGTTTTCGGTGGTGCTGCTCGCGGTGTCGCTCTGGGTCAGGCTCAAACTCAAGGAGAGCCCGGTCTTCCAGGCGATGAAGGAGGCGGGCACGACCGCGCGCCATCCGCTGCGCGAGAGCTTCAGCACCTGGCACCGGGTGAAGATGATCCTGGTCGTGCTGTTCGGGATCGCCGGCGGCCTGACCGTGATCTGGTACACCGCCCAGTTCCAGGGCCTCTATTTCCTGCAGAACTCGCTGCGCATCGAGGACAATACGGCGCGGCTTCTGGTCGGCGTCGCCGCCTTCTTCGCGACCTTCGCCTTCATCCTGTTCGGCTGGCTGTCCGACAAGATCGGGCGCAAGCCGCCGATCGTGTTCGGCTATATGCTGACGATCATCCTGATGTTTCCGCTCTTCCACTGGATGGCCTCCGCCGCGAATCCGGAGCTGGCGATGGCGATGGAGCGCAACCCGGTGACGGTGCAGGGCACGAACTGCGCCTTCAATCCCTTCGCGCAGGGCCCGCAGGCCACACCCTGCGCGCGGGCGGTGGGTGAGCTGACCAAGCGCGGCATCGCTTATGACGTGCTGCCCGCCGAGGGCTGGAGCGGCGACACCTATCAGGTTCGTGTCGGCCCCTCCGTGGTGAGCGCTGAAAACCCGGCGGCGCTGGACGGTGCGCTGCGGACGGCGGGCTATCGATTGGAGAAGAGCGTGCCGAGCTTTGGCAAGGCGATCCAGGTGGTGATCGCGATCACCATCATCGGCTTCCTGTCGGGCATGACCTTCGGGCCCGTCGCGGCCTTGCTCGTCGAGCTCTTCCCGGCCCGAATAAGATATACGTCGCTCTCGGTCCCCTATCACATAGGCACCGGCTATTTCGGCGGGTTCCTGCCCTTCATCAGCCAATATATCGTGGCCCGAACCGGGGACCCGTTCTCCGGCCTCTGGTACACGATCGGGGTGGTGGCGATGGCTTTGATCGTGACCTTGTTCTGGCTGCCGGAGACCGCGGGCAAGAATCTGGATTGAGGGTGAGGCCCGCACCGCGCTAGGCGGGGCCGATGGTCCACAATCCCCTTCGCCTCCGCATCGACGGCGACGCGCTCGTCTCCAACTGGCATTGGCTGGCGCACCGGAGCGGCGGCGCCGATTGCGGCGCGGCGGTGAAGGCCAATGCTTACGGTCTCGGCGCGCGCCAGACGGTGAAGCGCCTGCAGGCGGCGGGCTGCCGCTCCTTCTTCGTCGCCACCTGGGCGGAAGCGGAATTGCTGGCGCCCTGGCCCGGCGACCTGGAGCTGAGCGTGCTGCATGGGCCGATGCGGGAGGACATGGCGGCGGCGGTGAAGCTGCCGGTGCGGCCGGTGCTGAACAGCGCCGAGCAGGTCGCGCGGTGGCGGGATACGAAGCGGCCCTGTGACGTGATGATCGACACCGGCATCAACCGGCTCGGGATCCGGCCGGAGGAGCTGGCGGGCGGCTTGCTCGATGGGCTGCAGATCGAGACCTTGATGAGCCATCTCGCCTGCGCGGACGAGGACAGCCCGGCCAACCGGGCGCAGCTTGAGGCGTTTCGCGCGGTTGCCGGAAAGGTCAAAGCGCGGCGGCTCAGCCTCGCCAACAGCGCCGGCATCTGCCTTGGGGAGGACTATGCCTTCGGCCTGACCCGCCCCGGCCTCGCCCTTTATGGCGGCGTGCCGCGACGCGAGGCGCAGGGCCATATCCGGCAGGTCGCCCATGTCGAGGCGCAGGTGGTCCAGCGCCGCCGCGTTCCGGCGGGCGAGCGGGTCGGTTATGGCGGCACCTTTACGGCGGAAGAGCCCTGCGACCTGCTGGTGCTCAACATCGGCTATGCCGACGGCTATCTCCGCGGCTTCTCCAGCCGGGGCCGGGCGAAGGTGGCGGGCAAATGGGCCCCTGTCGTCGGCCGCGTCTCGATGGATCTGATCACGGTGAAAGTGGACGCCGAGGCCGACGTAGCGGAGGGCGACTGGGTGGAGCTGGACTACAGCCTGCCCGAGGCTTCGGTGCAGTCCGGGCTCAGCCAGTATGAATTGCTGACCACGCTCGGCGGGCGCTTCAAGCGGAGCTGGACCTAGCCCATCACCTGATATTCGCCGATTCTGTGCTCGGCCGCGGTCCAGCTCTCCGTGGAGCGGTCGAGCGCCTCATACTCGTCGCTGTTCGCGGCGAGGAAGGCGTCGAAGTCAGCACGGGAGCGCCAGATATCGAGGGTCAGGTAGGAGCCGTCCTCGGAGCGGAACAGCTCGGTCCCGCGATAGCCGTCGCCGCGGGCGAAGAGCCGGGCCCAGGCCCCGGTCGGCGCATAGGTCGCTTCGAACGCGGCCCGCGCCTCGTCCTTCACCTCGTAACGCCACACCAAAGCGATCATGCCCGCCGCTCCTTCGAGAGCGCGCAAATTACCGGCTTTGGGCAGCGTGGACAAAGGGTTCAGGCCTCCCGCCAGGGTGCTGTTTCGGATCGGGACGAGATTATTCCGAAAGGTTAGCGGCGCGCATGGCTCGCAAGCCAACGACTCGGCGCCGTACGGTGTCGTCTGCTTGCAGTTCGGCAATAGTGGCATCTGCCCCAGCCTCTCCCTGCGTTCGCGTAAGCTGGGTTTTCAGTGCGCGTTCCTCAGCCGCGCAATCGTTGCGGACGGCAGGCACGATCTGCTCGACGCTGTCTGAGCCTCGGGCCCGCTCCCCGCTCCGAGCCTCGAGGCAGCGTCGCCAGACTTGGGCTTCGTCGCCCTCGTGCGGCACAAAGGGCGCACCGCGCGCCTCGGCGATCGCCTGCATCATGCGTTGCGTTGCCATCTCCCGGACACGGGCGATCTGTGTCGCCGCCATCTCGGCACCATATTGCGCTGTCAGGCTCTGCCGTACGCGGTCCTCGGCCTCCCGGCACGCTGCGAGCGTCTCCGCGACGATCGTCTCGGCCGCTATCGTCCGGTTACCGGCGCGGGCGGACGACACGACGCCGTGGCACTGGGCGAGGACGGTTACTGCCTGCTGGACTGACGAGCCGGCCTGGCCGCCGAACTGGGCTGCGCCTGCCGTCAGCACCATCGCGAACCAGCCTAGCATCGTAGCGTTAGTCCCGCTCGACGCAGAGCGCGATGCCCATGCCGCCGCCGATGCAGAGGGTGGCGAGGCCCTTTTTCGCGTCGCGCTTCTGCATTTCGTAGAGGAGCGTGGTGAGGACGCGGGCGCCGGAGGCGCCGATCGGGTGGCCGATGGCGATGGCGCCGCCATTGACGTTGACCCGGTCGCTGTCCCAGCCGAGCTCCTTGCCCACCGCCAGAGCCTGGGCGGCAAAGGCCTCGTTGGCCTCGATCAGGTCGAGATCGGCGATCGTCCAGCCGGCCTTCTCCAGCGCCTTCTTCGAGGCAGGGACCGGGCCGATGCCCATGATCGAGGGATCGACGCCGGCGCTGGCCCAGCTCGCCACGCGGGCGAGGATCGGGGCGCCGCGGCGCTCGGCCTCTTCGCGGCTCATCAGCACCAATGCGGCGGCGCCGTCATTGAGGCCGGAGGCGTTGGCGGCGGTGACGGTGCCGTCCTTCTTGAAGGCGGGGCGCAGGCCCGAGACGCCGTCGACGGTGGCGCCGGCGCGGATATATTCATCGTCCTCGACGATCGTGTCGCCCTTCTTGCCCTTGAGCGTGACCGGGGCGATCTCGTCCTTGAAGCGGCCGGCGGCGCGGGCGGCCTCGGCCTTGTTCTGGCTGGCGACGGCGAACTCGTCCTGCTCGCCGCGGGTGATCTGATATTGCTCCGCCAGATTCTCGGCGGTGATGCCCATATGATAGCCGTTGAAGACGTCGGTCAGGCCGTCCTTGATCATCGTGTCGACCATGGAGAGGTCGCCCATCTTGGTGCCGGGGCGCAGGTTCGCGGCGTGAGTGGAGAGGCTCATGCTCTCCTGGCCGCCGGCGACGACGACGGTCGCGTCCCCGGTCTGGATCGCCTGGGCGGCGAGCGCGACGGCGCGCAGGCCGGAGCCACAGACCTGGTTGACGCCCCAGGCCGGGACTTCCTTCGGGATGCCGGCGGCCATCGAGGCCTGGCGGGCGGGGTTCTGGCCCTGCGCGGCGGTCAGCACCTGGCCGAGGATCACTTCGGAAACGTCCGCAGGCGCCACGCCGGACTGCGCCAGCGCCGCCTCGATGGCGACGCGGCCAAGCTCATGGGCAGGGGTGGCGGAGAAGGCGCCGAGGAACGAGCCTACGGGCGTGCGTTTGGCGGCAGTGATGACGACGTCGGTCATGGATCGGGTCTCCGAGGGGAAAGGGATTGGCGCGCGCCTAGCATTTTGCTGCAGCGCGGGAAAGCCAGGCGGCCAGTGGGCCCCAGAGCTGCTCCCGGCCTTTTGAGCCGACGACCATGCCGACATGGCCGAGGCCAAGATCGAGCCGCTCGCCGGCGGTGGGAGCGGTGGCGTGGGGGACGATGCGGTCGGTGGTCGAGACGATGTTGAGCAAGGGGATTTTGAGCGAGGCCGGATCGACGATCGTGCCGCCCACTTGCCAGCGGCCCGTGCCCGGCAGGTCGTCGCGGAAGAAGCTCTCGAACATTTCCCGCGCCGCGCCGCCGGCGACCGGCGGTCCGTCATTGGCCCAGTCCTCCAGCATGACGAAGATCCGGGCCGCATCGCCCTGCAGCGCAGCGAATTCCTCGAACTTGGCGACGGTGCGGGCCGGGTCGAGCGACCAGAAGGCGCTCTGCAGCACCTCCATCGGCAGCACGCCGAGCGCATCGACCGTGCCTTGCGCGCCGGTCCAGAGCATGGCCAGTGTTTGGCGCGACACGGTCGGGAAGCCATTGAAATGCCAGGGTGCGGCAAGCGTAGCGACGCTGCGCGCCGGGCCAAGCTGGGCTGCCGCCAGCGCCATCGTGCCGCCGAGGCAATAGCCGATCAGGTCCACGGGCCCGCCCAACGACTCCATCAGGGGAAGGGCGATCTCCTCGACATGACCGGCGACGTCCAGCGTCTTCCGCTCACCCTCCGGCCATCCCCAATCGAGCAGCAGCACCTGCCGGCCCTGTGTCGCCAGCCAGCGCAGCAGCGAACGTTCGCCCATGTCGAGCACGTTGGGCGGATTGATCAGCGAGGGAATGAAGAGCACTGGCGGACCCTCGCCGCCATAATCGCGCAGCACCGCGCCGCTCACTTCCGCCACGGCGGGCATCGGCGCAGGCGCCGGCGCGCGCTCCGCCTCCTGATAGCGCTTGAGTCCCGCCAAAGCCGTCTTCATTCGGCCCGGCTCTGCTGCAGTCTCGCTGCGCAGCAACGCGAGGAACAGGGGAAGGGGACGCGGCCGATGTTGCAGTGCGGCAAGCCTTGGTGCTAGGCTGCTTTCTTCATCCTGCAAGGAGCCTGTCATGGCGGCGTCTCGGTCCCCGGACGATGTGGTTATCATCAAGAAATATGCGAACCGGCGCCTCTACGACACCGAGAGTTCGACCTATATCACACTGGAACGGCTTGCCGAGATGGTCCGCCAGAAACGCGACTTCCAGGTGGTCGACGCGAAGACCGGCGAGGACATCACCCGCTCGGTGCTGACCCAGATCATCATGGACGAGGAGGCGCGCGGCACGACGATGCTGCCGGTCAATTTCCTCAGGCAGCTCATCTCCATGTATGGCGACCAGATGCAGTCGGTGGTGCCGCAATATCTGGAGGCCTCGCTCGACCAGTTGCACCGCAATCAGAGCCAGCTGCGCGAGACCATGGCCGGCGCCTTCGCCGCCAATCCGTTCGCCGAAATGGCGCGGCGCAACATGGAAATGTTCACTGCTGCCGCGACCGGCAAGGCTGCCGCTGCGGAGCCCGGTCCGGCCCCGGCTGTCGGCGAGGACAATAAGGCGGAGCTCTCGGCGCTCAAGGCGCAGCTGGCCGAGCTGCAGAAGCAGCTCGACCGGCTGAGCGGTTGAGCCACCTCAGAAGCGGAAAATCAGCCGCGCCGACAATTGCCACTCGCTGAGGCTAACCCGGGTCTGACCGGGCACGGTGCCGGGAGTCACGTCGGTGGCCGGGTTCAGGGTGTTGCCATTGACCACGATCGGCGGCGAGCTTCGCGTCGCGTTGCCGCATTGGCCACCTGCGACCGTGGCGGGGCTGCATCCATCCGCCAGAGCGAAATCCTGCGACCCGAAATCAGTGTAACGCGCCTCCAGGCCGAGTCCAAAGGCGCGCGAGAGTCGGTGCTCGCCGCCGAGGCCTGCCGTCCATCCCGTCATGCTGGCGCGCGAACCGGCGGCGATGACGACCGGTCCGATCGCCGGCGAATTGAAGGCGGCGATGTTGCCGCCTGTCGCCGCCGGCCCGGCCGGCGTGGTGAAGCTGTCCTCGCCCCGCAGTCGCACGCGCGCGCCGGCGATGCCACCCGTCGCGTAGATCATCGAGCGTCCGAAGCCGGTCCCGACGCGCACACGGAGGGACCAGTCATAGGATGTACGGGTCGACCGGGCGATCGTCGCGCTCGACGCCGGTGCGAGGAGGGTCGTAGGAACAGTTGAAACGGTTGCGGAATCCGCGAGGTCGCGGGGACCGTGGAGATCGCCTTCCAGGCCGAGGACAAGCGACCCCGCCTGGAATTGCGCGCCAACGAACCCGCCATAACGCAAGGAGCTGGTTCGTCCGCGTTGAGTAAAGCCGATCGAAGTGGATGGAACGACGACAATTCCGCGCCCTGGCACCAGGATGTTGCTGAGCTGGGCATGATCGTCGGTGCCGGAAGCGGTCTGACGTGACCGCGCCGCCCCGATCTCCCCACCAACATAAAAGCCGGACCAGCCGTCGAGACCTTCTGTTTGCGCCAGGGCCGGCGCCGTCGGGCCCGCAGTCAGCGCGAGGGCCAGGGCCGCGCCGTTCATCATTCTCGCCGATCCACGCATGTTTGTTCTCCCCGGTTTGATCGATAAAGACTAAGGCGCGAGCGCGCAGGAAAACGGGTCATGGATGCCCGCAATTCTCCCCGTTTCCAAAGCATGTTAGGAATAGGGGTGCAGGCGCCTTGCCGGTTATCGGCAATGCGGGGCAGATCGGGGCATTTCGGGACATGGCGCATGTCGCGGGCAGCAGCGAGGCGAGGCAGGGCCGGCTGAAAAGCTGGAAGCAGATCGCCGCCTTCTTCGGCACGGACGAGCGCACCGCGAAACGCTGGGAGCAGAAACGCGGCTTGCCGGTCCACCGTCTGCCCGGGGACACCAAGGCCACCGTCTATGCCGAGGTCGCCGAGCTCGAAACCTGGCTGATGGGCGAGACCGCGCCCGCGGCGGCAGCGTCGCGGCCCCGTCGCCGCCTGTGGCTGGCGGGCTCGGCAGCGGTGCTGGCCGTTGCGGGCGGCGCCTGGCTGACGTTACGCGGTGGTGCGACTCCCGCTCCGCAGCCGGCGGTGGCGCGGCATCAGCCGGGCCAGCAGGTCGCCGATCTCTATTTGCAGGGCCGCTACAATGTCGAACGGCGCTCGCCCGAGAGCCTAAACCGCGCTGTCCAGTTGTTCGACGAGGCGATCCGCCGGGATCCGCTCTACGCCGAGGCCTATGCCGGGCTGGCGAGCGCACACCTTCTGCTGCGTGAATATGCGGGCGTGCCGGATGCGATCGCTTATCCGCGCGCCCGTGCCGCCGCCCAGCGCGCGCTGGCGCTTGACGGCAACCTGGCGGCCGCGCACGCCGCGCTCGCCTTCGTCACCTTCTTCCACGATTACGACTTCAATGCCGGCCTCGCCGGCTTCGAGCGGGCCGTCCGGCTCGATCCCAATTCGGCAGTGGCGCACCACTGGTATGCCAGCGCCCTGTTTCATGCCGACCGGGTGCCGGAGGCGGTCGTGCAGATCGACGCGGCGCAGCGGCTTGAGCCGCAATCCCAATCCATCCTCGCGGACAAGGCGCTGATCCTCTTCCCCGCCGGCCGGGTCGACGAATCCCTTGCGCTGCTGCGCCAGTTGGAGGCGGCCGATCCGGCCTATCTCTCGCCGCATAACTATCTCGCGACGATCAATCTCGTCCGCGGCGATTATCCCGGCTTCCTGCGGGAGGACGGCATCGCGGCGCGCCTTGTCGGCGACCGTGACCGGGAGGCGACCAATGCGGTGGCGGCACGCGCCTTTGCGACCGGCGGCGCTCCCGCCATGTTCGCGGCGATGATCGAGCGTCAGCGGACGCTCTACGTCGCCGGGCGCGAGCATCTGTTCACGCTCGCCGGCACATATGCGGTCGCCGGCCGGACCGACGAGGCGATGGCGGCGCTGGCAACGGGGCTGCGCGACCGCGACCCTTATATGGTCGGCCTGCGCATCGATTTCCGCCTCGCCAGCCTGCGGGGGCGGCCGGATTTCGAGCGCATGGCGCGCAGCGTCGGCGGCAGCTGAAAATTGCCGGGCGGGTCTGGTGGACTGGCCCCGGCTACCTAGATAGGCCGTCAGGTTGCAGGCAGGCGGGACACATGCAGAATTGGTTATGGGGCGCGGACGGCGTGGCTCTAGCGCTCGTGATCGTCGCCGGCGTTGCCGAGCATCGGCGGCATTATCGCCGGGACGTGAACGGCTATGGCTGGATGCCCTGGCGCGGGCTGCAGGTGGCCGGCTTCTTCGGGCTGATCATCTTCACCATCCTGGCGGTGCACAACTGACGCCTAATGCGGCGCCGCCGTGCTGCGGCCGTCATTCTGCCCCTCGGTGACCAGCAGGCCCGGTGCCGGACCGCGCGCCGCTTCATCCTCCTGCCGCCATTGCTCCGCCGTCATGCAGCGGCGCCGGGTGCGGATATGGCTGCCGAGCGTGCGCTGGCCGCCGCCGCGGCAGATGCGCTCATTGCTCTGGTTGGACGTGGACGCTGGTGGCGGCGGATCGCCGGCGAGAGTCAGCGCGAGGGCGACGACAAGGAGATTACCGAACATGAGACCTCCGAACCCGGCCCACCGATGCGAAAGTGCGGGCGGCGCGGGACGGAGTCAACCGGCCCTGATCAGAGGCAGGCCTCGAGATAGGGCTGGTCGAAGCCGAACTGCTTGGCTTTCTCGAGCGTATAGGGGCGCAGGCCCATCGAGCGATATTCGCCGATGATCTTCCCGTCCGCGGTCTCGTCCAGATATTCGAACTTGAACAGTTCCTGGGTGACGATCACGTCGCCTTCCATGCCGATCACTTCGGTGATGTTGGTGCAGCGGCGTGAGCCGTCGCGGAGGCGTTTCACCTGGACGATGAGATCGACCGAGTCCGCGATCTGGCGGGAAATGGCTTCCTTCGGCACCTTGATGTCCGACATCATCACCATGTTCTCCATACGCGCGAGGCATTCGCGCGGGGAGTTGGAGTGAAGCGTCGCCATCGAGCCGTCATGGCCGGTGTTCATGGCAGCGAGGAGGTCGAAACACTCGCTGCCGCGAATCTCGCCGAGGATGATCCGGTCCGGGCGCATACGCAGCGCGTTGATGACGAGGTCGCGAATGGTGATCGCGCCCTGGCCCTCGAGGTTCGGCGGGCGGGTTTCGAGCGGCAGCCAGTGCGGCTGCTGCAAGCGAAGCTCGGCCGCGTCCTCGATGGTGAGCACGCGCTCGCCCGGGTCGATCAGCTTCGACAAGGCGTTGAGCATCGTCGTTTTACCGGAGCCGGTGCCGCCGGAGATGATGATGTTCATCCGGCTGGCGCCGGCGATCTTCAGCGCCGTCGCCATCTTCTCCGACATCGAGCCGAAGCCGCGCATCATATCGAGCGTGATCGGCTTCTCGGAGAATTTACGGATCGAGATCGCGGTGCCGCGCAGGCTGAGCGGCGGGATGATGACGTTGACGCGGCTGCCGTCCTGCAAACGGGCGTCGGCGAGCGGCGTGGTCTGGTCGACGCGGCGGCCGACCTTGTTGACGATGCGCTGGGCGATCTGGAGCAGATGCTCCTCGTCGCGGAACTGGATCTGCGCGACCTCGAGCTTGCCCTTGCGCTCGATATAGGTCTGCTGCGGGCCGTTCACCATGATGTCGCTGACATCCGGATCGTTGAGCAGCTCTTCGAGCGGCCCGAGGCCCAGCAGCTCGTCGACCAGCACCTTTTCCAGCGCAAACTGCTCGCGCCGGTTGAGGTTGATCTTCAGCTCGGACAGCACTTCGCCGATGATCGGGCGGAATTCCTCGGCCAGCTCGTCCTTGCTGAGCGTGGCGGCCGCTTCGGGATCGACACGCTCGAGGAGGCGCGGAAGCACCTGCTCCTTGATCCGATGAATTGAGGCTTCGAAACCTTCGCTGCGCGAACTCGACTGCTCGCCCGACTGCGCCTGCCGGTCGGCAAGCCGCGTCATCGCATCGACATGGCCCTGCGGCAGGGACGTGGTGACGGCGCCTTCGAGGTCCAGCGCTTCGGGCTCGATTGGCGGGAATTGCGCGCCGCCTTCGTCCGCGGGACGCGGCTGCGGGAGCCCGGGGCCCTTCATCGGCTGGGCGGTGCCGAAGCTCGGCCGGCCGGAACCGTTGCTGCCGCTGCGTCGTCCGAAAGCACTCATCTGGTCGTCTTATCCCGCGCTTGTCTCTCCGGGCGCCGCCGGATCGAAGGGTGAATAAGATCGAAACTTTTACAATTAGCTAACCGGGCGAACGCCTTTGGCGGGCCGGTTGAGAGGGAGCCCGACGGGTGAGGCCCGCCGATTGCTCGGCGGGCCGGGGGACCGCGATGGGGATGCTTACAGCGGCCTTGCCGGCCCCTGAGGGGTCAGGCCTCGTCGCCCGCATTCTCGGCGAGGACGGTCAGGCCCTTGTCGCTGACCTCGGCGAAGCCGCCCTTCACCGCGACCTTCTCGGCCTCGCCCGGCCAGGCGCGGTAGATGGCGATCTCGCCGTCGCGGAGCGTCGACATATAGGGCGCGTGGCCCTCCATCACGCCGAAATCGCCCTCGCTGCCGGGGACGACCACCATCGTGACCTCCTCGGAACGGAGCAGCTTCTCGGGGGTGACGAGTTCGAAATGCAGGGCCATTTTGTCTTCCTTGAGCCCCTCCCCTTCAGGGGAGGGGTTGGGGTGGGGCCGGTCAGACTTTCGCCCTACGACATCCCCACCCCTCGATCCCCTCCCCTGAAGGAGAGGGGAAGTTGGGTTACGCTTCCTGGGCCAGCTTCTCGGCCTTGGCGATCGCTTCCTCGATGCCGCCGACCATGTAGAAGGCCGCTTCGGGGAGGTGATCATATTCGCCGTCGACGACTGCCTTGAACGAGCGGACCGTGTCCTCGATCGAGACGAACTTGCCGGAGAGGCCGGTGAAGACCTCGGCGACGTGGAAGGGCTGGGAGAGGAAGCGCTGGATCTTGCGGGCGCGCGAGACGGTCAGCTTATCCTCTTCCGAAAGCTCGTCCATGCCGAGAATGGCGATGATGTCCTGCAGCGACTTGTACTTCTGCAGGATCTCCTGGACGCGGCGGGCGGTGTCGTAATGCTCCTGGCCGACGGTGCGGGCGGTGAGCACGCGCGAGGTCGAATCCAGCGGATCCACGGCCGGGTAGATGCCCAGCTCCGAAATGGCGCGCGACAGCACGGTGGTGGCGTCCAGGTGGGCGAAGCTGGTGGCCGGCGCCGGATCGGTCAGATCGTCGGCAGGCACGTAGATCGCCTGCACCGAGGTGATCGAGCCCTTGTTGGTCGAGGTGATCCGCTCCTGCAGCGCGCCCATGTCGGTCGCGAGCGTCGGCTGATAGCCCACCGCCGACGGGATGCGGCCGAGCAAAGCCGACACTTCCGAGCCCGCCTGGGTGAAGCGGAAGATGTTGTCGACGAAGAAGAGCACGTCCTGGCCCTCGACGTCGCGGAAATATTCCGCCTGGGTCAGGCCCGAAAGCGCGACGCGGGCACGGGCCCCCGGCGGCTCGTTCATCTGGCCGAAGACGAGCGCCACCTTGGAACCCTCGGGGGTCGGGTTGCCGTCCGCGTCCTTGGCGATGACGCCCGCGTCGAGGAACTCATGATAGAGGTCATTGCCCTCGCGGGTGCGCTCGCCGACGCCGGCGAACACCGAGGTGCCGCCATGGCCCTTGGCGATGTTGTTGATCAGCTCCTGGATGAGCACCGTTTTTCCGACGCCCGCACCACCAAAGAGCCCGATCTTGCCGCCCTTCGCGTAAGGCGCGAGCAGATCGATCACCTTGATGCCGGTGACGAGGATCGAGGTTTCGGTCGACTGGTCGACGAAGAGGGGGGCCTCGGCGTGAATCGGGGCGGTCTCGGTGTTGCCGATCGGGCCGCGCTCGTCGATCGGCTCGCCGATCACGTTCATGATGCGGCCGAGCGTCATCGGGCCGACGGGCACGCGGATCTGCGAGCCGGTGTCGGTGACCTCCTGGCCGCGGGTCAGGCCCTCGGTGGCGTCCATCGCGATGGTGCGGACCGTGCTCTCGCCAAGGTGCTGCGCGACCTCGAGGACGAGGCGGTTGCCGCCATTCTTCGTCTCGAGCGCTGACAGGATCGGCGGCAGCTCGCCGTTGAAGGTCACGTCGACGACCGCGCCGATGACCTGGCTGATACGGCCGACATTGTTGGTGATGGCGGGCTTGGCGGCGGCGGGCTTCGCCGCAGCGGACTTGGCCGGCGCCTTACGCTTGGTGGCCGTCTTGGGCTCGAGCATGTTTCTTTCCTTGCCTTCTTAAGTCGTTAGAGCGCTTCGGCGCCGGAGATGATCTCGATCAGCTCCTTGGTGATCGCGGCCTGGCGGGTGCGGTTATACTGGATGGTGAGCCGGTTGATCATGTCGCCGGCATTGCGCGTCGCATTGTCCATCGCGGTCATGCGGCTGCCCTGCTCGGACGCGGCATTTTCAAGCAATGCACGGAAGATCTGCACGGCGACGTTGCGCGGCAGCAAAGACGCCAGGATTTCGTCCTGGTCCGGCTCATATTCCACCGCGGCGGTGGCGCCACCCTTGCCCTCGTCGGCCTCGACCGGCGGGACCGGGATGATCTGCTGGCCGACCGGCTCCTGCACCAGCGCCGACTGGAACTTGGCGTAGAAGAGGTGAACGACGTCGATGCCGTCGGTGAGATAGCGCTCGACCACGTCGGCGGCGATCTCCTGCCCGTCGGCGAAGCTCACCTGTTTGATATGGCCGGTCTCGTGCTGGTGGATGATCTGTTTCGGGTAGAGGCGCTGGATCACCGCGCGGCCCTTGCGGCCGACCAGGTAGAAATAGACGCTCTTGCCCTCGGCGATCAAAGTCTCCGCCTTGCGGCGGGCGGCGCGGACGATGTTCGAGTTGAAGCCGCCGGCAAGGCCGCGGTCCGAGGTGCAGACGATCAGCAGATGCGTCTGGTCCTTGCCGGTGCCGGCGAGCAGCTTCGGGCTCTCCGGCCCGATCGCGACCTTGGAGACGACGCTCTTCACCACGCTCTCCATGCGCTCGGCATAAGGGCGCGCGGCCTCGGCGGCCATCTGCGCCCGGCGCAGCTTGGCCGCGGCGACCATCTTCATCGCCTTGGTGATCTTCTGGGTCGATTTGACCGAGGTGATCCGGGTCTTGAGCGCCTTGAGGCTGGGCACGTTCCGTCAGTCCTTACGCAAACGTCTTCACGAAATCGCCGATGATCGTCTTCAGTTCAGCAGCGGTGTCGTCGTCGAGCGTCTTGGTGTCGCGGATCTTGCCGAGCACGCCGGCATGGTCGGCGCGCATATGGGCGAGCAGGCCAGCCTCGAAGCGGGTGACCGCGTCAGTCGGCACCGTGTCGATGAAGCCGTTCACGCCGGCGAAGATCGAGACGACCTGCTCCTCAATCGGCATCGGGCTGTACTGGGGCTGCTTCAGCAGCTCGGTCAGGCGGGCGCCGCGGTTCAGCAGGCGCTGGGTCGAGGCGTCCAGATCCGAGCCGAACTGGGCGAAGGCCGCCATCTCGCGATACTGGGCCAGCTCGAGCTTGATCGAGCCCGCGACCTTCTTCATCGCCTTGGTCTGCGCGGCCGAGCCGACGCGGCTCACCGACAGGCCGACGTTGATCGCCGGGCGGATGCCCTGGAAGAAGAGCTCGGTCTCGAGGAAGATCTGGCCGTCGGTGATCGAGATCACGTTGGTCGGAATGTAAGCGGACACGTCGCCCGCCTGGGTCTCGATGATCGGCAGCGCGGTCAGCGAGCCATTGCCGTTGGCGTCATTGAGTTTGGCGGCGCGCTCGAGCAGGCGGCTGTGCAGATAGAAAACGTCGCCCGGATAGGCTTCGCGGCCCGGCGGACGGCGCAGCAGCAGCGACATCTGGCGATAGGCGACGGCCTGCTTGGAGAGATCGTCATAGACGATGACGGCGTGCATGCCGTTGTCGCGGAAATATTCGCCCATGGTGACGCCGGTATAAGGCGCGAGATACTGGAGCGGGGCCGGCTCGGAGGCGGTCGCGGCGACGACGATGGAATATTCCATCGCGCCATTCTCCTCGAGCGCCCGGACGATCTGGGCAACGGTCGAGCGCTTCTGGCCGATGGCGACGTAGATGCAGTAGAGCTTCTGGCTCTCGTCATCGCCCTTATTGGCTTCGCGCTGGTTGATGAAGGTGTCGATCGCGACGGCGGTCTTGCCGGTCTGGCGGTCGCCGATGATCAGCTCGCGCTGGCCGCGGCCGACGGGAACGAGGGCGTCGAGCGCCTTGAGGCCGGTCTGCACCGGCTCGTGCACCGATTTGCGCGGGATGATGCCCGGCGCCTTCACCTCGACGCGCATGCGCTTCTCGGCGACGATCGGGCCCTTGCCGTCGATCGGGTTGCCGAGGCCGTCCACGACACGCCCGAGCAGGCCCTTGCCGACGGGCACGTCCACGATCGTCCCGGTCCGGCGGACGGTGTCGCCCTCGCTGATCGTCGAATCCGAGCCGAAGATCACGACGCCGACATTGTCCGCCTCGAGGTTCAGGGCCATGCCCTTGATGCCGCCGTCGAACTCGACCATCTCGCCCGCCTGGACGTTGTCGAGACCGTGGATGCGGGCGATGCCGTCGCCGACCGACAGCACGGTGCCGACTTCGCTGACCTGCGCGTCGGTGCCGAAGCTGGCGATCTGGTCCTTGATGACCTTGGAAATTTCAGCGGCGCGGATGTCCATTTTCAGCCTTTCATCGCTTGCGCGAGGGTGTTGAGTTTGGTGCGGATGGAGCCATCGATCATCTGGCTTTCGATCTTGACGACGAGCCCCCCGAGAATGGCGGGATCGACGCGCAGGTCGACGGCGATGTCGCGGCCCATGCGGGTGCGGAGGTTTTGCTTGATCGCATCCACCTGGCCGGCGTCGAGCGCGTGGGCGGAGGTCACCTCGGCGGTGACTTCGCCGCGGTGGCGGGCGGAAAGCGTGTTGAAGGCGCGGATCACGCCGGGCAGCTGGCTGAGCCGGCGATTCTTGGCGAGCACGCCGAGAAAGCGGGTGGTGATGTCGTCGAGCTTCATCGCGCCGGCGGTGGCGGCAATGGCGCGGACGGCCTCGTCGCGGCCGACCAGAGGCGAGGTGGTGAGCGTCTTGAACTCGGCCGATTCGCCAAGCGCCTGCTTCACCGCGGCAAGGTCCTTGCCCACCGCGTCCAGCTTCTTGTGCTCATTGGCCAGCTCGAACAAAGCCAGCGCGTAGCGGCCCGATAAGCTTGCCTGAATGCCGCCGGAAATATCCACGCGCGTCGTAACTCCTGGATCGGATTTGGCCCGCTGCGATTGATGAGCGCGCAAGGCGCTCCCGCAGGGTCGCGGGCGCCGTAGCAGGGGCTTTGCTGCGATGCAAGATGGGGTGTCGCGCACTGGCCTGAATGGTGCCGCAGCTCTCTGCGCGCGGGCGAAAACTTTGAAAGCAAGGACCGGGACGCGGCGTCTCCGCCTCTCCGGCAAAAGGGGGCAACTATTCGAGAAAGGATCGGGAAATGGCTTACAGGATCGAGGGACTGGCGCCGGCGGCGTTCGAGAGCCTGTTCGGGATGATGGACGGCGAACTCGCCGCCCGCGGGGCGATGCGGGTGACGGCCGATGCGCCGCGCGGCTATCCCTGCCGGGTGAGCCTGCGCGACGCGGACGAGGGTGAGGAACTCATCCTGCTCAATCATGTCTCGCACGATGTCGACGGCCCGTTCTGCACCACCTACGCCATCTATGTGCGCAAGGATGCGGAGGCACCCGCCAGTTATGAGGACGAGGCGCCGCCCTATCTGGACAGCCGCACGCTCTCGCTGCGCGGCTTCGGCGCCGACGGCCTGCTGAAGCACGGCCTGCTCGCCCAGCCCGGTGAGGCCGACGCGAAGATCCGCGAAATGTTCGAGCGACCGGAGGTCGACACCATCCACGCCCATGCGGCCACCTATGGCTGCTTCCTCGCGCGCATCGAAAGGAATTGAGCATGGCGAGCCTTGCAACCCTGCCGCGCCCGGCTAGAGCGGTCCCCGTGAACGACACGCAGCCGATCACCGACGACGAGGCCTATGCCGCCTTCGAGCGGCGCGACCGGAGCTGGGACGGGCGCGTGATCGGCGCGGTCAAGACGACCGGCATCTATTGCCGCCCGTCCTGCCCGGCGCGTCGGCCCAAGCGCGAGAATGTCGAGTTCTTCACCAGCGCGACGGCGGCGCGGGCCGCGGGCTATCGCGCCTGCCTGCGCTGCGAGCCGGACGAGGTGAATCGCGAGGAGGTGGCGCTGGCCAGGGCGTTCGCTCTGCTCGCCGCGGCGGAGGAAGCGCCGTCGCTGGAGGAACTGGCCGCGGCGGTGGGCTATTCGCCGCATCATTTCCACCGGCTGTTCAAGCGCGCGACCGGCGTGACCCCTGCGGCCTATGCCCGGAACCTCCGCGCCAAGCGCGCGGAGGATGCGCTGGCCGGCGAGGGCCGGATCATCGACGCGATCTATGATGCCGGCTATTCCGGCCCGGGCCGTTTCTATGCGGACGCGGAGAAGCGCCTCGGCATGACCCCGTCCGCCTGGCGCGACGGTGGCCGCGGCGCGGTGATCCGCTGGGCGACAGCCGAGACCGACCTTGGCACGATGCTGGTCGCGGCGACGGAGAAGGGCATTTGCCGCCTCTCCTTCGACGAGGACGAGAGCGTGCTGGCGCGGCGCTTCCCAAAGGCGGAGATCGCCCATGGCGGTCCGGACATGGCCGAGCTGGTCCGGCGTACCGTCGCGGCGGTGAACGCGCCGGAGAAACCGCACGATCTTCCGCTCGACGTCCACGGCACCGCCTTCCAGGAAGCTGTCTGGCGCGAGCTGACCCGGATCCCGCCCGGTGAGACGCGGACCTATGCGCAGATCGCCGCGGCGGTCGGGCGGCCGGCGGCGGTGCGCGCGGCGGGGACGGCCAATGGCGACAACAATGTCGCCGTGCTCATCCCCTGCCACCGCGTCATCCGCACCGACGGCACGCTCGGCGGCTATGCCTATGGGCTGGAGCGCAAGGCCGCTTTGCTGAGGCGCGAAAAGGCCGGCTAGTTGGACCGGGGCTGGGCCCCGCTCCGCTGCCGCGCTTCCAGCCGGACCAGCAGCTCGCGGGCATTTTCATGCCACTCCCGGCCCGCCTGCCATTCGCGCGCCTCCCGTTCCCGCCGGGCCCGACGGTCGCCTTCGCTCTCATTGGGGCGATAGACGACCTGATAGGCTACCGGCCGAATGATCGCGATCGCCTCCGGGATCATGTTCCGGTTCTCATAATCGCGCGAGAGCAGATAGCGCAGCTCGTCGTCGCTCGGTGCGAGCTCCATGGCGTCGTAGAGCGCATTCTGGGCGTCTTCCGGTGGCACGATATTCTGCATCTGGAAGCTGCGGTAATAAGCGCTGA
Organism: Allosphingosinicella sp.; assembly: GCA_044225925.1. Classification (GTDB taxonomy): domain Bacteria; phylum Pseudomonadota; class Alphaproteobacteria; order Sphingomonadales; family Sphingomonadaceae; genus Allosphingosinicella. Next base: position 57,271 of record JBGAHY010000021.1, read on the forward strand.
GCACCACCGGATCCTGCGGCGCCGCATTCTTCGCCCGGACGAGGAACTGCCGCGCCGCGGTCCATGCGGCTAGGTCGTTACTATGCGCCGCGACCAAGCCGTTCATCTGCACCAGGCCCTTGGTCATCAAGGCCCGGGCATTGGCCGGCTGGATCGCGAGCAAACGATCCGCCGCCGCCGCCGCCTCGGCATTGTTGCCGGCCAGGAACTGGGTCTCCATCACCAGGCCGATCGCAAAGGGATCGTCGGGGAACCGGCTCGCCCTGCCACGGACCTCGCCCGCATATTGCGTCGCTTCACGCTGCCGGTAGCCTTGGCTGACCCTGATCTCGTCGGACAGCAAGGCATCCTCGGCGGGCCGGAGGTCGCGGACCGTGATCGGGCCGACATTGATGGTGCGGAACGGGAGCCGGACCAGGCTGAACCGGCCGCCGCCGGAATAGGCATTGAGCGCGGAATCAAAAGAAGCCATATCCGGAATCGCCCGGCGGGCCGCCTCCGCGAATTCAACGCCTTGGTTCACGAGCCGGAGATATTCGTTGATTTGCGCCTGACGCTCCGGATGGTCGAACAGATAGCGGACGATCAGCCAGCCCTCGGCATAAAGCAGGTAGATATTCTCGCCCGGCGCCTCGCTATAATTATGCGCGGCGAGCACCCGATTCAGCGGGAACCAGCCAAGGTCGCTGAAAGTCGAGAAACGGTGATTGGCCGGCTGGCCGACCTCCACCACGTCATGATCGAGGATCCGGGTCGAGCCCCAGAATTCAGCGAAGCCCTCGCTGTACCAGACCGGATAAGCGGCGGGGAAATACTGGAAGGTGTAGTGGTGCGTATATTCGTGGAAGAGGACGCTTTCCGGATCGATGTCGACCTCGTTGCGGCCGCTGCGGATGTCGTTGGACATCCCTTCGCGCACCCGTGTGCCAACCAGCATCAGGCCGCGCGCATCCGCGACATAATAACCGGCCGCGCCACCGACGAACTGCTGGACCGCATTCTGGTTGCGCAGCAGGAAGACGCGGAGCCGGAGGCCCGGATTGGTGCCGGCGGGCGGCGGGCGCATCGTGCGCAGCACGAAGTTGAAGCGCTCGAGCTTCGCCGCGAAATCGCTGGCGTCCTGCTGGCTGCCTTCGCTGTAGACGATGAAGTGATTGGATGTGGCTTCATGCCAGGCGGCATTGGCGGCGGTCGGCAGCAGCAATGCAGCCGCGAGCAAGAGCTTACGAATCATGGCAGTCCCCCTGCCGGAATTCATAACTCCCTTGCGGCGCAGGGCAAAGCGGTCAGCGCGCGGCGGCGGCCTGATGCTCGCAGCGATAGACGAGCCGCTCGTTCGGCAGCTGCGGCAGCATGGCGGCCACATCGCGCTGCTGGTCGGCGAGGATGGTGCGGGTCTCCGCGTCGGCGGCGCATTGCCGCGGCTCGTTCGGCCGCCGCGCGGCGCGGACCCGGTCCATCGTCGGATTGTCGAGCTGATAGCGGGTCAGCACATATTCGCCGGTCGATGGCCGGAATTCGGAGACCGAGACCACCGGCTGCTCGTTCGAGATCAGGATGCGGCTCCAGGTCTGGCCGTTCTGCGCATATTGGGTGCGGCCGTTGACGCAGCCATTGGCCGCCCATTGCAGCAGCACGTCGGCGTTGGAGCTGATCGTCAGCCTGCTGCGCTCCTGCACCAGGTGGCAGACATTGGCGCCGACGAAGCGGTCCGCCGCCGGCTGCGCCTCATTGGCCTTCGCCTCCTCGATCGAGGAGAGGCTCGGCCGGGCGATGAAGGCGACGATCGCGCCGATCAGGAAGACGCCGCCGACCCCGCCCATGATCTTCACATATTTGGGCGGCTTGCTCTTCACCACCAGCAGGAAGCAGCCCCCGAAGCTGAGCAATGAAAAGACGAGCAGCAGCACGGACAAAGCCAGCCGGTTCTCGCGGGACTCGGTGATCTCGGCGACGCTGCGCTCGCGGGTCTGGGCCGCCGCCCGCGCCGCACTTTCGGCGGCCATCGAGCGGGCGCGCTCCTCCGCGGCGCTGCGCTCCTCATCCTCGCGCAGGCGATCGGACATGGAGACGCAGGGCGTCGTCACCGACTGATATTGCTGACGTGCCTGACCCAGAAAGGCGACCAGCTCCCGGTTCGCCACGGCGAAGGCGAACGGCGCGTCGCCATCCTGGTTGCGGGTGATGAGCGTGTTGACGCCGAGCACCCGGCCGCACTGATCGAGCAATGGCCCGCCCGAATGGCCGCGCGCGATGTTCGCGGTGTGGAGCAGGGTGATGATGCCGTTGATCGGCCGGACGTTGGAGAAGATGCCGACCGAGCGGGTCGCCGGCAGCGGCTGGATATAATCGTCCGCCGAGCGGGCGGTGGCGAGATCGACATTGCCCGGATAGCCCAGGGCCGCAATCGGTACGCCGTCGTCGAGTGGCCCGACATAAAGCGGGATGGGCGGCAGCTGGATATCCTCGACCTCCAGCAAGGCGAGATCGCGGGCCGGATCGTAGGCGACGACGCGCGCCCGGCTCGCCTGCTGCCCCTGTGAGGGCACCACGCCGATCGAGACGGTGCGCCCCTCCTGCGCCTGCTGCGCCTGCGCCACGACATGGGCGTTGGTCACCACCCGGTTCGGCGCCACCGCAAAGCCCGAGCCATGGCCGAAGCCCGCGACGGAACCATCCTCGCCGAAGCTGATCACCACGACGCGCACCACCGAGCGGCCGGCGACGGAAATGTCGTCGGCGCGCGCCGGCGCGGCCGGCAGGGACACTGCCAGCAGCGCGAAGAGGAAAAGAATGAACCTGCCCACGTGCATTGCTTCCATCCTCTATGGGATGGGGCGGGGAGGTGGCAAGCGAACCCTAATGTGCGGTGGCCGGTACGATGACGGTCGCCGCGGGCCGCCGCACGCCGGGCCGCGCCACCGCATACATCGCCCACGTAATATCCCGCATCATCCCGAACCTCTCATTGCCCTGCTGGAACAGGTCGAAATGGGTCCGGTCCGGCAGGAAGGTGATGCTCGCCCGCGCGCCGAGGCGATGGAGGACGGCATCGAGGCGGTGCGCGGCGCCGTCGAGATAGAAGGTGTCCGCGGTGCCAACGATGATGTGGATCTTGCCGTCGAGCAAGGCGCGCAGCCGCGGCCAGTTCTGCTCGAGCCTATGGGCGATGTCGTAATTGTCGCGCCAATAGGGGACGACCGCAGGGTTCACCGCGCCGGTATTCCGGTCGAAAATCTGCAGCGGGCGGCCGTCCGGCCCCTTGGGCGAGAACACCCAGTCGAAGGACGCGAACTGACCGCCATAGGCGCCGAGCGCGGCCTCGAGCTGGGCGAACTGACGCAGGGTGGCGATTACCCGGCCATGGTCCCGGACCAATGGCCGCTCGCTGCCGTCGGCGGCGACATAGGCATTGGCGTTGGGTGCATAGAGGTCGATGCCGGTGAAATCGTGGAAGTCGCTCGGGTCCGGCGACGTCGACCAGGTGCCGCCGAAGATCGCCGGATAGCGGGTTTGCAACCACAAGGTCGCCCAGCCGCCGGAGCTGTGCCCGGTCAGGAAGCGGCCCGAAGCGCGCCCGTCCATCCGGTAGGTCCGCTCCAGATACGGGATCAATTCCTCGGTCAGCGCCGCGCCCCAGGGGCCGTTATTGGCGCTGTCGGCGAATTCGTGCGTGCCGGTGGGGGAGCTTTCGTCGAGCGACACCCAGATCATCGGCGGATAATGGCCGGCGTCCATTTCCAGGCCAGCCATTGCGGCGACGTTGCGCGAGGTCAGGAGGTTCGAGCCGAAGCCGCCGGTCGTATAGACCACCGGGAAGCGCGCGCCGTTGGGCCGGTAGCCCGGCGGGAGCATGATCCAGCCCCGCATATGGACGGGCCTGCCCCAGAAAGCGGAGAGACGGGGGCTCACGAAGTCGACAGCGATGGCGCGATTGTAGGCGGCCTGCGCGGCTTCGGGCTGACGGGCGAGCGACGCCGCCAGATCGGGTTCGGGCACGATATTGCCGAGCACCAGCCGCGGCACCGGCCCGGGCAGGCGGGCCTCGACCACCGGCGAGAGGATGTCGCCGGCGCCCCGGCCGCCATAATTGTAATCGTGATTCCGATCGAGCACCGCCTGGAAACGGTAGGTTCCGGGCGGCAGCTGGGAGAAAGGCGTCGGGAAGCTATCCGTCTCGCCGTCCACGATCGCCGGACGCCCGGCGGTCAGCGCCTGCACCTCGCGGCCCGCGACCGCGGTGCCGGTCGGCTCGAACGCCGAGCTGTCCACCTCGGTGGCCGCCGGCGCACCCGGCTCGACGCGATGCGCGAAGACGAGGATGCGCCCGGATTGCGGCCCCTGGATGGAAGGCGCGGTGCTGACCTCGATGGCGACGGGGTCGGCGAGGGCCGGCGTCGCGGCGACAAAGGCGAACGAGGCGGCGAAAAGGGTGAGGCGGCGCATCTGTTGATCCCCCCGAGAAAATGGCCGCCGAGGACTAGGCCAGCACGGACGTGAAGGGAAGCGCGCCCACTCAGTGCCGCTCGCTTTGCGCCGGCGGTGGCGGCGGTGGCGGCGGTTCGGCGCCATCGGCGAGACCCCGGATCGACTCCAGCCGGCGGAGCGCCGCCTCGGCCTCAGACCCTGAATGCGGCGAGTAGGCGACGGGGCCGAGCACGATCGCCGCGTCGCGGAACCGGCGCTCGTCGATCAGGCGCTCCGCATAGGTCGTGCGGACGTTGAAATCCTGCGGCACCAGCTCATAGGCCCGGGCCAAGGCCGCGGCGGCATTGTCCGGCGGCCGGCCGGCATTCTCCCGCGTGAAGGTACGATAATATTCGTAGAGGATCTGGGGATCGTCCGGCGTCAGCCGGTTACCGCGCCGGAGCCAGCCGCGCGCCGCATTCCAGCGCGCCGGATCGGTGACGTGGTCGGTTTCCAGCACCTTGATCTCGATCATGCCCCGGCGGAGCAAGGCGCGAGGGCTTTCCGGCTGGCGGGCGAGGAGGGCCTCCACGGCGCGGATCGCGGCGGGATAGTCGCCGGCCAGGGTCTCCGCATCGGCGAGCAGTTGCAGCGCCGCCGGGTCGCTCGGCGCGTCGCCGACACGGGCGCGCACCCGCCGCGCGAAGCCGGCTGCGTCGTTCGCCTCGACCCCGCTCTGATAGCGCGCCTGGAGCATGATGATGCCGGCCTCGTCATCGCCGAGCGAGGCGACCTCGATCGGGCCGATCGCGGGCGTCTGGCTGAACTGGATGGTGATGGTCGGGATGTAGCGGGTGCTGCGGTAGCGCAGGAAATCGCGCTGCAGCGCCTCCAGCCCGCCAAACGCCTCCTGCGCTGCCTGGTCGATGCTGTGGCCCTGGCCGATCAGCGTGAGATAGCGGGCGACCTGGCCGGGCCGCTGGCCCGACACAAGCAGATAGTGGGTCAGGAACCAGGCATTGGCGTAGAGATTGACCCGATCGACGAGCCGCTGGCGGCCGGGCCAGGGCGCGAGTAACTCGGACAGAGGCGGCGGCGTCAGCGCCAGTTCGCGGGAGCGGTGGTCCGCGAAACCGCCGATCATGATCGCGCTGTCGTTGAACTGTGCAGTCGACAGCAGCTCCGCATAGCCCTCGACGAACCAGGCCGGATAAGCGGTCGAGTAATTGGCCAGCATGAAATGGTGGGTATATTCGTGGAACAGGACGGTGTCGGAATCCATCGAGCGCGACCAGCTCCGCCGCGGCGCCACCATGAACGAGCCTGCGACGCTCGGCTTGTAATAGCCCGCGACGAAATCGCTGCCGGCGAGCGAGGCGACGCCGGCGTCGCTGGCCGGCATGTAGATGGTCAGCCGGATCGACGATTCGCGCGGCGGCACCAGCGACAGGCGGCGCAGCAAGCCGTCAAACCGCTCCAGCCGCTCAGCGACCGCGCGCGCCTGCTCCTGCGAGCCGTCCACATAGAGGATGAAATGGGTGGAGGTCGCGCGCTGCCAGGCCGCCGCGGCCGGCCCGGCGCCAAGAAACATTGCCGCCCAGCCAAATAGCAGACCGATCAACAGTCGCCGCACGAATCTATTCCCTCGATTTACTTTCGGAATTTACTAACCGACCGGAAAATCAAAGAAAAGAGTAAGGATCGACATCCACCGAAACGCGCGTGCTCGCTTTCCAGTTGAGCCCGCCGAGCCAGTCGCGGATGATCTCCTGCACCGGCAAGGCGCGGTTGGCGTGGACCAGCAGGCGGAAGCGGTGGCGGCCGCGCAGCATGGCGAGCGGGGCGGGGGCGGGGCCGAACACGGCCATATTCTCATGACTCGGCGCGGCCCGGCCGATCATCCGCGCGACCTCGTTCGCTTCGGCCTGGTTCTCGCTTGAGACGATGATCGCGGCGAGTCGGCCGAAGGGGGGCATGGCGGCCATGCGCCGTGCCTCCGTCTCGGCGGCGTAGAAGCCTTCGGCGTCGCCGGAGATGAGCGCGCTCAGCACGGGCGCGGACGGGTCGTGGGTCTGGACGAGCACCCGGCCATGCTTCTCGCCCCGCCCGGCGCGGCCGGAGACCTGCTGGATCTGCTGGAAGGTGCGCTCCGCCGCGCGGAGATCGCCGCCCGCCAGACCGAGATCCGCATCGACCACGCCGACCAGGGTCAGGTTGGGGAAGTGATAGCCCTTGGTGACGAGCTGGGTGCCGATCACGATGTCGATTTCGCCGGCTTCCATCCGGGAAACAAACTCGGCCGCCTTCACCGGCGACCAGATGGTGTCGGACGTGACGATCGCGGTGCGCGCGTCGGGGAAGAGTAGGGCGACCTCGTCGGCGATCCGCTCGACGCCCGGGCCGCAGGCGACCAAGGCGTCTTCCTCCTTGCACTCCGGGCAGGTTTCCGGCGCCGGCATCATATGGCCGCAATGGTGGCAGGCGAGCCGGCGGGTGAAGCGGTGCTCGACCATCCAGGCGGTGCAATTCGGGCATTGGAAACGATAGCCGCAGCGCCGGCACAGGGTCAGCGGCGCATAGCCGCGGCGGTTGAGGAAGAGCAGACTCTGTTCGCCCGCCGTCAGGTTCTCCTCCAGCGCCTCGACCAGCTTCGGCGCCAGCCAGCGGCCGCGGTCTGGCGGATCCAGCAGCAGGTCGAGCGCGGCCATGTCGGGCAGCTGCGCACCGCCATAGCGGGCGGGGAGCTTCAGCTCTTTATAGGTGCCGATCTCCGCCATATGCCGGGTCTCGATGGCGGGCGTGGCGCTAGCGAGGATGACCGGGATCTCCTCCAGCTTGGCGCGCATCACCGCGACGTC
>JBGAHY010000022.1:0-35000 GCA_044225925.1 Allosphingosinicella sp.
CGGCAATGCCGCAAGGCTGATGCCATCGGGGCGGCCGCCATTTGGTCAGCGGCGGCCGCCCCACTTGCGTTGCACCTTGCCGTATTTGCCCTTGCGGGTGCCCGGCTTCCCCTCGGTGGAATTGCCGATCACCGGCGCCCGGCTATGCTCGGTGGCGAGGCCGAGCTCGCCAGCCTCCAGCCGCCGGATCTCGTCGCGAAGCCGGCCGGCCTCCTCGAACTCCAGGTCGGCGGCCGCCTTGCGCATGCGCTTCTCGAGGTCTTCGAGATAGGCGCGAAGATTGTGGCCGACGAGGTGCGGCGCGTCTTCGTCGCCGGTCTCGACCAGCACGGAATCGCGGTTCGAGACGTCGGACAATATGTCCTGGATGTCGCGCTTGATCGTCGTCGGGGTGATGCCGTGGAGCGCGTTATAGGCCTCCTGCTTCTCGCGGCGGCGATTGGTCTCGTTCAGCGCGCGCTCCATCGAGCCGGTCATCCGGTCCGCATAGAGGATGACCTTGCCCTCGACGTTGCGGGCGGCGCGGCCGATCGTCTGGATCAGTGACGTCTCGGAGCGTAGGAACCCCTCCTTGTCCGCGTCGAGGATCGCGACCAGCCCGCATTCGGGAATGTCGAGGCCCTCGCGCAGCAGGTTGATGCCGACCAGCACGTCATAGACGCCGAGCCTGAGGTCCCGGATCAGCTCGATCCGCTCCAGCGTCTCCACGTCACTGTGCATGTAGCGGACCCTCAAGCCCGCCTCGTGCAGGAATTCGGTCAGGTCCTCGGCCATCCGCTTGGTGAGCGTGGTGACGAGCGTGCGATAGCCCTTGGCCGCGGTCGCCTTCGCCTCGACGATCAGATCGTCGACCTGGTCCTCGACCGGCTTGATCTCGACCGGCGGGTCGATAAGCCCGGTGGGCCGGATCACCTGTTCGACGAAGACGCCGCTGGTCTGCTCCAGCTCCCAGGAACCCGGCGTCGCCGAGACCGCGACGGTCTGCGGCCGCATCACGTCCCATTCGTTGAAGCGGAGCGGCCTATTGTCGATGCAGGACGGGAGCCGGAAGCCATATTCGGCGAGCGTGATCTTCCGCCGATGGTCGCCCCGCGCCATCGCGCCGATCTGCGGCACCGTCTGGTGGCTCTCATCGACGAAGAGCAGGGCGTTTTCGGGCAGATATTCGAACAAGGTCGGCGGCGGCTCGCCGGGCAGCCGGCCGGTGAGGAAGCGGCTGTAATTCTCGATGCCCGCGCAGCTGCCGGTGGCGGCGATCATCTCCAGGTCGAAATTGGTCCGCTGCTCCAGCCGCTGCGCCTCCAGCAGCCGCCCTTCTCCCTGCAATTCCTTGAGCCGCTCGGTCAGCTCGAAGCGGATCGCCTCCATCGCCTGCTTCAGCGTCGGGCCCGGAGTGACGTAGTGGGAGTTCGCATAGACCCGGACATAGTCGAGCGAGGCGGCCTTCTTGCCGGTCAGCGGATCGAACTCGACGATCGCCTCGATCTCGTCGCCAAAGAAGCTGATCCGCCAGGCGCTGTCCTCATAGTGGCTCGGGAAGATTTCCAGATTGTCGCCGCGCACCCGGAAATTGCCGCGGGCGAAGGCCTGGTCGTTGCGCTTGTACTGAAGCGCGACCAGCTTGCGGACGATCTCGCGCTGGTCGACGCTCTGGCCCTTCTTCAGGTCGAAGATCATCGCCGAATAGGTTTCGACCGAGCCGATGCCGTAAATGCAGGAAACCGAGGCGACGATGATGACGTCGTCCCGCTCCAGCAGAGAACGGGTCGCCGAATGCCGCATCCGGTCGATCGCCTCGTTCACCGAGCTTTCCTTCTCGATGTAGGTGTCCGAGCGCGGCACATAGGCTTCGGGCTGGTAATAATCGTAATAGGAGACGAAGAACTCGACCGCATTGTCCGGGAAGAAGCTCTTGAACTCCCCATAGAGCTGGGCGGCGAGGATCTTGTTGGGCGCGAGCACCAGGGCCGGGCGCTGCAACGTCGCGATCACCTGGGCGGCGGTATAGGTCTTGCCCGAGCCGGTGACGCCGAGCAGGACCTGGGTCTTCTCGCCATCGCGGATCTGCTCGACCAGTTCGGCAATCGCCTGTGGCTGGTCGCCTGCCGGTGTATAATCCGAGACCAGCTTGAACGGCTGCCCGCCCTCCGCCTTGACGGGGCGCTCCGGACGATGGGGGATGAAGGCCTGGCCGGTCTCGGGTTCTTCCAGGCTGGTGCGGATGGTGATCGCCATATGTTCCATATGGTCCGGCGCAGGCGCGCGCGCAACGGCGCCGGTTGCCATGGGCCGCGGATTCGGACACGTTTGGGGACGCGCAGGGCGACTCCCGCCGGCCGAGTTTATGGGGACGGATATGAGAAATTTCAGCCTGCTCGCGGCCGGGATCGCCGCGATCGCCGTGACCGCGGCCTGCTCGAAGGGTCCCGATCACCAGCAGCCGGGCGAATGGGAAACCGTCACGACCATCAAGTCGGTGGAAACACCGGGTGCCCCACCGCAGGTGGCGGAGATGGCGCGGGCGCGGGTCGGCCAGGCCCAGACCAACCGCGAATGCCTGACGCAGGAGCGCGCGAACGATCCGCTTGGTGACATGCGCCGTACGCTCTCCCAGAATGGGGGGCAGGGCTGCACCTTTACCGACCAGACGTTCGGCGGCGGCACGATCCGCCTCCGCGGCACCTGCCAGGCGCCCGGCGGACAGGGTTCGATGCAGCTATCGATGGACGGCAGTTTCACGGAAACCACGCTGCAGGGCACGATGGAGGTCAACGCGCAGGGCGCGGGCGGCGCGGGGATGCACGCCACGACCGAGCTGCGCGGCCGCCGGATCGGCGACTGCACCAGCCCGCCGGCGGCGCCGGCGGGCGGCGCTCGCTAGCGCCGGAAGGCCATGGTTCGCCGCGGGCTCGCGCGGCGCCGCGGCGGGAGGATGGACGGCGTGCGCGCCATGTCGTCCATTGCCTCCGCCTTGGCAAAGCGACTACGGGCGAAGCTGACGAATCCTGAATAGGGGAGTTTGATGAAGAGAGTGCTTTTCCTGACGCCGCTCGTGCTCGCCGGCATGGCGGGCTGCGCACCGGCGCCGAACCAGATCCAGGCGGGCCAGTGGGAGCTGGTGACCGAAGTCCTGAGCCTCAGCGTGCCCGGCGCGACGCCGGACCAGCAAAGGCAGATCACCCAGCAGGTCGGCCAGCGCCAGTCGCCGCCGCCGCAGTGCATTTCGGACCAGGAAGCGCGCACGCTCGTCGAGACGATCCGCCGCGCGCCGCCCAATTGCCGCGTGACCGATGAAGTCTATGCCGGCGGCGTGATGCGCACCCACCTCAGCTGCCCGGGCCAGGCGCCGGGTCAGCCGGGGATCACCCTTTCGCTCGAAGGCCGCTTCACCAGCACAACCTTCAACGCCACCATCACCGAAGAAGGCCCGAATCCCGCCGGGGCGAATCAGGGCCCGATGCGCCGCGAACAGCGTATCCGCGCCCGCCGGATCGGCGATTGCCCGGCCGAGGCGGCGATGCCGGCCATGCCCGCCGCGCCTCCCGCGCCGACGGCGCCCAACCAGTCGACGCCGGCCCGACCGGCTGCGCCCGGGAACAGCCTCTAGGGACGCGGGGTGAAATTCCTGCCCGCCGCCCTGCTCATTCTGGGATCCGCTGCCTGCAGCGGTCAGGGCGGCGGCGGGAACCAGGCCGCGAACGGAACGGCCTCGGCGGCGGCGGTGACGACGCCCCTGCAGGCCGGCCGCTGGGAAATGACCATGCAGGCGGTCTCGATAGAAGCGCCGAACGCCTCCCCGGACATTGCTGCCCAGCTGCGCGCCCAGCCGCTGCCGCCGGCGCAGATCCAATATGATTGCGTGACGCCGCAGGAAGCCGCTTCTCCGATGGCAGGCTTTCGCCAGCAGCTGATCCGCGACCAGCCGAACCTGTCCTGCACGCCAACGACCCAGCAGTTCAACGACGGCCGCATCCGGATCGTAATGGAATGCCGCGGGCTGAACAGCCAGCCGGATCAGCGGATGGCCCTGGTCGGGACCTTTACCAGCAATAGTCTGCAGGCCGCGGTCAGCACGACGACCACCACGCCGATCGCTGGTTCCATGGAACTGGTGCAGGTGGAGAATACGATGACCGGGCGCTGGGTCGGCCAGTGCAACGGCACGGAAACGCAGTAGCTACGGCGCGCGGCAGGGGAGGAAGAAGGAATGATCGGATATGTGACCTTGGGGTCGAACGACCTTGGCAAGGCCCGCAGCTTTTATGATGCCCTGTTCGGGTCGATCGGCGCCGGGCGTCTGATGGAGTTCGGCGAGAATTTCACGCTCTATGGCGTGACCTGGGGCGTTCCCGGCGTCGCGATCTGCAGCCCCAATAACGGCCAGCCCGCCACCGCCGGCAATGGCACGATGGTCGCGCTGGTGCTCGACAGCCGCGACAAGGTGGCGGCGCTGCATGCCAAGGCGCTTGAGCTTGGCGGCAGCTGCGAGGGCCCTCCGGGGCTGCGTGGCGACGAGGGCCCGCAGGCCTTTTACGGCGCCTATTTCCGCGATCCAGAAGGCAACAAATTCTGTGCATTCCGGACCGGACCTGCTTAAGAGCTAAGCCTATGAAAATAAGGGTGATCGTCAATCGCAGCGGCGGCACCCTCAAAGGCGCTGAGGATGGAGAGCGGCAGATCGTGGCCGCCTTCGATGCGGCGGGCGTCGATGCCGACGTCCGCATGACCGAATCCGCCGATATCTACGACGCGCTGAAGGAAGCCGCCGCAGCCCCGAATCTCGACGCGGTTGTCGCGGGCGGCGGCGACGGCACCCTCTCCTGCGCCGCCGGCCATCTCGCCGGAACGGGTCGCGCCTTCGGCATCCTGCCGCTCGGCACGCTCAACCATCTCGCGCGCGACGCCGGCATCCCGGCGACGATTGAGGACGCGGCGAAGGTGATCGCGGCCGCCCACATTCGCGAGATCGACGTTGCCGAGGTGAACGGCCGGGTGTTCGTCAACAACAGCTCGGTCGGCCTCTATCCCGACATGGTGCTGCTCCGCGAGTTCGAGCAGGACAAGAAGGGCCGGTCCAAGCGGCTGGCGATGCTCTCGGCCAGCCTCAAGGCGCTCCGCCATTTTCGCAGGCACAAACTCTGGATCAGCGCGCCCGGTCTGGAGACGCCGATCCGCACGCCTTTGCTCTTCATCGGCAATAACCGGTATCAGGTGAACCTGTTCGGCCTGGGCAAGAGAGAGCGGCTCGACGAGGGCGAGCTGTGCCTCTATGCGATCCGCGCGCGCAGCCGCCTGCACCTGCTCTGGGCGGGCATACGCGGCGTCTTTGGCCAGCTCGACCAGCAGCGGGACTTCATCACCGCTTATGTGACCGAGGCGGAGATCGGTGCCGACCGGGCGGTGCTCATCCTCTCAGCCGACGGGGAGACGGTGCGGATGGAGACGCCGCTTCGCTACCGCATCCGGCCGAAGGCGCTTCGGCTCATCGTGCCGGCACGCTGAACGGCTGGCCCGCCTCGGCGACGACGAAGCGGCCCGGCGCGACAGCCTGCTGCCGCATCAGGGCCGCCAGTGTCCGCGGCGGATCGTCGATCCGCTCGAAGGCGAGCTGGAAGGTGCCCCAGTGGATGGCGAGCGCCACGGTCGGGTCGAGCGCCCGGAAGATGCGCAAGGCCTCGTCCGGGCCAACATGGCTGTTCTGCATGATGTCGCGCGGCAGATAGGCGCCGATCGGGATGAGCGCGAGCCGGTAGGGACCGGCGCGCGCCGCCTCGTTGACCCAGGCGCCGTCGCCCCAGCCGGTGTCGCCGCCGAAGAAGATGTTGCCGTGCGCCGTCCGCACCGTGAAGGCCGACCAGAGCGCGCGATTGCGGTCCGTGCCCCAGCGCGAGCTCCAATGATGGTTGCGCAGCACCACGACCTCGCCGCCGCCCGGCAGCGGCACGCGGCCGCCCCAGTCCCGCGCGACCGCCTCGATCCCCTCGCCGCGCAGCAATGTGTCATTGCCGAGGCTGGTGACAATCAGCGGCCGGTCCCGCTCCCAGAGCCGCTTCAGGGTCAGCAGGTCCATATGGTCGTAATGATTGTGGCTGACCAAGATGAGGTCGATATGCGGCAGGTCCTCAAAGCGCACGCCGGGCGCGCGCACCCGGCTCACCCCGGCAAAGGAAAAGGGCCCGACCCGATCCGACCAGACCGGGTCGGTCAGAATGTTGAGCCCGGCCACCTGCACGAGCACGGTGGAATGTCCGATCCAGGTGACCCGCATCTCATCCCCGGCGACATTGCGCGGCGGCACGCTCGGCTGGACGGGAACATGCTCCGGCCAGGCCGGGCGCTCGGCATTCAGCCAGCGGTTGAGCATGCGGCTGGAATCGAGCCTGGGCGGATCGTGCGAGCCGGGATTGAAGAAGCGCCGACCGTCAAAATGGTCGCTGGCGGGGCCGGCATAATAGATGCGGTCGAGGAAGGGCGGGACCAAAGTCGGCGCGAAGCTCAGGCCGACGAGAGCGAAGAGCAGGATCGTGCCGAGCCAGCGCAGCCCCTTGCCGATCATCCCCTCCCCTCCGGCCGTCAGGGCTGGAGCGTGAAGCCCGCGGGCGCGCGGGTTTCGACATGCTCCTCCTGGTACATGTCGAACACGATCGTGCGGGTCGCGGCGCCGCAGCTCAGTTCATAGGCGCCGACCACCGAGCCATAGGCGCCGACCCCTGCCTCGCGGCGGGCGCCGATCCGCAGCGCCGTGCCGTCCGCGCAGCGCAATTTGCCGAGATAGGCGTGCTCGCCCTCCGGCCCGGCGACCCGGACCGGATTGCCGGCAGTGCCGAGCGGGTGCGCGTCGGCCGCCGCGATCAGCTGCCGCATTTCCTCGTCGGGCGAGAGCCGGCTCATCGCGCTGATCATCTGATCCGGCGATTGCGTGCGCGCGCCGAGCCGTGGCTGCGCCGGTGCAGCGGGCTGCGTGTAAGCCGGGCTGCCGGCGAAAATGGCGCCAATGATGAGGGGGGCAAGAAAGGGGATACGCATGAGACTCTCCGAAAGGCTCCTCGCATCTAGGGGCTGGCCGAAGGGGCGGCAAGGCACGGCGCTTGACATGCAACTATTTGGTTGCATATAGACGCGGCCATGGAAGAGGTTTTTCGCGCCCTTGCCGATCCCAGCCGCCGGGCCCTGCTCGACAGGCTGTTCGCTGCCGGCGGGCTGACGCTTGGCCAACTCGTTGCCGGGATGCCGATGACGCGCCAGGCGGTGGCCAAGCATCTCGCCATCCTGGAGGCGGCCAATCTGGTCAGCGTGCATTGGCGGGGACGCGAGAAGCTTCACTACCTCAACCCGGTTCCGATCGGGGAGATCGTGCAGCGCTGGGTCGGCAAGTTCGAGGACGCCCGGATCGAGGCGCTGACCGACCTCAAGAACCATGTCGAGACCAAGGAGAAGAAACGTGCCTGAGGCAGCCCCCGAATTCGTCTACACCGTCTATATTGCCGCGCCGGCCGAGCGGGTGTGGAACGCGCTCGTCGACGGCGACGTCACCCGCAAATATTGGGGCCATGAAAACCGGTCAGACTGGCAGCCGGGCTCGCGCTGGGAGCATGTCCGGACCGGGCCCGAGGGCATTGTCGATATCGCCGGCAAGGTGATCGAGATCGACCCGCCGCATCGGCTGGTGACCAGCTGGCACGCTCCAGACGGCGAGGGCGACCCGGCCAGGACGTCGCGGGTGACTTATGAAATCACCGCGATGGGCGAGGAATCGAAGCTGGTCGTGACCCACAGCGACCTGAACGAGCCGGGCATGCGCGCCGGTGTGTCCTCTGGCTGGCCTTTGGTCCTCTCCAGCCTCAAGTCCTTCCTGGAATCCGGCAGGGGGTTGGCGGCTCTGGACCGGAGGATCAAAGAGCTGAGCGACTAGTGAAAATCGCGTGACCTGATCCGCATGCCGCCATCCCGCCCGGCAAGGATGGCGGCGCGCTCCGGAGGGTCCCGTGGATCGCGGCCGCCGTTGCGGGCGCCGTCGCCCGGACCGGTGCGATGCGGGAAGTCGCGATCGCCGACCGTCGTGAGCAGCGGCGTCAGATCCTCGATCTTCTCGCTCACCACATGGATGACCTTGCCCTCCTTCTGGAGCTTGCCGGTCACCGCGATCATCGCCGAGGCGAGGATGATCGGCCGGTGCGCCTCGAAGATCCGCTGCCAGGCGATCGCATTGGCGATGCCGCTCTCGTCCTCCAGAGTGATGAAGGTGACATTGCCCTTGCCCGGCCGCTGGCGGACCAGGACGATGCCGGCGACCTTCACCTTCGCGCCGTCCTTCAGCTCCTTGATCATGCCGCAGGGCGTGATCCCGCGCCGCTCCAGCTCCCCGCGCAGGAAGCTGACCGGGTGGTCGCGGAGCGAAAGCTGGACGGCGCGATAATCCTCCACCACCTCGCGGCCCGCGGTCAGCGGGGTCAGCGCGACCTCGGGCTCCTGCCCCTGCGCCTCGGCAAAGGCGAAGAGCGGCAGCGGCTTGCCGCCGCCAAGCCCGCGGATCTTCCAGAGCGCCTGCCGCCGGTCGAGCCCAAGCGCCTGGAAGGCGTCGGCGTCGGCGAGCTTCTCCAGCGCCGCCGCCGGCACGCCCGCGCGACGCCAGACATCGTCGATCGAGGCGAAGGGCGCGTCCATGGCGGCCGCGGCGATCAGCGCGCCATGCTCATTGGCCAGCCCCTTCACCTGGCGGAGACCGAGCCGCAGCGGGAGATATTTGCCACCCGCATCTTCCTCCAGCGTGCAGTCCCACCGGCTGGCGTTCACGCAGACCGGGCGCACCTCCACCTCATGCGCGCGCGCGTCGCGGACCAGTTGGGCGGGGGCGTAGAAGCCCATGGGCTGGGCGTTGAGCAGGGCCGCGCAGAAGATCTCCGGATGATAATATTTCATCCAGGACGAGGCATAGGCGATCTTGGCGAAGCTGGCGGCGTGGCTCTCGGGAAAGCCATAGCTGCCGAAGCCCTCGATCTGCTTGAAGGTCCGCTCGGCGAAGTCCTGAGTGTAGCCCTTGGCCATCATCCCGCTGATCATATCCTCACGGAAATGGCTCACCCCCCCGGTGGTCTTGAAGGTCGCCATGGAGCGGCGCAACGCGTCTGCCTTGGCCGGCGAGAAACCCGCGCCGACGATCGCGACCTTCATCGCCTGCTCCTGAAAGAGGGGCACGCCTTTGGTCTTGGACAGAACCTCCTTCAGTTCATCCGACGGATATTCCTCCGGCTCCTTCCCTTCGCGCCGACGGAGGTAGGGATGGACCATATTGCCCTGAATCGGCCCCGGCCGGACGATCGCGACCTGGATGACGATGTCGTAGAAAATGCGCGGCTTGAGCCGCGGGAGCATCGACATCTGGGCCCGGCTCTCGATCTGGAACGTGCCGAGCGTGTCGGCCTCGCAGAGCATGTCATAGACTGCTTCGTCGTCCTCCTGCAGCACCGGCGACCAGAGGTTCATGTCCACCGCCTTGTGCGCGCGCAGCAGATCGAAGGCGCGCCGCATGCAGCCCAGCATGCCGAGGCCGAGCACATCCAGCTTCATGATGCTCAGCTCTTCGAGGTCATCCTTCTCCCATTCGATCACCCGGCGATCCTCCATGGTCGCCGGCTCGATCGGGACGACATCGTCGAGCCGGTCGTGCGTGAGGACGAACCCGCCCGGATGCTGGCTGAGATGGCGGGGCGTGCCGATCAATTGCCGCGACAATTCCAGGGTCAGCGCAAGCCGGGGATCGTTCGCGTCGAGGCCGAGTTGCGCGACATGGCGCTCGGCCACGCCCTCATTCGACCAGCCCCATACCTGGCCGGAAAGAGTCGAGGTCACGTCTTCGGAGAGACCCAGCGCCTTGCCGACCTCGCGGACGGCGCCGCGCGTCCGGAAGCGGCTGACGACCGCGGTCAACGCGGCATGGTCCTCGCCATAATGCTCATAAATCCACTGGATCACCTCTTCCCGCCGCTCATGCTCGAAATCGACATCGATATCGGGCGGCTCGTTCCGGTTTTCCGAGATGAAGCGCTCGAACAGAAGCGTATGCCTGATCGGATCGATCGAGGTGATGTCGAGCACGAAGCAGATGATCGAATTGGCGGCCGAACCACGGCCCTGGCAGAGAATGCCCTGACTGCGCGCAAAGCGGACCACTGAATTGACGGTGAGAAAATAGGGTGCGTAGCCGAACTTGCCGACCAGCTTCAGCTCATGTTCGAGCAGCTCGGCATATTCCCTGTCCGGGCCTTCCGGAAATTTCTCGCGCAAGGCGTCACGCGTCAGTTTCTCCAACGCCGCTTGCGGTGTCCGTCCGGTCATTACGACCTCGTCCGGATATTGGTAACTGAGCTCGCGCATCGAGAAGGAGCAGCGCTCGACGATATCCGCCGTCGCCCGGATCGCGTCGGGGAAAGCTCGGAAACGCCGCTCCATCTCCTTCGGGCTTTTCAGATAGCGGTCGGCGAAACGGTCGCGGCGGAACCCAAGCTGGTCGATCGTGACATGCTCCCGGATCGCGGTGACGATATCCTGGAGCATACGCTTGCCGGGGCTGTCGTAGAGCACGTCGCCGGTGGCGAGCGCACGCATGCCGTGCTGCCGCGCGAGCAGGTCCAGCGCGTGCAGCCGCTTCGCCTCGCCCGGCCGCCGGCGATGGGTCAAAGCGAGATGCGCGCGCTTGCCGAAAATATCCGCCATCTGGGCGAGCGCGATATCGGCGACGCGATCCGCCTCGTCGGGGATCAGAGCCGCGACCACCCCGTCACTCCACGCCGCGACATCTTCCCAATGGAGGAAGCATTGCCCCTTCTCGCCTTTCCTGCGGTCGACGCGGCCCTTGCCGGTGCTGAGCAACCGCGTCAGCCGCGACCAAGCGGCGCGGTCCTCCGGCCAGACCAGCAGGGACGAGCCGTCCATCAGATCGAGCCGGCTCCCGGCGACAAGCCGCACGCCTGTCTCCCGTTCGGCCCTCAGCCCCTTGACCAGCCCGCCGACCGTGTTGCGGTCCGCAATGCCAAGCGCCGGATAGCCGAGCATTGCCGCCGCCGCGAACAGCTCCTCCGCGCTGGAGACCCCGCGCAGGAAGCTGAAGTGCGTGGCCACCTGAAGCTCGACGTAGGTCACGCGAACAATCCGTGCATGTGCCAGCTGAGGTCGCCAGTCGCTTCATCCTCCCCGTCGCCGCGGCGGAAGAGCCAGAAACGGGCGCCGCTTTCGTCCTCGACCTGGAAATAATCGCGGATCGCGGATCGCTCGGCCGCGTGCCGCCACCATTCCTCGTAAAGCCGCTCCGGCCCGTCGGCGGCGCAGACCCTGTAGGACCGCCCCCGCCAGCGGAACCGCATCGGCGCGCCATCGGGCAGCACCGCCATGATGCTATCGACGGGTTCGGGCGGATGGAGCAGGCGGACCGGGCGCGGCCATTGCGGCCAAATCTCCGGCGCTTCCAGCGGGTCGAGGGACCGGACACTGCGCTCGGGCAGATCACTTTCCACTGCGCCAAGCCGGCGCACCCGCCGCGCGCCGAGCCGGGCGGCGAGGCGGTCGATCAAAGTGGCGAGATCGGGCGCCGGGCGCGCGCCGCCAAGCTCTCCCTCGATCGGCCGGGCGCCGAGCGGTTCGACCCGCGTCGCGACCAGCCGGATCCGCTCGATGCCGAAGCCAGGCTCGATCGTCTCGATCTTCGCGCAGAGCAAGGCGTGCAGATGAGCGCCGTCCCGCGTCGCCCGCGCCTGGCTGACGCGCACCGCCTGCACCTGATTATCGACGCGCGCGCAGAGCAGATCGAGGCTGCGGACGCCGAGCCCGGCCCCGGTCAACAAGGGCACCAGCCGGCGTACCGCCTCGCCGCTCGCCTCCGCGATCGCCTCGGCCGTGGCGATGGGCTCGAGGAAGCGGAGCAGCACCGCCGGCGGTTCTTCCGGCACGATCGGCTCGAACGGTTCGGGCGCGCGGCCCAAAGCCTGGTCGAGCCGCAACAGGAGGGCCTCGCCGAACCGGCGCTGCAACGGCGCGCGCGGCATGGCGATGAGCTCGCCGATCCGATCCAGCCCCAGCCGGTGCGCTGCCCCAAGCACGTCCTCGTCCAGCCGGAGCGCGGCCAACGGCATCGGCGCCAGCAGATCCGCTTCACTGCCCGGCGGGGCAAGCAGGAGCGACCGGTCGCCATATCGGGCCAAAGCGTGCGCCGCGCCGAGACTGCCAGCGATAGCGAGCCGCGCGCCGAAGCCGAGGCGCCGACAGAAAGCAAGGATGCGCCGGCCCATCTGCTCCTCGCCGCCGAACAGGTGGGCGACCCCTGTCAGGTCGAGCCAGAGCCCGTCCGGGCCAGAGAGGGCGGCGCGCGGGCTCCAGCGGCGGGCGGCGAACAGGCCGAGCCGGGCCAGCCAGGCGGCGTCACCCTCCGGATCTGCCGGGCGGACATCGAGCCCGCGGACCAGCACCCGCGCCTTGGCCAATGTCATGCCCGGCAGGATGCCGAGCGTCCGCGCCTCGGGACAGGCGGCGGCGATCAGGTCGCGATTGCCGCTCCGCTCCCAGGTCACCAAGGCGCCGTCGGCGATGCGCAGCGCCCGGGTGCGCACCACCGCCTCCCGCGCCCAGCGCGCGCCGGGTCGCCAATGGCCGGGTTTCACGCCTTGTTTCCCCTCTCCCGTTTCGGGGAGTGTCGGATGAAGACTGCCCCCGGCGATCTTCAGATCGTGTGGGGCACGATCGGCCCGACACTGGAGGAGCCCGTCCTGCACAGCAGGATGGGAGGTTCGTGGCCGGGCTCACCCTCCCATTGCTATCGCAATGGGTCCCTCCCTCTCCCCGCCGCCCTTCTCTCCTCTCCGCCCTGGCGATCCGTTCGATCGCCAGCTGCGGCAGGAAGAGCGAAGCGAGCCTCGCCATCGGGGGCCTCCATCAGCCAGTCATGAGGGGGAGCGCCGCGCTGCCGGACCAGAGCAACCTGCCAGCGGGCCCGGCCGATCCCGTCGAACGCATCGATCCCGAACGGCAAGCGCGCGGACGGCGCGCAGCAGATCCGCCAGCGGGTGCAGGCAGCGGACGGCGCGGCGAGCGGATCGCTCCCCGTCTTGCGCCAACGGCGGAGCAAAAAAGCCGGCGTGCCGCTCTCCTCGGCGGCGAGCTGCAGCCGGCGGGTCGCGGCCATGTCGGCGCGGCCCACCTCGCCAAGCACAGCGGCAAGGCTGCCGTGGCGCACGCCCTCCTCCATCACGGCGAGCGTCTCCGCATCGTCGCGGCAGCGGGCGAAGAGCAGCCGCTCCGGCGTCAGCCCGGCCTGGGCGAAGCCCGGCGCGAACAGGTCCCGCCGCGCCACCGCCCAGAGCACCTGATCCCGCGACCCGCTCCGCGAGAAACGGGCGGCAAGCGCGGCGAGAAACAGGGTGGCCGCGGCATCGTCGCCCGGCGCGGCGCTTGCGGCCGCCGCCTCATGCAGAGCGGGGAGCAGCCCGCCGCCCGCCAGCTTTTCATCCACCGCCGCCAGCCCGAAGGACACGGCCGGCCGGGCAGCCGCCACGGGGCCGCCGCGCTCGATGGCGCGAATCTCGGCGCGCAAGGCGTCGAGGCTGGAAGAAGGCGAAGCAGCCATACGACTCGGACTCTTTTGTTCACTTTATGTTCCGCCTCAGGCCCGCAAGAGTCAAGCGGTCCGGCTCGACATTCCCTTTTGTCCCGCCCACAAGGCGCCGATGCGCTTTCTTCGTGCCGCCAGCTTCGCCTGCCTGCTCCTCCTTGCTGGACCCGTCCTCGCCCAGCCTACGGCAATCGCGCCGGCAGCCGTCGCCCCTGCCGCCCAAGCCTCAGGCGACACTGGCTGGTTCTATCGGGGCAGCGATATCCCGCCCGATCCAGCCTGGCGCTTCGGCACACTCCCGAATGGTCTTCATTATGCGGTGCGCCGCAACACCCTCCCCGCCGGCCAGGTCTCGATCCGCGTGCGCATCGACGCCGGCTCCATGCACGAGACGGACAATGAGCGCGGCTGGGCGCATTTCCTGGAGCATATGCTGTTCCGCGGGACGCAAAATTATCCGGACCGCCGCGCGCGGGAGATCTGGCAGCAGCTCGGCGCCAGCTTCGGCTCCGACACCAATGCCCGCACCGACGCGACCAATACCGTCTATGTGCTGAACCTGCCGCACGCGGCGCGCGAGCCGCTCGACACCAGCCTCGCCGTGCTCGCCGAGATGATGAGCCAGGCGCGGATCGAGCCGGACGCGGTCACCGCCGAGCGGCCGGTCGTCCTCGCCGAGAAGGGCCGGCGGCCCGAGCTCAGCGTGCGGGTCAACGAGATCGGCCAGCGCCTCTTTTATGCCGGCCTGCTCTACGGCCAGCGCGACACGATCGGCACGGACGAGACGCTGAACGCCGCCACCGCCGCGGGCCTGCGCGGTTTCTACAAGCGCTGGTACCGGCCCGAGCGAACCACCGTCGTCATGGTCGGCGATGCCGATCCGGCGATGATGGAGGAATTGATCCGCGCCCGCTTCGGCGGCTGGCGGGGTGAGGGACCGGCGCCGGCCGAACCCGATTATGGCCATATCGCCGAAGTGCCGCAGCCGGTCGCCAATCTCGCTTATCCCGGCTCCCCCACGGCGGTGAACCTGGTCTGGATGCGGAACTATGAGGCGCTGCCGCATACGCTGGCGCGCGAGCAATTGTTCCTCGCCGAATCGCTCGCGCAGCAGATCATCAACCGCCGGCTGGAGGCGCATGCGCGCGGCCAATCCGCCTTTGTCGGCGGCGCCGTCGACACCAGCCGCTCCCGCAACATCGCCAACACCACCTCGATGTCGCTCTTCGCCCGCGACGGCGACTGGCGCGGCGCGCTGACCGAGGCCTATGCGATCGTCGGCGATGCCCTGCGCGCGCCGCCCAGCGTCGAGGAGATCCAGCGCGAAATCAGCAATATCCGCACCGCCGCCGACGGCGCAGTGCAGGCCGAGCCGACCACTTTGTCCCAGGTCTGGGCCGAGAATATGGTCAATGCGGTGGACAATGCGTCCGTCATTTCCTCGGCGCAGACGATCCGCGACAATTTCGAGGTCAATGCGCGGGCGATGACGCCGGAACGGGTCGGCCAGGCGATGCAGGCGATGTTCACCGGCTCGGGGCCCCGCATGATGATCGTCTCGCCGACGCCGATCGCGGGCGGCGAGACGGCGCTCGCGGAAGGCCTGGCGGCGGCCCGCGCGACCGCGCCCGCCCAGCGCGAGGTCGAGCGGCAGGTGACCTTCAACGATCTGCCCCGGCTCGGCAATCCGGGCCGGGTCGTATCCCACGCCAGCGCATCGAGGACATGGACACGACCATCGTCCGCTTCGCCAACAGCACCACCACCTTCAAACATACCGATTATGAGCGCGGCTCGGTCTCGCTGCAACTGCGCTTCGGCGCCGGGAGGGTGTCGGCCATCTCGCCGACCCGGCCTCGCCTCGGCTGGCTGTCGGACTGGTCGCCTCCTCGGGCCTCGCCAATCTCGATCTCAGTGGCATGGAAGGTGCTGACCGGGCGGCGGATCGGCCTCTCCTTCGGGATTGACGAGGATGCCTTCGTGATGGTAGGCGCGACCAACGCGGCGGACCTGCCGGACGAGCTGCGCTTCCTCACCACCAAATTGGCCCATCCCGCTGGGATGCGGCGCTGTTCCGGTTTCCGCACCGCCGCGGTCGGAAGCTTCGATCTCAATTTCTCTTCCGCCTCGGCCGCGCGATGCGCGAAGCTGGGCGGGTTCATCCCGCCCGAACGACCAGCGCTGGCGACCGATCGAGAAGGCGGAGATGCAGGCGGTGACGGTCGAGCAGTTCCGCGACTTCTTCGCGCCCTATCTCGCCCAGGGCCCGGTCAGCGTGATCGTCGTCGGCGATGTCGGGCCACAGAAACCGCGGTCGAGGCGGTGCGGCGGACGGTCGGCGCCCTGCCTCGGCGGCCCGCACCGAGTAGCTTCGCGCCGGGCGCCGCAACGCTCAACCAGCAAGCGCCCAATCCAGAGCCGCGCCGCTTCACCCGCGAGGCGATCCCAACCAGGCTATGCCTGATCGGCTGGTCGACCTGGGCGGCGGGGAAAATATCCAGGCGCGCCGCGCTCGCGCTGGCCGCGGAACATGTTCGGTCGCCCTGTTCGACCGGCTGCGCGAGCAGAAGGAATACCTACGCGCCGACGCCTCCGCCATCTCGCCGCCGACGAGTTCCCCAATTGGGGCGTCTTCTACGCCGCCGCGAGGAAGATCCGCCCAGCCTCGGTTGGACACCTTCTTCCGGATCGCACGCGAGATCATCGCCGATCCTGGCGGCGCATCCGGTCCAGCCCGACGAGTTCGCGCGGGCCGTCAATCGGTCCTCTCCGGCATCGAGCGGCGCATTGCGACCAATGCCCTGGCTCGATGCGCTGGAGGATTCGGGACGATCCGCGCGCCATCGCCAATGTGCGCTCCTATCTCGCCGATTACCGGGCGCTGACTTTGAAGACGTCCGCAGCGCCGTCGCCACCTATGTCACCGATCAGGAGACTGGTCAATCGGTCCTGCCCGCTGAAGGAGCGGCGACGGCAGCCGCCACGAGACGAGAATGGCCACAACCAATAGCACCGTTTCGGTTCCCGAGACGCCGCCGCCGAAGCGGCGCGCAAGCGCGGCTGGAACCCGTTCAGCGTCGGCGACAGCCCTGGCTGAGGACAAGAACCACCTTCTGGATCCTGCAGTCGATCTGGCTGGGGCGGCTATTTCTATTTCCGCACTCTCCAACATCGCCAATGAGAAGATCGGCTCCTACGTCATCCACCAATGCGCTGCTGACTGCGGCCGCCTATTCGATCACCCTGCTCATGGCCTCCGCGTACCGGCGGCGATCAAGATGCTGGCCGCTCTACACCTCGGTCGGCTCGATCCTGATCGTCAGGATCGCGGCGGCGGCGCTCTCGGCAATCGAGACGTGGAGCTTCGCCACTTTCGTCGATCAGCGCGCGGATCGAGGGCCTGCGCTTCTTCGGTGCGATCCTCTTCCGCTGTCGCTGCTGATCGCCTGGTCCGCGCGTTATTCGATCAACTTCTTCATTCTGCTGGAAGAAGCAATCGGATAGGCTGCTCCGGCTTGAAAGCCAGGCGTCGAACGCCCGGCTTGCCATGCTGCGCTATCGCTCAATCCCCACTTCTCTTCAACGTTGAACAGCATCTCCACTCGTCCTCCTGAAGCAGACCGACCGCGCCAACGCGATGCTCTCGCGATTGTCATCCTTCCTGCGCTACACTCTGGTCAACGAAAGCACCGGCGCAGTGTCGCTCGCCCAGGAGGTGGAGACGCTGAAGCTCTATCTCGAGATCGAGAAGATGCGCTTGAGGACCGGTTGCGGGCGCATTTCCATATCGATCCCGGCGTGATGGACGCGCAGCTTCCGTCGCTGCTGCTGCAACCCCTGATCGAGAACAGGATCAAATATGCGGTGACCCGCAGGAGGAGGAAGCGCCGACATCTCGGTGGAGGCGCAGCAGCAGGCTCGACCGGGTGATCATCACCGTCTCCGACACCGGCCCGGGGGCGGATGGACTCTATAATCTGCGCGCGCAGCAGTCGACCGGCGTCTGGTCTGGCGAACATTCGGGACCGTCTGGCGCAGGCCTATGGCGACAGCCATCGGTTCGAGACCACAATCGGATATCACTGGGGGTTTCGCGTTTTCATCGACCTTCCCTATCAAATCGAAACCGAGGACCCGAAATGACCATACGCACCATCCTGGTCGACGACGAACCGCTCGCCATCCAGGGGCTGCAGCTCCGTCTCCAGCCGCACGAGGATGTTGAGATCATCGACACCTGCTCGAACGGCCCGCGAGGCCGATCGCTCGATCAAGACGCACAAGCCCGATTTGGTGTTCCTCGATATCCAGATGCCGGGCTTTGACGGCTTCTCGGTGATCCAGGGCCTGATGGAGGTCGAGCCGCCCTCTTCGTCTTCGTCGCTTATTCGGACCATGCCCTGCGCGCCTTCGAGGCCAGGGCGGTCGACTATCTGATGAAGCCGGTGGACGAGGCGCGGCTCGCCGACACGCTGGACCAGGTCCGCGGCAACCTTGCCGAGAAGCGCGGCGAGGAAGCGACAGCCATGAAGGCGCTGACCGACATTTCGCCCGAGCGGCGGAACGGTCATGGCCGAAAGCGCTCGACCAGATCGCACGCCACCAACCGCTACGAGAAGCTGATCAACATCAAGGACCGCGGCGAGATCTTCCGCGTCGATGTGGACAGCATCGAGAAGATCGACGCCGCCGGCGACTATATGCATCTATACGGGCGACAACACGCTCATCCTGCGCGAGACGATGAAGGACCTCGCCAAGCGCCTCGACCCGCGCCGTTTCCAGCGCGTCCACCGCTCGACCATCGTCAACATGGACCAGGTTCGGCAGGTGAAGCCGCACCAATGGCGAATGTTTCCTCGTTCTCGACAGCGGCGCCCAGGTGAAGGTCTCGCTCCTATCGCGAGGTTGTGGCCCACTTCGTCCGCTAGGATTGTTGAGCGCAAGTTTCGGGAGGACGGCGTCCGGGCTCCGCTAGGATCGCGGCATGACCCAATCCGACAAATATGGCGCCTTCGCACTGCATGTGCCGGGCGACCCGTCATCCTGTTCAACGTCTGGGACGCTGGGCAGCGCCAGGCGGTGGCCAGCCGGCGCCAAGGCCATCGCCACAGGCAGCGCCTCGGTCGCCGGCGCGCACCTTCACCGACGCCGAAGGGGCTGCCGATCGGCATGGCCCTCGCCAATGCAACTTTGGTGGTGGGGGCCGTGGACTTGCCCCGGTCGTCGATCGACTTCGAAGGCGCCTATGCGGTGGCGCCGGCGGGCGTCGCGGCCAGCATGGCGCGGCTCGCCGCGACCGGCGCGATCGGCTGCAATTTCGAGGATCGAGGTAATCGGCGAGGAGGTCTGCACGACACCACTGACCAGGCCGCCCGCATCGCCGCGGCGCGGGCGCGGTGGGCGCCGACTTCTTCATCAACGCCCGCACCGACATCTTCCTCAAGGCCAAGGCTGACACCACGATCAGGCCAAGGTCGACGCCGCGCTCGAGCGCACCAAAGCCTATGCGGATGCCGGCGATCTTCGCGGACCTCGCCAGCGCCTCGCCGCTGCCGGTGAATTTCATGGCCTCGCGCGGCCGCCGAGATCGCCCGCGGCGTCGCCCGATCGCGGCCTTCCCTCTCGCCTTGTTGGAGCGGCTCTGCCGATCCCCCGGCCATAGACCATCTCGCCGCTGCCGGTGAATTTCATGCCGATCCTGGCCCGGCAGGCTGCACCCATCAGCAGGACATGCCGCGGTGACCGAGCGCGGCGCGAGATCGTCCATCGCCCCGGCGGTCGCGGCGAGCGCGCCCCCGGCGGCCGATCGCGTCCAGAGATCAGCCCGCCCGCCAGCGCCCCTTCCCTGGCGGCTCAGCATCATGGCGGATGGCATCCGTTGAAGCGGACGCAGGAAGCCGGTGACCGCGAAGCGCAATATCAGCCCTGATGCCGCCCACGATCAGCGGCAGCACCGCCGCGACCAGCACGGCGCCGCGCAGGCACGAGCCTGGACCTTCAGCAGGCATGATGATCGTCTCGCCGACGCCGATCGCGGGCGGCGAGACGGCGCTCGCGGAAGGCCTGGCGGCGGCCCGCGCGACCGCGCCCGCCCAGCGCGAGGTCGAGCGGCAGGTGACCTTCAACGATCTGCCCCGGCTCGGCCATCCGGGCCGGGTCGTCTCCCGCCAGCGCATCGAGGACATGGACACGACCATCGTCCGCTTCGCCAACGGCACGACCCTCACCTTCAAGCATACCGACTATGAGCGCGGCTCGGTCTCGGTGCAGCTACGCTTCGGCGCCGGGGTGTCGGCCATCTCGCCGACCCGGCCGTCGCTCGGCTGGCTGTCCGGACTGGTCGCCTCCTCGGGCCTCGCCAATCTCGATCTCAGTGGCATGGAAAGATTGCTGACCGGGCGGCGGATCGGCCTCTCCTTCGGGATTGACGAGGATGCCTTCGTGCTGGCCGGCGCGACCAACGCGGCGGACCTGCCGGACGAGCTGCGCTTCCTCACCACCAAATTGGCCCATCCCCGCTGGGACGCGGCCCTGCTCCGGCGCTTCCTCACCGCCGGGGTCGAGAGCTTCGATCTCAATTTCTCTTCCGCCTCATACCGCGCGATGCGCGAGCTGGGCGGCATCATCCGCCCGAACGACCAGCGCTGGCGACCGATCGAGAAGGCGGAGATGCAGGCGGTGACGGTCGAGCAGTTCCGCGATTTCTTCACCCCCTATTTCGCGCAAGGGCAGGTCAACGTGATCATCGTGGGCGATGTCGGGCTTGAGGCGGCGATCGAGGCGGTGCGGCGGACGGTTGGCGCCCTGCCCCGGCGGCCTGCCCCCGTGCTCGCCCCAGGCGCCGCCACGCTCAACCCGCCGGCGCCCAATCCTCGCCCGCGCCGCTTCACCCATGAGGGCGATCCCAACCAGGCCTATGCGCTGATCGGCTGGTCGACTCTTGGAGGCGAGGACAATATCATCCCGCGCCGCGCGCTCGCGCTGGCGGCGAACATGTTCGAGACCCGCCTGTTCGACCGGTTGCGCGAGCAGGAGGGCGCCACCTACGCCCCCGACGCCTCCCATCTCTCCTCCGACGACTTCCCCAATTGGGGCGTCTTCTACGCCGCGGCGGAAGTCCGGCCGGCCTCGGTCGACACCTTCTTCCGCATCGCCCGCGAGATCATCGCCGATCTGGCGGCGCATCCGGTCCAGCCGGACGAGTTCGCCCGCGCCGTAAATCCGGTCCTCTCCGGCATCGAGCGGCGCATTGCGACCAATGCCTACTGGCTCGACGCGCTCGAAAACTGGGACCACGATCCGCGCGCCATCGCCAATGTGCGCTCCTATCTCGCCGATTACCGGGCGCTGACCCCGGAAGACGTCCGCCGCGCCGTCGCCACCTATGTCACCGATCAGGGAGACTGGTCGATGCTGGTCCTGCCCGCTAGAGGAGCGGCGACGGCAACCGCCACGAGAGACGGGAATGGCCACAACCAATAGCGCCGTTTCGGTTCCCGAGACGCCGCCGCCGAAGCGGCGCAAGCGCGGCTGGAACCCGTTCAGCGTCGGCGACAAGCCCTTCTTCGAGGACAAGAACCGCGCCTTCTGGATCCTGCAGTCGATCGGCTGGGGCGGCTATTTCTTCCTGCGCACTCTCTCCAACATCGCCAATGAGAAGATCGGCTCCTACGTCATCCACAATGCGCTGCTGACTGCGGCCGGCTATTCGATCACCCTGCTCATGGCCTCCGCGTACCGGCGGCTGATCAAGATGCGGCCGCTCTACACCTGGGTCGGCTCGATCCTGATCGTCGGGATCGCGGCGGCGGCCTTCTCGGCAATCGAGACGTGGAGCTTCGCCACTTTCGTCGATCCCAGCGCGCGGATCGAGGGCCTGCGCTTCTTCGGTGCGATCCTCTTCACGCTGTCGCTGCTGATCGCCTGGTCCGCACTTTATTATTCGATCAACTTCTTCATTCTGCTGGAAGAGCAATCGGATAGGCTGCTCCGGCTTGAAAGCCAGGCGTCGAACGCCCAGCTTGCCATGCTGCGCTATCAGCTCAATCCCCACTTCCTCTTCAACACGTTGAACAGCATCTCCACTCTCGTCCTCCTGAAGCAGACCGACCGCGCCAACGCGATGCTCTCGCGATTGTCATCCTTCCTGCGCTACACGCTGGTCAACGAAAGCACCGGCACGGTGTCGCTCGCCCAGGAGGTGGAGACGCTGAAGCTCTATCTCGAGATCGAGAAGATGCGCTTCGAGGACCGGCTGCGGGCGCATTTCCATATCGATCCCGGCGTGATGGACGCGCAGCTTCCGTCGCTGCTGCTGCAGCCCCTGATCGAGAACGGGATCAAATATGCGGTGACCCCTCAGGAGGAAGGCGCCGACATCTCGGTGGAGGCGCGGCGGCAGGCCGACCGGGTGATCATCACCGTCTCCGACACCGGCCCGGGGGCGGATGGACTCTATAATGTGCGCGCGCAGCAGTCGACCGGCGTCGGTCTGGCGAACATTCGGGACCGTCTGGCGCAGGCCTATGGCGACAACCATCGGTTCGAGACACAATCGGATATCACTGGGGGTTTCCGCGTTTTCATCGACCTTCCCTATCAAATCGAAACCGAGGACCCGAAATGACCATACGCACCATCCTGGTCGACGACGAACCGCTCGCCATCCAGGGGCTGCAACTCCGTCTCCAGCCGCACGAGGATGTTGAGATCATCGACACCTGCTCGAACGGCCGCGAGGCGATCCGCTCGATCAAGACGCACAAGCCCGATCTGGTGTTCCTCGATATCCAGATGCCGGGCTTTGACGGCTTCTCGGTGATCCAGGGTCTGATGGAGGTCGAGCCGCCGCTCTTCGTCTTCGTCACCGCTTATTCGGACCATGCCCTGCGCGCCTTCGAGGCAGACGCGGTCGACTATCTGATGAAGCCGGTGGACGAGGCGCGGCTCGCCGACACGCTGGACCGGGTCCGCGGCCGCCTTGCCGAGAAGCGCGGCGTCGAGGAAGCGACAGCCATGAAGGCGGCGCTGACCGACATTTCGCCCGAGGCGGCGGAGACGGTCATGGCCGAAAGCGCCGACCCGGAATCGCACGCCACCAACCGCTACGAGAAGCTGATCAACATCAAGGACCGCGGCCAGATCTTCCGCGTCGATGTCGACAGCATCGAGAAGATCGACGCCGCCGGCGACTATATGTGCATCTATACGGGCGACAACACGCTCATCCTGCGCGAGACGATGAAGGATCTGGCCAAGCGCCTCGACCCGCGCCGCTTCCAGCGCGTCCACCGCTCGACCATCGTCAACATGGACCAGGTCCGGCAGGTGAAGCCGCACACCAATGGCGAATGTTTCCTCGTTCTCGACAGCGGCGCCCAGGTGAAGGTCTCCCGCTCCTATCGCGAGGTTGTGGCCCGCTTCGTCCACTAGGATTGTTGAGCGCAAGTTT
Organism: Allosphingosinicella sp.; assembly: GCA_044225925.1. GTDB lineage: Bacteria > Pseudomonadota > Alphaproteobacteria > Sphingomonadales > Sphingomonadaceae > Allosphingosinicella. The sequence goes on from JBGAHY010000022.1 coordinate 23,052, forward strand.
CGGGAGGACGGCGTCCGGGCCCCGCGCTAGGATCGCGGCATGACCCAATCCGACAAATATCGCGCCTTCGCCGCACTGCATGTGCCGGGCGACCCCGTCATCCTGTTCAACGTCTGGGACGCGGGCAGCGCCAAGGCGGTGGCCCAGGCCGGCGCCAAGGCCATCGCCACAGGCAGCGCCTCGGTCGCCGGCGCGCACGGCTTCACGGACGCGGAAGGGCTGCCGATCGGCATGGCCCTCGCCAATGCGGCTTTGGTGGTGGGGGCGGTGGACTTGCCGGTCACGATCGACTTCGAAGGCGCCTATGCGGTAGCGCCGGCGGGCGTCGCGGCCAGCATGGCGCGGCTCGCCGCGACCGGCGCGATCGGCTGCAATTTCGAGGATCAGGTAGTCGGCGGGGAGGGTCTGCACGACACCACCGACCAGGCCGCCCGCATCGCCGCGGCGCGGGGCGCGGTGGGCGCCGACTTCTTCATCAACGCCCGCACCGACATCTTCCTCAAGGCCAAGGCTGACACCCACGATCAGGCCAAGGTCGACGCCGCGCTCGAGCGCGCCAAAGCCTATGCGGATGCCGGCGCCAGCGGCTTCTTCGCTCCGGGCCTCGCGGACCTCGCCTTGTTGGAGCGGCTCTGCGCCGCCTCGCCGCTGCCGGTGAATTTCATGGCCTGGCCCGGCACGCCACCGGCCGCCGAGATCGCCGCCACCGGCGTCGCCCGGATCAGCCACGGCCCCTTCCCCTGGCGGCTCGCCATGGCGGCGCTGAAGGAGGCCGCCGCGAAGGAATATGGCGGCTAATCAGCGGCGCGAGGTGCCAATGCCGATCCCCCGGCCATAGACCATCTCGCCGCCGCACCAGGCGCCCGCGATCATCAGGAGCGCGGTGACGAAACTGGCCGCGATCGCCCACCAGGTCGGCGGCACGGCGAGCTGCCGGTCCGCGCCGATCCTCCCGAACAGGGCGAGCAAGGCGATTGTCCAGGCTGCACCCATCAGCAGGACATGCGCATTGACCAGGCGCGGCGCGACCGCATGGGCGCGGGCATAGTCCATCGCCCCGGCGGTCGCGGCGAGCGCGCCCCCGGCGAGGCCAACGCCGATCAGCAGCGCCGACATCGTCCAGAGCACGGGCCAGCCGCCCGCCAGCGCGGCCACGTCGCAGAGCGGCGCGAGCAGCCAGCAGGCGACCGGCACATGGACCAGCATCGGATGCAGCGGATGACGCATCCGCTCAGACGAGTCCGAAGACCGAAGCGCAGAGCGTCAGGAAGCCGGTGACCGCGGCAAGCGCATGGATCGTGGCCAGCGGCTTCGGCGGCACCTGCTTGCGCAGCTGGAAGCTGAACAGGGCGAAGCCGCCCAGCGCGGCGATCAGCAGCAGCACCGCCGCGACCAGCACGGCGCCGGGCGCATGGCCCACCACGAAGGCGGCATAAAGCAGGACCAGCAGGCCCGACGCGGCGAACAGGCCATGCAGGATGACTGGCGCCCAGGGCGGCAGCTGTCCGCCGAGCACCCTGGAGATGAGATAGAGGCCGAACAGGGCCGCGACGGCGAACAGAATGACGGAATAGACCAGCATGAAATTTCTCCTCCCTGAGCCGCCATGCTGGAACGGGCGCGATACTTTGTAAAGTTTTTTCTGTTAAAAGTTTTTGAAGTGGGCAAAGCCGGGCGCCGGCCCTAGAAGGAGGCATGGCGGCGGTGGACGTGATCGGGACGCGGCGGCAGGGCATCATGCGCCTGCTCCTGGAGCATAAGGACGGGCTGAGCGTGGACCAGCTCGCCGCCCGCCTGGGTATCACCCGCACCGCGATCCGCGAGCATCTGACCGGGCTTGAGCGGGACAGGCTGATCGCCCAGGGCATTTCCCGGCCATCGACCGGCGGGCGCCCCAGCCGACCTTATCTGCTGACCGAGCAGGGTCATGCCTTGTTTCCCAAACATTATGCGCTGCTCGCCAGGCTGCTGATCGAGGACCTGGCCGAACGCGGCGAGGCGAATGTCGAGGAGGCGCTCACCGCCATGGGCACCCGGCTGGCGGCGCGGATGAAAGGCGAGGTCGAAGGCGGCACGCTCGCCGAGCGGGGCGCCTCGGTCGCCCGGCTGATGAGCGGGCTCGGCTACGAAGCCGCCTTTCGCGCGGGCGACGAACCCGCGATCGAGGCGCTGAACTGCGTCTATCACGACCTCGCGGCCGGCAACCCGGCGATCTGCGCGCTCGACCTTGCTTTGGTCGGCGGTCTTGCCGACGCCGACGTCGAGCATCGTAGCTGCATGGCCCGGGGCGACAATGCCTGCACCTTCTGCCTGAAGCCGAAGCGGGCCTGATGGACTCGGCCCCGCGAGCGGCCTAGCGTCCGCCCCGATGGGCGGCCTCTTCCAATGCTTCCCCGAGCCGGACACCGAGCGCGCCTTCCTGCGCGCCGAGCGGACCGAGCGCGGCCAGGCGATCCGCGCGCTGATCGTCATCGCGATCGCCACTCTGGCCTCCTACATCGTCATCAACCCGATGCATTTCCCGCGCGAGGGCGTGATCGCCTATACCCAGGCGGCTGGCGCCTTCGCCGCGGCCTTGCTCGGCTTCTTCTTCCTGACGCGAACGCAAATCTATCTGGAGAAGCCCTGGCTCGACCTGCCGGTCTTCGTGGCGATCGCCGGCGCGATGACCTGGCTGGCCATCGTCCTCGCCGCGCTGGCGCCATGGACCGGCTTTCCGCCGCACGTGATGATGATGGTGCAGATGGCGATCCTCGTCATCTTCGCCAGCGTCGGCTTTGCCGGCACCTTCCGCCTGTTCCTGGGCTGGGCCATTGCGCTGCTCGCGATCTTCACTGTCTGGATCATGACGCGGCCGGGCATCGCCGATATCAGCCGGGTCTATACGCTGACCAATTTCTCGACCTTCTTCGTCTTCGCGCTCTACTTCAACTGGGACGTCGACCGCCGCGCCCGCAAGGTCTTCGCCGCCAACAAGGCGCTGGAGGCCGAGCGGGCGAAGATCGAGGAGCTTTTGTTCAACGTCCTGCCGCAGGAGGTCGCGGCGCGGCTGCGCGCCGGCGAGGCGGTGGCGGACAGCTTCTCGGATCTCACCGCCATCTTCGTCGATCTGGTCGGCTTCTCGACCCTCTCCAAGCGGCTGTCGCCAGGCCATCTGGTGCAGATGCTGAACACCTTCTTCTCAGCGGCCGACCGCTGCGCGGAACGGCACGGCATCGAAAAGGTGAAGACGATCGGCGACGCCTACATGGCGGTGATCGGCGGGATGGCCTCGCCCGGACAGGACAGCAAGGCGGCGATCCTCTTCGCCCGCGAGCTGATCTCCGATCTGGCAAGGATTGCGGCGGAGACCGGCCTGCCGCTGGAGGCGCGGATCGGCGTGCATAGCGGGCCGGCCGTCGGCGGCGTGATCGGCAGCGCTCGCCTCACTTACGATTATTGGGGCGACACGATGAACATCGCGAGCCGGCTGCAAAGCGTCGCGCCGGTGGGCGGCGTCGCGGTCTCCGCCGCGACCTGGTTCCAGACCCGGGCGATGCAGGAGTTCGAGCAGCAGCTGGTGGTGCTGAAGGGGATTGGCGAGACGGAGATCTATGTCGCCGATCTCTCGGGCCGCACCGGAAATCCGGCATGACGGCGCCAAATCACCCATCCGGGCGATAGGCAGGCGCCGCGGCGGCGCCCTATGCGGAGGCCAGTGAGAACGAAGGGAGACGGACGATGGCGCGGGTGACTGGTCTAGGCGGCATTTTCTACAAGGTGGCGGACCCGAAGGCGACGCAGGCCTGGTACAAGGAGAATCTCGGCGTCGGTGGCGATTGGGGCGCGTCCTTCCGCTGGGCGGACGAAAGCGGCGAGGACCCGTACAGCCTGCTCAGCCCGTTCAAGGCGGACAGCGACTATATGAGCCCGTCAACCGCCGGATTCATGATCAACCTGCGCGTCGACGACCTCGCGGGCATGCTCGCCGATCTCGAGGCGAAGGGCATCGAGATCCTCGGCCATGAGGATCATGAATATGGCGGCTTCGCCTGGATCCTCGACTGCGACGGCGTGAAGATCGAGCTCTGGCAGCAGAAGGGGCCAGCGCCGGCCTGATCAGCCTGAGGTTCGTTTCCGCCAGTTGCTCAGCTTGAAGAAGGCACCGGCACTCCCCGACTTGAGCACGGTGCGACGGAACAAACGCGACGAGAGGCGCACGATCAGCAGCACCCAGAAGGCCTGCCAGACCAGTGCGGCGAGGTGCGGCCAGAGCGCCCCCGATTTGGCTGCCAGCGCGATCATCGCCAAAGGCGAGCTGAAGGGGAAGACATAAGCGGCCCAATACATCAGCCCGCCGGTGCCCGTGACCGCGTTCATCGCGATCATCAGCACCATCAGCTGCAGGAGCACGACGGGCATCGAGATCGTCTGGACCTCGCGAATGCTGCTCGCTTGCCCGCCAATGCCGAGGAAGAGCCCGCCGAGGAGCAGGAAATTCATCGTATAATAGATCAACAACAAGCCGATGAAGAGCGGCCAGCCCACCGCCGGGCTCACGTCGGGCAGCGTGATCCAGTTCGAGAAGAGCTGGAAGAAAAACAAAAGGCCGGTGCCGATGACCCCGGTCCAGAGTCCGAGCCCGACCAGCGAAATGCCCAGCATCGCGACCAGCTTGCCGAAGAAGACCGATTCCAGCGGCACGGACGCAGCCAGGATCTCGATGATCTTGTTGGTCTTCTCCTCGACCAGGGTCGAAAGCAGCAGGGTCGCCAGCATCAGGGTGACGGCGAAGATCAGGGTCTGGGCGCCCTGGCCCAGCAGGCGGCGGCCATTGGCGAGGCTGCCGTTCGCCTGCTCGGTGACCACCCGGTCGAGCGCGACCGGCTGCGGCGACGCGTGCGCGCCGTCCAAAGCGGCCGTGCGGCGGCTTTCATCGACCAGCAATTGCATCCGGCGCGTGGTGAACTCGCTGCGCATTGGGCCGGTCAGGACCGGTCGGTCCAGCGTCCCGCTCAGCACCGCCGAATAATTGCCGGTCTCGTCGGCGAGCAGCGCCTGGGCCTGGGCCTGCACGTTTTCAGCCGGATCGACGTTGCGGAGGATCGGGAAACTCTGCTCGCTCGTCCCGCCAATGAGCCGTGTCCGCGTCTCGGCGAGCGCGGTCGCAGTGCCGCTGTCCGTCACCACCGCGACCACCGGCTGAGAGGCGGCCCGGTCCTGTTTCTCGGCGGCAATGTTGAAGAAGATCGAGAAGCCGATCATCGCGATCGGCGCCAGCAGAAAGAGAATGAAGAAGCGCGAAAAGACCGACGCGACGAAATCGCGCCGCGCGATCACCCAGGCTGATTCCCAGAGGTTCATGCCGCATCTCCCATCGAGGCGGCTTCATCGGCCTCCATTTCGCGCGCCGCGCTTTCGCCGGCAATGGCGACGAAGGCGTCATGCAGGCCCCGTCGCTCGACCGACAATTCCTCGATCCCGGCGCCGCCGTCGAGCAACGCCTTGAGCAGGGGCTCGATGCCGGTCTTGGGCAGTTCGAAGGTCCAATGGCCGTCCTGCAGCGCGGCACCCCTCGGCAATGCGCTCCGCCACTTGCCGTCCTCGGCGCGGGTCTTCAGCCGCACCTGCGGACGGAGCCGCTCGCGCGCGTCGCTGACCAGCCCCTCGAAGCGCACCTCGCCACCGGCGATGATCGCGATCCGCTCGCACAGCCGCTCGGCATGATGGATGACATGGGTGGAGAAGATCACCGTCGTCCCGGCCGCCGCCTCATCGCGGATCATATGCTCAAGCCGGCCCTGGTTGATCGCGTCGAGGCCGGAGAAAGGCTCGTCGAGCACGATCAGCTTCGGCTTGTGGACGATCGTGCCGAACAGCTGGATGGTCTGGGCCATGCCTTTGGAAAGGCTCTTGATCGGCTTGTCTACATAGTCGCCGAGGCCGTTCTGCTGGAGCAATATCTCGGCACGCTTGCGACCGATGTCGAGCGGCAGACCCCTCAAAGCGCCCATGAAGGCGATCGCCTCGCGCGTCTTCATCGCCGGATAGAGGCCACGCTCCTCGGGGAGGTAACCGACGATGCGGGCCATTTCGAGCGGCTGACGGTTGCCGAGCAGGCTGCGCTCGCCCCGATCCGGCTCAATGATGCCGAGCAGCATGCGCAGGGTGGTGGTTTTCCCGGCCCCGTTCGGCCCCAATATGCCGTATATGCTGCCTTCGGGAACGGCGATGTCGATCCCGCGAACCGCCGGCTTGCCATCGAATGATTTGAAAAGGCCTTTGGCCTCAATGGCTAAAGCGGAACTCACAGAAAATCTGACTCCCCCGGGTCAAGTAAAAGGATAAAGCGAAATAAGTGTTGGAAGGCAAGTCAAAGCTTCGGGAATCCTTAGGGGAAATAGCGCGCGAGGCGGGCTTTTCGACGGCCGGAGTCGCGCGCGCCGACGCCGCGCCGAAGACTGCCGAGCGCCTCCGGCAATGGCTGGAAGCCGGCGCGCATGGCGACATGATCTGGATGGAGGAGACGGCGGAACGGCGCGGCTCGCCGGCCGGGCTCTGGCCGGAGGTGAGGAGCGTGATCTCGCTCGGCATGAGCTATGCGCCCGAAACCGATCCCCTGGCGCTGGCCGGGCAGCCGGACCGCGGGCGCATCTCGGTCTATGCCCAGGGCGCCGATTATCATGACGTCGTCAAACGGGCGCTGAAGAAGGTGGCCGGCTGGCTCGCGGCCGAAGCCGGGGCCGGGGTGAAGGTGTTCGTCGACACCGCGCCGGTGATGGAGAAGCCGCTGGCCGAAGCGGCCGGGCTTGGCTGGCAGGGCAAGCACACCAATCTGGTCAGCCGCACCGATGGCAGCTGGCTTTTCCTCGGCGCGATCTACACCACCCTCGAGATGGAGCCGGACGCGCCGCATGCCATGCGCTGCGGCAGCTGCACCGCCTGCCTCGCCGCCTGCCCGACAGACGCCTTCCCGGCGCCTTTCCAGCTCGATGCGCGGCGCTGCATTTCCTACCTCACCATCGAGCATAAGGGGCCGATCCCGGAGGAGTTCCGGGCGGCGATGGGCAACCGCATTTACGGCTGCGACGACTGCCTCGCCGTCTGCCCGTGGAACCGCTTCGCCGATGCGGCCCGCGCCAACAAGGCCTTCCTGCCCCGCGCCGAACTGGTGGCGCCGAGCCTCGCCGATCTGCTGGCGCTGGACGATGCCGCCTTCCGCAAGGTCTTCGCCGGCTCGCCGATCAAGCGGATCGGGCGCAACCGCATGGTCCGCAATGCGGCGATCGCGGCCGGCAATAGCGGGCGGGCGGAGTTGATCCCGGTGCTGCAGCGGCTGACGGGCGACGAGGATGCGGTGGTCGCCGAGGCGGCAAGCTGGGCTCTTACCCAGCTCAGCGCCGGCTGAGCGCCTCCACGCAGGCCGCCTTGTCGGTGTCGCGGCCGTCGGGAAGGCGGGCATCGACATGGGCGACCACCGGCTCCGCCCCGCGCCGCGGCGGATAGAGATAGGCGTCGAGCACGCAGGCCGGCCCAAGGAATTGCAGCTTGCGCGCCGGCCCCTCCCGCGCATCGAGGCCAGGCGTGCCGAACAAGGCGACCAAGGCGCGGGCGTCATGGCCGATCACCGCTTCGAGCCCCGCCGGCGCCCGGGGCGGCGTGACGATGACGGGCAAGCGGGTCACCGGCGGCACATTGCGTGGCCGCTGCGGCGCGGGCGCGCAGGCCGAGAGCACCGCGGTCGTCAGCAATGCGAGCGAGAGCCTCCCCATGGCGGGTCAGGAATCACGTTAGGCGTCGCGGGGCAAGCCCGCGCGCCGCGCCATGGCCACGGCCCGCCGCAAGGGCTAGGAAGCCTTCATGGCCGAGCTCCCGCCCTTCCACCTCGCTTTCCCGGTCCACGATCTCGCCGCCGCCCGCGCCTTCTACGGTGGCGTTCTCGGCTGCGCGGAGGGCCGGAGCTCGGGCGAATGGGTGGATTTCGATTTTCACGGCCACCAGATCGTCGCGCACCTGGTCGCCGATGCGAGGGCGCGGGCCGCCAGCAATCCGGTGGACGGCCATGACGTGCCGGTCCCGCATTTCGGGCTGGTGCTGACCATGGCGGACTGGGAGAGGCTGGCGGCGCGGCTGGATGCGGCGGGGACCGACTTCGCAATCCCGCCGACCGTCCGCTTCCGGGGCCAGCCCGGCGAGCAGGCGACGATGTTCTTCCGCGATCCCTCGGGCAACGCGCTGGAAATCAAGGCGATGGCGAACCCGGCGAACCTGTTCGCGCGCTAGGCGCAATTGGCGCTGCAGAATTTCCCGTCGAGATAGAGCAGGGGGTCCACCTCCGCGCGCGTCACCACCTCCTCGACAACGCCGATGAAGATCGAATGGGTGCCGAAGCGGTGATGATCGATCCGCCGGCAGAGGATCGAGGCCTGCGCGCCGCGCAGCCGTGGCGGCGTGATGCAATCATTGTCCCAGCCCGTCAGGAAGCGCTGCGCCTCGAGCTTTCGGTCGGCGAACATGGTCGCCACATCGGCCTGGTCGCGGTGGAGGACGTTGACGTTGAAGTGCAGCGCGTCGCCGATCCAGGGGTGGAGCGAGGCGGTCTGGTTCACGCAGACGAGCAGACTCGGCGGATCCATCGAGACGGCTGAAACCGCGGTGGCGGTGATCCCCATCGGCTTGCCGTCGACGCAGATCGAGATGACGTTCACTGTCGCAGCCATGCGCCGCATCGCCTGCTTGAAGCCTTCGGAGAGCAGGGGTTCCGTCTCGTTCATGGCGTGCGCCTCCCGAAGCCGGCGAGGATTTCCGCGACCCAGCGCGCCGCGGTGAGCCCGCTAAGATCGCCATTGTCCACGAACGGGTCATATTCGGTCAGGTCCACCGCCCGGACACGCTCCTCCTCCGCCAGCCGCCGCGCGGCCGCGAAGAAATCCCAGACGGGCAGCCCCCCCGGCCTTGCCCCTGGCGCCCCGGGGAACTGGGCACGGTCGATCACGTCGATGTCGAAATCCACGAGGATGGCCTCGACATGGCTGAGCTGCTCCAGCGCCTCGTCGATCGCCGCCGCCATGCCGGCCCCGAGCACGAACTCGAGATCGAAGATGCTGATGCCGGCGGCGAGCGCGTCCTCATGCATCTTCCTGGTGTTCGCGAAGGGAGCGAGGCCGATCTGGCAGATATTCGCGCCTGGCAGGCCGTCCTCCAGCAGGCAGCGGACGGGATTTCCGTTCATCGGCCCCTGGTCGGTCTCGCGCATGTCGAAATGCGCGTCGAGCGTGATCAGGCCGACCTCTTCGAGCGGCACGCCAAGGCTATGGGTCGCCGGCCGGGTGATCGCATTGTTGCCGCCAANACTCGCTCGACCTGATCCGCAACGCCGCGCGCACGCTTGAGATCGAGGCCAATGCGGTCAGCGACAATCCCCTGCTGTTCGGCGACGAGGCGATCTCGGGCGGCAATTTCCATGCCCAGCCGGTCGCCTTCGCGGCCGACATCCTCGCCATGGCGCTGTGCGAGATCGGCTCGCTCTCCGAGCGCCGGCTCGCCATCCTTGTCGATCCGAAACTCAGCGGCCTGCCCGCCTTCCTGATCGAGGATAGCGGCGTCAATTCGGGCTTCATGATCCTGCAGGTGACCGCCGCGGCCCTGGTCTCGGAGAACAAGTCCTACGCCTTCCCGGCCAGCGTCGATTCCATCCCGACCTCGGCGGGGCAGGAAGACCATGTCTCGATGGCGACGCATGGCGCGCTGAAGGCGCGGCGGATCGCGTACAATGTCGCCGGCGTGCTCGGCATTGAGTTGATGGCGGGGGCGCAGGGCGTCGACTTCCACGCGCCGTTGCAAAGCTCGCCAACGCTCAAGGCGGCCCGCGACGCGCTGCGCGCCGGTGTGCCGTTCCACGCGAAGGACCGTTATCTGGCGAACGACCTCGCCTGGGCGAAAGCGGCGGTGCTGGCCGGCACCTTCGCCGACCTCCCGGCCCTCGGCCTCTTCTAAGCAGCAAGAGAAAAAGAAAAGGGCCGCCGTCACGATGGACAGCGGCCCCTTCATCTCGAATGCGCGCGTTGGCTTTTAGATGCCGTAAGCGCTGCGCATCGCGCCCATCAGGGCGTTGGCGAGCATGTTCCCCAGGATGTTCTGGAAGATCACGTTCAGGATGGCATAGACGACCACCCAGATGCCGATCGTCGCGCCGACGAAGACTGGCGTCTTGTCCGCGGCAGTCTTCATCAGGATCGGCGTGCCGACCCAGAGCAGATAGCCGGTATAGCCGAGGCCAATGACCAGCCAGAGCCAAGGCGACAGGATCAGGCCAACCGCGCCGACCCAATAAGCGGTGCCGGAATAAATGACCAACTTCATCGCGTTGTTGTTGCCTTTGGTCCCGCCGAGCTGCGGGGTCAGCGCATCCATGATGAAGCCGACGGCGACCGGCACCGCCAGCGCCATCACGTAGCTGAGCACCAGCGTCATGATGAGCAGCAATGGCATGTGGAAGAAGAGGCCGCTGGCGCCGGAAATGAGGATGTAGAGGAACGCGAAGATCGGGGCGAGCGCCGCCAGGATCGCTGCATAGCCAGTGATCAGCTTAGCGGGTGAGGTCTGCTCCGCATCGATAGCCTGAAACTCGCTGGCCGGCTTGGTCAGAATGTTGATCACCCGGTTGACGAGCGAGGAATTGCCGCCGGAAGGCGGCGGCGGCGGGATCGAAGGTCCGTCAGTCATTGAAAAGCCTCCCCTGTGGATGCCGCCGGAATGAAGCACTTTCGGGGGGAAATCACAAGCATTGTGGGAGGGGTAAAAAAGCACGCCGAGCCAGTCTCTTGCGGCAGATCAGGCGGGCCGTCCCGCAGAGGGGCGCGGCCCAAACGCAAAAAACCCCGCCGAAGCGGGGTCTGATGTTGGTTGCGGGGGTAGGATTTGAACCTACGACCTTCAGGTTATGAGCCTGACGAGCTACCGGGCTGCTCCACCCCGCGCCAAATCGACAAAGCCGCCGCTCGGTAATCCCGGCAGCGGCCCGTCAAAAACAATGTGAATGGGTTCATTCGATCCGTTCCATGCACCGGCCACAAAGCCTGGCGACGACCTACTCTTCCAGCGCTTAAGCGATAGTACCATCGGCGCAGTCTGGTTTCACGGCCGAGTTCGGGATGGGATCGGGTGGGTCACAGACGCCATGGTCACCAAGCTATGAGGCAGGTGCATGAAAAGGGTCTAGAAATCGTAAAAGGCATCTTCGTCCTGCTGAGCCCAAGTCAGCGACAGGATCCAATCCTGACGATGACGGTGGGACTCTCAAGCGCGAATAGAGCAATTAGGACCGGTTAGCTCCATGCGTTACCGCACTTCCACACCCGGCCTATCAACGTGGTGGTCTTCCACGGCTCTGAGATATCTTATCTTGAGGGAGGCTTCCCGCTTAGATGCTTTCAGCGGTTATCCCGTCCGTACATAGCTACCCTGCTGCACTGCTGGCGCAATGACAGGTCCACCAGAGGTACGTTCAACCCGGTCCTCTCGTACTAGGGTCAACTCCTCTCAAATATCGACGCCCACGGCAGATAGGGACCAAACTGTCTCGCGACGTTCTGAACCCAGCTCACGTACCACTTTAATTGGCGAACAGCCAAACCCTTGGGACCTGCTCCAGCCCCAGGATGTGATGAGCCGACATCGAGGTGCCAAACAACCCCGTCGATATGAGCTCTTGGGGGTTATCAGCCTGTTATCCCCGGCGTACCTTTTATCCGTTGAGCGATGGCCCTTCCACGAGGGACCACCGGATCACTATGACCGACTTTCGTCTCTGCTCGACTTGTCAGTCTCGCAGTCAGGCGGGCTTATGCCATTGCACTCTAACAGACGGTTTCCAACCGTCCTGAGCCCACCATCGCGCGCCTCCGTTACTCTTTGGGAGGCGACCGCCCCAGTCAAACTACCCGCCACAGAGGGTCCCAACACCGGCTA
>JBGAHY010000022.1:40000-58888 GCA_044225925.1 Allosphingosinicella sp.
GATCGCTGGTCCGCGACGAGAAGACAGATCCGCACAAGATCGGCCAGGCCTTCGCCATGCTCCTGCTGATGAACGGCGCGCTGGCCGCGATCCAGGTCGCGGCGGCGCCGCTTGCGGCCGCCTACTTCCACCAGCCTATGGTGGCCGATCTGCTGCGCATCCAGGCGCTCTTCTATATCGCGAATCCGTTCATCGCGCTCGGCCATGCCCTGCTGGTCCGACGGCTGAACTTCAAGGCGCAGGCGCGAATCGACCTGATCGCGGCGGCGCTTTCCGCCTGTACAGCGCTCAGTTGCGCGCTGGCCGGCCTCGGCGTCTGGACGCTGGTGGCGGCGCCCGGGATGCTCTGGTTCGCCCGCGCCACCGGCTACATCCTGACGGCGCGGCTCTGGCAGATTCGCCCGCGATTCGCCTTCCGGGGCGCCGGCACGATGCTGCGCTACGGGGTGGCGATGATCGCCGCGCAGCTTTGCTGGTTCGTGCAGAGCCAGGCCGACATCTTCATCGGCGGCCGCGTCCTCGATACCCATGCCCTCGGCATCTACACGACCGCCCTGTTCCTGACGCAGATCCTCGCGTCCAAGTTCGTGCCGCCGCTGAACGAGGTCGCCTTCGCGGCCTATTCGCGGATCCAGATGCGGCCGGACATGATCCAGTCCGCCTTCCTCAAATCGATCCGGCTGATCATGCTGGTCTGCATGCCCTTCTATTTCGGGTTGGCGGTGACCGCGCAGCCTCTGGTCGAGACTTTCCTCGGCGCGAAATGGTCCGAGACCGTGCATCTCGTCCCGATTCTCTGCGCGGCGATGCCGCTGATGACGCTGCAGATCCTCTTCTCGCCGGCGACCAATGCGCTTGGGCGGCCGGGGCTGGCGGTGAAGACCGGTCTGTTCGGCGCCGCCTTGATGTGCACCGCCTTCGCCGCCGGCATCCAGTGGGGCGCGGAAGGGCTCGCCTGGGGCTGGCTGCTCGGCATGGGCGCGCTGCTCGCGGTGACGGTGGAACTGTCGCGGCCGGTGATCAAGGTGAGCCGCGCCGACCTGTTCCTCGCCACCGCGCCGGGCCTCGCCGCCGCCGCCGCGATGGCGGGCGTGGTCGTCGGCGCGGACTGGCTGATCGGCGACATCGGCGCCGGCAAGAAGCTGGCCGTGCTGGTGGGCGTCGGGGCGCTGGCCTATTTCGGCGTCCTTATCGCCTTCGCGCGGCCGATCGTCGACGAGGTGCTGGGCCTGTTCCGGCCGAAGCGGGAGGCCGCCGCCTAAGCGCTCTGGATATAGTTGAGCATCGCCTCGGCCTCGGCCTCGATCCGGTCCATGCGGAACTTCACGAGATCGCCGATCGAGACGAGGCCGACCAGGGCCTCGCCCTCCACCACCGGCAAATGGCGAATTCGCCGCCGGGTCATCAGCGACAGCGCGCCGAGGATGTCAGCGGACGGCGGCACGCTTATCGCCGGCGCGGTCATGATCCGTTCGACCGGCCAGTCCAGCATCGCCGCGCCGTCGCTCCGCAGGCCATAGATGATGTCGCGCTCCGACATGATGCCGGCGACCTGGCCGGCGCGGAGCACGGGCAGAGCGCCGATCTTCCGCTCCGCCAGCAGGGTGACCGCGTCGCGCACCGAGGTGGCGCAATCGACGGTCAGGACCTCGTTGCCCTTGGTCTGCAGGATCGCCGCGATGGTCATGTCATCTCTCCCTTCGCCGTCGGTGACGGTAACGCGAGCAGGGGCCTTGATGATCCCACAGGCGGCGGCCAAATGGAAGCCATGCCTCGCCACGACCCCGTACCGCCGAAACCCCGCCCCGCTCCGGCCCCGCCGGCGGACGAGCGGGCGGCGGTCTCCTGGGCGCGCTACCGGCGGATGATGAGGTGGATGGCGCTGGCGGCGGTTGTCGCGGTGCTGCTCGCCCTGCTCTGGCTGAAGAGCTTCGGCGAGCCGGTGCCGATCAATATGCAGATCGCCACGATCCTGGGCGTCGGGCTCAGCGTGCTGGTCGGCACCGGGTTGATGGGGCTGATTTTCCTGTCCAGCCGTTCCGGCATGGACGATGAGGCCGGGCGACCGGGTGACGAGGACGAGACAGACAGATGACCAAAGAACGCGGCAGTCCGATCCTGAGGGTCGTTCCGAGGCCCGGCGACATCAACGCCAACGGCCATATTTTCGGCGGCTGGGTGCTCAGCCAGATGGACATTGCCGCGGGCATCATCGCCGCACGCGAGGCGGACGGCCCGGTCGCCACCGTCGCGATCGAGGCGATGACCTTCATCGCCCCCATCCTGCTGAACGACCTGATCTCGGTCTATGCCGAGGTCGAGCGGATCGGCCGCACCTCGATCGCGATCCGCATCGACGTGATCGCCACCCGCGACCGCGGCCGGCAGGAGGTCAAGGTGACCGACGGCCTCTTCACCTTCGTGGCGCTGGACGAGAATCACCAGCCGCGGCCGGTGAAGCGGGAACTCCAGAAGATCGTCTAGGGGCGAAGCAGGTGGCTTCGCTCGTGGCGAGCGCGGGGGACGGCCGGAACCATTCGGGAATTTCGGCCCGGAAGCAGAGCCGGGCGCGGCCATTGGCGGGGATTTCGACCCGCCAGAGCGGATCGCCATTGCGCCGCCCCAACCGCCGGTCGGCCCGCAGCCGGGGGAAGTGCAGCGCGCCTTCGAAGATGGCGGCGCTCGGCCGGTCGTTGGTCACCAGCAGCTCGAAATAGCCGATATTCCCCTCTCGCCGGATCGCGCGGAACGTGCTGTACATCCCGGCGGCCTCGCCGAGCGATACCTCCACATCCTCACCCACCGCCCGGTCGTCGCCGAGCCCGCCATCGCCGAGCAGGATCGGCCGGTCCGGGCCGTCGGTGAGCAGGACGAAGCCGCCGCCCGGCAAAGGTTCGCCAAGGCCTTCGGCCTCGCGATTGCGGGTGAGGAGGAAGCGCACCGGGGCGCCCTCTGGCTCGGAACTGTAACTGAAGTCCTGCCGCCAGGCGAAATGCACCTCCACCCGCCGGCGGACCAGGAAGGCGACCTGTTTCTGGCTATTGGCCGCGACTGTGACCGGCTCGGGGATGCGGTAGAGCTTGAGATCGCCGAGATTCTCGCGGCCGGCCTGGAACATCTGGTCGCCGTTCAGCGATGTGATCGGCACGGTCGATTCGAGATTGGCGCGGCGGATCCGGCTGCCCGTGACCACGACATCCTGGCCGCCGGGGACCGGCAAGGCCTGGCCCCGGCCCATCGCCATCCGCTGAAACACTTCCAGCGGGATGTCGCTGGTGGTCGCGGCCGGCCAGCATTGCAGCCGCAAGGGGCCGCCTTCCCGCTCCTGCTCGTCCACCTCCTCGCGGTTCACATGGCCGGCGACCGCCTGCGCGCTGGCGTTGACGAAGCTGGTCTCGTCATTGCTGGCCAAGGTCAGCCAGGCGAAGAGATCGATATGGCGGCCGTCCTCGGCGAGATTGGCCACATAATTGGCCTGCCAGTCGAAGCCTGAGGCGAGATAGGCGAGCCGAACGGTCGCGGTGACCGGGGCGACCGCACGGACCCTGACCGACAAAGTCGGGCGAGCCGAGAGCCCGGGTGGAACCGAGGGATAGATCAACGTCTCGGTCTGGCCGGCGCAGCGCAGCGCCTCGACGCCCGCGGCGGTCTGCACCACAACGCCGCCATCGGCGCCGCTGCGGATCACCGCCTCAGTCTCGGTCACTGCACCGGTCGCGTGCGCGGTGCGGCGGAGATGGACCCGGCGCCCCAGCGAAGCGTCCACCAAAGTGGCCGGCGAGAGCAGATAGGCGTCGCGGTTGCGCTCGACCACGCCTTGCGGGAAGCTGGCGACGAGCGCGCTTTGCGGGAGGATGCCGCCGGCCACGCCCTCGAAGCGGATTTCCGATTCGCCTGCCGGGAGGCTGACCTGCCGCGTCTCGCTGATCAGGGCATAGCCGTTCAGCATCGAGAGATCGAAGGCCTCGCCCGGCTCGCGCCCGGGGTCGCGATAGACGGTCACCTCCACGCGGTCCGGCCCGGACGAGGTCACGACATTCTGGGCGGCAACGGGCGCGGCGAGGGCCGCAACACAGAAGAAGAGGAAGAAGCGGGCGCGGGACAACACCCTCAAGGACTAACCACCCGGTAGCGCAAGGTCACGCTGCCATTGGCCGGGATATTCACGCTCCACAGCGCCATGCCGTTGCGCCGCCCGAGCCTCGTTTCGCTCCGCACCTGCGCGGGCTGGACGGCGATCTCAAGCTCATAGGCGACCGGATTGGGCCGATCGTTGGTCACGACCACCTCATAGTCCAGCTGGTCCTTGCCGCGCGCGATGGGCGTCTGCACCGAGGTGATGCCGGGCACCGTGCCGAAATCGATCTCGACATCCTCGTTCAGCGCGAAATCGCGCATCACCGCCTCGCCGACCAGCACCTGGCGGCCGCTCTCCTCGTCGAACAAGGTCAGGCGTCCGGCCGGCAGCGGCAGGCCGAGCCCGTCCTCGCGGCGGTTGCGGGTGATGAAGAAGCGGTTGGCGAGGCTCCGCATGACCTGGCCGGCCGGATAGAAACGCTGGCGATAGACGGTGCGCACCTGAACTCGCGGCTGCTGCAGCAAGGCGACCTGCTTCTGGCTGCGCGCCGCGACCGTCACCGGCTCGGGGATGCGGTAGAGCTTGAGATCGCCCAGTTCCTCCTGCTGTGCCTGCATCGCGGCCTCCCCGGGCGGTGGCGGGGCCGGCACGGCCATCGGCGCCATCGCCCGGCTGGCAGTGAGCACGAGCCCCTCGCCGTCCGCAAATCTGTCGCGGTCGTCCGACACCATCCGCTCCCATTCCTCGAGCGGAATGTCGCTGGTGGTCGACTGCGGCCAGCAGCTGATGGCGAGCGGCCCTCCCTCGGACGGCTGGCGCGGCAGGTCACGGCGCCGGATGCGGCCAGCCACCGCCTGGGTGTCGGCATTGGCGAAGCCAGTCTCGTCGCTGTTCGCCAGGGTCAGCCAGGCGAACAGGCCGATAGAACCGTCCGGCGCCACCCGCGCGACATAATCGGCCTGCCAGTCGAAGCCGGTGGCAAGATAGGAGACGGTGACGGTGGCGGTGACCGGCCGCGTGGCGCGGGCGCGGACCGAGAGGGTCGGGCGCGTGGAGAGCCCCGGGGGCACGCCGTCATAGGTGATGGTCTCGGAAAGGCCGGTGCAGCGCAGCGCCTCGAAGCCGCCCTCCGTCTGCAGCACCACGCCGCCGCCCGCACCGGAGCGGATCACCGCCTCCTGCTCGCGGACCTGGCCGGTGGCATGGGAGGTGCGCCTGAGATGGACGCGCTGGCCAAGCGAGCGGGCCAGCAGGGTTGCGGGCGAGAGCAGATAGGCGTCGCGATTACGCTCGATAAAGCCCTCGGGAAGGCCGGTGACGATCGCGCTCTGCGGAATGATGCCCCCGGCGACGCCCTCGAAGCGGATATCGGTGGTGCCGACCGGAATGGTGATGCGCCGCGTCTCGCTGATCAACGCGACGCCGTTCAGCCATTGCAGATTCGGCGCCTGCGCCGCCGGCCGGTTCGGATCGCGATAGACGGTGACCGCGACATGATCGGGCCGCGGCGAGGTGACGATGCCCTGCGCGGCGGCGGGCGCCGCCGGCAGCATCGCCAACAGAATCACGATCCAGGCGTGCGGGACGCGCATGCCGGCTCTCCCCCCCGCCTTAGTAGCGCGTGTCGAAGGTGGCGGTGACGGTGACCTCGCCATTGGCTGGCACCTGCACCCGCCACAGCGCATCGTCGGCGCTGCGCCGCTCGCTCGGCTGGCTCTCCTGGGTGATCCGCGTGTCGCCCCAGAGACCCGACTGCATCAGATCGACGGTGACCGCGTTCGGCCGCGCATTGGTCAGCACATAGCGCATCGTCGTCCGCCAGCGGTCGGCGTTGATCCGCTCGCGCCGCTCGACGGTCGGCTTCACCTTCACGTCGAACGCTTCGCCGGTGGTAAGGCCGAGCTCCGAGCCCATCGGCGTATGGCCGATCGCGCTCTCGCCAACGAATTGCGGGTTGCCGCGGGCGTCGCGCTGATAGACGCGGACCGTGCCGGCCGGGAGCGCATCGCCGAGCCCCTGGTCGCGCGAGGTGGAGAAGCGCAGCACGCTGTTCGCGCTCTGCGGCTGCTCCGCGGTGCCGAGCCAGGCATTGCGATACTCATAAGCGCGCACCGCCGGGGTGTTGGCGACGTCGAGGAAGCTGACCTGCTTGGTCTGGCGGTTGGCGATCGTCGTCCGCTCCGGCAGCGGGTAGAGGTAGAAATCGCCGAGCCGCTCCCGGTTCGAGGTCTGGGTGCCGGCCTGGCGCAGCGGGCCGCCGCCATATTGTGGACCCTGCTGCCCCGCGCCGACCGCGCCCGCGACGAGCAGGGTATTGGCGTTCACATAGGGCGTGCCCGAATTGTTGGTGAGCGTGATCCAGCCCTGCACGTCCATCCGGCCATTCGCCTCATCGAACAAGGCGACATAATCGGCGGACCAGGCGAGGCCCGGGGTCAGATAGGTGAGCGTCACCGGCCGGCGGCCGGCCCGCTCGCTCTGCACGGTGACCGACAGAGTCGGCCGGGCGCGGAGATTCTCCGGGACCCGGTCGAAGATGACGCGGACGGGGAGGCCATCGTCGCGCAGCACCTCAATCCGCTCGCCGATCTGCATGACGACGCCGCCATTCGCCGCAAGGATGCGGGCGCGCTCGCGCGTCTCCTGGCCGTTGGCGGGATTGGTGCGGACGATCGTCACCGTCTCGCCCACCGCTTTCTGCATCAGCGCCTGGGGCGAGAGCAGGTCGAAGTCGAAATTCTGCTCGACGATGCCGATGCCGGGCCCGGTGAGGGTCACCGTCTCGGGGCGGATCTGGGCGGAGACGTCGGGGAATTCGAGCCGCGAGCGGTTCGCGCCGACCTCGAGCTGGCGGCGGTCCTGCACGAGCGCGAGATTGTTGTTGTAGATGGTGACCGAGACCTCGCCCTGCGCGGTCTGCGAGGGCGGCGGGATTTCGGCGCTGATCTGGGCCAAAGCCGGCACGGTCAGCGCCGTTCCGATCAGGGCCGGAGCGACGAGGCAGGTCGCGACAAGCAGCAGTCCACGCATGAGGCATCCCCTTCTTCTGTGAGGTGAAAGGTCACACAGGCTTGCTGTCTGGTCAATGAACGAAATGATATTTTATTACATTGCGTCCGCGCGGGCCTTCATCCCATAAGAAAAGCGCCACCCCCACGCGAGCGGGGATGGCGCCTTTCGAACTCTCAGAAATCCGGTTACGCGGCCGGCGCGATATCCTCGTCACTCTCGCGCGGGCGGCGCGGGCGGCGGGCGCGCACCGGCTTCACCTCTTCCTCCACCGCATCCTCATTGGCCGCGGAGATGGCGGGCGGCAGCACGTCCAGCGAGAGGCGGGCACTCTGGCCGTCATCCTCGTCGGCGTCCGGGCGGCGACCGCGCGGGCGGCGCTGGGCACGATATTCGCCGTTGCGCTCGCCGCGGTCCTCGCCACCGCGCTCCGGCCGGTCTTCATTGCCACGTTCGGGACGCTCGTCGCGACGGGCGGCCTGCTCGCGGCGCGGCTCGTAGCGGGGCTCCTCGCGGGCCTCGTTCTCGCCGCCCTCGGCCTCGGCCTCGAACTCCTCGCCCTCATCCTCATAATCATCGCGCTGGCGGGGCCGCTGCTCCTCGTAGCGGGAGCGGGTCTCGGCCAGGACGCGGAAATAATGGTCCGCATATTGGAGATAATATTCGGTCTGCACGCGATCGCCCTGCATCTGCGCGTCGCGGGCCATGCCCTTATATTTCTCCAGCAGCTGGGCGGCATTGCCCCGCTGGCGGTTGTCCTGCCGGTTGCCCGGACCCGGATTGTTGCTGCGCGGCGGTCCACCACCACCACCGCCGCGACCGCGCCTGCGGCCGCCGCTCTGACGATTGTTGATCAAACGAAAATCCTCACCAAGGGTGGTTACTCTTGCCCCTACCCGGCCGGGCCCTTCCCGGCCTCCTTATCTGCACGACCCGGTCGGCAAGGCATCGCGAGCTTCGCGACTCCTGCCACCGCTCCAACGCTCCTTCGCAAGCGATAAGCAATCGGGGGTCGGCGACGTCTGGCCCTCACGCATCTTGTGCTGTGGTCGGCCCCGTCCCTGACCCCTATGTAGTCAGGCAGAAAAGCAAAACCAAGCGAAAAAGCGCTAATCCCGGTCAAGCGTCAGAACCAGGCACCGCACCATCCCTCTGAGGTCTGTTCGTGACTCTATGGTGAAACCCTGGGCGACGAAGATGGCAGAGACCGCTTTTTCCTGGCGCGCACCGATCTCGATACAGGCCACACCCGAAGGCGCCAGCAACGACGCCATTTGCGGGGCGAGCGTCCGGTAATGGTCCAGCCCATCCTCTCCGCCGAACAAGGCGATGCCCGGTTCCCAATCGACCACGCCAGGGATCAGCGCCGTCTTGTCCTCGACATAAGGGGGGTTGGCGAGGATCAGATCGAACGGGCCGGTGACGCCGGTCGCCCAGTCGCCCTGGCGAAGCTCGGCGCGGCCGGCAAGGCCGAGCCTGTCCGCATTGCGGCGCGCCCAGACCAGGGCCTCCGGCGACGCCTCGACGCCGAGCCCCCGCGCTTCCGGCCATTGGGCCAGAGCGGCGAGCAACAGGGTGCCGGGGCCGGTGCCGAGATCGAGAATATTGGCTGGCGCCCGCTCCCCGAAATGCGCGACCGCCGCCTCGATCAGGTTCTCCGTGTCGGCGCGCGGAATCAGCGCGCCGGCGCCGACATCCAGCTCGATCGTCCAGAAGCCGACCCGGCCGACGACATAGCCCATCGGCTCCTCGGTCAGCCGCCGCTGCACCAGCGCCTCGAACCCAGCCGGCGCGGGGCTGTCGAGCCTGGTCAGCAACATCTCGCCGATCGGCATGCCGAGGGCCGCCGCCATAAGGATTTCCGCGTCGAGCCGGGGCACGCCCTGCACGGCCGCCAGCCTCTTCTCCGCATCCGCCAGCGCCTGGCGGACGGTCTCAGCTCTGCTCATCGAGGCTCGCCAGCCGCTCCGCCTCGTCCTCGGAAATCAGGGCGCCGATCAGCTCGTCCAGCTGGCCCTCCAGGATTTCGGGCAGGCGGTGGAGGGTCAGGTTGATCCGGTGGTCGGTCACCCGGCCTTGCGGGAAATTGTAGGTGCGGATGCGCTCGGACCGGTCGCCGGAGCCAACCATCGACTTGCGCGCGCCGGCCCGTTCGTCGGCGATCCGCGAGCGCTCCAGCTCGTAGAGACGGGTGCGCAGCACCTTCAGCGCCTTGGCCTTGTTCTTGTGCTGGGACTTCTCGTCCTGCTGGATGACGACGAGCCCGGTGGGCAAGTGGGTGATGCGGACGGCGCTATCCGTCGTGTTGACCGACTGGCCACCGGGCCCGGACGAGCGATAGACGTCGATGCGCAGGTCGGCATCGTTGATCTGGACGTCGACCTCTTCGGCCTCCGGAAGCACGGCGACGGTGGCGGCCGAGGTGTGGATGCGGCCGCCGCTCTCGGTGACCGGCACGCGCTGGACGCGGTGGACGCCGCTCTCGAACTTGAGCCGGGCAAACACGCCCTGGCCGGTGACGGAGGCGATCGCCTCCTTGTAGCCGCCCATTTCGGGCGCGCTGGCGGAGATCAGCTCGAACCGCCAGCCCTTCGACTCGGCGTAACGCTGGTACATGCGCAGCAGGTCGCCGGCGAAGAGCGCGGCCTCGTCGCCGCCCGTGCCGGCGCGGATTTCGAGCATGGCGGGTCGCTCGTCGGCGGCGTCGCGCGGCAGCAGCTTCAGCGCCAGCGCGCGCTCGGCCTCGGCGAGCATCGCCTGGTTCTCGACGAGCTCGTCGGCGGCCATCTGGCGCAGCTCGTCGTCCGCGTCATGCGTCATCTGCTCGAGCGAAGCCGCCTCGTCGCGCAGCCGGCGGACCTCCTTCGCCGCGGCGGCGACCGGCTCGATCTCGGCATAATCCTTGGAGAGCTGCACGAACTGCTCGGTCGGCACCTCGCCGGCGCTCATCGCCTGCTGCAATTCCTCGCGCCGCGCCTCGATGGCGGCGATCCGTTCGGCGGAGATTTTGGTCATTGTGGAGCGGTACCAGATACGCCGCGCCAACCCTGCGGGAGGGCAGCCTGCACTGCAGCTAGGAACTCGCGGTCCGGATCGGGACAAAGCTGCGTTAGGTGAAGCTGAGGTTCGCCGGTCGGGGCGGGCTCTCGCACAAAGAGGGCCGCTTGGGCCCCTAAGCGCCGGGCGACTTCCACTCGCTTCTTCGCATTGCCTCGATATCCGATGAAGGAAGACACCCCCTGCTTGCGAAGGTGAGTAACAAGCATCAGGGCATCGGCTTCCATCGCAGGACTGTCCGGTACAACTGCGATCATGGGGAGCGATTTCGGCGCCTCGATCATCATCGCCAGCCGCTCGATCCCGGCCGCCCAGCCGACCGCCGGCGTGTGCGGGCCGCCGAGGCTTTCGATCAGGCCGTCGTAGCGCCCGCCGGCCAGTACCGTGCCTTGCGCGCCGAGCCGGTCGGTGACGAACTCGAAGGCGGTATGGCGGTAATAATCGAGGCCGCGCACAAGGCGGTCATTGCGCGTCCATTTCACGCCGGCCGCGTCGAGCCCGGCGGTGACGGACGCGAAGAAGGCGCCGGCCTCGCTCGTCAGGAAATCGTCGATTCCCGGCGCGGCGTCGGCGATCGGCCGGTCGCGCGGGTCCTTGCTGTCGAGGATGCGCAGCGGATTTTTGTCGAGCCGGGTCAGGCTGTCCTCGGAGAGATCGCCTCGGTGCTTCTCGAAGTGCGCGACCAGGGCCGAGCGCCAGCCGTCACGCGTTTCCGCATCGCCAAGCGTGTTCAGCTGCAGCGTGATCCCGTCGGATATGCCGAGTTCGTGCAGGAGTTGGTCCGCAAGCACGAGCAATTCCACGTCCGCCGCCGGCGCATCGGTGCCGATAATCTCGGCGTCGAGCTGGTGGAACTGGCGGAAGCGGCCCTTCTGGGGGCGCTCGTAGCGGAAGACCGGGCCGTCCGTGGCGAGCTTCATCGGCGCATGCTGCTGCCAGCCTTCGGAGAGATACGCCCGGCAGATGCCGGCGGTGAACTCCGGCCGGAGCGTGACCGAATCCCCGCCTTTGTCCTCGAACGTGTACATCTCCTTGGAGACGACGTCGGTGGTCTCGCCGATCGAGCGGGCGAAGACTTCGGTCGCCTCGAAGACCGGGATGTCGACACGCTGGAAGGCGTAGAGCCGGCGCACGCGATCGAACGTCTCCACCACCTTGTGGAAACGGTCCGACTCCTCGAACGCGATGTCTTGCGTCCCCCGGATCCTTTGCGGGCCCTTGCTCATAGGCGGCGGCCCTTAGGGCGTTTCGGGCCTTGGTGGAAGAGCAGGCTCGTGGTCCGGCGTAGGCCGGACCGTTGCGCGGAAATGCTCCAGGGGCCTCCCGGCGCTCCGGCCTTCGCCGGAGCACAGCATCGCCGGGATGACTCGTGGGGAGCGCACGCGTATAGGCGCGCCCCATCATGAACATCGATCTCATCCCAGTGGGCAATGACCCGCCCGACAGCATCAACGTGATCATCGAAGTGCCGGTCGGCGGCGAGCCGGTGAAGTACGAATTCGACAAGGTCTCCGGCGCGCTGTTCGTCGACCGCATCCTGCACACGCCGATGCGCTATCCCGCCAATTACGGCTTCGTGCCGCACACGCTCTCGCCCGACGGCGATCCGCTCGACGCGCTGGTGATCGCGCGCACGCCCTTCGTGCCGGGCTGCGTGGTCCGCGCCCGGCCGATCGGCGTGCTGAAGCTGGAGGATGAGGCCGGCGGCGACGAGAAGCTGATCTGCGTGCCGGTGGATACGACCTTCCCTTATTATACCGATGTCGGGGAGCGGCACGATTTGCCCTCCATCATCTTCCAGCAGATCGAGCATTTCTTCAAGCATTACAAGGACCTGGAAACCGAGAAGTGGGTCCGGATCGGGCAATGGGGCGATGCCGCCGAAGCGCGCCGGATCGTGCTGGAGGCGATCGAGCGGGCGAAGGCGGAGAAGGCGGGCGCCTAGCGCAGCGCCACCCCTGGCCTGCGGGGAACGCTATCTGGCCTGCGGGGAACGCTATAATGACACCGGGGTCGCAAGCTCTTAAGCAGGCGGCGCTTTTCCGCTTCCTGCCCCGGAGCCCGTCGATGCGCCCGTCCCTGTTTGCCGCCGCTTTCCTTGCCGCCGCCGCCTTGTTCGCCGCCGCGCCCGCACTCTCGCAGGCGTGCGATCCCGACGTCTGCGCCAACCCCTGGGCCACCGCTTCCGCTCTGACCGCGGCGCGCGACATCCCCTATCCGGGGACGATCCGGCTCGACGTGGATGCGAGCGACACCAGCCGCGGCATCTATCGCGTGGTCGAGACGATTCCCGTCAGGCCCGGCCCGATGGTCCTGCTCTATCCGCAATGGCTGCCCGGCAATCACGGGCCGAGCGGCCCGATCGCCTCGTTGGCGGGCCTGACCATCACCGCCAATGGCCGCCCGGTCGAGTGGCGGCGCGATCCCGGTTATGTCTATGCCTTCCACCTCGACGTGCCCGCCGGGGCGCGCGAGCTGCGCGTGGAATTCCAGCATCTCTCGCCGACCGACAGCGCCCAGGGCCGGGTCACGATGACGCCGATGATGCTGAACCTGCAATGGGAGAAGATGTCGCTTTACCCGGCCGGCCACTTCACCCGGCAGATTACCGTCCAGGCGAACGTCACCTATCCCGCCGGCTGGAGCGCGGCGACCTCGCTGACAGCCGCCAGCCGGAGCGCCGGGCGGATCAGCTATGCCCCCGTGCCATATGAAACACTGGTCGACTCCCCGGTCTTCGCCGGCCGCTATTACCGGCGCGAGGATCTCGGCCACAATGTCGCGCTCAACGTCTTCGCCGACGAGCCGGGCGACCTCGCCGCGACGCCGGCGCAGGTCGACGTGCACCGCCGCCTGGTCGAGCAGGAGCTGCGGCTCTTCGGCACCCAGCATTTCGACCATTACGAGATATTGCTCGCGCTGACCGACGAGCTTGGCGGGATCGGCCTCGAGCATCTGCGCTCCTCGGAGAACAGCCAGGGCCGCGACTATTTCACCGGCTGGAATTCGGGTTCGGCCGGCCGCGATCTGCTGGCGCACGAGACCACGCACAGCTGGGACGGCAAATATCGCCGGCCGGCGGACCTGTGGACGCCGACCTTCAACATGCCGATGCGCGGCTCCCTGCTCTGGGTCTATGAGGGACAGACGCAGTTCTGGGGCAATATCCTCGCCGCCCGTTCCGGGCTGATGCCCGCCGAGGACGTGCTGCAGGAGCTGGCCCGGGTCGCCGCCTATTACGACGCCCAGCCGGGGCGGAGTTGGCGGCCGCTGACCGACACGACCAACGATCCGATCCTCCAGGCCCGCCGCCCCCAGCCCTGGGGCACCTATTTGCGGAGCGAGGATTATTACATGGAAGGCATGCTGATCTGGCTGGAGGTGGACGCGAAGCTCCGCCAGCTTTCCGGCGGCCGCCGCTCGATCAACGATTTCGCCCGCGCCTTCTTCGGGATCAATCCGGGGGAGCAGGGCATCTCAACCTACACGTTCGACGATGTCGTCCGTACCCTGAACGGGGTCGCGCCGTTCGACTGGGCCGGCTTCCTGCGCCAGCGCGTCGATCATGTCGGCCCCACCCCGCTCGCCTGGATCGCGGCCGGCGGCTACCGGCTGGTCTATCGCGACACGCCGACGCCTTATTACATGTCGCGCGAGCGCGACCGGAAGATCCTGGACCTGACCTATTCGATCGGCGCCACGATGGGCGAGGCCGGGCGGATTTCGGCGGTCCAGTGGGGCAGCCCGATGTTCGAGGCCGGCGGCACGGTCGGCGCCAGCATCGTCGCGGTGAACGGCCGGGCTTATTCGAACGACCGCTTCCGCGAGGCGATCCGCGCCGCGCATGACAGCCGGACCCCGATTCAGCTGGTGATCAAAAGGGGCGACCATTTCAACCAGGTCTCGCTCGATTATCATGGCGGGCTGCGCTATCCCGCGCTCGAGCGGGTCGGGACGGGGCCGTCCAGCCTGGACGCATTGCTCGCGCCGCTCTGACGGGGGGAAACATGGCCAGGATCGCGCTGCTTGCCGCCACCTTTGTTGCAGGAGTCGCCGCCATGTCGGCCAGCCACGCCCAGGGAAGTGACAGCGCCGAAGCGAGGACCCGGGCGGCGCTCGCGAAGATCGAGCAACTGAACCCGCGGCTGAACGCGGTGATCGCTGTCGATCCGACCGCGCTCGCCCAGGCCCGCAGCCTCGACCGGCAGCGGCACGCCCGCGGACCCCTGTTCGGCATGCCGGTCCTGATCAAGGACAATATCGAGTCGGCGGGGCCGCTGCCGACCACGGCGGGGAGCCTCGCGCTGACCGCCAACGTCACGAACCGCGACGCGCCCCTGGTCGCGGGGCTGCGGGCCGCCGGCGCGGTAATCCTCGGCAAAACGAACCTTTCCGAATGGGCGAACATCCGCTCGAACGACAGCATCTCGGGCTGGAGCGCGGTCGGCGGGCAGGTGCGCAACCCCTATGCGCTGAACCGCAACCCCTGCGGCTCCTCCTCCGGCAGCGGTGCGGCGGTGGCGGCGGGCATGGTGCCGGCGGCGATCGGCACCGAGACGGACGGCTCGATCACCTGCCCGGCGGCGCTGAACGGCATTGTCGGCTTCAAGCCGACGGTCGGCTTCGTC
Organism: Allosphingosinicella sp.; assembly: GCA_044225925.1. Classification (GTDB taxonomy): domain Bacteria; phylum Pseudomonadota; class Alphaproteobacteria; order Sphingomonadales; family Sphingomonadaceae; genus Allosphingosinicella. The sequence continues at coordinate 54,773 of JBGAHY010000022.1, forward strand.
AGCCGGACCCATGTCGTGCCGATCAGCCACAGCCAGGACACGCCGGGACCGATGACGCTGACGGTGCGCGACGCGGCCTTGGTCATGAACGCCATTTCCGGCACCGACCCGGCCGATCCGGCCACCGCGGAGGCGGACCGGCGGCGGGTCGACTTCACCGCGGGCCTGCGCGCCGACGCGCTGCGCGGCGCCCGCATCGGGGTGATGCGCTTCGCCGGCGCGCCGGGCACCGAGGCTGCGTTCGAGGCAGCTTTGGCGATGCTGCGGGCGCAGGGCGCGACTTTGGTCGATATCGCCGAGGCGCCGGCCGGGCGGCAGGAGATGGGGCGGGCCGAATTCGCGGTGCTGCTCGCCGAGCTGAAGGTCGATCTCAACGCCTATCTGGCGACGGTGCCGGCGGCGGTGCGCTCGCGGACCCTGGCCGATCTCATCGCCTTCAACCGCGAACATGCGAGCACGGAAATGGCCCTGTTCGGGCAGGAGGTGTTCGAACAGGCGGAGCGGACGACCGGGCTGGACGAGGCCTATCGCACCGCCCGCGCGACCTCATTACGGCTGGCGGGGCCGGAGGGCATCGACAAGATGCTGCGCGATCACAATGTCGTCGCTCTGGTCGCGCCGACCCGGCCGGCGGCCTGGCTGATCGACGCGGTCCATGGCGACCAGAGCCCGGGCGGCGGCTCGGCGGGGAGCCTCGCGGCGGTGGCCGGCTATCCGCACCTCACCGTGCCCATGGGCCGGGTCCGCGGCCTGCCGGTGGGGATCAGCTTCATCGGGACGAAGTGGGACGACGCGCGCATCCTGGCTTTGGGCTATGCCTATGAGCAGGCCAGCCACCAGCGTTTCGCGCCGAGCTTCTACCCGTCGATCGAGGAAAGCCCGGACGTCGCGCCGCACCTCAGGCCGGCGCCGCGCCGCCCTTAGATTTTCTTGGCCCTAGGCTTTTTCGGCCGCTTCTTCGCCGCCCCGCGCAGACCGGCCTCGACCGCGATCGCGGCCCAATGCTGCATCGCCTCGGCATCGTCATAGACGTCGCTCGGCGCGCGGCGGTAATTCATCACCTCGGTCTTCCCGTCCGAGCCGGTGAAGGTGAAGCGCTCGCAGCCCTCCGCGTCCCAGATCGCCGCGCTCTCGGCATCGGCCTTGAACCAGATCTCGTCCTCGACCACCGCGAAAATCGTCCCGTCCAGATAGAGGACGCAGGCGCCCATCATCTTGCGCATCGAAACGGTGCCGACCGGCGCCAGCGCCTCCTCCGCCCAGGCAACGAGATTGGCATCATAAGCCATCAATGCGCCACCAGCTTGAGCCCGACGATGCAGGCGATCAGGCCGAGCAGGAGCAGCAGGCGGATCGCGCCGAGGCTTTCGCCGAAGAAGCAGATGCCGACGATGACGGTGCCGGCCGCGCCGATCCCGCCCCAGACCGCATAGGCCGTGCCCATCGGAATGGTCCGCGCCGCATATTCGAGCAGGCCCATGGAGAGCGTCACGCTGGCGAGGAAGGCGAGCGTCCAGCCGACGTTCCGGAAGCCGTCGACGAAGCGCAGGGAGGTGGTGAAGCCCACCTCGAACAGGCCGCCGATGAAGAGCGAGAGCCAGGCCATCAGTTGCACCCCGCCAGCTGTACAAGGGCGTCACCACTCACGCGCTGCACAGTCCATTGATCCATCGGCTCCGCCCCCATCGTCCGGTAGAAAGCGATCGCCGGTTCGTTCCAGTCCAGCACGGACCATTCGAAACGCGTGCAGTTCCGCTCGAGCGCGACCCGGGCGAGATGGCGGAGCAGCGCCTTGCCCGCGCCCCGACCACGTGCCGCTTCGCGCACATAAAGGTCTTCGAGATAGAGGCTTGGGCGGCCGGTCCAGGTCGAAAAATTCTGGAAGAAGAGGGCGAAGCCGACGGGCACGCCGTCAAGCTCGGCGATCACCGCCTCGGCCAGGGGCGTCTCGCCGAACAGCGCGTGGTCCAGCATCGGCTCCGTCGCGGTGACGCCGTCCGGTTCGCGCTCATATGCGGCGAGTTCCCGCACCAGCGCGAGGATGAGCGGCACGTCGGCCGGGGCCGCGGGTCGAATGTCGATCATGGCGAAGCCCTAGCGCCCCCCGCCCGGCTGGGCTAGCGTCCGGCCATGCCAAGGACCATCGGCAACCGGCTCGCGCCGGCGAAATTCATCGCCTTCATGGTGCTGCTGGTGCTTTTCGCGCCAGTGGCGGCCTATGGGCTCCATCATTATAGCGCGGATCCCTGGCGCGAGGCCGCGGCCAAGGGCTATCTCGTCGCCTTCGATTTCGCCGCCATCCTGTTCCTGCTCGCCAGCCTGCCCCTGCTGAAGGTGCACGACCAGGCGACCATGAAGCGGCATGCGACCGCGAACGACGCCAACCGGACCATGCTGCTGGTGGTCGTGGCAATCGTCTCGCTCGCCGTGCTGGTGGCGGTGGAGACGATGACGAGCGCAACGCCCGGCTGGAAGACCAAGCTGCTGATCGTCAGTACCCTGCTCGTCGCCTGGCTGTTCGCCAACAGCATCTACGCCCTGCATTACGCCCATCTCTATGCCGGCAGGGACGGCGGGATCGAGTTCCCGGGCAACGAAAAGCCGGGCTATACCGACTTCGTCTATTTCTCCTTCACGCTCGGCATGACCTTCCAGACCTCCGATGTGGACATTTCGGACAAGGGCATCCGCAACGTGGTGACCTGTCACTGCCTGATCGCGTTCGTCTTCAACCTCGGCATCCTCGCCTTCACGATCAACGTGCTTGGGGGCTGAGGGCGCAGGCTAGATCGCGGCCTCCACGTCCGCCACGGGGGCTGGCCTCCGGCGGGCGGCGTAGAGGCAGGCGGCGATGATCATGACCGCGCCGACGATGGTGAGCGGCCGGACCGGCTCGTGGAAGACGGTGATGCCGAACAGCACCGCCCAACCCAAAGCAGTATATTCGACCGGCGCCAGATATTGCGCCTCCGCGCGGGCATAGGCCCAGGAGAGAAGCATCAGCGACGCGAAGGCGAGCGCCGCCGCGCCGAGCACCGCGTCCAGCTCCGCCAGCGGCGGCGGCACGGCAAGGAATGGCGCGGCGACGAGGAAGCAGCAGCTGACGATCGCGCTCTGGAAGAAGGCGATCTCCAGCGGCCGGGCCACCTGCGCCTGTTGGCGCATCAGGATGATGTTGTACGCGTAGAGCGTCGCCGAGCAGAGGATGGCGATGGAGCCCTGCAGCGCCTCCGGTCCGAGCCGCGCCTCCGCCTGCGCGGCGAGGATGACGAGCACGCCGGCGAAACCGAAGACCGAGGCGATGATCGCCTGCCGCGCGATCTGCTCCTTCAGGATCACGGCGGCGAGATAGAGCGCAATCAGCGGCGCGACGAAGGCGAGGGTCACACCCTGCGCCAGCGGTACCCGCGCCAGCCCCCAGAAGAAGAGCAGGCCCATCGCAGAGGACACCACGCCGCGGATCAGGTGGATCCGCATCACCTTCCTGGCGGGCCAGCGCCCCTTCGTGCCGAAAAAGGCGATGCCGCCGAACAGGGCGCCGGCAATCTGGCGCCAGAAGATCGCATTGTAGACGCCGATCGCCAGCGTCAGCTGCTTCATCACCGCGTCCATGCCCGAGAAGAGCGCGATTCCCAAAGTGGCCACGGCGAAGGGCAAAGCGATGCTGTGGTGCTGATGGGGCCGGGCGGACATGGTCCGCGGCTCATAAGCGGCGGTGACATGGCGCGGCAACACACTCATTCCACCGGCGTGACGTTTTGCCGTGGGCTGTGGCTTAGCGGCTGGCCTCGTCGAGGCGGGTCACACGCCCCATTTCAAGCTCGTCGATGCGCAGCTTGCGGATGCGGGCGCTGCCGATCCAGAGGCCGCCGAGCGCCAGCGCCCCGAACGCCAAAGCGCCGACCGCAACTGCGGTTGCCGTCGAAATGCCAGTGGCCGTTGCGCCGGTCGCGCAAGCGCCCGTGGCGCTCGCGCGGCTGACGTCCTTCATTCCGCCGCGTGCGCCACGGCGGCATCCGCCGCCTCGATCTCGGCGGCCTTTGCCTCGACCAGCTGGACGATATGTTCGATCATGTCGGCGTCCTGGACGTGATGGTCGGTGACGCCGGACAGATA
>JBGAHY010000023.1:0-55427 GCA_044225925.1 Allosphingosinicella sp.
TCAGCTTCGACACCATTTCGGGCGCGGGGCCGAACGGCGCCATCGTCCATTATCGCGTCTCCGAGGAGACCAACCGGCCGCTGGAGATGAACCAGATCTACCTCGTCGATTCGGGCGGCCAATATCCGGACGGGACCACCGACGTGACCCGCACGGTGATCGTCGGCACGCCGACGGCGGAGATGAAGGACCGCTTCACCCGCGTCCTGCAGGGCCATATCGCGGTCGCCATGGCGCGCTTCCCGGAAGGCACGCGCGGTTCCCAGCTCGACAGCTTCGCCCGGCAGTTCCTGTGGAATGCCGGGCTCGATTACGCGCACGGCACCGGCCATGGCGTCGGCAGCTTCCTGTCAGTGCACGAGGGCCCGCAGCGGATCGCGCCGGCGGGCAGCGGTCAGGCCGGCGGCGAAGAGCCGCTCAGGGCTGGCATGTTCCTCTCCAACGAGCCGGGTTATTACAAGACCGGCGAGTATGGGATCCGGGTCGAGAATCTGGTGCTGGTCGTGCCGGTCGAGATCGAGGGCGCCGAAAAGAAGATGCTCGGTTTCGAGACGCTCACCTTCGCGCCGATCGACCGGCGGCTGATCGAGACGGACATGCTCTCCCCGGCCGAGCGGCAGTGGGTGGACGATTATCACCGCCAGGTGCTGGCGGTGGTCGGCCCGCAGCTGGCCGGCGAGGAGAAGGCCTGGCTCGAGGCGGCCTGCGCGGCGCTCTAGGGGAGGTGGGAAAGCTCGTCATCCCGGCGAAGGCCGGGACCTTGGCCCGGAAACGCGCTGGAAACTCAGCCTTGTTCCTGCTATGTTCCTTACATTGCAGGCGGCTGGGTTTACATCATGACTAACAGGCCGGGCGACGCTCTTTACATCGGCGTCTGCGCCGACATCGCCACGCGCGTCGCGCAGCACCGTGACAAGAAAGGCTCGGCGCACTGCCGCCGCTACAATCTGACCCGTCTCGTCTATTCGGAATTCTACCCAACCATCGACGAGGCCATAGCCCGCGAGAAAGCGATGAAGGAATGGCGGCGCGCCTGGAAGGTGAAGCGGATTACCGAGGTGAACCCTGCATGGGAGGATCTCTGGGCGCGGCTCAACCACTAGGCATCACTCTCGACGAGGCCAATGCCTTGAGCCAGGAGGCGCAGGAGCGGGCCTCCCCAAGGTCCCGGCCTTCGCCGGGATGACGGATTACTCTATGCCCCGGTCCTTCTTCACCGGCTCCGGCCGCAGCCCTTCGACGCCGTCCCGCGCCTGCGCCTTGCGGCGCTTCAGATTCTCGCGCAGCGCCGCCGCCAGCCGCTCCGCGCGCTCTTCGTCATGCCTGGCCATGGTTCGCGCCTTGACACAGGACGGGGCCCCCGGCCATAGGCGCGCCTTCCCGAAAGGCGATAAGCTGCCGTAGCTCAGTGGTAGAGCGCATCCTTGGTAAGGCTGAGGTCGTGAGTTCAATCCTCACCGGCAGCACCATCGCCACCGATCGGGACTTCATTCCAAGGTGATTTGAAAGCGCGTTCAGCCCTGGGCGAGCTGCAGTTCCTGGATGCGAATCGTGCGGGCGGCCTTGGTGGCGAACAGCTCGGCGAGTTCGCGGTGGCGGTCCGCGGCGGCCTTGGTAACCGCATGGCGCGCACGACGGTTTTCCTCTTCCGCACGCCGCAAGAAATAACGGTGATTCGATTCCACCTGCACGCCCTCCCCCGAGTCGTGAAGCTGGATTAACATAGCTGTGGATAAAATCCGAATCGGTCCAAATCGGACCATTGTTCCAAAGCGTTACGCCTTGCTGCCCTTCCGGACGATCATGTCCAGCACGGCCGGATGGAGCGGCCGTTCGAAGGCGCAGCCGATGAAGCTGCCTTTCGACCACATCACCTTCGCCTGATAGGGCTCGAGCCCCGGCAGGCGCAGCCAGACGTCCGAGCCCTTTTCGAGCTGGAGATGGGTCGAGGCGCGGAAGCCGTCGGTGGAGAGGTCCATGATCTGGATGCCGACACCGGTGCCGCCGCGCTGGCGCAGGCCCGCGCCGAGCTCCAGCGACACGCGCTCGGACTTGCGGCTGGCGCGGTTGGTCGCCGCCGGCCGGATGTCCGTGGTCAGTTCGCCGGAGAGGAACGGCGCGCCGAACTCCGAGGGAAGTGACCAAGATCCTGTGAAGGCCTGCTGCATGCGCCGATCCTAGCCGTCGCTTTCCGGCACGATGAGGCCGACGGTCACGCCCCAGGCCTGCGCCACGCGGCGATCCTCGGGCGACAAGGAGCCGAGCGGACGGCGGAAGCTGACCGGCCCCGCCTCAGGCCTCTTGCCAATATGCACGAAGACTTCCTGCGCGTCGATCTCGTGATGGAATTCGAGTCCGATCCGGTCCTTGCCGGCCCAGGCGACGCGGGCGGGGATGCGGGTCGCGCCGCGCACGAAGACGAGCTCGCTGCCGACGGGCGGCACCTGCGCGCATTCGACGAGCGCGCCCTTCTGCGAGAGATCGCGCAGCCGCGCTTCGATCACGCCGCCGCTCGTCTCCAGTCTGGCGGCCAACAGCACCCGCGCCCGCTTGGCCGTACGCTTGCTGCCAACCGAGGTACCGTTGAAATTTTCCGCGCCCATTTCGTCCTTCCAACCCTTTACGACCCCGATGCCATAATCCGGCGGCACTAAATTGTGGTAAACGCCGAATGGGGAATATCGCAGAGAGGAAAAGTCCGAAAAGGCGGTTCGGCGGTCACATATAAAGATATCTTTATATTTGCGTTCGGTGGTCCGTCGCGGCTAGGGACGCGGCATGCGCTTTTTCTCCGACAATGCGGCCCCGGCCTGTCCCGAAGTGCTGGCGGCGATCAATGCGGCGAACCGGCTCGACACCGCCTATGACGGCGACGCCTGGTCGCAGCGGCTGAACGGCGCCTTCTCCGATTTGTTCGGCACCGAGGTCGAGGCGCTCTGGGTGGCGACCGGGACGGCGGCGAACAGCCTCGCGCTGGCCGCGCTCTGCCCGCCTTATGGCAGCATCCTCTGCCATCGCGACGCCCATATCCAGACCGACGAATGCGGCGCGCCGGAATTCTACACCCATGGCGCCAAGTTGCTGCTCGCCGAGGGTGAAGGCGCCAAGCTGACCCCGGACAGCGTGAACGCCGCGCTCGCCACCGTCCGCGACGACGTTCACCAGGTTCAGCCGCACGTCCTCTCGATCACCAATGCCAGCGAATATGGCTGCGTCTATACGCCGGACGAGACGGCGGCGCTCGGCGATCTCGCCAAAGCGCGGGGCCTGCGCTTCCATCTCGACGGCGCCCGCTTCGCCAATGCGGTGGCGTGTCTCGGCTGCAGCCCGGCGGCGCTGAGTTGGCAGGCCGGGGTCGATGCCCTCTCCTTCGGCTTCACCAAGAATGGCGGCCTCTCCGCCGAGTGCCTGATCTTCTTCGACCGCAGCCTCGCGGCGGCGACCCAGTATCGGCGCAAGCGGGCCGGCCATCTGCTCTCCAAGGGCCGCTATCTTGCCGCGCAGATCCTGGCGATGCTGGAGGGCGACCTCTGGCTGCGCAACGCCCGCGCCGCCAATGCTTCGGCGACGCGGCTCGCCGAGGCGGCGGGCGCGGATCGGCTGCTGCTGCCGGTGCAGGCGAACGAGGTGTTCATCCGGGTCACGCCGGACGAGGCGGCGGCGCTGCGGGCGCAGGGCTTCGACTTCTACGATTGGGGCCCCGGCGAGGCGCGTTTGGTCACCGCCTGGGACAGCGCTCCGGCGGACGTGGACGCGCTCGCCGCGGCGATCCGCGCGCTGTGACCGGGACCTTCCGCGACCCGAAGATCCTCCTCCCCTTCCTCCTGATCACCTTGATCTGGAGCTCGACCTGGATCGTCATCAAGGGCCAGCTGGGCCTGGTGCCGCCGGTCTGGTCGGTCAGCTACCGCTTCCTGATCGCCAGCGCGACAATGCTGGCGATCGCGCGGCTGAGCGGGGCTTCGCTCCGGATCGGCCGCGGCCACTTGTTCGCCGTCCTGCTCGGGCTGCTGCAATTCTCGCTGAACTTCAACTTCGTCTATGCCTCGGAGCTGCACATCACCTCCGGGCTTGCGGCCGTCGTGTTCGCTTTGCTCGTCGTGCCCAATGCCGTCATGGCCCGGCTGTTTTTCGGCGTGAAGGTCAGCCCGCGCTTCATCCTCGGCTCGGCGGTGGCGATGGCGGGCGTCGGCCTGCTCTTCCTCCAGGAGGTTCGCTCGAGTCCGGCCGCGAACGGCGAGGTGCTCGGCGGGCTCGGCCTGGTCCTCATCGCCGTCCTCTCCGCCTCGTCGGCCAATGTCATGCAGCTCGCCGGCGGCATGAAGTCGCGCCCGATCGCGCCGATGCTCGGCTGGGCGATGTGCTACGGCGCGCTGATCGACGCGGGCTGGGCCTGGACGACGGTCGGCCCGCCGGTGATCGAGCACAGCTGGGGCTATTGGCTCGGCCTCGTCTATCTGGGCGTGATCGCCTCCGCTTTGGCCTTCTCGCTCTACTATAGGATCATCCGCGCGATCGGCCCCGCCAGGGCCGCCTATTCGAGCGTCCTGATCCCGATCATCGCGATGGCGATCTCGACGATATTCGAGGGCTATCATTGGTCCCCGCTCGCCTTGGGCGGCGGACTGCTCGCCATTGCCGGCCTGCTGATCGCGCTCCGCTCGGGCAAGATCGCGCCGCCTCCGCCGAGCGAATGAACCCGCGTTGAACCCCTGATTCAGTCGAGGGACAGCCGCGCTCGTCAATCAGTCTGTCTCCGAAACGGAACCATCCATCGACGGCGCGTCACGATCGGCGCGCCCATCAAGGGGACTTTGATATGAAGACTGCACATTTCCTGCTGACCGTCGGCGCCCTTATCTGCGGCTCGGGCGCGATCGCCCAGGACACCAGCCTCCAGCCCAATTTCGGGCAGGTCAATCTGACCACGGGCTTCACTCCCGATCCGCGGGTGGTCTCGCTGCAGGCGGGCGGCGACATCTCCGCCCAGCGCGCCGGCTCCAATTGCGCCGGCTTCATCACCAACGCGCCGGACGTCCGGCTCGTCTACACGGCGGGCTCGCTGCCGCTGATCATCTCGGTCGCGTCCCAGTCGGACACCACCCTCGTCGTCAACGCGCCTGACGGCACCTTCTATTGCGACGACGATGGCGGCGTGAACGGGGCCAACCCGTCGATCCGCTTCAACACCCCGCAAACGGGCCGCTACGAGATCTGGGTCGGCACCTATCGCTCCGGCCAGGCGCAGGCCGCGCGGCTGCACATCTCCGAAGTCAGCAGCCAGTAACGCTCCAGGCTCAGGATCCCGGCTCATCTGGCCGCTTCCCGCGTTGCGCGGGACGCGGAAAGGTGAGACCGGGACCCATGCGCCTCCAGATTGACGTCACGCTCGATTATCATATGCCCGCTCCGGCGGACGTGCTGCTGGCCGTGGAGGTTGCGCAGCTGCCCGACCAGCGGCTGCGCGAGGACCGGCTGATCGTCGATGGCGCGGGCGGGCCGCTGACGCCGGTCGCCGGCGAGGACGGGATCGGGCAGCGCACCTGGCTCAGGGCGGACGGCCCGCTGCACGCCACCTATCGCGCCACCGTCGACGTGACGCGGACGCTCGCTCCGATCGGTCACCTGCCAATCTGCCCTCTGGCGAGCCTGCCGCCCGAGGCGATCGCCTATCTCTGGCCGAGCCGCTATTGCGAATCGGACCGGTTCGAGACCTTCGTCGAGCAAAGCTTCGGCCAGCTGGCGGGCGGCGCGAAGCTGCTGGCGATGCGGGACTGGATCGAGCGCGAAATGGCCTATGTGCCGGGCACGTCCGATGCCAGCACCACCGCTGCGGACGCCTTCCTCGCCCGGCAGGGCGTCTGCCGTGACTATGCCCATCTGATGGCGGCCTTCGCCCGCGCCGCCGGCGTGCCGGCGCGGCTGACCTCGGTCTATGCGCTGGGGCTGGAGCCGCCCGATTTCCATGCCGTGGTCGAGGTCTGGCTGGACGGCGCCTGGCATTTCCTCGACGCCACCGGCCTGGCGCCGGCCGAGGGCTTCGCCCGCATCGGCGTGGGCCGCGACGCCACCGACATCGCCTTCATGACCATCTTCGGCAGCGCGGTGCTGAACCGCCAGAGCGTGCGGGTGTCCCGCCTTCCCGGCTAACGAGCGCCTTCCCCCCGATTGCACCCTCCATTTCGGAGGCCTAGAGCAAGGCCATGCCAGACATCGCCGCTTCGCCCGCCGCCCCCCACATCACCCGTCGCGAAGATTACAAGCCGCCGGAATGGCTGGTCCCCGATCTGGCGCTGGATTTCACGCTCGGCGCGGTGGAGACGATCGTGCGCGCGCGCCTCGAGATTGTGCGCAACGGCGAGCACAAGGCCCCGCTCAGGCTCAACGCCTCGGGCCTGCACATTCTCGACGTCCGGCTGGACGGCGAGACGGTCAATTACTGGTTCGAGAATGACGTGATCCGGATCAACGTGCCGGGCGACAGTGGCGTCATCGAGACCGAGGTCGCGATCGCGCCCAGGACCAATACCCAGCTCATGGGCCTCTACGAATCCAGTAATATGCTCTGCACCCAGTGCGAGGCCGAGGGCTTCCGGCGGATCACGCCTTTCCCCGACCGGCCCGACGTGCTGTCGCGCTACAAGGTGCGGATGAGCGGCGACAAGGCCGCCTATCCGATCCTGCTTTCGAACGGCAATCTGGTGGCCTCCGGCGAAGACGAGGGGGCCGGCACGCACTGGGCGGAGTGGGAAGATCCCTTCCCCAAGCCCTGTTATCTGTTCGCGCTCGTCGCCGGCGATCTGGTCGCCAATCGCGATACCTTCGTCACCCGTTCCGGCCGGACGGTGGACCTCGCCATCTGGGTCCGCGACGGCGATCTGCCGCGCACCGAACATGCCATGGCGAGCCTGAAGGCGGCGATGAAATGGGACGAGGAGGTCTATGGCCGCGAGTACGACCTCGCCATCTTCAACATCGTCGCGGTCGACGATTTCAACTTCGGGGCGATGGAGAACAAGAGCCTCAACATCTTCAACTCGCGCTACATCCTCGCCGATCCGGACACCGCGACGGACATGGACTATGACGGCATCGCCGGCGTGGTCGCGCACGAATATTTCCACAATTGGTCCGGCGACCGGGTCACCTGCCGCGACTGGTTCCAGCTGAGCCTCAAGGAAGGCTTCACCGTCTTCCGCGACCAGAGCTTCTCGGCCGACATGGGCTCGGAAGCGGTCAAGCGGATCGAGGATGTGCGCATGCTCCGCGCTGCGCAATTCCCGGAAGATGCCGGCCCGCTCGCCCATCCGATCCGGCCGGATAGCTATATCGAGATTTCGAATTTCTACACCGCGACCGTCTACAACAAGGGCGCGGAAGTGATCCGCATGCTCCACACCATCCTGGGCCCGGAGAAGTTCCGCGCCGGTTGCGACCTCTATTTCGCCAGCCATGACGGCCAGGCGGTGACCTGCGAGGATTTCGTGCGGGCAATGGAGGAGGCGTCGGGCGAGGATCTCACCCAGTTCCGCCTCTGGTACAGCCAGGCCGGCACCCCGAAGGTAAAGGCGCAGCTCGTCCAGGAAGGCGCGGTTGCCCGCATCCTGCTGGAGCAGGAAGTGCCGCCGACGCCGGGGCAGAAGACCAAGCAGCCCATGCCGATCCCGCTGAAACTGGCCTTGTTCGGCGCGCGCACCGGCGCGAAGCAGGACGACCGCCTGTTCATCCTCGACGGCGCCAGGGAGGAACTGGTGATCGACGGGCTGAGCGAACCGGCGGTGCTGTCGCTCAACCGCGATTTCTCCGCGCCGGTGATCGTCGAGACCGACCGCAACGCCGCCGACCTCGCCTTCCTCTCCGCCCGCGACGACGATCCCTTCGCCCGCTACGAGGCGATGCAGCAATTGATGCTCGACACGCTGAAGACTGCGGTGAGCGGCGGCGAGGCAGCGCACGAGCCGGTGATCGAGGCGGTGCGCGAGACGCTGGAGAACAAGGCGCTGGACCCGGCCTTTATCGCGGAGGCGGTGCTGCTGCCGAGCGAGGCGTTCATCGGCGACCATATGGCTGTCGTCGATCCCGAGGCGATCAACCGCGCCCGCGAGGCGCTCAGGGCCGCGCTCGGCACCAGCCTGGAGAGCCTGTGGCGCGACGCTTATGCGAGCCACGCCGCCAACCGCTACGCCTACAACCCCGCGGCCAAGGGCGCCCGTCGCCTGCGCACCATCGCGCTGGGCTATCTCGCTGCGGCGGGCGCGGCGGACGCGGCGGCGCTGGCCAAGGCGCAATATGACACGGCGGACAATATGACCGACCGGCAGGGCGCGCTCGGCGTGCTCGCCAATGGCGACGCGCCGGAGCGGGTGGCGGCCCTGGCGGCCTTCTACGACCGCTACAAGGACAATGGCCTGGTGCTCGACAAATGGTTCACCACCCAGGCGCTCTCCACCCGCGCCGACACGCCGGCGGCGGTCGAGGCGCTGGCCAAACACCCCGATTTCACGCTCAGCAATCCAAACCGGCTGCGCTCGCTCGTCGGCGCCTTCTCGGTCAACCAGCGCGCCTTCCACGACGCCTCGGGCCGCGGCTACGCCTTCCTCGCCGACATGATCCTGGCGGCGGACAAGTTGAATCCGCAGACCGCGGCGAAGCTGGTGCCGCCATTGGGCCGCTGGCGTCGTTTCGGCGAGGAACGCGCGAAGCTGATGCGCGCCGCCCTGGAGCGGATCGTGGCGACGCCTGGGCTCAGCAAGGACGTGTTCGAACAGGCCTCGAAGAGCCTGGTCTAGTTCCCGATCCAGGCTGCGACCTGATCGGCCAGCTGGTTCGCCGCCTGGTTCAGCGCCGGCGCAACCGCCGCCGGCGTGGCCGCAGCGACCGGCACATGCGCCTCGAAGCGGTTGGTGATGACCGCGCCATTGGCGCCGGAGCGGGCCAGGACCGCGTCATAGACGATCACCACCTGCATCTGGCCGGGATCGAAGCCAAACTTCACCAGGGTGCCGGTGATCCGGCTGCCTGGATCGTTGCTGTACTGGCTGGGATCGAGCACCACCCGGCCGGTACGCGCGGCGATGGTCTCGCCAAGCAGGCGGGCAAAGAGCGCGCCGGGCTGCTCCACCCAGGCGCCGCCAGTCAGATACTGGATCGTGGTTTCGTTCACATAGACCGGGATGCGGCTGGTGCGCAGCGCCTGCGGCACAGCCGGCACGGCGACGGTGATCGCCTCGCCCTGACCGGCGGTGCGCGGCGTCGCCGCGGGGCGCACCTCGGCGGAGGTCAACGTCAAGAGCTCGTTCGGCGGCTTGGCGCCGCCGAAGCAGGCGGAAAGCGCCAGCGCGGCGGACAGGGCGAGGAGGAGCTTCGGACGCATCGTCAATTCCTTCTTCCCGGATGGTAATCGGGCAGGCGCTGGCCGCCGAGCGCGCCGCCAATGCCCTGCTGGTTCATCCGGTCGGTGATCTCGCGCAGGGATTCGGAGGTGGCGCGCAGGTCACGCATCAGCTGGCCGACCTCCGGCAGGGTCTGGTTGGAGAAGGCCTGGATGCCCGGCCTCGCGTCGCCGATCGCATGTTCCAGTTGCGACATGCTGCCTTGGGCGGAGCGCAGGGTCTGGCGCAGATCGTTGATCAGCGGCCGGCCGTCGCGGTCGACGAGCTGGGTGGTGGAGGCAGCGAGCTGGCCGATCTGATCGGCCGCCGCCCCGGCCTGGCGGATCGCGGTCCTGGCCTCGGCGAGCGTGGCTGCGATTTCGGGCCCGCGCTCGGCGAGCGAGCGGCTCACCGCCTCCAGATTGTCGAGAATGCCGGCGATCGATTCCTGATTGCGGTCGGAAAGCAATTCGGTGAGCCGCTCGGTCAGGGTCGAGACCCGCTCCAGCAGCTGCGGCGCGGTATTGAGGATGCCGGCCAGCCCGCCCGTCGCGGCCGGGATGACCGGCACGCCATAGGGACAATCCGACTGCGCATTTTCCGCGGGACAATGCAGCTCGACGCGCGGCCGAGGACGCTCCCCGGGCTGCGGCTGCGGCGGCGGGTCGATCTGGATCTGCGAGACGCCGGTGAAGCCCACGCCGCGGATCGTCGCGGTCGAGCCATCAAGCACCGGCGTGTCGCGGTTCACGTTGATGCGGACGCGGATGAACTGCGGGCTGTCGGGGACGAGGTTGATCGATTCGATCTGGCCGACGGGGACGCCGGAGAAGGTCACCGACGAGCCCTTGGCCAGGCCTTCGACCGATTGCCGGAAGAAGATGTCGTAGCGCTTTTCACCGCCGCCGCCGAACTGGCTCAGCCAGATGACGAACACGACCAGCGCCGCGAGCAATCCCAGGGTGATCGACCCGACGAGGACCTGGTTCGAACGGGTTTCCATCAGGCGTCGACCTCTGTTGCTTCGTCACGCTGCAGACACGCCGCGGCGCGCCCGCGCGGCCCCTTGAAATATTCCTGAATCCACTCGTGGTCCAAAGCGAGCAATTCCTCAATCGTTCCGACCGCGACCACTTTCTTGTCCGCCAGTACTGCGACGCGGTCGCAGATCGCATAGAGCGTGTCCAGATCATGGGTGATCAGGAAGACGGTGAGACCGAGCGCGTCGCGCAGTTCGTGGATGAGCTGGTCGAAGCCGGCGGCGCCGATCGGATCGAGCCCCGCGGTCGGCTCGTCGAGGAAGAGCAGCTCCGGATCGAGCCCGAGCGCCCGGGCGATGCCGGCGCGCTTCCGCATGCCGCCGGAGAGTTCGGACGGAAATTTCGCGCCCGCGTCGACCGGCAGGCCGGACATGGCGATCTTGTAGACGGCGATCTCGTCGAGCAGTTCCTGGTCGATCCCCGCATAGAATTCCTTGATCGGCACCTGGACATTCTCGGCCACGGTCAGGGTGGAGAACAAGGCGCCGCCCTGGAACAGCACGCCCCAGCGCCGGCGGACGTTTTTCGCCTCTTCCTCGTCGCGGCCGACCATCGACTGGCCGAACACCTCGATCTCGCCGGCGATTGGCGTCTGCAGGCCGATGATCGAGCGCATCAGCACCGACTTGCCGGTGCCTGAGCCGCCGACCACGCCCATGATCTCGCCGCGGCGGACCTCCAGATCGAGCCCGTCATGGATGATATGCTCGCCGAACGCGTTCCTGAGGCCGCGCACTTCGATGACCGGGGCTTGGGGGTCCTCGCTCACAGCCAGCCGATCTCGGTGAAGAAGACCGCGAAGAAGGCGTCCAGCACGATGACGAGGAAAATGCCCTGGACGACCGCGCTGGTCGTGCGCCGGCCGACCTGCTCGGCATCCCCTTCCACCTGCATGCCCTGGTAGCAGCCCGCCATGGCGATGATCATGCCGAAGACCGGTGCCTTGATCAGCGTCTGGTAGAGATCGGTCATCGGCACGATGTCGCGAATGCGATCGATGAAGGTCACGGGAGGGATGTCGAGCGAGAGCCAGCAGAAGATGCCACCGCCCAACAGCGCCATCATCGCCGCGAAGAAGCCGAGCAGCGGCATCATCAGGATGGTGGCGAGCACGCGCGGGATGACCAGAGCCTCCATCGGCGAGACGCCGATCGTGCGCATCGCGTCGATTTCCTCGTTCAGCTTCATCGAGCCGATCTGCGCGGCGAATGCGGAACCCGAGCGGCCGGCGACCATGATCGCGGTCATCAGCACGCCAAGCTCCTTGACCGCCGAGCGGCCGACGAGATTGACGGTAAGGGCCTCGACGCCGAACTGGCGGAGCTGCACCGCGCCCTGCTGGGCGATGACGATCCCCACAAGGAGGCTCATCAGCCCGATGATGAAGAGCGCCTGCACCCCGACCGACTCGAAGCCGGTGACGACCGCGTTCAGGCGGAAGCGGCGCGGATGGCGGATGATATGGCCGAAGGAAATCAGCATGGACCCGAAGAAGCCCAGCATGCCGAGCATGGTGCGCAGGAAATTATTGGTCCACTCGCCCACCTGGCTGATCACGCGGACGAGCGCGCGCGGGCGCTCCCGCTGCACCTGCACCGGCTGGTCCGCCTTCGCGACATGATCGATCAGGACCTGCTGCTCCCGGGTGGCGCCGATAAGCGTCGCGCCCCGGTCCCGCTGCAATTTGTGGACGAGCCAGGCCCCGACTGTGTCCATCCGCTCGACCTCGCTGAGATCGAGGGTGAGATTGTCCGCGGTGATCTCGTTCAGCTGCTCGCTGAGCTTGCGGACGCGCAACAGGGTCAGATTCCCGCTGAAGCGCAGGACACAGGCGCCGTCTTCGACGTTCTGGCTGAATTCAGCGGTTACGCTCATGCCGGGACGGGCATGTCCCAAAACCCGGCGGGCGGCAAGGAGTTAGGATGGACAGGGTGCGGGTTTCCGTGCTTGCAGGCAGGCGATGAGGGCCACGCTCGCAATTTACGACATGGACAAGACGGTCACGCGCGGGCCGACCTTCGGGCCGTTCTTGTGGCACGCCATGTGGCGGCTCGCCCCCTGGCGGGTGCTGCTCGCGCCGCTCGTCCTGGTCTCGACGCTCGGTTACGTGCTCAAGCTGCTGGACCGCGGCCGGCTGAAGGAGATCAACTATCGGCTGCTGGTCGGGCCTGCCGCGCCGGAGCGGCTGGACCCGGTGGTGCAGAGCTTCGCCGACAAGCAGCTGGCGACCAACATCCTGCCCGGGGCGCGGACGCGACTCGCGGAGGACAAGGCGGCGGGGCGGCGGCTCGTGCTGGCGACCGCCTCCTACCGGCTCTACGCCGCCGCGATCGCGCAGCGGCTCGGCTTTGACGACGTCATCGCGACCGATACCAAGATCGACGAGAAGGGCCGTACCGTCGCGACGATCGACGGGAAGAATTGCTACGGCCTCGGCAAGCTCGACATGATCGAGGCCTGGCTCCAGCGGAACGGGCTGGAGCGCGACGCCCTCCACATCCGCTTCTATTCCGACCATGTCTCCGACAGCGTCGTCCACCGCTGGGCGAACGAGGCCTTCGCCACCAACGCCCACGCCCGCCTGATCCGCGTCGCGGAACAGGAGGGCTGGGAGGTGCTGGACTGGCGGGACCGGCGGCGGGCCTAGACCGCCGCCAGCGCCTGGTCGAAATCGGCGATCAGATCGTCCGGGTCCTCCACCCCGATCGAGATGCGCACCAGATTGTCGGTGATGCCGAGCGCAGCCTTGCGTTCGGGCGGGACCGACAAATGGGTCATCGCCGCGGGGCAGCTCGCCAAAGTCTCGGTGCCGCCGAGGCTGACCGCGAGATGGGCGATCTTCAGCGAATCGAGGAAGGCGAAGCTCTCCCGCTCGCCGCCCTTGAGGTAGAGCGAGAAGGTCGACCCGGCGCCGGTGCAGTGGCGGCGGTAAATGTCCGCCTGCCGCGCATCGCCGCCTTCCTCGAGGAAGCCGAGATAGCCGACGCTCTCCACCTTCGGATGGTCGCGCAGGAAGCGGCAGACCTTGTCGGCATTCTCGCCGGCGCGGGTCATCCTGAGCTCAAGCGTCTCGAGGCTGCGGAGCAGCATCCAGGCGGTGTTCGGATCGGTGATCGTGCCGATCGTGTTGCGGAGCATCCGGATCGTGTTGATCAGCTCCTTCGAGCCGGTGATCCCGCCCGCGACCAGATCGCTATGCCCGCCCGCATATTTGGTGAGCGAATAGACGCTGAGATCGGCGCCATGGGCCAAAGGGTTCTGCCAGAGCGGGCCGAGGAAGGTGTTGTCGATCGCGATGGGCGGGCGCTCGCCTTCGCCGAACAAAGCGTCGCGCACCTTCGCCACGGCCTGCACGTCGACGAGGGCGTTGGTCGGGTTGGCCGGGCTTTCCAGATAGATGAGCGGGACGCGGCCCTTCGCCTTGGCCTGCTCGACCACCGCGGCGATCTCGTCCTCGGTGGCGCCGGCCGGGAAATCGAGCCAGCTCACGCCGAACTTGCCGAGGATGCGGGCGATCAGGGTCTCGGTCGCGGCGTAGAGCGGGCCACTGTGGACGACGACGTCGCCCGGCTGGACGAAGGCGAGGAACAGGGTCGCGATCGCCGACATGCCGGAGGAGAAACTGAGCGCATCCTCCGCTTCTTCCCAGAGGCCGAGGCGGTCTTCGAGGATCTCCTGGTTCGGGCCGTTGAAGCGCGAATAGACGAGGCCCTCCGCCCCGCCCGGGCGCTTGCCGGTGACGCCCTCGAAATGGCGCTTGCCTGCGGCGGCATTCTCGAAAACAAAGGTGGAGGTGAGGAAGATCGGCGGCTTCAGCGAGCCTTCCGAAAGGGCGGGATCGAAGCCGTGGCCCATCATCAGGGTGGACGGCTTCAGCTTGCGGCCGTTGATTTCGAGGGCGCCCTGTTTGGGGCGGCGGCGCGGATTCGTGCCGGTAAGGTCTGCTTCGTCTGCCATGTCTGTCTCCTGTCGCGTGACGCGTTGCGGTGTGGAGACCGAGCCGGCTCTCGCCGGAGCAAGCTCAAGACCGCTCAGTGCGGCCCAGGGGTGAGGTCCGTTGCCCGCGGGCCCTTTAGCCAAAGCGGCGGCGCGGTTCTAGCCCGGCAAAGCAATCAGCGAAATCTGCCGCCCGTAATCCGCTTCGCCCTTATGGGTGGCACGGCGGTAGGAGTAGAAGCGATCCGGATCGGCGTAGGTGTCGAGGCCGAGCGCTTCGGCGCGGCGGATGCCGGCGGCGGCGATGCGGGCGAGGAGATAGGCCTCGGTGTCGAACTGGTGATGGCCCTCGCGGCCCGGCGTGAAGAAGCGTTCGTTCGCCGCATCCGCGTCGAGGAAAAGGCGCAGGAAGCCCTCGTCCACCTCATAGCTCTTGCGGGCGATGGCGGGGCCGAGCGCGACCAGGATCCGCTCCCGCTGCGCCCCGCGCCGTTCCATTTCCGCGATGGTCGATTCGACCACGCCGCTGAACGCGCCCTTCCAGCCGGCATGGGCCGCGCCGACCACACCGGCCTCCCGGTCGGCGAGCAGAACCGGGGTGCAGTCGGCGGTGAAGACGCCCAAGGCGAGGCCGGGACGGTCTGTCACGAGGGCGTCCGCCTTGGGCCGGCCGTCGTCGGGCCAGGGCGCGTCGGCATAGACCACTTCGGACGAATGGATCTGGTGCACCGTGACCAATTGCGCGCCGGGCGCCACCGCGGCGATGGCGAGGCGGCGATTCTCGTAGATGGCGGCGCGGTCGTCGCTGGAGCCGAGGCCGACATTGAGCCCGGCGCAGACGCCCGTCGAGACCCCGCCCCTCCGGCCGAGAAAGCCGTGGGGAATGCCGTCCAGGGCGGCGGCGCGGATCACTTCGACGGTCATAACGGCGCCCGCATGATCAGATCCTCATCGGCATGGTCGCCGACCATGAAGGCATAGGTGCCGACCTGCTCGAAACCGTAGCGCGCATAGAAACGCTGGGCGCGGTGATTGTCGACGAAGACCGAGAGAAAGACCTGCTCGGCCCCGCGCGCCCGCGCCTCGTCCATCACCCATGTCATCAGGGCCTGGGCGACGCCGGTGCCGTGCCAGGGCTTCAGAACGTAGAATTGACGAAGCTCCGCAGTCGGCCCGGTGACCTCGAACGGCAGGCCCGGCGGCCCGACCTTGGCGAACGCCACCGCTTCCCCGCCCTGCTCGGCGAGGCGGATGGTGAAGCGCGGGTCGGTCAACTCCGCGGTCCAGTTCTCGACGCTATGGTTCTTCAGGAAGAAATTGAGATTCTCGGGTGTGTAGAGATGGCCGAACGTCTCGGTGAACGTCTCCGCCCCGATCCGCGCCATGAGCGGCGCGTCGGCGGGCGTGGCGTTGCGATAGGTGAAATCCGAGACGCTGGTCATATTCCCAAAACCGTTCGGGCTGATCCTGTCGAAGCCCTGCCCTTCCTCCGGCGCCAGTAAAGGGAAGGACTGCCCTTCGACAATGGTAAGGTTCGAATGTCCCCCGGACATTCGAAGCCATGCTGGGGGCATGGCGACCTTACCATCAGGGCGAACGGAGGATCAGAAACCGGCCGGTTCAGCCCAGCCCCGGGCGCTGAACGCCAGCACCTTGAACAAACGCCCCATTTGCGAGGGCGCGGAGAGGCGGTGGCGGGCGGCCTCGATCTCCTCGGTGCGCGCCGGCGCGGCGCGGGCCAGAGCGGCGGCGCGCACCGGCAGGCCCATCGCGTCGAGCCAGGCGCCTTGCGGCACCGGGCCGGAGATGCGGACGCCCTCCGCCGCTGCGGCGAGGGCGGTGAAACCGACATGGGCGGTCAGATCGCGCTCGCCGGGCGCTTCGAACGGGTCGGAATAAGCGTGGCGGAAGACGGCCTGCAGCGTGTCGCCGCGGCTCGGGCCTTGATAGCCATAGTCGACGATCAGAGCCGCGCCGCCCTGCGCCGCGATGCGGCGGGACAGGCCGACGGCGATGGCGATGGAGGCCGGGGAGGTCTCAGTCTCAACCTCGCCTTTACGCACAAAGCGACCATTCTCGACCGTCACCTTGAGCTCTCGGCCCAAAACATCGAGCTGGCGGACAGGCAAGGCATCGAAGAACTCGTTCGCGACGATCAGAAGCGGGCCCTCGTCAGGGAGCGTGGACAGATCGTCATGCCATATCGCGCCAGGCACCCGCTCCACCTGCGCTTTCCGCAGCACCGGACTGGTTTCGACGAAATGGACGTCTGGCGCGAAGCCCGCGCCCTTCATCGCCCGGATCGCATCCGCCGCAAGC
This sequence comes from Allosphingosinicella sp., assembly GCA_044225925.1. Taxonomy (GTDB): domain Bacteria; phylum Pseudomonadota; class Alphaproteobacteria; order Sphingomonadales; family Sphingomonadaceae; genus Allosphingosinicella. The sequence goes on from JBGAHY010000023.1 coordinate 16,667, forward strand.
GTCCCCCGCCCCGGCCCCAGCTCGACATATTGCGCGTCGCGCGGGCGGCCCGAGCGCAGCCAGAGATCCGCCAGCCAGAGGCCGATCAGCTCTCCGAACATCTGGCTGATCTCGGGCGCGGTGGTGAAATCGCCCGAGGCGCCGAATGGGTCGCGCGTCGCGTAATAGTGCGAGTTCGCTTCGGCCATGTACTCGATGACCGGAATCGTTCTCCCTCGCGCAAGGAGGCGCCTCAGCGTCTCCTCAAGCTGGTAGCGTCTCATCTTCCGGCACCGCCTGCACACGCGCCTCGCGCTTCTTCGCGGTGGCGACGAGGTAGATGCCGCCGAGGATCATCGGCAGCGACAGCCACTGGCCCATATGGAGGCCGGTCTTCTGCGCGAAGTCGACCAGATGGGCGTCGGGCAGGCGGATGAATTCCAGGCCGAAGCGGACGAGGCCGTAGACCAGGATGAAGGTGCCGACGAGCTTGCCGGGCTGGTAGCGGGCGCGCGTCTTCCAGAACATCCAGACGAGCAGGGCCATCAGGAACAGCCCTTCGAGCGCCGCCTCGTAGAGCTGACTCGGGTGCACCGGCACGCTGCCGCCGGGCGGGATCATGCCCCAGGGCAGGCTGGTCGGCCCGCCCCACAATTCGCCGTTCACGAAATTGGCGAGGCGGCCGAGGAAGAGACCCGGCGGGATGCAGCAAGCGACGTAATCGTGGATGCGCAGCCAATCGAGCTTGTTGCGCCAGGCGAGGTAGATGATGCCGAGCGAGACCCCGATCACGCCGCCATGGAAGCTCATCCCGCCGTCCCAGAGACGGAAGATCTCGGCCGGATTCTGGAAATATTCGCCCGGCTTGTAGAACAGGACATAGCCGAGCCGGCCGCCGAGGATGATGCCGAGCGTCGTGTAGAAGGCCATGTCGTCGGCGTGCCGCCGGGCCATGGGGGCGCCCGGCTGGCGGATCAGCTTCAACAGATACCACCAGCCGATGATGATGCCGAAAAGGTAGGCGAGGCTGTACCAGCGGAGCTGGAACCAGCCCCATTCGAACAGCACCGGCGAGAGGCCCAGATTGTTGAACTGGATGGCATCGCTTACTGTTGGCATCGATGTCAGTAACTGGTGGATCAAGGGCTTCCCCCTTCAGGTTCGCGCCTTCATAGAGGGGGGATAAAAAAAGGCAAAGGCGTAGCGAGGGGACTGGAGTGCCGAGCGAGCTCGACCGGAAATATGATGCGGTGCTGGCCGAGAAGATCGGCGCGGGCGGCCCCTTCGTCATCGAGCGCGATGCTCTGGGCCGCGCCTTTGTCGGCAATTTTCCGGGCACTCTCCCGGGCCTGTTCACCGCCTTTTGCGGGCTGCACGGCGACGCCGAAGCATTGGTCGCCGGCGACGAAAGGCTGAGCTTCGCCGACCTGGACGCACGCTCGACACAGCTGGCGCGGGTGCTGGCGGGAAGCTGGAATGTCGCCAAGGGCGACCGCGTCGCCATCGCCATGCGCAACTGCCCGGCCTGGATCATTTCCTACATGGCGGTGCTGAAGGCGGGCGGGATCGCGACCCTGATCAACGGCTGGTGGCAGCCGGAGGAAATGCGCCACGGCCTCGATCTGTCGGCGCCCGCGCTGATCATCGCGGATGCGCCGCGGGCGAAACGGCTGGAGGCGGGCGGCTGCACGATCCCGACCGTCTCGCTGCCGGTCGAATTGCATCTGGACGGGGCGCTGGCGCCGTTGTTGGCCCGCGCGCAAGAGGCCGATCTTCCCGAAATCGCGCCCGAGGATGACGCGACCATCCTCTTCACATCCGGCTCGACCGGCCTCGCCAAGGGCGCGGTCTCGACCCACCGGGCGGTAACTACCGGCACCTACGCTTATGCGCTGAGCCTCTTGGTGATGCTCGGCATCAAGGAGCGCGACAAGGACCCGCCGAAGAACCCGCCCCGGACTCTGGTCAACGTCCCCCTCTTCCACGTCACCGGCGAAGTGCCGGTGATGCTGAACAGCCTCGTCATCGCGCGCTGCATGGTGCTGATGCCGAAATGGGATGCGGGCGAGGCGCTCCGGCTGATCGAGCAGGAGAAGATCACCTATTTCGTCGGCGTCCCGACGATGAGCCTGGAGCTGATGCAGCATCCGGACCGCGAGAAATACGACCTCTCCAGCCTCACCGACATCGCCTCGGGCGGCGCCGCGCGGCCGGTCGCCCATGTGGAGCGGCTGGAGCGGGCCTTTCGCGGCGCGCAGCCCGCCCAGGGCTATGGCCTGACCGAGACCAATGCCGCGGGCACCGGCAATTTCTGGTCCAATTATCACGCCAAGCCGGCCTCGTCGGGCCGGGCGCAGGTGCCGTTCGTCGAGATCGCGATCCTCGGGCAGGGCGACCGTCATTTGCCGGCGGGCGAGCGGGGCGAGATCGCGATCCGCACCGCCGCCAATATCCGCGGCTACTGGCAGGATGAGGCAGCGACCGCCGCGGCCTTCACCGCGGACCATTATGTCCGCACCGGCGACATCGGCTATCTGGACGAGGACCTCTATCTCTTCATCGTCGACCGCAAGAAGGACATCATCATCCGCGGCGGCGAGAACATCGCGGCGCAGGAGGTGGAGGCGGCGATCTACGCTTTTCCCGCAGTGTCCGAGACGGCGGTGTTCGGCGTCGCCGACGAACGACTCGGCGAGGTGCCGGCAGCGGTGATCTGGTGTGAGGCGGCGGTGCCGAGCGAAGCGGAATTGCACGAATTTCTCGCGACACGTCTCGCACCGTTCAAGCTGCCTGCCTATATCTGGTTCGCCAGCGCGCCGCTGCCGCGGCTTGGCACCGGCAAGATCGACAAGGTCTTGCTCCGGGCGCAATATCGCCCGCAGGCAGCGGCGTGATCGGCGGCAGCGGGGCAGGAGGACGGACATGAAGTATCGCGTGGCCTGCAGCATCCTTCCGCTGGCGCTCACCCTAACGCTTGCGGCCTGCGGCGACACCTCCCCGCCCGGCAATGGCGGCATCCAGATCAACGTCGCCAATGAAGGCAGCGAGCGGCTGAAGGCGCTGAACCCGCTCAACCGGCGGATCGGCCTGCTCCGCGCCATCCAGCAGAGCGGCATGCGCTGCCGCGGCGGGGTGCTGACCGGCGCCTATCAGCAGCAATATCAGAATCTCTCCATGTGGGTGGCGCTCTGCGCCGACGGCAAGAATTACGCCGTCTTCATCGCCCCGACCGACGACGTGCAGGTCCGCGACTGCGCCGAGCATGCCCAGCTGAACCTCCCCGCCTGCCGCCCCGTGCAACCTTTGCCGCACGACCGCCAGACGCCGCCCAACGCGGAGCCGGACCTCAATTTGATCAACGCCGCCAACGCCAATCTGGCGGGGGAATAGGGTCGGGGATAATCGTCATTCCAGCGAAAGCTGGAATCTCGCTTCCCCCTTTTCGGTCTCAGCGACGGCAAAGGGCTTCCAGCTTCCGCTGGAATGACGGGTGCGCCTCAGGCCGTCAGCAATTCTCGTATTTCCAGTTCCGCTTTTTGCCCTCGGTCAGCCACTCGATCGTCTGATTGAGCCGCTTCGTGCGGGTCTCGTCGCGCTTCGCCTCGGTCACCCATTCCACATATTCGCGCTGGCAGGAGGGCGGGAAGCCGGCCCAGGTCGCCTTGGCCATGGGGGCCGCTTCGATCGCCGCCTGCAGATCCTGCGGCACCGTGAACGGCGGCTTCACGCTCTTGCTGCGCTCCGGCTTCACGCCTTCGTCGATCAGCTTCATCGCCTTGTGGGTGAGCGCGATGAGGGTCTTGCGGTCGGGCAGGTCGGCCAGCGAGGTCAGCCGCCCGAACTGGCCCATGGCGGTCGCCTCCGCGCCGCTTGTGTCCACCACCTGGTTACCCGACCAGAAGCCGAAGGCCGCATGCGCCTTGAAGGCGGCGAAGCTGGCGAGGATCTTGCCCTTGTACATGAAGCTCGGATGGCTCCATTTCAGCGTCTCCTCCCCCTCCGGGCAGGCCTCGTGCATGACGGCGCGGAGATGGGTCAGGATCGGCCTGGCGAAGTCGCCGATCCTGGTGTCGATATAGGCATCGATCCTCGGATCGGTCTTCATGGCGCACCCCCTGAAATTCGCGCCGGAAGATGACTCCGTTTTCCGCCCGGCTCAAGCCGTTGCCACACGGGCCCTGGCGAGGCGCAGGCCTTCGACGCTGAAGATCAGCAAGGCCGTCCAGATCGCACCGAAGCAGACCGCCTTGGCCGTGCCGAACGGCTCGCCGAAGACAAGCACCGCGAGCAGGAATTGCAGAGACGGCGCGATATATTGGAGGAAGCCGAGCGTCGAATAGGGCAGCCGCTTCGCCGCCGCCGTGAACAGGATGAGCGGCAGCGCGGTCACCCCGCCACCCAGGATCAGCAAGGCGTCAGTCAGCCAGCCCTGGTGGCCGAATGCGGCGGTGCCTTGCGCCCGTACGTGGAAGACCCAGAAGAGAGCGGCGGGCGCGAGGATCAGCGTCTCGACCCAGAGCCCCTCCAGCGCATCGACCGGCGCGACTTTCCGGAGGAACCCGTAAGAGGCGAAGCTCAGCGCCAGGGTGAGGCTCATCCAGATGCCCGACCCGGCGCCGACCGCCATCACTGCGACGCCGGCGCCGGCGAGCAGGCAGGCGAAGGTCTGCGCCCGGGTCAGCCTTTCCTTCAGCAGCACGACGCCAAACAGCACGTTGACCAAGGGGTTCAGATAATAACCGAGGCTGCCCTCCAGCAGATGGCCGCTGGTGATCGCGTAGATATAGACCAGCCAGTTCACCGCGATCAGGCAGGAGGTGGCGAACAGCGTCATCATTACCTTGGAGTTGGTCAGCGCCGCGCGGATCGCGCTCCAGCGCCGCCACAATGTCGCAAGCAGGCCGAGCAGGATGACCGACCAGATGATCCGGTGGGCGACGATCTCGGTCGCCGGCACATGCTCCAGTAATTTGAAATAGAGCGGCAAGACGCCCCACAGCAGATAGGCGGTGAGGCCGAGCTGGATGCCCCCTTTGTTGCTGTCGCTGCTGCCGGTCATGGCGGGCGGTTAGGGGAGCGGCGGCGGGGCGTCCAGTACGCAGGCCGGGATGCGGCCGCTACGGTTGTCGCGGCTGCGCCGGGGGTCTAGGATCGCGCCGGCTCGCTTGAGGATGTCGCCATGTTCCGCTTGTTTTTCCCCCCGACTGCTCTGGTGCTGGCCTTGTCCGGCTGCGGCTCGGGCGGCGACGACAGCGCCAATGCGGTCAATCGCTCGGCGTCGGGCCGGAACGAGAACGGCCAACTCACCGCGCGGGTGCAGGGCGTCGACCTCAAGGTGAACCTGCCGCCGCCGATTCGCCGGATGACCGAGGACAACGACTTCCTCTATCCCGGATCCCGCCCGGTCCGGGGCGGCGAGGGCCAGCGCTTCCACAGCGACGATCCGCCCGAGACGGTGGCCGGCTGGTATCGCGATCCCGCCCGGGCCGACCGCTTCTCGATCGACACCGCCAATCATGCGGGCGCTGCCTGGGCCCTTGCCGGCAGGGCGCGGAGCGGCGACGCTTTGAGCGTCCGGCTCGCGCCCGGCGCGGGGGGCGGCACGGACGGCACGGTCCTGGTCACCGCCGCCCACTGATGGCCGAACCGCTCGCCGACCCGGCCGAGGTCCGCGCCCATCTGGTCGCGGCGGCGAAGGCGGGCGTCTCCCTGTCCTACGGCGAGATTCTCGAGCATCTCGGCTACCGCTTCTCAAGGCCGAAGATGCGCCAGCTCTGCGCGATGCTTGGGCAGATCGACAGCGAGGCGGAATTGCGCGGCGAGCCGGAGCTTGCCGTGCTCGTCGTCCGCGCCAGCGACCGCATTCCGGGCCAGGGCTGGTGGGTCGCCGGCGGCGGCAGCTCGCGCGGCTATGAAGGACTATGGGAAGGGCCCGAGGCGGCGCGCTTCATCGCTACGGTCCAGCGCGAGACCTTCGATTATTGGCGTACCGCCCGTTAACCGCTTGGTGTCGCCTGTTGGGGCATAAAGTCCGCAATGACGCGCGCCCGGACCTTTCTCCACGGCCTCGGCCTTGCCTCCCTGCTCGCGCTCGCCGCCTGCGGGGGCGGCAGTGCGAACAACGATCTCGCCGAGATCGACAATGAGCTGATCGCCAATGCGGTGGACCCGGCTTTGACCGGCGCGCTGCAGGACCAGCTCTCGGTCGATCCGAGCCTGTCGCAGCAGGCCAATCCGAACAGCGCCCGCCCGCCGGAGACGCCGGTCCAGGCGCAATATCCGGCCGACGCCAATCCGGGCCAGGACGGCTCACAGACCCGCACCGCCGGCGGCGCCGCGCCGCCGCCCTCCGCTTCCGTCTGCGGCCAGGGCTTCGACTATGGCAATGAGTGGGCGAACCGGATGCCGCCCGAATTCCCAGCCTATAATGGCGGCCGGCTGACCGAGGCGGCGGGCAACGACCATGGGGGCTGCCACATGCGCGTGGTGAGCTTCACCACCGCCGACGCGCCGCAACGGGTGATCGACAATTACCGGGCCTTGGTGACCGGTGCCGGCTACAATGCCGAGCAGCAGCAGCGCGGCGGCGATCTCGTGCTCGGGGGCACCAAGGGCGAGAGCGCCTATTATCTGATCGTCACCCCGCAGGGGAACGGCTCCGACGTCTCGCTGATCGTCAACAACGGGCGATAGAAAGAAAAAGACCCTCATCCCGGCCTTCTCCCGCGGGCGGGAGAAGAAGAGTCGGCACGAGCATCTTTGACTCCCTCTCCCGCCTGCGGGAGAGGGTTGGGGTGAGGGGCTTCTTCCTCATTCCCTCAATGCTGGCACTTCCCCCTTGCCCCCGCTACATCGCCGCCATGCCTAATCTCCTTCTCGTCATGCTCGGCGGCGCGTTCGGCGCCGGGGCGCGGCATCTGGCCGGCGTGGCGGGGCTGCGCTGGCTGGGGCCGGGTTTCCCCTGGTGGACCTTGTTCGTGAATCTCGCGGGCAGCCTGCTCATGGGCCTGCTCGCCGGCTGGCTGGTGCAGAAGGGCGGCAGCGAGCAAGCGCGCCTGTTCTTCGGCGTCGGGGTGCTCGGCGGCTTCACCACCTTTTCCGCGTTCAGCCTCGAGCTCGGCCTGATGCTCCAGCGCGGCGAGCTGGCCCATGCGATCGCCTATGTCGCCGCCTCCGTGTTCGGCGGGGTGCTCCTGCTCTTCGCCGGCCTCTGGCTGATGCGGATGGGGACGCCGGCATGAGCGCCGCCACCGATCAGGTCCGCAGCTTCGCGGTGAGCGAGGAGGATGACGGCATCCGCCTCGACCGCTGGTTCAAGCGCAACCTTCCCGAAATCAGTTTCGGCCAGATCTCGCGCTGGGCGCGCACCGGCCAGCTCCGCGTCGACGGCAAGCGCGCCACGCCCGGCGACCGCATCCTCGCCGGCCAGAGCATCCGCGTGCCCCCGCAGACCGAGGAGGCCCCGGAAGCGCCGGCGAAGAAGAAGACTCCCGCGCGTCCGAAGCTCAGCGCCGAGGAGATCGAGTTCGTCCGCTCGCTCGTCATTTACGAGGATGCCGCCGCGATCGTCGTCAACAAGCCGCCGGGCCTCGCCACCCAGGGCGGGACCAAGACCAATGAGCATCTGGACCGGCTGCTCGACGGCCTCGTCGAGGAGGGCGCGCCGCGCCCGAAGCTCGTCCACCGGCTGGACAAGGACACGTCCGGCGTCCTGCTGGTCGCCAAGACCCCCCGGGCCGCGGCCTTCTTCTCGAAGAGCTTCTCGAGCCGGACGGCGCGCAAGGTCTATTGGGCGCTGGTCGCCGGCGTGCCCTCCATCGACGACGGCATGATCGATCTGCCGCTCGCCAAGCAGCCGGGCACCGGCGGCGAGAAAATGCATGTCGACGAAGCGGAGGGCGCCCCGGCGCGGACCCGCTACCGGGTCATCGATCAGGCCGGCAACCGCGCCGCCTGGGTCGAGCTGCAGCCGCAAACCGGCCGCACCCACCAGCTGCGCGTCCACCTGCTCGCCATCGGCCATCCGATCGTCGGCGACGGCAAATATGGCGGGCTCGACGCCTTTCTCACCGGCTCGATCAGCCGGAAGATGCACCTCCACGCCCGCCGCCTCAGGATCGACCATCCGGACGGCGGGAGGATCGACGTGACCGCCGAGCTGCCCGCTCATTTCGCGGCGAGCGTCGCCTCGCTGGGTTTCGATCCGGCGCTGGCCGATCTCCCGCTCGACGACGTCAAATATTCGGAGACACCGGAGGGCAAGCGCAAGGCCGCGTCCGCCGCCGCCAAGAGCCGCCGCAAGGATCGCAAGGGCGAGCGCCGCTCGCGGCGGCGGGGCTCAGGGGGCGGCTGATGCACCCGAACCGCGCCTTCGCCTGGGAGGATCGGGACGCCGTCCTGGCCTTCGTCGCCGACATCGCCTTCGCCACCATCGCCGCCGCCAATATCGCCGACGAAGGCCCGGTTTTGGTCCATGCGCCGGTGCTGGTCGCCGGGCCGGATCGGCTGCTCTTCCACGTCTCGCGCGGCAATCGGGCGAAGCTGGACGGCAAGCGCGCCATCGCCTCGGTGCTTGGGCCGGACGCCTATATCAGCCCGGACTGGTATGGCGTGGAGGATCAGGTGCCCACCTGGAACTATCTCGCGGTCGAGGCCGAAGGGCCGCTGCGCCGGCTCGAGGAGGCGGAGCTTGCCGCGCTGCTCGACGGCCTCAGCGCCGCCCATGAAGCGCGCCTCGCCCCCAAGCCCGAATGGACCCGCGGCAAGATGACGCCCGGCCGTTTCGAGGGCATGCTGAAGGCGATCATCGGTTATGAACTGCAGATCGAGGCGCTTCGCGGCACGCGCAAGCTCAGCCAGAACAAGGGCGACGCGGAGCGCCTCAGCGTCGCGGCCAACCTTGCGCCGTACAATCCGGCGCTGGCAGCCCTGATCGAGAAGGAAGAACGCGCATGAGCGCGCCGGGCGACACCACCGCGCGCAATCGCTTCTTCCTGATCCAGCTGGCGCGGCTCGGCGGCACCGCATTCGCCTTGTTCGGCCTGCTGCTCTGGAAGAGCGACCGGATCGTCCAGGGCGGTTCCATTGCGGGCTTCCCGATCACCCTGGCCGGCCTCCTGCTCAGCATCTGGGCGCCGCTTCACCTGACCCGCAAATGGCGGACGCCGCCCGAACCGGCGCCGCCCGAGGCATGAAGCGCTTTTACAAGGCCGCGAGCGTCGGCGAGGGCAATGCGATCCTGCTCGACGGCAAGCCGGTCAGGACGCCCGGCCGCGCCCCGCTGGCGCCGCCGAGCGCGGACCTCGCCGGGGCGATTGCCGACGAATGGGAAGCGCAGGCCGAGACGATCGATCCCCGCTCCATGCCGCTCACCGGCCTCGCCAATGCCGCGATCGACCGGATCGCGCCGGCGATGGAGAGCTTCGCGCACGGGCTGGCGATCTATGGCGAGAGCGACCTGCTCTGCTACCGCGCCGAGGGACCCGCGTCCCTTGTGGCGCGGCAGGCGGAGCTTTGGGATCCGATCCTGCACTGGGCCGAGGACCGCTACGGCATCGTCTTCGAGGTCACCTCCGGCATCACCCACAAGCCGCAACCGCCCGAAACCATCCAGCGCCTCGCCGCCGCGGTCGCCACCTGCGACCCGTTCGAACTTGCCGGCCTCTCCCCGCTCGTCACCGTCTCCGGCTCTCTGGTGATCGCGCTGGCACTCGCGGAAGGCGCCATCAGCCTGAACGCCGCCTGGGCCGCCGCCTCGCTCGACGAGCAATGGCAGGTCGAGCAATGGGGCGAGGACGAGGAAGCGATGCAGGCACTGGCCGGGCGCAAGGCGGACTTCGCAGCAGCGTCGCGGTTCTTGAGTTTGCTCTAAGCCGCCCGCCCGATCGCCTTCTGCCGCCGCCGCTGCACCGAGCTCCCCAGCCCGATCGCCTCGCGATATTTCGCGACCGTGCGCCGGGCGATGTCGAAGCCCTCCCCTTTCAGCATCTCGACGAGCTGATCGTCCGACAGGATCGCGTCCGGGTCTTCGGCGGTGATCAGCGCCTTGATGCGGCTCTTCACCGCCTCGCTGGAGGCGCCGCCCTCGCCGTCGCTGGTGCCGACGCCCGAGGTGAAGAAATATTTGAGCTCGTAGAGGCCGCGGTCGCAGCTCAGATATTTGTTGCTGGTGACCCGGCTGACCGTCGATTCGTGCATGCCGATCGTCTCCGCCACCGCGCGCAGGGTCAGCGGCTTCAGCTGGGAGACGCCGTGGCGGAAGAAGCCCTCCTGCTGGAGGACGATCTCGGTCGCGACCTTGACGATGGTGCGGGCGCGCTGGTCGAGCGCCTTCATCAGCCAGTTGGCGCTCGTCAGACAGTCGCTCAGCCAGGCGCGGCTCGCCTTGTCCTGCGGGCCCGAGGAAAGCTCCTGATAATAGGTCCGGTTGACGAGCAGGCGCGGCAGGGTCGCCGAGTTCAGCTCCACCGCCCAGCCGCCGCCGCGCCGCGAGACGAAGATGTCGGGAACGATCGCATCGACCCGGTCGCTCGCCATGAAGCGGCAGCCGGGCTTGGGATCGTAGGCCCGCAGCTCGCGGATCATGTCCTGCATGTCCTCGTCATCGACCTGGCAGATGCGCTTCAGCGCGGCCACGTTGCCCTTGGCGAGATAGTCGAGATTGGCGATCAGCCGCGCCATGGCGGGATCGTAGCGATTGGCGTCCTTCGCCTGCAGCGCCAGGCATTCGGAAAGGTTGCGCGCGCCGACGCCGGCGGGATCGAAAGCCTGGATCACGCTCAGGATCTGCTCCGCGTCGGCGAGCGGCACGCCGAGCCGCTGAGCGGTCTCGGCAAGAGGGCTGAGGAAATAGCCGGTCTCGTCGATCCGCTCGATCAACTGCTCCGCGATCAGCAAATCATTGCCTGAGAAAATCTCGCCGGCCTGACGGCGGAGATGGTCGTGCAGCGAGACGTCGTCGCCGGCAAAGGCGTCGAAATCGGGGCCGTCGCCGGAGCCCGAGATCGAAATGCTGTCGAGGCCGAGGCCGCCGTCGGCGCCGCCCATCCGGTCGACCGCGCTGTCCTGGTGGAAATCCTCGCCGTCGCTGTCGACATCGAGCGCGCCGTCGCCGCCCCCCGCATCCGCTTCCGGAAGGGCATCGGGATCGGCCTCGCCGCCCTCGCCCGTCTCAGGCTCCGGCGCAACCGGGGCCTCGTCATCGCCCGCGGACCCACGCTCGGCCTCCAGCAGAGGATTCTTCTCCAGCTCCTCGGCGATGAAGGTCTCGATCTCGAGATTGGAAAGCGCCAGCAGCTTGATCGCCTGCTGAAGCTGCGGCGTCATCACCAGCGATTGGGACTGACGAAGATCGAGGCGTGGGCCGAGGGCCATCAGCTTATGCGCCCCACCTCCGTTCGCCCTGAGCCTGTCGAAGGGCTGTCCTTCTTCCCGGACGAAGAGAAGTGCAGGGCTTCGACAGGCTCAGCCCGAACGGGTTGAGTAGACGTGCCATCCTAGAGCTCGAAACTCTCGCCCAGATAGAGGCGGCGGACATTCTCGTCGGCGACAAGATCCTCTGGGCTGCCGGCGAAGAGGACCTGGCCGCCATAGATGATGCAGGCACGGTCGACGATGTCGAGCGTCTCGCGGACATTATGGTCGGTGATCAGCACCCCGATGTCGCGATTCTTCAGGTCCTTGATCAGGTCGCGAATGTCCTGGATCGAGATCGGGTCGATGCCGGCGAAGGGCTCGTCGAGCAGCATGATCGAGGGGTTTGCGGCCAGCGCGCGGGCGATCTCGCAGCGCCGCCGCTCGCCGCCCGACAGCGCCATGGCCGGGCTGTCCCGCAGCCGCTCGATGTGGAATTCGGCGAGCAGCTGGTCGAGCCGCTCGGCCCGCGCCTTCTTGTCCGGCTCGGCGACCTCCAGCACGGCCATGATGTTCTGGGCGACGGTGAGGCCGCGGAAGATCGAGGTCTCCTGCGGCAGGTAGCCGAGGCCGAGGATCGCGCGGCGGTACATGGGCAGGCCCGTAATGTCGTTGCCGTCGAGCAGGATGCGGCCGCTGTCCGGCTTCACCAGGCCCATGATCGAATAGAAGCAGGTGGTCTTGCCGGCGCCATTCGGACCGAGCAGGCCGAGCACCTCGCCCCGGTCCACGCCGAGCGAGACGTCGGAGAGCACCGCCCTCTTGTCGTAGGACTTGGCGATCGAGACGACGGAAAGGCCGCGCGAGGAATCGGCAAGCGCTGCGCCTGTATTCGGTTTCTCTATCGCGCCGGCGTCGTTCATTGTCGCTCCGCAGTCCGTGCCACCTTCCTAGGCGACGCGGGGGCGGCGCTCAACTGGCAAGCTTTATGCATGTGGGCTTTTCGTCCGCATCGAGTCATCCCGGCAACAGCCGGGTGGACGCCGGGCGCTAGTTCCTGGCGGTGCCGCCGGTGGTCTGGCGCTGCGGCACGGTGAAGCGGCCGCTGACCCGGCCCGACGAGCTGCCGCCATCCATGACCGCGCGGTGGGTGTTGAGATCGAGCACGAGCCGGCCGCCCTGCACCCGGTTCTGGCCCTGGGTGAGGTGGACGCCGCCGATCAGGGTGATCAGCCGCCGGTTCACGTCATAGAGCCCGACATTGCCCTGCGCGGTTTCGGACGGCGTCCGGATGGTCACGCCGCCGGTCGCCTCCAGGCGCTGGACGTCAACGCCATTGGTGTTGGTGTAGATGACGGTGAGCCGGGCGGAGTTCAGCGTCATATTGCCCTGGCGGGCGACGACATTGCCGGAGAAGATCGCGCGGTCGGCGCGGTCCTGCACCTCGATCCGGTCGGCATCGACATCGACCGGAGCATTGCTGTTGAAGCCCGAGCCGCCGGATCTGGCGGCTTGCTGGCCCTCGGCGGGCGCTACCGCGAGCAGGCCCGGGGCGAGCAAAAGAAAGCGAAAACGCGTCATATTGCTCATCTGAGGCCCCCCTGCACGATATGCAAGCGCGGACGTCCGGTGAGGACAACGGTTCGGTTCGGGATATCGACCTGCATCTGGCCGGCGGTGAAGTGGCCGAGCGGCATCTGGCCGTCCACCGCGCCGCGGCTCTGCATGGTGCGCGCGCGCATGTCGACATTCACGTCGCGGGTCTCGATCCGGTAGCCGTCGGCCGCGGTCAGGGTGAGCGGGCCGATCACGTTCACATGATCGCGGTCCATCAGATATTGGGCGCGCGGCGCCTGCAATTGGGCGGGACCATTGTCCAGCTGCATCTCGGCCCGCATGTCGCTGATGTCGACGACCTGGTTTGCGCTGGTCTGCTGCACGCCGGAGCGGGCGGAGAGGATGAACGGCCGGCCGGTATCGTCCTGGCCGCGATAGGTGACCTGGCTGAGCTTCAGCCGTTCCTCGGCGGTGCCGACCTTATGCTTGTCGAGCAGGAAGCTGACCTCCTGCTTCTCCGCCAGCGGCGAGAAGAACAGGAACGCGAGAATGACGCCGATCAAGGCGGGCAATCCGATCTTCAGGACGCGGATCAGCTTGTCGTGCGCGCCGCCGGGCTGCGCCCAGCCGCGCTTCTGGATCCGTTCGCTATTGGCTTGTTCGGACATGCGGGGAATCAAACATGGGCGAAGATGTCCTGTTCCGCCCAGCCGGCCAGATCTAGCGCGGCCCGATACGGCAGGAAGTCGAAACAGGCCTGGGCGAGCGCGGTGCGGCCCTCCCTCTCGAGGCGGATGTCGAGCTTCTCCTTCAGTGCGTGGAGGAAGCGGACATCCGAGGCGGCATAATCCTTCTGCGCGTCGCTGAGCTCCGGCGCGCCCCAGTCCGAGCTCTGCTGCTGCTTGGAGAGTTCGTTGCCGAGCACCTCGCGCACCAGATCCTTGAGCCCGTGCCGGTCGGTATAGGTGCGCACCAGCCGCGAGGCGGTCTTCGTGCAGTAAACCGGCGCCGCCACCACGCCGAGCCAATGCTGGATCGAGGCAAGGTCGAAGCGGGCGAAATGATAGAGCTTCAGCCGCGCCGGATCGGCGAGCACCGCCTTGAGGTTGGGCGCCGCATAGTCGCTGCCCTGGGCGAAGCGGACCAGATGCTCGTCGCCCCGCCCGTCGGAAATCTGCACCAGGCAGAGCCGGTCGCGCGGGACCTGGAGGCCCATGGTCTCGGTGTCGACGGCGACGGGGCCGGGGGCGAGGACCCCTTCCGGGAGGTCGCCTTCATGGAAATACACGGTCATGGGAGCCGCATAGGCCGATGAGGCTTAACGCTCAATGTTTCAAACCTTCCCGCCTTTGGCCGCCTCCCGTCGCGCCCGCGCATTGCGCGCAAACATGTTGAGCCCCTCCACCAAAGCCGAGAAGGCCATGGCGGCATAGATATAGCCCTTGGGCACATGCACGCCGAAGCCATCGGCGATCAGCACCGCGCCGATCATCAGCAGGAAGCCGAGCGCCAGCATGACCACGGTCGGGTTGCGGTTGATGAAATTGGCGAGCGGGTCCGCGGCGAGCAGCATCACGCCCACCGCGACCAGCACCGCAATGATCATGATCACCAGTTCCTGGGTCATGCCCACCGCGGTCAGGATGGAATCGACCGAGAAGACGATGTCGAGCAGGATGATCTGGATGATGGCGGCGGAGAAGCCGAGCCGCTTCTTCGAGGTGTCGAACACATCGTCGTTCGGCGAGGGGTCCACATTATGGTGGATCTCCTTGGTCGCCTTCCAGAGCAGGAACAGGCCGCCGGCGATCAGGATCAGGTCGCGCGCGGAGAAGGCGGTCTCGAAGCTTGGCACGCCATGCTCGTCCAGGCCGCCCTGGATGCCGAGATCGAAGACCGGCGCCCTGAGCCCGACCAGCCAGGCGATCGAGAAGAGCAGGGCGAGGCGCATGATCAGCGCCAGCGAGATACCGATCCGGCGGGCGCGCTGGCGATGCTCCGGCGGCAGCTTGTTCGACAGGATCGAGATGAAGATCAGATTGTCGATGCCGAGCACCACCTCCATGACCACAAGGGTGGCCAGTGCCGCCCAGGCTTCGGGCTGGGCGAGTATCGTGATGTCGAACATGGTCCTCTCTGTCGTTGCCGCGCGTCCCCGGCCATTGCCCGAACTGTGGCCCGCGAGCAATGAAGGTGTTGCCGATGTGCACTGAAAAGCCGCAAATCAAAACAATCCACAGCCAAAAGCACTCGCGACCCTGAATTTTTTCGTTTATGTGAGTCGGCGGCGTGCCGGTCCGGCGCGACATGCCGTTGCGCGCTTTTGCCCGGCGCGGTGGTTTCAAACTGGGGATTGGGCGGCGAGAGAGTATTCAAAAGGATGGGTTTCGACAGAGGGCGCCGCGGCGAGCGCGGCGGGCGCGGCAGAGACAAGCGCGACGGCTTCGGTGAAGAGAGTGGTGGCTATGGCGGTGGCGGCGACCGGTTCGGTGGCGGCGGCGGCTATGGCGGCGGCGGTGATCGCTTCGGCGGTGGCGGCGGCGGCTATGGCGGCGGCGGCGGCGGTGGTTACCGCGGCGGCGGCGGTGGCGGCTATGGCGGCGGCGGTGGCGGCGGGTTCCGCGGCGGCGGCGGCGGCGGCGGTGGCGGCGGCATGCCCCCTCAGGTCGTCGGCGAGGCCAAAGGCGTCGTCAAATTCTTCAACGGCCAAAAAGGCTTCGGCTTCATCGTCCGCGACGATGGCGGTGAGGACGTGTTCGTCCACATCTCCGCCGTCGAGCAAGCGGGCCTCACCGGCCTGGCGGAAGGCCAGCCGCTCGAGTTCACCTTGGTGGACCGCGGCGGCCGCGTGTCGGCGACCGATCTCAAGATCGAGGGCGATCCGCTCCCGGTCGAGGATCGCGGGCCTCCGCGTGACCGCGCCGCCGGTGGCGGCGGGCCGCAGCGCGAGCTGACCGGCGAGAAGGCTTCCGGAACGGTCAAGTTCTTCAACGCGACGAAGGGCTTCGGCTTCATCACCCGCGACGACGGCCAGCCGGACGCATTCGTCCACATTTCGGCGGTCGAGCGGGCCGGCATGGTCTCCCTCAACGAGGGCGACCGGGTCGAGTTCGAGCTTGAGGTCGATCGGCGCGGCAAGACCGCGGCGGTGAATCTGGTTCCGATCCAGTAAGCGTCGGCTGAAACAAAAAAGGGGCGTCGCGGCTATGGTCGCGGCGCCCTTTTTCTTGTGCGTATGCGGCTTTTCCCGGGCGTATAAATGCGGATCGTGCTGAACGGTTCGTCAACCATTGTTCGCGACCGGACGTCCATCTTTCCCATTTACCACTAACGCCATGGAAAGCGTGCTGCTCGCGGCCATAATGATGGCCGCTTCGACAAATGCTGCGCCGGTCAACGAACCGGTAGCCGGAGCTGCGCTGGATCAGCGCTGCTTCCGGCTCATGGCCGATCTGGCCGAGGATCAGGACCCCCGGGTCCAGGGCCTCGGCCGGATGGCCGCGCAGTATTTCCTTGGCCGCATCGATGCGGCGGACCCGAGCTTCGATTCGGACACAGCCATGGACGCCCCGGCGCCCGCGGGGGCCGAACGACAGCAATTGCTGGGGCAATGCGGCGACGCGATGCAGGCGGGCGGGCGGAACTTCCGCACGATCGGCCAGCAGCTCGCGCCGCATGGACGGCCGACGATCTAGCTGATCAGTCGGCCCAGTCCCTCGCCAGCCGGCGGGACGCTGCAAAATAGAATCCGGCGGCCAGGAGGTAGAAGCCCAGGCCGTAGAGGATCGCATATTTCAGCGAGTCCGCGCCGTAGAGCGTCTTCAGCCCGTCGGACATCCAGCCGAGCACATAGATGCCGAAGGCGATGCCGATCAGGTTGTTGACGAAAAGAAACGCCGCGGACGTCGTCGCCCTGATCGACGGGCTGACGATGTGCTGAACCGCCGACAGGACCGGGCCCAGCCAGGCCAAAGACGTCATCTGGCCGATGGTGAACAGGATCCACGCCACCCAGAGGTTCGGCGCGAACAGGCCGAGGGCGAAGGCCGGCGCGGTGATCAGGAAGCAGATGGCGGGGATCAGCGCATAAGCGCCGGGCCGGGCCGGGCCGAGCCGGTCGCCAAGCCAGCCGCCGAGCCAGGTGCCGGCGACGCCGCCGACCAAAGCGATCGAGCCGTAGAACCAGCCCACGTCCGACGGCGCGAGCCCGAAGCTGCGGGTGAACAGGCTGGGCAGCCAGAAACCGAGCCCGTAGCCGAGGATCGAGCCCGAGGCGGCACCGAAACTCAGTAGCCAGAAGCTCGGCTTGCGCATGAAGATGCGGGCGGCGTCGGCAAGACGCGGCGCCGGCGCTGCCGCTCCGGCCTTTTCATCCAGCCCGCCCCGCACCGGCTCCGGCACCGCGAAACGCACCAGCAAGGCGATGGGCAGGCCGGCCAGGCCGACGATCAGGAAGGCCGCGCGCCAGTCCAGATGTTGGGCCAGCCAACCGCCGAAGAAGATGCCGAGCGCCGAGCCGATCGGGATGCCGAGCGAGAAGAAGGCCAAAGCCCGCGCCCGCCGCGTCTTCGGGAAGAAATCGGCGATCAGCGCGTAAGACGGCGCGATCCCTCCCGCCTCGCCGAACGCCACGCCCATCCGGGCGAGGACGAGCTGGGTGAAATTCTGGGCGAGGCCGCAGGCGGCGGTGAACAGGCTCCACAGCCCGATCGCCGCGGCGACGATCCCGACCCGGTTGCCGCGGTCGGCACGGACGGCGATCGGCAGCGCGATGACCGCGTAGAACAGCCCGAAGACCACGCCGAGCCGCGACAGCGTCCGGTCGTCGAGCTGGAACTCGTGCTGGATCGGCACCGCAAGGATGCCGATGATCTGGCGGTCGATGAAGTTGAAGATGTAGGCGAGCAGCAGGATCAGCAGGGCGCGCGTGCCGGCGCTGGATGCCCTGCCCTTGCCCGTCACGCGCTCACTCCTCTTTCATATGAGAGCGGCGGGGCAACCCGGCACTGGATTGCCCCGCCGCTTCTCTTTCGCAATGACGCGTCCGGACGGACCCGTCACGCCCTCAATGTCAGAACCGGATGCCGGCCCGGATCATCGCCGTCCGCGGCGCGCCATAATAGACGGTGCGGATGCTGCCGATCGAGGAGAAGTCCTGGCCGTCGGTCTTGTAGGTCTGGTTGAACAGATTGTTGCCATAGACGCCGATCGTGTAGCGGCGATTGGCCGATTCCCAGACGACGCGCGCGTCGACCAGGGCGTAGCCACGCTGGAACAGGCCATCGACGCGCGTCGTCGTGCCCACCGCGCCGTTGATATAGGTGTTGTCGACGGCGAGCGCGGTCTCCGAGCGGTAACGCATCTGCGCGCCCCAGGTCATGAAGCCGGTCGAGCCCAGATTGGCCTCATACTGGGCGCCGAGACGCCAGGTCCAGCGCGGCGCGAAGGCCGGCCGCTGGAAGGCGCGGCTGCCGCCCGGGAAGCGGGCGTCGGCGAACACGTCATATTCGGCGTGGAGATAGCCGACCTGCGTGTCGAACAGCAGGCCCGGCAGCGGCGTCCAGCTTGCCTCGACCTCGATGCCCTTGATGTCGAGCTTGCCGGCGTTGATCACCGCCAGCACCGGCGACGGCAGGTTGGTGACCGGATCGAGACCGGTGCCGGATACGCGCGCCTGGAAATCGCGATAATTGTTCCAGAAGCCGGTGACGTTGAGGCGCAGCTGGTTGGAGATGGTGGAGCGGACGCCGATCTCGTAGGTGTCCGCCGTCTCGGGCGCATATTCGGTGCGCTCCGCGACACTGTTGGCGCGGCCGTTGAAGCCGCCCGATTTGAAGCCCGAGGCGTAGCGCACATAGACCATCGCGTTGGGCGCGAAGCTCCAGTCCAGCGACACCATCGGCGAGAAATCGTGCCAGGTGTCGTTGGCCAGGAAGGTGAAGGGCGTGACCGATGTCAGCAGCGGGCTCGACGAGAAGGTCGAGGTCGTGCGGAAATAATCCTTCTCCTCGCTGGTGTAGCGGCCGCCGGCCGACAGGCGAACCGTCGGCGTGATCGCGAAGCTGAGATTGGCGTAAGCCGCATAGCTCTTCGTGACCAGGTCGTCGTCGATCGTCCTGCGGAAGGTCGGGTTGCCGAGCAGCGGCCCGATCAGGTCGTTAGCGAAGGCCTCCTGATGCGAGGTGATGTGCTCGCGCAGATAATAGAGGCCGGCGACGGCGGTCAGCCGGTCGCTGGTATAGGTGAGCTGGAATTCCTGGCTGAGCTGGTTCTGGTCGACGCCGACGAAGACGTCGCCAATCTGCAGCTGGGTGGCGTCGATATCGACATAATCGTCGGTGTTGAGCTCGCGATAGGCGGTGATCGAGCGCAAGGTCAGCTGCGGCGTCACGTCGAGCGCGACGTTCGCCGCCATGCCCCAGTGCCGCAGCTTGGTGGAATTGGGCAGGCTCGGCGTGGTCCGGCCGGTGAAATCATAGGTGGTCGGATTGGTTGGCAGGACAAGCGCGGTGCCGCCGCCGACCAGGTAGGTCAGGTTGTTCTGCGGCTGGCCGACGTTGAGATGGGCATCGTCCCGCGTGTAATCGGCGCTGAGATCGATGCGGAAGTTGGACGAAGGCGTGATCGCGATCTGGCCGCGCACCGCCTCGGTGTTCTTGTCATTATAGTCGCGGCGCAGCACCGGATCGTCGACGAAGCCGTCGCGCTGGGCGTGCAAGGCGGCGAGGCCAATGGCGACGCCGTCGGTGATCGGGCCCGAAATCGTGCCGCGCAGCTCCATCTGGTTGTAGCTGCCATAGGTGGCAAGCAGGCTGGCGTGAAACTCGTTGCCCGGCCGGCGGGTGACGAAGCTCAAGGCGCCGCCGATCGTGTTCTTGCCGTAGAGCGTGCCCTGCGGGCCGCGCAGCACCTCGACCCGCTGCAGGTCCAGCAGGTCGAACTGGGTGCCGCGAATACGGCTGTAATAGACCCCGTCGACATAGAGGCCGACCGCGGGATCGAAGGTCTGCAGCGCGTCCGGCTGGCCGACGCCGCGAATGTAGATGTTGGTGGCGTTGGAGGAGCCGCGGCCGGGGACGATGTTGAGGTTCGGCACCGCGCCCTGCAGGCCGGTCGGGTCCTGCGCCTGGATGCGGTCGAGGCTGCGCGCGGAGAAGGCGCTGACCGCGGCCGGCACGTTCTGCAGATTCTCCTCGGTGCGCCGGGCGGTGACGGTCACCTCCTGATCGGCGGCGCCGAGATCCTGGTTGGTCTGGTCCACCGGCTGGGCAGCGTTGCTCGCCTGGGTGGTCTGGTCGTTCTGGGCGAACGCCGGGCCGGCAAAAGCGGTGAGCGCGGCAAGCGCGGTGGTCAGTTTCAGGCTGGTCTTCATGACGTGTCTCCTCACGAATTCGAATTCTGGGGGGTGCGGGCCAGCGACAGGCTGTCCGCGAAATCGGTCAGGGTGGTGTTGAACAAAGCCGGTTCCTCGAGATGGGGGGCGTGGCCGGAATTTTCGAAGCGGACGGCCCGGGCGTGGGGCAGGGCCGCAACCAGGTGATCGGCGGTGTCGTCGCCATAGAGCTCGGAACGGCCGCCATGCACGATCAGGGTCGGGTGCTGGATGCGGTCGAGCAAGGCGCGCATGTCCTGCCGGACGAGGCTCGCCCAGATCGACGCGATCGCAGCCGGATCGTTGCGCGCGAATTCCCGGCTGGCCCAGTCGGCGAGCGTGCGGTGCTCCGGCGCGACCGGCTGGGCGAAGATCGCCTGGCCGGCGGTCAGCGCGAAGCTTTCGAAATCGTCGTGGATCGCAATGCTGCGCGCCTCGCAGGCCTCGGGCGAAAGGCCGAGGTCCCATTCCGCATCATTCTTCACCCGCGCGGTCATGTCGATCACCACCGCGCCGGCGAAGCGCTGCGCGGCGGCGCCGGTGAGCACGTGCCAGAGGACGGTCGCGCCGAGCGACCAGCCGACGCCGACCGCGCCTTCGAGATCGAGCGCCTCGGCCAGCTCGGCGACGTCCGCCGCCATCCGCTCGACCCCGGGCGCCTCGCCCGCCGCGGCGGCCGAGCCGCCATGGCCGCGCAGGTCGATCGTCACGATCCGGAAATTCTCGGCGAGCGCGGCCTGGCCGTCGAAGAAGCCGGCATGCGCCATCAACCCGTGCAGCAGCACGATCGGCGTGCCGCTGCCGCTGTCGCGATAGGCGATTCGCGCCCCGTCCGAAGCGGTGAAAACGTGCAAAGTCCCTCCCGAAGCCGCCTGCGCCCCTGTTCGGGGTTCTGCGAAATCCGGGCCTCGCTTCGCCTCAGATGAAAACTGAGTCAATGTTCAAGTTGAAAGTCGGTTCAGTTTTCAGAATGGTGTGGCTGAGTCTCCACAGTCCGGCGGGACGGGCGAACGCCGCCCGGCGAGCGATCAGGCCGTGAGCCCGGAAAGGCCGGTAAAGGCCTCGCGCGTGCAGGTGCCGTTGCGCAGCACCTGGCGGTCGCCGTCAGTCAGCGTGTCCGTGAGTCGGCCCGTCATCGGGTCGAAGTCGATCACGTGGCGGCCGCTTGGGGCCCGCTGGTCGCGCAGGAGGATATGGCCGAAGACGACGCTCCCGATCGCCTCCGTCGTTTCGCAGTCGCCGCTGCACCAGCGGCCAAGGTCCATGTCGACGCGATAGGTGATGGAGAAGGCGATCGGCGCCCGGTCCGGCATGGAGAGGCCGAGCGGCCCGGATCGTTCGGTCCCGGTGCAGGCGAGGTTGAAGGCCAGCGTGGCCTGGAGTGCGGCGGCGAGCAGCATTCCGCCGGGGTCAGCGCCCGAGGCGGCCGAAGACCAGCCCGGGATCGGCGCGGCGCTCGCCCTCCTCCTCGCGGCGCTCTCCCTCGGATCGGGCATCGCCGCCGGCCAGCCGGGCGACCACCTCTTCGAACGTGCCCTCGACCGCGACCTGCTGGGTGCCCATGAAGACATCGGTGAAGGCGCCCGCGGCGGAGCGGACGTGCGTGACGAGGTCGGGATTGATGACGACCTTGCCGCCCCCGCCCTTGCGCATCACGATCAGTTTCGCCACCCCGGTCTCCGCTCATTTGGCGGTTCGCCTTAGCAGCAAATCGTTAAAGGCTGATTTGCATCAAAAAGGGCGGAAGCCCGGAGACACTAGAGTTCGACCCCGCTGGCGATCGCTTCCAGCTTCTTCAGCCGCTCGCGCACCGCGGCCAGCTCGATGCGGACGCCGATATCCTCCTCGGGCGCCGCCTCGCTCTGGCGGCTGGCCAGTTCGAGCTTGCGCAAGTTCAGCCAGCCGCGCCAGGCCCAGAGGCCCGCCGTGCACAGCATGAAGGCGATGGCGACCGACGCGCCGGCAATGATCAAGGTACTGGTCATATCACGTTCCCCGGTAGGCCCGGATGGCATGGTTGCGGCCGGCGGCGGCGTGGTTTTCCACCAGCGGCCGCGAGGCTTCGACGAAGGCCATTCGGACGGGTCCTATTCATAGCGGAGCGCCAGGATCGGGTTGGCCCGCGCTACCTTGATGGCGTGGCTGGCGATGGTGCCGATCGCGATCAACAGGGCGATCACGCCCGCGCCGACGAAGGGCAGCACCCCCATGTCGATCCGGGTGTCGAAGGTGTTGAGCCACCGATACATCAGCCACCAGGCGACCGGCCAGGCGATCAGATTGGCGATGATCACCGGCTTGGAGAATTGCCAGGCGAGCAGCCCGACGATGTCGCGGATGCGGGCGCCGAGCACCTTGCGGATGCCGATCTCCTTCGTCCGCCGCTCGGCGGTGAAGGCGGCGAGGCCGAACAGGCCAAGGCAGGCGACGATTACCGCGAGCAGGGCGAAGCCGGCAAACACCTTCGCCCGCGCATCCTCGGCATTGTAGAGCTCGGCGACCTTGTCCTCGCTGGCGACGCCATCATAGGGCACGTCGGGCACCAGCCGCCGCCAGGCCTCCTCGATATTGGCCCGCGCCGCCGCCGGATTGTTGCCGTCGTAGCGGACGAGCAGGGTGTTGGCGAAGGTCCGGTCGAGCCGGAACAGGATCGGATCGATCGGCTCGCGCACCGAGCGGAAACGCGAATCCTGGACGACGCCGATAATGTGGGTCGGCACCAGGGGATCGTCCGGGTCGAAATAGCTGACCATCACCGTCTTGCCGACCGCCTCTGCCGGATCGCGGAAACCCATGCGGCGGGCGGCGAGCTCGTTGATCACGACGTTGATGCCGCGCGCGGCCATCGCCCGTTCGGCGGCGTCGACGGCGGCGACCGCCCCAGGCTCGTCGCCGGCGAGCGGGATAGTCGAATCGTCGCCCGGCCGGTTGGGATCGAACAGCCGGCCGGCGACGAGGCGGATGCCCATCGTCCGGAAGAAATCCACGTCGATCGAATAATTGCCGATGTTGATCGGCTCGGTGCGCCCTGGCATGATCACACCGGTATTGTTGTTATTGTCGGTCGCGATCCCGATCCCGGACCGGCCGACCGAGACCACTCCCGGCACCCGCGACATTTCCAGCGCGATCGAATCCGCGCGGGCGGCCAGCTGGCGCCGCCCCAGATTTTCGATCTGGATCAGGCCGTCGCGATGATAGCCGGGATCGACCGTCCGCGCATAAACGGTCTGCGCATAGACCACGGCGGTGCAGATGATGAGGCCGATCGAGACCGCGAACTGGGCGACGACCAGGACGTTCCTGAGCCGCCCCGTCCCCGACGCCTCGGCGGAGGATTTGTTCGCCTTCAGCACCTGGGCGGGCTGGAAGCGGCTGAGGTAGAAGGCGGGATAGACGCCGCCCGCGGCGCCGACCAGCAAAGTGAGCACGAGGATCGGCAGCAGCATCCCGTTCCAGCCGAGATATTGCATGCTGAGCGACGCATCGAGGAAGGTCGACAAGACCGGCAGCAGCAGCTCCACCATGGCGAGCGCAAGCAGCATCGCGATGGCGGCGATCAGCACCGATTCGGCGAGGAACTGGGTGATCAGCTGCTTGCGGTTGGCGCCGAGCACCTTCCTGAGCGCCACCTCGCGGGCCCGCTGGCTCGCGCGGGCCGTGGCAAGATTGGTGAAATTGACGCAGGCCATGCCCAGGATGAGAAAGGCGATGATCATGAAGGTGTAGATCGACGCCCAGTCATTGCCCGGCTTCATGCTGCCGTCCTGGGCGGTGCCGAGGTGGATGTCGCGGATGTTGGTCACGCGCCAGTCCTGGTCGGTGCCGGCATTGTAGACGGTCTGGCCGAAGGTCTGGTTGGGGATGTTGCGGCGCTCCCAGGCCGGCAGCTGCGCCTGGATCGTGGCGGGATCGGTTCCCGGCCGCAGGGTGAAGAACACCCAGCCCGACTGGCAACCCCAGCAGGTCAGGAAGGTGGGCTGGTCGGAGAACCAGCTCGGCAGATCGATGCGGGCGACCATCGTGAAGCGGACCGCGCTGTTCAGCGGCAGGTCGCGGACCACGCCGGTCACGCGATAGTCGTACGTGCGGCCGCGCGAGGTCATCGTCAGGGTCTGGCCCACGACATTCTCGCTGCCGTAGATCCGCCGCGCCTCGCTCTGGGTCAGGACGACGCTGTTGGTCTGGGCGAGCGCGGTGCGCGGATCGCCCTGGGCGAAGGGGAATTGCAGGACATCGAAGAAGAGGTTGTCGACCAGCAGCACATGCTCGGTCGAGAGCGCCTCCGCGCCGCGGCGGATGACGGGCTCGGACGACAAGGCATAGACCATCCGGTCGACCTGCGGGAAATCCGCCTTCAGGCGCTGACCTGAGACATAGGCGGTCATCTGCAGATTGCCTTGCTCGCCGGTCTGCGGGTTCCGGAAGCTGGTCTGGAATTCGTACGTGTTCTCCGCATTGGGGAGGGTCGCGTCGTAACTTGTCTCGTAACGGACGTAGACGAGCAGGATCAGGCAGGCGGCAAGGCCGATGGCGAGGCCGACAATGTTGATGAAGGCATAGGTCTTGTTCTTGGTCAGCGCCCGGATGCCGACGATCATGTAGTTACGCCACATCTCCCTACTCCCCTCCCGATTCTCTTTCCCTGCCGCTTCCCTGGCGCTCGCTTATTCGTAGCGGAGCGCCAGGATCGGATTGGCCCGCGCGACCTTGATGGCGTGGGTGGCGATGGTGCCGATCGCGATGACCAGGGCGAGCAGCCCGGCGCCGACGAAGAGCAGGACGCTCATGTCGATCCGCGTGTCGAACGTCTCCAGCCACTTCTTCATCGCGTACCAGGCGACCAGCCAGGCGACCGGCATGGCGAACAGCACCGGCTTGGAAAATTGCCAGGCGAGCAGGCCGACGATGTCCCGAATGCGGGCGCCAAGCACCTTGCGGATGCCGATCTCCTTGGTCCGCCGCTCCGCGGTGAACGCGGCGAGGCCGAACAGGCCGAGGCAGGCGACGATGATGGCGAGCAGGGCGAAGCCGGCGAACACCTTCGCGCGGGCGGTTTCCGCCGAATAGAGCTCGGTGACGATGTCCTCGCTGAACCGCGCGGAGAAGGGCGCGTCGTGGATCATGCGCTTCCACACCGCCTCGACGCCGTGCAGCACCGCCTGCGGATTGGCGCTTCCGTCAAGGCGCACCTCGAGCTGGTTGCCGCCGGTCCGGTCGATGCGGAACATGATCTCGTCGAGCGGCTCGCGGATCGAGCGGAAGCGCGAATCCTGGACGACGCCGATGATATTGGTCGGCACCAGCCCATATTCCTCGCCGAACGTGCCGGCGCGGACGGTCTGGCCCGGTTCGGGTCGAAGGTGCGACCGGCGATCAGGCGGATGCCCATCGTGTCGAAGAACTTATAGTCGACCTGATAGGTGCCGATGTTGATCGGATCCTGCCGGCCCGGGACCAGCACGCCGTCATTGGTGCTGTTCGGGGTGGCGACGCCGATCGTGGTGGTCGCGGCGGAGCGGACGCCCGGCACCCGCTCGATCTCGCTGATCAAAGCCTGCTGGATCGGCACGATCTGGCGGCGGCCGATGCCGTCCACCTGGAGGATGCCGTCGCGCCGGTAGCCCGGGTCGGAGGTCTGCGCATAGACGGTCTGCGAATAGACCACCGCGGTGCAGATGATCAGGCCGATCGAGACCGCGAACTGGCCGACGACCAGGATGTTGCGGAGCCGGCCGGTGCCCGCCGCCTCGGCGGACGACTTGTTCGCCTTCAGCACCTGCGCCGGCTGGAAGCGGCTCAGGTAGAAGGCCGGATAGAGGCCGCCGGCCGCGCCCACGAGGAGGGTGAGCCCCACCACCGGAAGCAGCATCCCGCCCCAGCCGAAATAGCTCATCCTGAGGTCGGCATCGAGGAAGCTGGAGAACATCGGCAGCAGCAGCTCGACCAATGCCAGCGCGATCAGCATCGAGATGCAGGCGATCAGCACGGATTCGCCGAGGAACTGGGTGATCAGCTGCTTGCGGCTGGCGCCAAGCACCTTGCGCAGCGCCACCTCGCGGGCCCGCTGGCTGGCGCGGGCGGTGGCCAGGTTGGTGAAGTTCACGCAGGCCATGCCGAGGATCAGGAAGGCGACGATCATGAAGGTGTAGATCGTGGTCCAGTCATTGCCTGGCCGTGCCGCGCCGTTCTGCGCGTCGCCGAGGTGGATGCTCTGGACCGGGG
This sequence comes from Allosphingosinicella sp., assembly GCA_044225925.1. Lineage (GTDB taxonomy): Bacteria > Pseudomonadota > Alphaproteobacteria > Sphingomonadales > Sphingomonadaceae > Allosphingosinicella. Next base: position 43,152 of record JBGAHY010000023.1, read on the forward strand.
TGATGCGATAGTCGCTCTCGTCGCCCGGATTGTAGCGCACCCCGCCGACATTCTGGTCGGGGATCACCCGCCGTTCCCAGGCCGGCATCGAGGCGTTGATGGCGGCCGCGTCCGTGCCGGGCCGTAGCCGCAGATAATACCAGCCGGACTGCCAGCCCCAGTTGGTCATGAACTCGGGGGTTTCGGCATAATAGCTGGTCGGATCGATGCGCGAGAGCATCGAGAAGCGCATGTGCGAATTGCGCGGCAGATCGTCGAACACGGCGGTGACGCGGAAATCCACCTGCCGCCCGCGCAGCATCTGGGTGAGCGTCTGGCCGACCGGATTGTCGGTGCCGAACAGGCGGATTGCGGTGCTCTTCGAGAGCGCGACCGAGCCCGGATTCTGCAGCGCCGAGGCGGCGTCGCCATGGAGCAACGGAATCTGGACGGTGTCGAAGAAGGGCCCGTTGACCAGGCTGGCATTGTCGACGTTCACCGCCTCGCCATTGCGGATCACCGTGGTGCCGCCGGCCGAGGCATAGACCATGGCTTCGACCTGCGGGAAATTGTCCCGGAAACGCTGGCCCGAGACATAGGAGGCCATTTGCAGGTTCAGCCGCTGGCCGGTGGCTTTCTCGGTATAGAGGGTCTGCAGCTGGTAGGTGTTCTCCGCATTGGGGAGGGTCGTGTCGTAGCTGGTCTCGTAGCGGACATAGACGAGCAGGAGCAGGCAGGCGGCGAGGCCGATGGCGAGGCCGACGATGTTGATGAAGGCATAGGTCTTGTTCTTGGTCAGCGCCCTGATGCCCACCGTCAGATAATTACGCCACATCGTTCCCGCTCCTCTTCAACTCCTCTCCCCTTCAGGGGAGAGGTTGGGAGAGGGGGAGTCGTGCGGATTTCTCCCACACCTTCCCCTCTCTCTCTCTCTCTCCGCCGCTCACGCGGCTCCTCCCTCTCCCTCGAAGGGGAGAGGGTTCACTCCGTCACGCCGCGCGCCGGTGCTCGACCAGGATGCGCCCATCCAGCATGTTGACGATGCGGCCGGCATAATCGGCATGGGCCGGCGAGTGGGTGACCATGACGATGGTCGAGCCCTCGGCATTGAGGGCCTGCAGCATCTTCATCACCTCCTCGCCATGCGCCGTGTCGAGATTGCCCGTGGGCTCGTCGGCGAGGATCAGTTTGGGTGCTGCGACTAGGGCCCGGGCGACGGCAACGCGTTGCTGCTGTCCGCCTGACAATTGCGACGGACGGTGACGGGCCCGGTGGGCGATGCCCACCTTGTCCATCACCGCGTCGACCCGGGTGCGCCGCTCGCCCGTGGGGACGTTATGGTAGAGCAGCGCAAGCTCGATATTCTCGCGGACGCTAAGCTCGTCGACGAGATTGAAGGACTGGAAGATGAAGCCGATGTTCCGCTTGCGGAAGTCGGCAAGCTTCGATTCCGAAAGGTTCGCGACCTCGGTGCCGTTGAAGACGTAGGAACCGCTGGTCGGGCTGTCGAGCATGCCGATCACGTTGAGCAGGGTCGATTTCCCGCAGCCGGACGGCCCCATGATCGCGACGAACTCGCCGTCCGCGACGTCGAGGAAGATGCCGTCGAGCGCCGTCGTCTCGACCGTGTCGGTCCGGTAGACCCGCGCAACCTCACGCATGCTCAACATAAAACTATCCTTTCACTGGCCCGAAAGAGTGAGCCGGTCCCGCTCCTGGAAACCGGTATAGGGGGAGGTGATCACGCGCTCGCCGGGCTGCAGCCCGTCCAGCACCTCGATGAAATCGGCGTTGCGGCGGCCGAGCCGGACCTGGCGGCGCTCGGCGCTATGGCCGTCGGCGGAGACCACGAAGATCCAGTTGCCGCCCGTGTCGTTGTAGAAGGCGCCGGCGGGCACCAGCCGCGCCCGCGAGGAGGCGCCGAGCGTCATCCGCAGCTGCACGGTCTGGCCGCGCTGCAGGTCGGCCGGCTCGGCGCCGACGAAGACCAGATCGATCTCGAACGAGCCGTTGCGGACCTGCGGATAGATCTTGCTGACCCGCATCCGGTAGGTGTGGCCGTTCACCTCGGCATCGGCGGTGAGGCCCTCGCTGACCCGGCTGAGGTAGAATTCGTCGACCTGGGCGCGGAGCTTGTTGTGGCCGGCGCTGTCGATCTGCCCGAGCCGCACGCCGCGCTGCAAAGACTGGCCGATCTGGATGTCGAAGCTGGTTAGCTGCCCGGAGACTGGGGCGCGCAGGTTCAGCGAATCCAGGCTGCGGCGGGCGATGTCCAGGCTCTGGTTCAGCGCGGAAGCGGAGGCGCGGAGCTGGGCGAGCTGGCCGGACTGCAGCCGCTCATCCTCGCTCTGCTGGCGGCGCAGCACTTCCGAGCGCCGCCGGTTCGCCTCGTAGGTGTCGCGCGCGTCCTGGAAGGTCCGGCCGGCGACGAAGCCGCGCTCGGCGAGCGGCTGCTGCACCTCGTAATTCCGGCGCGCGGTCTGGGTGGCGAGGTCGGCCTCGATCCGCGCCCGCTCGTTGGCGAGGCGGTTCTGATTCAGCGACAGCTCCTGGCTGCGCATATTGTTGATCTGCTGGGTCACCTCGGTCTGGCGGGCGAGCACGTTGAGCTGCAGGTCGGAATTGGAGAGGACCGCGAGCATCTGGCCCTGCTGGACCATGGCGCCGTCCTCGACGAGGATGCGCTCCACCCGGCCGCCCTCGACCGCGTCGAGATAGACGGTGAGCGACGGCTGCACCTGCGCGCGCAGCGGCAGGAAATCGTCGAAGCGGCCCTCGGTCACATTGCCGATGGTGAGCCGCCCGGCATCGACCGTCTGGCTGTTCCTGGCGGGCATGAAATACCAGAAGAGCGCGGCCAGGAGGACGAGGCCGCCCGCGCCGAGGCCAAGCTTGGCCCTGGTGCTGAGCTTGCGCGAGGCGACCTCCCGGTCCATCGCGCCGCCGCTCCGCGGTCCCTCAGGCTCTTTCATCCGCACCACGCTCATCTGTTCACTGGTCCCCGGTCAGTCTCGAAGGCTGGCGGCGGCGGAGGGTCCGATACGCAACCGGGACTTGTCCGCCGCCGCAACGCCCCTCACGCGGCAAGCGGCAGCGCCACGAGCGTGAGAAAACCAGTGGCGATGAAGCCGAGCGCGAAGGCGAAGGTTTCGAACTTGCTGACGGACATTGTCTTGTTCCTTTTCACAAAAGCATCCCTGTTGCCCCGATCTGAGCATGGGCCGTGCCAAGCGGGAATAATGGCGGAAAACCGCCGATTCTTCTTTGCAGGGCGGCTCCGGCAGCGTGCCGCGTCTGCCCGAATCCGGGCACAGCTGTTCGCGCGCGGACTGGCTTGCGGGGCAATTGTCCGTTATCGGACACAACCTGGGGTGGGAGAGTAAGCGTGAATCAGACCCGGCAATTCGGCCGCTGCATCATCATTGACGACGATCCGGACATCGCTTTGTCCGCGCGGCTGGCGCTGCGCGACCTGTTCACCGGCGTCGAGGCTTTTGCCGACCCCGGCGAGGCGATCGTCGCGATGGAGCGGGAGCTGCCCGACGCCATCCTGCTCGACGCGAATTTCGCCCGCGGCGCGACCGACGCGGCCGAGGGCTTCCACTGGCTCTCCGAAATCCTCCAGCGCGATCCGCAGGCGGTGGTGGTGATGATCACCGCCCATGCCGGGATCGGCGTCGCCGTCGAGGCGATGAAGCGCGGCGCCACCGACTTCGTCTCCAAGCCCTGGTCCAACGAGCGCCTGCTCGCCACCGTCCGCACCGCCGCCGCCCTGCGCACCTCGCGCGCCGAGACGGTGACCGAGCGCAAGAAGGCCGAGGCGATCTCCACGCCGGCCGGCGAAACCCCGATGCTCGGCGACTCGCCGGCCATGGCGCGGGTCTTCTCCTTGATCGAGCGGGCCGGGCCGACCGACGCCAATGTCCTTATCCTCGGCGAGAACGGCACGGGGAAGGAGCTGGTCGCCCGCGCCCTCCACGCCCGCTCCCGCCGCGCCGACCAGATCCTCGTCTCGGTGGACCTGGGCTCGGTCTCCGAGAATCTCTTCGAGAGCGAATTGTTCGGCCATGTGAAGGGCGCCTTCACCGACGCGCGCACCGACCGGATCGGCCGCATGCAGGCGGCGGACGGCGGCACCCTGTTCCTCGACGAGATCGGCAACCTCCCGCTCCACCTGCAGCCCAAATTGCTGACCGCATTGGAGCAGCGCCAGATCGTCCCCGTCGGCGCCAACAAGCCGGTGCCGATCAACATCCGCGTGATCGCCGCGACCAACTGCCCGCCCGACCAGCTCGCCGACGAGGGGCGTTTTCGGCAGGATCTGCTCTTCCGGCTCAACACGGTCGAGATCGACCTGCCGCCCTTGCGCGAGCGGCGCGAGGACATCCTCCAGCTCGCCGAGCATTTCATCGCCCAATATGCGAAGAAATATGGCAAGCCGGTGCGAGCGCTGCCCGAGGACGTCGCTGCCGCGCTTCGCGCCTATGATTGGCCCGGCAATGTCCGCGCGCTCCGCCATGCCTGCGAGCGCGCCGTCATCCTCTCCGACGGCGAGATCTTCACCGAGGCCGATTTCTCGCTCTCCCGCGGCCTCGCCCCCTCCCGCGCGGCGCCGGTGCCGGCCCCGGCCCTCGCCCCGCGCGACGACCTCAATCTGGAGCGGGTCGAGAAGCAGATGGTCGAGGAGGCGCTGAAGAAGCACAGCTATAATATAAGCCTCGCCGCCGCCGAGCTCGGCCTCACCCGCGCCTCGCTCTACCGGCGCATGGAAAAGCACGGGCTGTAGGGAGCCCGCGTGAGCCTCCACTTCCACAACCGTTTCGTGCTCGGCCTCGCCTGGCGGCTGGCTCTGCTCGTTGGCCTCGTCTTCCTGTTCGTCGCCGCCTTGGGCCGTGCGGACCTTGGCGCGGCGCGGGTCGTCGCCGGCCTGCTCGTGCTCGGCGCGGCCTACCTCCTCTGGCGCCACGTCCAGCGCACCAATCTTGAGGTCGCCCGCTTCATCGACGCCGTCCGCTTTGGCGATTTCTCGCAAGGCTTCTCCAACCGCAGCCAGGGCTCGGGCTTCAACAGCCTCTCCGAAGTGCTCGACGATTCGATCAAGAAGCTGCGCGACGAGCGCCACAAGCTGATCGACGCCAACCGTTTCTACGAGGCGGTGGTGGACGACGCGCCCACCGCCCTGCTCACCGTCGATGACGGCAAGGTCGAGCTCGCCAACAAGGCCGCGCGGCGCCTGCTCGTCCGCCACCAGGGCGTCCGCGTCGAGGATTTCGCCGAATATGGCGAGGCCTTCGCGGCGGCGCTCAAGGGCGGCGCGGTCAACCGGCCCCGCCTCGTGCCCGTGGTCACCGACGGCGTGCCCCAGACCATGCTGGTCAGCGCCGCAATCGTGCACCGGCTCGGCGGCCTCGTCCGCGTCGTCGCGGTGCAGCCGATCCAGGGCGAATTGAACGCGATCGAGATCGCCGCGCAGAGCGACCTGATCCGCGTCCTCACCCACGAGATCATGAACTCGATGACGCCCGTCACCAGCCTCGCCCACAGCGCGGTCGATCTGATGCGGACCGTCGACCATGGCGAGAACGCCGATCTCGCCGACGCGCGCATGGCGGTGGAGACCCTCTCCCGCCGCGCCGACGGGGTGATGCACTTCGTCGAGAGCTACCGCCAGATCAGCCGCGCGCCCGAAGTCCGCCGCCGTCCCATCGACGTCGCCGCCTGGGGCGCGGAGCTGGAGCGGCTGTTCGAGGCCAGCGACCGCACCACCGGGATCGCCTTCACCGTCGTCCAGGACGGCTTGCCGACCCTCGACGCCGATCCGGACCTGATGAGCCAGGTGCTGATCAACCTGATCCGCAACGGCGCCCAGGCGGCACGCGCGCACGCGGAGGCGCCCCATGTCTGGCTGACCTTCTCCCGCACCCGCTCAGGGCGCGCGCAGATCGAGATAGCCGACAATGGCCCCGGCGTGCCCGACAAATTGAAGCAGGACGTCTTCCTGCCCTTCTTCACCACCAAGCAGGATGGCACCGGCGTCGGCCTCAGCCTCGCCCGCCAGGTCGTCCTGGCCCATCGCGGGGCGATCAGCGTCGGCGACCGCGAAGGCGGCGGGGCCTTGTTCCGGATCGTGATCTGACGGGTTGGGTCCGTCCCCACCCGTCATTCCAGCGACCCGGAATCGCCTGCTTCTGGATGTCCGCACCGCGACGCTCTCCCAGAAGCCACCTGCGCGTTACCGGGTCCGGCACCGCGACGCTCTCCCAGAAGGTCCCGCGCGTCACCGGGCCGATCACCGACAATGTCTCGCTCGCCTGCCCGTCCGCGCCGATCGCGCGGCATTCGCCATCCACATCGACGCCGATGCTGAGGGGGTCCTGCCGGATCCGCCCCGACCCCAGCAACGCGTCCAGCAAGGGCTCGCCGACATGGGCGACATCCGCCTCCGGCCCAGTGCAATTGACGATCCGCGCCACGCGCAGCCGCTCGATCTCCTGGCGACTGCGCGGACGGAAGTGCACCTCCGCGCCGCCCTCGACCCGCTCGATCGACACGATCCGACCGGCGGCAACGGCCAGCCGCGCCTCGGCCTGCATCGTCTCGATCGTCGCGCCGACCGCGGGGGCCAGCTTGTGGCGGTGCACGTCCCACCAGGGCCGCAAATGCCTGAGGAAACGACGGCGCTCGGTCGCATCGGCCTGGCCCCAGAGCCATTGCGTGACGCTGCGCAATTCATGCACCGCGCTCCGCCAGCCGACTTCCTTCGTCCGCTCCCGCACCCGGCGCAGCATCGCGGTGCAGGACGGCACCAGGTCCTCGCGCGCCGCCACGATCGGCTCGCGCAGGCCATGGGCGCGCGGCGCAAGGCCGCGGCGGGAGAGCGCCACGACGCGCCCGCGAAAGCCGGTCGCCTCCAGCGTCAGCGCGACATCCACCGCGGTGAGCCCGGTGCCGAGCAGCATGACGACGTCGGTCGGCTTCAGCCCATCGAGCCCGCCGGTCCACGGATCGTCGATCCAGACCCCTGCCAGCGCCGCAGTATCTATCCCGCGCGGCGTCGCCGGCCGGAAATTGCCGGGCGCGACCACGACCGCGTCGGCCGCGATCCTGCGCCCGTCGGCGAGCCGCACGCCGTCGTCTTCGACATCCACAGCCTCGCCATGGACCGCCGCGATCCCCGCCTCAGCAAGCAGACCGGCAAGATAATCGCCATAGACCATGCGCGGCGCATAATCCTCTTCGGTGCCGCCGGTCAGGTCGGCGAACCAGCGGCTGAAATGGCCGGGATCGTCGGCGAGCGCGCTCATCCGCCGCGCGGGGACGTTGAGCAGATGCTCGGGCCGGGTCGTGCCGTAGGCGACGCCGCGCCCGGCCGCCGGGGCCCGCTCGATCAGGGTGACGTCCGCACCGGCGCGCTTCAGGTGGAGCGCCTGCAGCGTCCCTGCCGCGCCGCCGCCGATCACGGCGATATGACGGGCGGTCATGCTCAGGCCTCTACGTGGTCGGCGACCTCGACCTTGTCGGCGAGGCTGAGGCCGTCGAGGATGCGGGCGGTCTCGTCGCGCACCATCAGCATCGCGCGGTGGAGCCGGCACTGGTCCTCGCTGATGCAATTCTTGCACTGCTCATAGGCGAGCCGGCTGGCGCAGGGCAGCAGCCCGAGCGAGCCGCGGGTCAGCCGGACGATCTCGCCATAGCTGATCTGGCTCGGCGGCCTCGCGAGCCAATAGCCGCCCTCGCGGCCGCGCATCGTCTCGACCAGGCCGGCGCGGCGCATCTGGGAAAGGATCACGGTCAGGAACTTGGCGGGCAGGTTCTGGGCCTGCGCAATCTCCTGCAGCTGCACCGGCCCTTCGCCGAAATGATCGGCGAGGTGGAGCAAGGCCCGGATTGTATACCGCGTCCGTTGAGAAAGCATGGGCGCCCCATGAACCCGCGCCCGCGTTTATTCAACGCCTCCGGGAAGGCGCCGCGAAATTCGTCGGGAGGTGAGGCTTTTCGAGCGCGGTAAGCTCAGGCGGCGACGATCAAAGGCGCCTCGATCATCGTCGCGCGCTGCGCCACCGGCTCCGGCATGGGCTCGCCGGAGCGCGCATGCTCGGCCAGCGCCCGCTCGGCTTCGCCAAGCGCCTCCTCGTCGTCGCGGCCCAGCGCGGAGACGCCGGGCAGATCCGGAAAGCTGGCGATGACGAGCCCGTCATAGCGGGTCACGAACTCGACGGCATAAGCGGCCATAAGGCGACTCCTCGAAGAAGCCGCGAGTGTTTGCTGCGCCGTGAGAAGAGTCAATCTGCGCCCGGACCGGGAGTCTCCGGATGGCGCACCGACTCTTCGTTTCGGCGATTCTAGGAGCGCGCCTTGGACAGCATGATGTGTGTCGCCCCTTCGCCCGGGACAACCTGCGCGACCCGATAGTTCAGCGCCGGGAGGTCCAGCCCGGCGAACAGGCTCTCGCCCTTGCCGAGCAGGGCCGGCACCATGGCGAGGTGCAAGGTGTCGAGGATCTGCGCCTCAAGATATTCCCGCACCGTCGCGACGCCGCCGCCGAGCCGGACATCCTTGCCGCCCGCCGCGTCCTGCGCCCGCGCCCACGCCTCGTGAATCCCGCCGGTGACGAAGTGAAAGGTCGTGCCGCCCGCCATCTCCAGCGGCTCCCGCGCATATCGGGTCAGCACGAAGACCGGGCAGTGATAAGGCGGCGTGTCGCCCCACCAGCCCTTCCACTCTCCGTCCGGCCAGGGCCCGCGCACCGGCCCGAACATGTTGCGGCCCAGGATCCAGGCGCCGAGATTGTCGAAGCCCTTGACGGCGAAATCATTGTCCACCCCGGTCTCGCCGCCCTCCTGGCCCAGCATCTGGCGGAAGAAGCGGGTGCCGAACACCCATTGGTGGAGCGCCATGCCGCCCGCGCCCATCGGGTTGGCGAGGTTCTGATTCGGCCCCGCCCCATAGCCGTCCAGCGACAGGCCGAAGGCATTCACGCGCAACTTGGTCATCGCCTCTCCTCGGCCCGGTTCGCGGCGCCGTCCAGACCCTACAAGATTCGGTTCGTCGCACCCATATTATGCGACGAAGCGAGTCGTTAACGGGTATTTACCGTATTGCGTCGGACTCGTTTTGAGGCACAATGGATGGTGGCGCTTCGCAGGGGGAGCCGCTAGTGGTTGTGGCAGCGCTGAATCGGCGGGGGCGTTCGCCGAGAGCGAGACCGTCTGTCCTGTGGATATCGGGGACAAGACGAAATGAGCCGCACCATCCCCTGAAGAATCGCCTAGATGGGATCAAAGTCCCACTGGAACGTTATAGGAACGAGGGGTAGAGTGATGGACCTGTCCGGCAGCAGCGAGGTGAGCACCGCCGACGTGGCGACGAGCGTATCAGAGGCGCCCAGGAAGGCGAAAGCGGCGAAGCCTGCGCGCGACACCGATTCCCGCGAGGTGAAGCCGATCGTCTATCCGGTCGAGGTCGATCATTCGCGCGATGCGCTGATCACAGACTTCGGCAAGGACACGCTGCAGGACCGCTATCTCCTCCCCGGCGAGACCTTCCAGGATCTCTTCGTGCGCGTCGCCTCGGCCTATGCCGACGATCAGGCGCACGCCCAGCGGCTCTACGATTATATCTCGAAGCTCTGGTTCATGCCGGCCACCCCGGTCCTTTCCAACGGCGGCACCGGCCGGGGCCTGCCGATCAGCTGCTACCTCAACAGCGTCAACGACAGCCTCGAAGGCATTGTCGGCACCTGGAACGAGAATGTCTGGCTCGCCGCACGGGGCGGCGGCATCGGCACCTATTGGGGCAATGTCCGCGGCATCGGCGAGGCTGTCGGCCTCAACGGCAAGACCAGCGGCATCATCCCCTTCGTCCGCGTGATGGACTCGCTGACCCTCGCCATCAGCCAGGGCTCGCTCCGCCGCGGCTCGGCCGCCTGCTATCTCGACATCTCCCACCCGGAGATCGAGGAGTTCCTGGAGATCCGCAAACCCTCGGGCGACTTCAACCGCAAGGCGCTGAACCTCCACCATGGCGTCCTCGTCACCGACGCCTTCATGGAGGCGGTGCGCGACGGCCGCGAATGGACGCTGCAAAGCCCGAAGGACGGCTCGGAGCGCGGCACCGTGGACGCCCGCTCGCTCTTCCAGAAGCTGGTCGAGACCCGCCTAGCCACCGGCGAGCCCTACATCATCTTCATCGACCAGGTGAACCGGTCGATGCCGAAGCACCAGCGCGACGTCGGCCTCAAGGTCACGACCTCGAACCTCTGCTCGGAGATCACGCTCCCCACCGGCACCGACCAGAACGGGCAGGAGCGGACCGCGGTCTGCTGCCTCTCCTCGCTCAACCTCGAGACCTGGGACGAGTGGAACGGCGACAAGGGCTTCATCGAGGACGTGATGCGCTTCCTCGACAATGTCCTGCAGGATTATATCGACCGCGCCCCGGACGAGATGGCCCGCGCCCGCTATTCCGCCGAGCGCGAGCGCAGCGTCGGCCTCGGCGTCATGGGCTTCCACTCCTTCCTCCAGGCCCGCGGCCTCCCCTTCGAGGGGGCGATGGCCAAGTCCTGGAACCTGCGGATCTTCAAGCATATCCGCGCCCAGGTCGATGAAGCGAGCCTGATGCTCGCCAAGGAGCGCGGGGCCTGCCCCGACGCCGCCGATCAGGGCGTGATGGAGCGGTTCAGCTGCAAGATGGCGATCGCGCCGACCGCTTCCATCAGCATCATCTGCGGCGGCACCTCGGCCTGCATCGAGCCGATCCCGGCCAATATCTACACCCACAAGACGCTCAGCGGCTCGACCTCGATCCGCAACCCGCATCTCGAGAAATTGCTGACCGAGAAGAGCAAGAACTCGGAGGGCATCTGGTCCACGATCCTGGAGCGGGGCGGCTCGGTCCAGCATCTCGACTTCCTGACCCAGGAGGAGAAGGACGTCTTCAAGACCAGCTTCGAGATCGACCAGCGCTGGCTGATCGAGCTCGCCGCCGACCGCACGCCCTATATCGACCAGGCCACCTCGCTGAACCTGTTCATCCCGGCCGACGTCGACAAATGGGATTTGCTGATGCTCCACTACCGCGCCTGGGAGCTCGGCATCAAAAGCCTCTATTATCTCCGCTCCAAGTCCGTGCAGCGCGCGGGCTTCGCCGGCGGCGTCGAGGCCGACAACACGCCGGACCTGCGCGAGATCGAGCTGCAGAGCACCGACTATGACGAGTGCTTGGCCTGTCAGTAAGGCTTCCCCTCTCCCGCTTGCGGGAGAGGGCAGGGTGAGGGTCTTCTTCTCGTTCGCTGGCCAGAAGGAAAAGGACCCTCACCTCAATCCTCTCCCGCAAGCGGGAGAGGAGGCTTGGGAGATCGAATACCGATGCACATCGTGAACATGACCAAGTTCGTCATCGGCCTCGTCTTCCTGGCGCTCTCGGTGATTCTCTTCGTCCGCGGGCGCGGCGAGCGCGGCCTTGGCCAATATCGCCAGGCGGGGGCGCTCAGCCTCATCGCCGCCGGCATCTTCACCGCCATCGGCCTCGGCCTGGTGAGCTTCGGATCATGACCCGCGCCCGCCTCCTCGCCATGCTCGGCCTCGCCACGACCCTCTCCGCCTGCGCGCGGCAGAGCGCGGCGGCGGTCGTCGCCGGCGGGCCGGGCTTCCTGCACGGCCTGTGGGACGGCTTCATCTTCCCCTTCGCCTGGGTCGTCTCGCTCTTCGTGCCGGAGGTCGCGGTCTATGCGGTGCCGAACAATGGCGGCTGGTACGATTTCGGCTATTTCCTCGGCATCGTCGTCTTCGGCGTCGGCGCCCGCGGCGGCACCAAGGTCGTCTACCGCACCCGCACCGTCCGCGAGACCCGCCGAGCCGGCGTGGTCGAAAGCCGCGTCATCCGCGAGGAGGATGAGGGATGAAGAGGCGCAGCAGCCCGTATCTGGCGCCGGCGACCATTGCCCGCGCCCGCGCGCTTCGCCGGGAGATGACGCCGGCCGAGCGCGCCCTGTGGAGCGGCTTGCGCACCGTGCTGGCCGATGCGCGTTTCCGGTGCCAGGTTCCTTTCGGCCCCTATTATGCGGACTTCGCGTCGCACCGCTGTCGCCTGATCGTTGAGGTCGATGGCAGCCAGCACGGCGAAGCGCTGGACTATGATGCGGCGCGCACCCATTTTCTGGAAGGCGAAGGCTATCGCGTGCTTCGCTACTGGAACAACGAGGTGTTGGGGAGTCTTGATGCTGTCCTCACCGCGATCGCCGCGGCACTGCCGGATAGCCTCTCCCCCCTTGTGGGGGAGAGGTTGGAGAGGGGGGTG
>JBGAHY010000024.1:0-50770 GCA_044225925.1 Allosphingosinicella sp.
CCCATCGACAGGATATCCTTTGGGAGGCCGGGTGGGGGAGCGGGCTGGAGCCGCGACTGTTACAAGCACGCTCAAATCTTCCAGCCCGAATGGATGGCGACGAGGCCGCCGAGGATCGGCTCGGCCTTCACATTGCCGAAGCCGGCCTGCCCGATCATCCGCGCAAAGCTCGGCATGTCGGGAAAGCGCTCGATCGATTCGATCAGATAGCGATAGCTGTCCTCGTCATTCGCCACCGCCTTGCCGATCTTCGGCACAACCTTGCGAGAATAGGTCTCGTAGATCGTGACGAAGCCCGGCCATTGGGTCTGCGAGAATTCGAGGCAATAGAAGCGGCCGCCGAACTTCAGCACGCGATGCGCCTCGCGCAAGGCGGCGGGGATGTCGGTGACATTCCGGATGCCGAAGGCGATCGTGTAGGCATCGAAGCTCTTGTCCGCGAAGCTCAGCACTTCAGCATTCTGCTCGGACCAGGCCAGGCCTTCGATATGGCGCTGCGCGGCGCGCTCCATGCCGACCGCGAGCATGTCCGGGTTGATGTCAGCCACCGTCACCTGCGCCCCGGCCCTGGCCATGCGGAAGGCGATGTCGCCGGTGCCGCCAGCCATGTCGAGAATCGCCTCGCCTTTGCGGGGGCGGACCTTGCGGACGAATTCGTGCTTCCACAGGCGATGCTGCCCGGCGGACATGAGGTCGTTCATAATGTCGTAGCGGCGCGCGACGCTGGAGAAGACGCCGCGCACGCGTTGCGTCTTTTCCTCAGGCGAAACCTGTTCGTGACCGAAAGAGACCTTGTCCATCGCCGCGGGCTCTAGACCATTTTCGAGTTGCGTGGAAACCGCGCGACGGCTCGGAAAATGGTCCATTATTTGTGGAGCGCTTCCTTGTCGCAAAACCGGGCTCCACTTTTGCGGGAAGCGCTCTAGGGGAGGACGGATGGTGGAACATGCCTGAGCTTCCCGAAGTCGAGACCACGGTGCGCGGCCTGCGCCCGATCCTGGAGGGGCACAGGATCGAGGCGATCGAGCTGCGCCGTGCAGACCTGCGTTGGCCGTTCCCGCCGGACCTGCGCCAGCGGGTGCAGGGCGCGGTGGTGACCGGGCTCGGGCGGCGGGCGAAATACGGGCTGATCGACACCGACCGCGGCGACACGATGATCGTCCATCTCGGCATGTCGGGGCATTGGCGGATCGATCCCTCCGAGATCGGCAAGCACGATCATGTGGTGATCGAGACCGATGCGGGGCGGCGGCTGGCGCTCAACGATCATCGCCGCTTCGGCTCGCTCGACATCGTCCGGACGGAGGCAATGGGCAGCTATCCCCCCTTCGTGAAGATGGGGCCGGAACCGCTGGGCGACGCGTTTGACGGGACCACTCTGGCGAAAGCGCTGCAGGGGCGGGCGGCGCCGATCAAGGCGCTGCTGCTCGACCAGCGGATCGTGGCGGGGCTTGGCAACATCTATGTCTGCGATGCGCTGAACCTCGCGCAGATCGCGCCGGGGCGGGCAGGGGGCCATATCGCCAGGCCGCGGCTCGACCGGCTGGTGGTCGCGGTGAAGGAGGTGCTGACCAAGGCCATCGCCGCGGGCGGCTCGACGCTCAGGGATTATGTGCAGCCGGATGGGGAGCTTGGCTATTTCTCGAAGGAGTGGCGGGTCTATGGCCGGGAGGGGCTGCCCTGCCCGCGCTGCGCGACGACGATTCGGCGCCGGGTCGATTCGGGCCGGTCGACCTTCTACTGCCCGAAATGCCAGCGCTGAGACTTGACCTTCACGCTCTCTCCACGTAGAGGGCGCGCCTTGAGCGGGTGCGGTGCGAGGCCGCGCCCTTTTCTTTTCAGTTACGAGGCACACAGATGGCGAATACGCCGCAAGCAAAGAAGCGCATCCTTCGCAACGCGAAGCGGGCCGAGATCAACGGCGCCCGCGTCAGCCGCATCCGCACGTTCGTGAAGCAGGTCGAATCGGCCCTCGACGCGGGCAACAAGGATGAGGCCAAGGCCGCCATCGCCCGCATGCAGCCGGAGCTGGCCCGCGGCGTCGCCCGCGGCGTCATGCACAAGAACACCGCGTCCCGGAAATTGTCACGGTTGACGAAGCGCGTGAGCGCTCTCGGCTAAGCGCTTCAACAGCGCCGACAAAGCGACCCGCCGGTCCCATCCGGCGGGTTTTTTTGTGCCTGTTGGAACGGATCGGGAAAGTCGAGGATTTCCCGCGATTCGCGAGGCGTCGCCACGCCTCGATGAAGCTAAGATATTTATTTATATGGATATTATGAAGCGGATCACGGATTTCCGCCATTTTTTCCACGTCAACATATTTAATTGCCGTTACAGTTTTTTTTCAGCTTGATCCCACCCGGCCCCGGTCCCAAAACGGAGGTCTGGCCGGGCGAATCTCCCGGTCGGCGCACAGCAAAATCAACAGTGGCTGCGGCTGGCCGGGGGCGGCTCTCCGCACGGGGGAATTTTGCGCTGAAAAATGAGAGCCGTCCAGTGACGGCCCAAGAGGAAGAGGGGTGCGCGCGCGGTGCAGAGGGCGGCTGACAGCGGACTGGATGTGGAGACGGACGTCGGCGGCGCGATCGCCGCGGCATGGGAAGCGATTCGCGCGAATCTTCGTCGCGACTGCGGCGCCCGGACTTTTGACGGCTGGCTCCGCCCGATCGCGCTTGGCGATTTCGACGCCGAAAGCGGCACGCTCCGCCTGCAGCTTCCCTCGCAGTTCATGGCCGACTGGGTGCAGACCCACTTCGCCGAGCGGCTGACGCTCGCCTGGAAGGCCAGCATCCCGCAGGTCCGCCAGATCCGCATCGGCGTCGGCCCCGGCGCGCCCAACACCGCCGCTCTGGTCGAGATCCCGGCGCCGCCGGCCGCCCAGGAGCAGAAGGCGGCGCCCGGCCTCTACGCGGTCGCGCTGGAGCCTCGCTACCGGTTCGAGAATTTCGTGGTCGGCAAGGCGAACGAGGTCGCGTTCAGCGCCGCGCAGACGCTGGCCAACAGCGAGAAGGTCGCCTTCAACCCGCTCTTCCTCCATGGCTCCACGGGCCGCGGCAAGACCCACTTGCTGCACGCCATCGGCCATGAGTTCCATCGGCTGCACCCGCGCGCGAAGATCATCTACATGTCGGCGGAGAAATTCACCGTCGAGTTCCTCGCCGCGCTCCGCGCCAACGAGACCTTCAAGTTCAAGCAGCAGCTGCGCTCCGCCGACCTGCTGATGATCGACGACGTCCAGTTCATCGCCGGCAAGGAATCGACCCAGGAAGAATTCTTCCACACGATGAACGAGATCATCTCGGCCGGCCGGCGCTTCGTGATCAGCTCCGACCGCGCGCCGCAGGATCTGGACGGGCTCGAGCCGCGCATCCTCTCGCGCCTGTCCTGGGGCCTGGTCGCCGACATCAACGCAGCCGACCTGGAGCTGCGGCTCAACATCATCACCAAGAAGCTGGAGGCCCTGCCCGACGTCAAGGTGCCGGACGACGTGGTGATGTTCCTCGCCAAGAGGATCAGCTCCAACGTCCGCGAGCTGGAGGGGGCGCTCAACCGGATCGCCGCCTACGCGACGATGCAGAACCGGGTGATCGACCTCGACTTTGTCGGCGAGGTGCTGGCCAATATCCTGCGCGCCAACCAGCGCCGCATCTCGATCGACGAGATCCAGACCCGCGTCTCCGACCATTACCGGATCCGCAAGGCCGAGATGACCTCGGCGCGGCGGGCCCGCGAGGTGGCGCGGCCCCGGCAGGTCGCCATGTATCTCTCCAAGCAGCTCACGCCGCGCTCGCTGCCCGAGATCGGCCGCCGCTTCGGCGGGCGGGATCATACGACGGTGATCCACGCCGTGCGGCAGATCGAGAAGCTCCGGGCGCAGGATCCAGAACTCGATTCCGACATCCGCCTGCTGACGCGGCAGCTGGAGAGCTGAAAAAAAGGGGCCGGTCGCCCGGCCCCTTTCTTCACTTCGGAGTTGCGATGCCTAGCGCCGGCCCTGACGCTCCGGCATCACGGTGATCCGCACCGTCTCGCCATTGTTGCCGGGGAAGCCGGTGAACATCGCTTCGACCAGGTTCGGGACCAGTCGCGGCAGCTCGTTGCTCTGGCTGCGGGCCTGGGCCTTGCCTTCGAACAAAGACTGGCCGTCGCTGGCGCGGCGAATGTCCATCTCGAGGAACGAGGTGTAGAGCGTGTAGCTGCTGACGTCGTAGCCGCCCCAGAAGGGATCGTGCCAACCCCAGAAGAAGGGATCGCGGAAGCGCCCGCCATAGCCGCCATAGCCGAAGCGGCTGTAGAACGGGCGGCGGCCGAAGCCGCGATAGGTCCACGGATCCATGAACGGATCGGGTGTGGCGACGACGCGCTCGCGGCCCTGATCGACGCCGTAATCGAGGGTGACGATCAGGGCGGCGTCGCTGGCGGAGGAGGCCTCGCGATAGCCGAGCCGGGCGAGATTGTCGCGGACGAGGTTGGCATATTGGCTGAACTCGAGCCCGCCATTCTTCTCGCGGTCGGCGGCGCGGATGAAGAAGCTCTGCCCGGCCGGGGCCGGCATCGCCTGGAAGCGCGAGACCTGAGTCGGCAGGCCGGTCACGCAGCCGGAAAGGGTGAGGAACGCCGCCGGAGCGGCGAGCGAAATGAGCAGTCTCTTGAATGACATGGCGGTTGCCTCTGCGTCGAAAGCCCGCTCAGGGGGAAGGCGGGCTTTGTCCTGAATATAGAATAACTTGGCGGGTTTTACAAAGTTCCGCTGAACCAGTGGTTTACGGGTGGGCCGTGTTGCCCGTCGAAGAAGAAGACCCTCATCCCAACCTTCTCCCGCAGGCGGGAGAAGGGGCAGGCCGGCGATTCCCCATCGAACCCTCTCCCGCAGGCGGGAGAGGGCAGGGTGAGGGCCTTCCTTTTGTGCCGTTCATCCCGGCTTCAATCTGGGGATGGGACGAGGGGCTATGCTTGCGCCGCTCCTCCTCGCCGCCATGCTCACCACCGCGCAGCCGCCGCCGGCAGCGCCGTTGCTCTGGCTGGAGAATGCGCGCGTCACCCAAGTGTCGCCCGCTGCCGCCGATTCCGGGGTGTTCGCGGTCTACCGGGATTTCGACGTCGTGCTGCCGAACGGCCAGACGCAGCGCCTGTACGTGCTCTGGATGAGCCAGCACCAATATATGCCGGAGGTGGGCAACACCTGCACGATCGGCTACCGGCGCGAACCCTTGCTGCCGGGCAATCTGCATCGGCCCCAGCGCGAGGGACAGCGCGACCAGCGGATGTTCAACGTGGTCCAGGAGCTGAGCTGCGGCTTTGCTTCCAACCCGTCGCCGCTGCCCGTTCAGCGCAGCCCGAGCGCCTGATAGGCTGCCTCGAGCGTCGGCGCCGCCAGCGCCTCCGCCTTGGCCGAGCCTTTTTCCAGGATCGCCTCCAGCGCCTCCGGATGCGCGTCGAAGTCCTTGAGGCGGGCGCGGATCGGGGCGACGGTTTCGACCACCAGATCGGCCAAAGCGGGCTTGAACTGGCCGAAGCCCTGGCCGGCATATTCGTCGAGAACCGACTGGTTGGTCCGGTCGGTGAGCGCGGCGAAGATGGTGACGAGGTTCAGCGCCTCGGGGCGGCCTTCGAGGCCGTCGGTGCTGTCCGGCAGGGGCTCCGGGTCGGTCTTCGCCTTGCGGATCTTCTGGGCGATCGCGTCGCTCTCGTCGGCGAGGTTGATGCGGCTCTGGTCAGACGGATCGGACTTGGACATTTTGGCACTGCCGTCACGGAGCGACATGATCCGCGCGGCGGTCTCGCCGATCAGGGGCTCGGGCAGGGTGAAGAGCTCGGCCCCGGTGTCCGTGTTGAATTTCTGGGCGATGTCGCGGGCCAGCTCCAGATGCTGCTTCTGGTCCTCGCCTACGGGCACGTGCGTCGCCTGGTAGAGGAGGACGTCGGCGGCCTGCAGCACCGGATAGTCGAACAAGGCGACCGAGGCGCCTTCGCGATTCTTGCCGGCCTTGTCCTTCCACTGGGTCATGCGGTTCAGCCAGCCCATCCGGGCGGTGCCGTTCAGCAGCCAGCAGAGCTCGGCATGGGCGGGGATGCGCGCCTGGTTGTAAAGCACGGCGACGTCCGGATCGATGCCGCAGGCGATGAGCGAGGCGGCCATTTCGTGGACGTTGCGGCGGCGCTCGTCGGCCGGGATATAGTCGCTCAGCGAGTGGAGATCGGCGAGGAAGATCAGGCACTCGGCCTCGTGCTGCATGCGCACCCAGCGCCGGATCGCGCCGAGATAATTGCCGAGATGGAGATTGCCGGTGGGCTGGATGCCGGAGACTATTCGCATCGTGGGGCGCATGCTTGTGGTTCCTCAGTCTTTCTTTTTCGGCCGGAGCATGCCCCGGACCCGCGCCAGGCCGTCCACGAGCTTGATGATCCGCGTGAACTGCAGGAAGTCGTGGAGCGAATAGGCGCGGGTGACGAGAGCGGCCAGCGTGTAGACGAGAAAGCCGCCGCCAACCAGCAGCGCCAGCCCCAGCACCCGATGCTCGAAATTGCCGCCGAGGAAGGGCTGGATGAAGGGGGTCGCGGCGAACAAAGCGGCGGCCATCAGCAAGGCGGCGATGGCGAGCCGGACGATGTGGCTGAAGAGCGCCCGGTCCATCTCGAAATGGCCGCGCTTGCGCAAAGTGAGATAGAGCAAGGTGACGTTGACCCAGGAGGCGATGGCGGTCGCGAGCGGCGGACCGATATGCTTGAGCGGCCAGATCAGGATCAGGTTCAGGGCCAGGTTCACCGCCATCGAGACCAAGGCGAATTTGAGCGGCGTCTTCATGTCCGAGCGGGCGTGAAAGCCGGGGGTCAGCACCTTGGTCAGGATGTAAGCGGGACAGCCGACCGAGAAAGCGGCGAGCGCCCAGGATGTGTTGATCGAATCCTGGGCGGTGAAGGCGCCATATTGGAGCAGGCCCCGGATGATCGGCTCGGCGCCAACGATCAGGGCGGCGGTGGCGGGGAGGGCCAGGAACAAGGCGAGCTGCAGGCCTTTCTTCTGGAAATCCATCGCCCCGCGCTCGTCGCCGCTGCCGAGCAGGCGCGAGATGGTGGGGAGGAGGACGGTGCCGAGGCCGATCCCGATCAGGCCGAGCGGGAGCTGGTTCAGCCGGTCCGCGTAGTAGATGTAGGAGACCGAGCCCGAGTCGAGGAAGCGGGCGGCGAGCATGGTCGAGACGACGAGGTTGATCTGCATCGCGCCGGCGCCGGCCGCGGCGGGCCAGATCAATTTCAGGAGCTGCTTCACGTCATCGTTGAGCTTCGGCATGCGCAAGCGCAGCTTCACGCCGGCCTGGCGGCAGGCGAGCCAGAGCCAGAGGAATTGCAGGACGCCGGAGATGGTGACGCCCCAGGCCTGGGCGCGCGCGGTGCCGTAATCGTCCGGGCCGTGGAAGAACATCAGGGCGACGATCAGGGTGAGATTGAGGAGGATCGGCGCCGCCGCGTTCACCCAGAAGCGGTTGAGGCTGTTCAGGATGCCGCCGAGCAGGGAGACGAGGCTGATGAAGAGCAGATAGGGAAAGGTGATCCGGGCGAGCTCGGTGGCGAAGGCGAACTGGGCGGGCGTCACCTGGTTGAAGCCGCCGGAAAGCAGCAGCACGGCGGGGCCGGCGAGGATCATCAGCAGGCCGGTGAACAGGATCAGGAAGGGCAGGAGGATGGCGAGCGCGTCCTCGCTGAAGCGCAAGGCGCGGTCCAGCTTGCCGCCATCCTCGCCGACCTTGCGGTTAAACGAGGGCACGAAGGCGGAGGCGAAGGCGCCCTCGGCGAAGAGCGCGCGGAACATGTTGGGCAGGCGGAAGGCGATCAGGAAGGCGTCGGAGGCGAAGCCGGCGCCGAGGAAGCGCGCCATCAGCATATCGCGCACGAAGCCGAGCACCCGGCTGATCAGGGTGAGAATGCCGATCGAGGAAAAGGATCGGACGAGATTCATGCGGGATAGCCCCTCCCGGCCCCTGCAATAGGGACTGTCACCATGCGGGGACAGTCCCTGTCGAAGGGTCAGGCCTGGCCGGGATCGCCGGCCTGGCCGCCGGTGAGGTCCGCCTGCTGCTGCGCGGCGCTCTGCATGTAGAGGCCGCCGAAGTCGATCGGGTCGAGCAGCAAGGGCGGGAAGCCACCGTCGGTCACCGCACCGGAGACGATCTGGCGGGCGAAGGGAAAGAGCAGGCGCGGCGCCTCGGCGAGGAGGAAGGGTTGCAGCTGCTCGTCGGGAATGTTGCGGAGCGCGAACAGGCCCGCGTAGAGCGTCTCGACGCGGAAGGCGACGCCCTCATTTGCCTTCGCCTCGACCTCGATCTTCAGCACCACCTCGTGCACGCCGTCGCCGACGCCGGCCACGCCGATATTGACCTGCACGTCCATCTGCGGCTGACTCTGCCACTGGAAGACCGCCGGCGCGTTCGGATTTTCGAAGCTGAGATCCTTCACATATTGGGCGAGGATGCCGACCTGCGGCAGGCCGTCATTGCCGTCGGCAGCGGCGGGATCGATGAAATCGGGAACGGAGGCGTCGTCGGCCATGATGATCGTCTTTCGAAACAGGAGTGATCGAGGAGGCGGCGGCTTGCCGCCACGGTCGAGCGGGCGGGTAGCAGGCGCATAGGCACGGCGCAACATCAACGCCCATGGTTCGTTCATGTTTAATGCTTATTTGAAAGTGCGCATCATCGGGCCTATGTAGGAAAGAGCTTCCGGGAGAATTTGGTTGACCGTCGAGATCGTCCTCTTGGCCATGATCGCCCTCTTTGTCGGGCTCAGGCTGTATGCCGTACTCGGGCAGAGGACAGGCCATGAGCAGCAGCCGGTGATCCGCCCCGAGGCGGCGCCCGAGACGAAGAAGCCGCTCGCCCCCGTCGCCGACGTGCCAGTTAATGCGGCCGAGCCGAGCGGGCTCGCCTATGACAAGGGCGCCGCCGCCGGCATCGGCGCGATCATCGCCGCCGACCCGAATTTCGACGTCGCCCGCTTCATCGAGGGCGCGCAGGCCGCCTACCGGATGACGCTGGAAGCCTTCTGGAAAGGCGACCGCGAGCAGCTGACCCACCTCGCCAATGACAGCGTCCGCGGCGCCTTCGAGGAAGCGATCGACGCCCGCGAGGCCGCCGGCGAGACGGTGGAGAACCGGCTGGTCGGGATCGAGCGCGCGACGATTGAGGACGCCAAGCTCTCCGGCAAGACCGCCGAGATCGAGGTTCGCTTCGACGCCTTCATCGCCGCCGTCACCCGCAACAAGGCGGGCGAGGTCGTCGCCGGCTCGATGACCGACGCGGTGCCGACCAAGGACCTCTGGACGTTCCAGCGCGACCTCAAGAGCCGCGACCCGAACTGGCGCCTCGTCGAGACCGACGAAGCCGCGTGAGGCGGCGTCTCCTACTTCTTACTGGTTTGATTCTGGCGGCGAGCGGCTGCGCCCATGTGCCGCCGCCCGCGGCGCCGGTGCCATCCGCGCCATTGCCGGCGCCAGCGCCTGTGCCGCCTTCGCCAGCGCCTGCACCTGGGCTTCCACCACCACCGACGACCTTCGCGAACGCGCTGGCGGCGGGCGTGCAGGCGGGACCGCCGGTACGGCTCGAGCCCGCGGCAGCGGCGCGCGCTTATGCCGCCTTCCGTCTGTCCTGCCCGTCGGTCACGACGCGGCCGGACGTGAGCGGGCTGGCCCAGCCGGCGGACTGGCGCGAGGTCTGCGCCGGCCCGGAGCTGACCGATCCCGCCGCGATGGCCCGTTTCTTCGTGCGCAATTTCGAGCCTGTCGTGGTCGGCGACGGCGCCGCTTTCTCGACCGGTTATTACGAGCCCGAGATCAGGGGTTGCCGCACCCGCCAGCCGGGCTGCGAGGTGCCGATTTACCGGCGCCCGGAGGATTTGCGCGAAGCCAATCCGCAGACTGGCGCGCGGGGCCGGGGCCGGATCGATGAGAGCGGCAATTACGTCCCTTATTACGACCGCGCGGAGATCGAGCACGGGGCGCTGGCCGGGCGGGGGCTGGAGATCGCCTATGCGGCGGACCCGACCGACCTTTTCTTCCTGCACGTCCAGGGCTCCGGGCGGGTCAGGCTGCCTGACGGCGGCGTGATCCGGATCGGCTATGCCAGCCAGAATGGCCGGCAATATGTCGCGATCGGGCGGCTGCTCCGCGCGCGCGGGCTCGTCCCGCCGCCGGTCACCATGCAGAAGATCAGGGAGTGGATCGCCGCCGATCCGGCGCGCGGCGCCCAGCTGATGCAGGAAAATCCGAGCTACATCTTCTTCCGCGAGCTGACCGGGCCGGGCCCGCTCGGCGGGCTGAACATCCCGGTGACGCCTTTCGCCACGGTCGCCGCCGACCCCAAGTTCGTCCCGCTCGGCGCGCCGATCCTGCTTTTCGACATGGACAATGCGCGGGCCAATGGTCTGTGGATCGCCCAGGATATTGGCGGCGCGATCACCGGCCCGAACCGGGTCGACACCTTCTGGGGCGCAGGCGAGGAGGCCGCCTCGATCGCCGGCGCGATGGCCTCGCGCGGGCGGGCAGTGCTTCTGCTGCCGCGCGGCGCGCTGGCGCGGATCCAGAGCCGGGCCCAGAGCAATGGTACGCCGGCTCAGCCCTGAGGAAGCGGCGCTCTGGCGCCGCGTCGTCGAAAGCGTGACACCGCTGCACGGCGCGCTGCCGGAGGCGGCGGCCGCGCCGGTCCCTGACGCCAAACCTGTCGCCAAGGCCGCCGCGAGGCCGAAGGCCGTGACGCCGGCGAAGACGGCAGTGCCGGGTACGACGCTCGACGGGAGCTGGGACAGGAGGCTGGCCAAGGGCTTGGTCCAGCCGGATCGGAGCCTCGACCTGCACGGGCACAACCTGGCGACCGCGTATGAGCTGCTGGACCGCAAGCTCGGCGAAGCGGTGGCGGCAGGCGCGCGCGTGCTGCTGCTGATCACCGGCAAGCCGCCATCGAAGGAGCGCGCGGGGCGTGGGGCGATACGGGCGGCGGTGGGCGACTGGCTGGCCGCCTCGCCTTATGCCGGGGATATTGCGGCGGTGCGGAGCGCAAGCCCGCGCCATGGCGGGGCAGGGGCGTTGTATATCGTGTTGAGACGGCGGCGCTGACTCCCCCTCCCTCCAAGGGAGGGGTTAGGGGTGGGTCGAGCGGAGCGAGCATTCTGGAGCGCCTGACGGCGCTACCCACCCCCGGCCCCTCCCTTTCAGGGAGGGGAGTTAACCCAGCGCTGCCTCGATCACCCTTTTGTAGATCCGGCTGAGCGCGCGGAGGTCCTCGACCGCTGCCGCCTCGTCCAGCTTGTGCATCGTTGCATTGGGCAGGCCGAAATCCACCACCGGGCAGAGCGCGATCAGATAGCGGCCGTCCGAAGTGCCGCCATGGGTGGAGAGTTGGGGGGCGATGCCGGTCTCGGCCTCGATCGCGGCGGAGACGATGTCGTAGATCGGCCCGGGCGGGGTCAGGAACGCCTCGCCGGAAATCTTTGCCTCGACGGTAGCGCCGGGCGCGGCTTCGGCGGCGGTGCGGCGGACCAGTTCGACCAGATCCTCGCCGCGCTGGAGGTTGTTGAAGCGGATGTTGAGCTGGGCGCGGGCCCAGGCCGGGATGACGTTGGTGGCGTGCGTCGCGGTGTCGATCGCCGTGATCTCCAGATTGGACGGCTGGAAGGCGTCATTGCCGTCGTCCAGGTCGAGCGTCTCCAGCGCGAGGATCACGCTGGCGAGATTGGGGATCGGGTTTTCGGCGCGGTGCGGATAGGCGACATGGCCCTGCGTGCCGGGGACGGTCACCCACATGTTCACGGAGCCGCGTCGGCCGATCTTCACGATGTCTCCAAGCCGGGCCTCGGAGGTCGGCTCGCCGATAAGGATCATGTCCGGCTTGATCCCGCGCTCGGCCATCCACTCCATGAGCACTGGGGTGCCGTAAGTGGCGGGGCCTTCCTCGTCGCCGGTGATGATCAGGCTGATCGTGCCCTGATGCTCCGTCTCGGAAGCCGCAGCGACGAAGGCGGCGATCCCGCCCTTCATGTCCACCGACCCGCGCCCGTAGAGGATGTCGCCCTGGATGGTCGGCACGAAGGGATCGGTCTGCCAGCCCTCGCCCGGCGGCACGACGTCGAGATGACCGGCGAAGCCGAAATGCGGGGATCCGCTGCCGCGCGAGGCGTAGAGATTCTCGACCGGCCCGTCCGGCGCCTCGCCGGTGACGAAGCGGTGGACCTCGAAGCCGATGGCGACGAGGGCTTCCTCCAGCACGTCGAACACTTCGCCCTGCGAGGGGGTGATGCTCCGGCAGGCGATGAGGCGGGAGGCGAGGGCGACGGGATCGATTGCGGCTGTCATGCGCCCGGCCTAGCATCGCCAGCGGGAGGAATGAAATGCCGAAGCTCGACATCGACGCGGTCGAACAGACCAACCGCACCGGTTACCCGATGCCTTATGCGGCGGAGGGGCGGGCGGCATTATAGGCGGATCGGAGCGGCGGGCGGGCTGACCCAGCTTGGCGTCAGTCATGTCGTGCTCGACCCCGGAGGAGTCTCCAGCCAGCGGCACTGGCACAATGGCATCGACGAGTTCCTCGTCGTGCTGGAGGGCGAGGCGGTGCTGGTCGAGGACGAGGGCGAGACCGTGCTGGGGCCGGGCGATTGCGCGACTTTTCCGAAGGACGTGGCGAACGGCCATCGGCTCGTGAACAGGAGCGACAGACCCTGCGTCTTCCTCGCGATGGATTGCCAGATCGGGGAGGGCGATTGCCATTATCCCGACGTGGACCTGCATTTCGACATGGCGAACAACAGGTTCACCCGAAAAGACGGGACGGCGTACTGACGAGGCTCAGCCTTGGGGAGTTTCGTATTGCTCGATCACCCAGGGCTCTTCCTGCGCGGCCTCGATCCATTCCTTCATCCAGGCATGGTCGAGGATCGTCTCCATATAGGCCGCGGCGAAGCGGGGGACGGGGACGGAGTAGGTGACGAAGCGGGTGACGACGGGCGCGAACATGATGTCGACCGCGCCGAAATCGCCGAAGAGGTAAGGGCCGCCGGTGCCGTGACGGGCGCGGGCCTGGGCCCAGAGCTCGAGAATGCGGAGCACCTCCGACTTGACCGGCTCCTTGAGCTCGCGGGTCGGGAATTGCTTGCGGACATTCATGCCCAGTTCTCGTCGGAGGTTCGGGTAGCCCGAATGCATCTCCGCCGCCATCGAGCGGGCCATGCCGCGGGCGGTGTCGTCGCGCGGCCAGTAGCGGGCGCGGTCGGTCTTGTCCGCCAGCCATTCGACGATCGCGAGGCTGTCCCAGATCACGGTCTGGTCGTCCCACAGGATCGGCACCTTGCCGCCCGAGGGTGCGAATTCGTCACCTTCGGTGCGCTTGTCCCACGCCTCGTCGAACATCGGGACGGTGATTTCCTCGAACATCAGGCCGCTATGCTTGACCGCCAGCCAGCCGCGCAGCGACCAGGAGGAATAGGCCTTGTTGCCGATGATGAGCTTGAGCAAGGCGCCGTCCTTCGTCGTTTACGAGTCCGCCGCCTCTAGCACCGCCGCGCGCAGGCGGTCCATGCCGAGGCCGCCTTCGCTGGAGGTGGCGATGACCTCGGGATGGGCGGCGGGGCGCTTACGGGCTTCGGCTTCGGTCGCGGCCTGGACGGCTTCCAGCTCGGACGCCTTGATCTTGTCGGCCTTGGTGAGGACGATGCGGTAGGAGACGGCGGCGTCGTCCAGCATCTTCATGATCTCGCGGTCGATCTCTTTCACGCCATGGCGGGAATCGATCAGGACGAGGGCGCGCTTCAGCACCTGGCGGCCACGCAGATAATCGTTGACCAGGAAGCGCCATTTCTTCGCGACATCCTTGGGCGCCTTGGCGAAGCCGTAGCCGGGCATGTCGACGAGGCGCAGGCGGATCGGATCGCCGATCTCGAAGAAGTTCAGCTCCTGCGTGCGGCCCGGGGTGTTGGACGTGCGGGCGAGGCTGGAGCGGTTGGTGAGCTTGTTGAGCAAGGAAGATTTGCCGACATTGGAACGGCCCGCGAAGGCGATTTCCGGCACCGTCGCATCGGGCAGGAACTTCAGCTCGGGGGCGGACTTCAGGAAGGTGGCCGGCCCGGAAAAGAGCTTCCGGGCCGCCTCCTCAAGTTCCATTTCGTCAGCGCTCATTTCTTGCGCGGGCGCTGCCGCCCCTTTGGCGAGGGCGACGGCGGGGCCGGCGAGGCCATTGCGACCGGGGCCGGTGGCGCGTTCATCCCCAGCTTTCGGTTCAGGAACCAGATCTGCAGGATCGAGAGCAGGTTGTTGGTGACCCAGTAGACCTGGAAGCCGGCCGCGAAGGGCGCCATGATGAACATCAGGATCCAAGGCATCCAGGCGAAGATCTTCTGCTGCGTCGGATCCATCGGCGCCGAGTTCATCTTCTGCTGCAGCCACATGGTGACGCCCACCAGGATCGGCAGGATGCCGATGGCGAGGATGCCGGGCGGGGTGAAGGGCAGCAGGCCGAACAGGTTGACCGGGGTCACCGGATCGGGCGCGGTGAGATCGTGGATCCAGCCGATGAAGGGCTGGTGGCGCATCTCCACCGAGACCATCAGCACCTTGTAGAGGGCGTAGAAGACCGGGATCTGCAGGAAGATGGGCAGGCAGCCGGCCATCGGATTGACCTGCTCCTCCTTGTACATCTTCATCGTCTCCTGCTGGAGGCGCGGTTTGTCGTCCTTGTAGCGCTCCTGGAGCGCCTTCATCTTCGGCTGCAGGATTTTCATTTTCGCCATCGAGCTGAACTGCTTCTGGGCGAGCGGGAAGAGGATCAGGCGGACGGTGATCGTCAGGAAGATGATCGCCAGGCCGAAATTGCCGAACAAGGAGAAGAGGGTGGTGAGCCACCAGAAGATCGGCTTCATGATGAAGTCGAACCAGCCCCAGTCGATCGCGCGGGCGAGATCGGTGCCGAGCTGCCGCGTGTAGAGATTGAGGAAGTGGATTTCCTTGGCGCCGGCGAAGAGCGAGGCGGTGTTGCGCATCGACTGGCCGGTGCCGACCTCGCGCTGCTGGTTGGCGTAATCGGCCTGATAGGCGTCGCCATCCAGGTGCCGGAAGGCGGTGGTGACGTTGGACTGCTGGTTGGGGACGATTGCCGCCAGCCAATATTTGTCGGTGAAGCCGAGCCAGCCGCCATGGCTGTTATTATCGACCGTGCGATTCGCCGCCTGGGCGACGGTGTCGTACTTATTGTCGTAGTTGGCGGAGCCATTGAACACGCCGACCGGGCCGATATGGCTCTGCCAGGTCGAGGGATCGTGGCTGGCGCCCACCCGGTTCACGAGGGCATTAGCGGCGAGGCTGAGCGGTGCGCCGCGGTTGAACACGGTCTGTTCGGCGCTGATCAGATAGCCGTCGTCGATGCTGAGGACGATCTGATAGATCTGCCCCTGCCCGTTATTCCAGCTGAGCGTGACCGGGGTGGTGGGGGTAAGCGCCGGGCCGCCGTTCGCGGTCCAGAGCGTGTCGGCCTTGGGGCGCAGGGCATCGGTGCTCGCCGGGCCGCTCCAGCCGAAGCTGGCATAATATGCGTTGGGCGTTCCGACCGGCGAGAAGAGGCGGACCGGCGGCGAATTGGACGAAATCCCCTCATGGTGGCGAAGCAGCACGAGGTCGTCGACGCGCGCGCCGCGCAGGCTGAGCGAACCGCGCAGCAAAGGCGTCTCGATGCGGACGCGCTCGGCGGCGCTCTGGGCGAGGACGAGGTTGCGGTCGCGGGTCGGAAGCGGGGTGGTCGCGGCCGGGCTGGCCTGAGGCTGGGCCGCCGGCGCCTGGCCGTTCGCCTGCACCTGGTTCGCGGCCGCGCTCTGATTCGTCGTCGGCTGCGGCGTCGGGAAGTAATAATTGGTGATTGCGCTCCAGCCGAACAAAACCAATGCCGACAGGACGATCGCGAGGATCATGTTGCGATTGTCGTTCACTTAATCTTCCCTCACAGGTCCGGTCTTCAGGGGTACAGGATCGTGGCCGGATCCCCCCCAGGGGTGGCAACGACAGAGACGGCGGGCCGCCAGCCAG
Organism: Allosphingosinicella sp.; assembly: GCA_044225925.1. Taxonomy (GTDB): domain Bacteria; phylum Pseudomonadota; class Alphaproteobacteria; order Sphingomonadales; family Sphingomonadaceae; genus Allosphingosinicella. The sequence continues at coordinate 16,055 of JBGAHY010000024.1, forward strand.
CTCCCGCGCAGCGCGCCATAGCGGGAAAGAGCGGTGATTGCATAGGCCGAGCAACTCGGCGTGAACCGGCAGCTCGGCGGCAGGATGCGGGACGGCCCCAGCTGCCAGCCGCGCGCGACGAGAATCAAGAGCTTCGCGATCATGAGTGCGCCGAATCCGTTCGCCCTGAGCTTGTCGAAGGGCTGTCCTTCTTTTCGGACAAAGAGAAGGGCAGGGCTTCGACAGGCTCAGCCCGAACGGTTTTTCCCTTCAATTTCGCCAAAGCCTTCCGCAGTTCGTCCGCGAGCAGGGCATAGTCCCGCTCGATCCCATTCTGGCGGCCGATCAGGACATGGTCGGCGCCGGCATGGCCGGCCTCGGGGAGAATCGCCCGGGCCAGTTCGCGGAAGCGACGCTTCATGCGGTTGCGGGTGACGGCGTTGCCGACCTTCTTGGAGACGGTGAGGCCGAGGCGCATCGCCGGATCGCCGTCATTGCGCGGGCGGACGAGGAGGACGAAGCCCGGCATGGGCGCGCGCAAGGCGCCGTTCGCCGCGAGGAAATCCGCGCGACGGCTGAGCTTGCCGATTTTGTGCGGGCTTAGGCCGACAGCTTCTTGCGGCCGCGGGCACGGCGCGCGGCCAGAACCTTGCGCCCGCCGACCGTGGCGGACCGGGTCCGGAAGCCGTGCCGGCGCTTGCGCACGAGATTGCTCGGCTGGAAGGTGCGCTTCATCGCTCATTCCTCGTAAATCGAAGTCTAAAGAAGAAGGCCGCCGTAACAGGCGGCCTCGTTGGTGGCGCGGATAGGGAAGCGCGCCATGAAAGTCAATCGGAGACGGACGCATTGCCAGCGCCTATTTGCGTCTGCTTCAGCCGTGCCTCGCGGCGGCGGGCGCTGAGGCGGCGCAGGCCCCAGTCGGCCCAGCGGCCCTTGTTCGGATGCCTGCGCTTGAAGCGGACATAGAGCCGCTTCGCCCATTCGCTGTTCTGGAGGATCAAGGCCAGACCGGCAGCGAAGACGAAGACCCCGCCCGGCCCGGGAATCGCGCCGACGAGAGGGGAGACGATGATCAGCAGGATGCCGGCGAAGAACAGGATCTGCCGGACCAGGATGGATTTCTTGCGACGTGTCGCCATGGCCATGATGTGGGAATGGTGGGGGAAAGTGCAATCCGCGCTAGTCGATCCCGGATGCTCAGTGCCGCGACGGGGGCAGGTTGAAGGTGAGTGAGAAGGTGACGCGCGGACCACCCGCTCGGCTGAAATTCCGCGAAGTGGTCGTGTCAGAGACCGATCGGGACAGCCGGTCTCGCGGATCGAGAAACTCCGACACAGACACGATCGAAGAGAGCCGGGTGGTCCAGCTGTGCGACCATTTCGCGGCGCTGGAAACATAGTCGTTATCTCTGGCAAAACCCGCGCGCGAGGGCCCGGTGTAGCGAAGATTTATCTCGACGTGGTCTGAATGGGGACTGCCGTCCGGCCCATCCCGATATTCCAAGGTCGTTGAGGCGCCATATTTGATACCGGTCTGCGCAAACGCCCCCAGTGCGCCTGGGTTGTCGATCTGTTCGTCGGAAAGATATCCGTCCACAGCATAACTCAAGCCGCCGCCAAGCGGACCTCTCAGGCTAGCGGCGACGCCGCGCGACGTCGCGGTGCCAAGATTCACCTGCCGGCTGACCAGAACACCGTTGCCATCCAGCTCCTGAAAGGAGGAACGGTTGCCCGCGGTTTGACGAGCGAATGCCACAAACTCGAGATTCTGGCTGGCAAGTTGCGCGCTCAATTTGAACTCGAACGAATCGATCAGGTTTGGCCGCAGCGACGGGTTTCCGACGCTCGCGCTGGTAGAATCGAAAACGCGAAGCGAGGGGGACAGGTCGGATATGCCAGGCCAGGATATGCGACGGGAATAGCTCAGCACGGTGACCAGTCTGGATGTCAGTCGCCGCTCCAGAAAGAGGCTCGGAAATAGGTGGGCGCCGTGCAGCGCCCGGCCGGTAGTTCCGTCCACGTCGTAGCTTCGGCCCTCAATTCTGAGTCCTCCCAAGATCGTGAACCCCTGCCAGGGAAACTGGTAGGTGAGGTAGGCGGTTTTCTCCGTAAAGCCTCCGCCGATCACCGAAAGGCTCGAAACTGGATCGCCGGTCAGCGGTAGCCGGCCTGCCGCTTCAAAAACGTTGTCCTCGCGGGAATGCTGGAGCGACCCGCCGAACGCCAATCGGCGCTGGCTGTCGAGCGGCAGCAGATAGTCCAGCTTTGCCGTGGTGGTATGAGTCGAGAAGTCCCATCGAGAAGCAAAGACTGCTGGCCCCAGCAGCGCTGAGTCGGCGGCTTCGGTTGTGTCGAACACTGAATGGCCATCGGAGCGCGCGACCGAAAGGGTCATCGACTCTCCTGGCCGACCAACCTCCCGCTTGTAATCGAATTGCAGATCGCGGTTATCGAAGCCGCCCGTTCCGGTCTCCACCTGCGTCACGACGTTGCCGGGGTTCAGAGAGGTTTCCAGCCGCGAGCGGCCCAAAGACTCGCCATTGCTATGGGTTGTCCTGCCGGAGAACGTGAGGCTCTGGCCGGCGGCCGGCCGATAGATGGCGGTCATATTCCCGGTCACACCATTCGTGACGCTGCGGCTGTTCCCGCTCTCGGAGCTTCCGCCGAGGATGGCGCCATTGGGTGCGAGCACAGTGCGGGTTGTTCCGAATTCGCTGGGCGATACGGATCGGTACTGGGCCACGCTGCCCGTCAACGTGAAGGGGCCGCGGGTCCAGTTTGGGGACAGCCTGAGCGTGTAGGCGCCGTAACTTCCGGCGGTGGCGGTTGCGGAGCCGCCGACCCCGGATGCGAAAGACCGCCGCAGGATGATGTTCACGATGCCACCCGTCCCCGAAGCGGAGAATTGCGCGGACGGGTTGGAGACGACCTCGATCCGTTCGACCTGGGACCCCTGCGTATTGCGCAGCACGAGTTGCGGATTGGAAACCTCCTGGCCGTCAATCTGGATGCGGACGCCGTTCCGGCCGAGCATGCGAATCTGCCCGTTGATCGTCACTTCAAGGGATGGAACCCGATCGAGGACTTCCAGAACGTTCGAGCTTCGCGCCTCGGCGGTATCACGCACGACATAAGTGGTCCGGTCGATCGACGAACGCTGAGATGGGTTCGCAACGACGACGATCTCGTTGTCCTGCGAAGCATTCCGGGCAGCAGGCGGAGGTGCAGTTGGTGTCGATGAAGGCCGCGTTTGCCCCCATGCCGGCGAAGCGCCGCCAAGGCCAAGAATTATCAGCCCTGCCGCTGGGCAGGAAATTTGGCTACCCCGCATCATCTTCATTCGAAATGCCCGAGCTGCAGCCAAGGTCTGGTTTGGAAAACTACTTCCGGATTTGCAACATTCGTTGTCCTTTAGCTCGACATCCACGCGAGACCTATTCAAAATGAATGTGTTTTCCTCCGAAATGGATGGAAAGTGACAGGTTTGTCGGGGGCTTAGATGGTCGCGCAAGTCGCCACGGTTGCGTTTCTGGGGCTCGAGGCGCGCGCCGTCGAGGTGCAGGTGCAGATCGCCGCGGGCCTGCCGAAATTCCTGGTGGTCGGGCTGCCGGACAAGGCGGCGGCGGAGGGGCGGGAGCGGGTCCATGCGGCGCTGGCGGCGATCGGGCTGTCGCTGCCGCCGAAACGGATCACGGTGAACCTGTCGCCCGCCGACCTGCCGAAGGAAGGTTCGCATTACGATCTGCCGATCGCGCTCGGGCTGCTGGCGGCGATGGGGGCGATCGACCGGGAAATGCTCAGCGCCTATTGCGCGGTGGGTGAGCTCAGCCTGGACGGGCGGGTGGCGCCGTCGCCGGGCGTGCTGCTCGCCGCGATCCACGCCTCCGCGCAGGGGCTGGGGCTGATCTGCCCGGCGGCGCAGGGGACGGAGGCGGCCTGGGCGGGCGAGGTGGAGGTGATCGCCGCGCCGGACCTGATCGCCCTGATGAACCATTTGCGGGGCGGGGCGGTGCTGGCGCCGCCGCGGCCAGGCACGGCCGATCCGCCAGCGGCGGGTCCGGACCTCAAGCAGGTGAAGGGGCAGGAGACGGCCAAGCGCGCGCTCGAGATCGCGGCGGCTGGGGGTCATAATCTGCTGATGTCGGGGCCGCCGGGCGCAGGCAAGTCGCTGCTTGCCGCCTGCCTGCCGGGAATCTTGCCGGAGCTGACCCCGGCCGAGGCGCTGGAGGTTTCGATGATCGCCTCGGTCGCGGGCGAGCTGAAGGACGGGCGGCTGGTCCGGACCCGGCCCTATCGCGCGCCGCATCACAGCGCGTCGATGCCGGCTCTGGTCGGCGGCGGGCTCAAGGTCAGGCCGGGCGAGGTCAGCCTCGCGCATCTCGGCGTATTGTTCCTCGACGAGCTTCCGGAATTCCAGCGCCCGGTGCTCGATTCGCTCCGCCAGCCGCTGGAGACCGGGACGGTGCAGGTGGCGCGGGCCAATGCGCATGTGACGTTTCCCGCCCGCGTGCAGTTGGTCGCGGCGATGAACCCGTGCCGCTGCGGGCATCTGGGCGACCCGGCGCTCGCCTGCTCGCGCGCGCCGCGCTGCGCCGCCGATTACCAGGCGAAGGTGTCCGGGCCGATGCTCGACCGGATCGACATCCATGTCGATGTCGCCGCTGTGGCGGCCGCCGATCTGGTGCTGCCGCCGCCGGCCGAGGGCTCTGCGGAAGTTGCGGCGCGGGTCGCGGCCGCGCGCGCCGTTCAGACGGCGCGCTACGAAAAGGAAGGCGTGCGCACCAATGCGGAGGCGGATGGCGACCTGCTCGACGCGGTGGCGACGCCGGACGAGCCGGGACGGCGGCTGCTGGCGCAGGCGGCGGAGGCGATGCGGCTCTCGGCGCGCGGCTATCACCGGGTGCTGCGCGTGGCGCGGACGGTGGCGGATCTGGCCGGAAGCGACGGCGTCGGCCGCGTCCATGTGGCGGAGGCGCTCAGCTATCGGCGGCAGGCGCCCCGGAACTAGTTCCCGTAGACGATCCGGATGCCGTTGGACTGGCGGACCACGCGCGGGCCGCTGCGGGCTGGGGCCTGGCGCTGGGCCGGACGGACGCCGTCGCTGGACGAGGCCTGGATCGCGCGCTGCGTCGGGCGGGGGCCGTAGGTGCGGTAGACCAGCTCGCGCTCGGGGATCGGGATTTCGGCGATCTGAATCGGGGCGTAGCGGTCGCGGCCGGGAACGCGGCGCTGCTGCGCCTGTCCATAGCTCATGACCGGCGCGAAGCGCTCGCGCATGCGCGGCGCGTAGACCGGCTGCTCGGCCTGGACATTCTCATAGCGCTCGCCGCGCTGGCGGCCGAAGGTCTGTGGCTCGTAATTGGCGGGCATCTGGCTGAATGCCTCGACCGTGGGGCTGTCCGGACGGGTGTAGAAGATATGCGCGCCGACCGTGGCCTGCACGTTCAGGCTCGGCGCCCAATAAGGGTGGATGGCGGTGGTGTGATAGTTCACCGCGAGGCCGACCGGGCGATAGACGCTGCCCCTGAGGGCGGCATTGGCGATGCGGCGGGCGCGGTCCCAGGCCACGGGATCGCCGATCGGGCCCATGACGCCGGTGCAGGTGAAGCTGAACTGGCAGCCGGTGGTGCGTTCCGAGCCCTGATAGACGACGCCGCAGACCGTGTTCGGATAAGCGGGGTGGCGGACGCGGTTCAGCACGACCTGGGCGACGGCGCGCTGGCCATCGTCGGACTGGTTGCGCGCCTCGTAATAGATCGCCTCGGTCAGGCATTGCAGCGAGCGGTCATAGACGGACGGGTCGCGACTCGCGGCATAAGGCTCAGCCGTGCCGCCGCCCGCGAAAGCAGGGGCCGCCAGAAAGCCTGAGGCGAGGGCAAAGCCCGAGAGGATGAGACGCATTGAGGATACCCGACCCGCTGATCGACCGGGTTCTACCGGGGCAGGGTTGGGAAGCGGTTAATGGGCTGGAATGACGTGGTTAACCATGTTCAGCCTGCCGGTTCACCTGTTCGATCAAGGCAAGGGGGCGGCCTTCATTGTCGTTGAAGAAGGTCATCCATTCCTCGGTGCCGTCCTCGTGGCGGTGGATCATGTGCGGCGCATCGCGGAAGTCGACGCCCTGCGAAGCCAGAGCGACGTGGACGAGGCGGATGTCGGTGACGCGGAAATAGAGGATCGATTCGCCGTCATTTGCTCCTTCCGATTGGGAAAGAAACAGGCGGGTGCCGCCGCAGTCGAAGAATGCGAGATCGCCGAAGGAGTAGAGATGAGGAAGGCCGAGCGTCTCGCCGAAGAAGGTGCGGGCGGCGGCGATGTCCTTCACCTGGCGGGAGATCTGGCCGATCGGGCCAAGCAGCGGGGCGGCTTCGGTCATGTGACTGTCCTTTGCGTGCAGGGCGCTGTCGCGGCGGATGCCGGTCCAGCGGCGCAGCTCGGCGCGGCTGGCGAGACCGAGCTTGGCGAGGATGTTGGCGACGTGGAACTTGACCGCGTCGGTGCTGATGCCGGTGCGGCGGGCGATCTGGGGGCCGCTCATGCCGTGGCGGATCATCTCCACCATCCGCCATTCGGCGGGCGTGAGGATGTCGTCGTGGGGCGGGCGTCCGCGCTGGGCCATGTGCAGGGCCTAGCAGGCGGGCGGCTGATTTACCCTACCCGCGGGCGGCCTGCCTGACGGCTGCCACGAAATTGGGCTGCGCGGCGGGGTCGTGGCCGAGGAAGAGGTCGGGCTCGATAAGCTCCAACTCCATCAGCACGGGGCGGCCCTTGAGGTCGCGGACCAGGTCGACGCGGGCGTAGAGGAGAGGCGTCTCCGCGGCGGCGAGCGCGGCCTCGGCGGCGGCCAGCTCGTCGGGCCAGGGCTGGTAGGGCGCGATGATCCCGCCATATTCGGGCTGGACGCGAAAATCGCCGGACTTCGGAACCTTGCTGACCGCGTGGCTGAAGCGGCCGCCGAGATAGAGCAGGGACGGCTCGCCGCCGGTGAGCACGTCCGGGAGGAACGGCTGGATCATCGCCGCGTCGGTCGGGGCGCCATCGAGCGAGGCGCCGGGCGACCAGCGGATGGTGCGGAAGGCGCTGGCCGAGACGCGGGGCTTGGCGATGAGCCTGTCCGTGCCGAATTCCTCCGCAGCCGCACGCATCGCTTCTTCGGTAATCTCGTCGGCGAAGATGGTGGGGACGACCGGCGCGCCTTTCTCGGCGAAAGCGCCAAGATAGGATTTGTCCGCATTCCAGCGGAGCACATCGGCCGGGTTCTGCAGGCGCACGCCCGCCGCCCGCCAGCGTGCGACCTGCTGGTGCCAGTAACCGGGCGCGGGGCCGTCGCGATGATAGCCCCAGGCGAGCAGGGCCAGGACGAGGTCGAAACCGGTGAGGTCGTCGTCTGTCGTCCAGTCGACCGGAGTCGCGGTCATGCCCGCCGCTTCGAGCGGCTCCACCATGCGGGCCATCACCTCTGGCCAGCGCGTGCCTCCGTAAGCGCCATCCGCAGCCGGGGCGAGGATGGCGATCGTCTCGCCGCTCATGCCTCGGGCAGGAAGTCCGGGACCGAGAGGTAGCGCTCGCCGGTGTCGTAGTTGAAGCCGAGGATGCGCTTGTCGGCGGCGGCGCCCGGCTCGGCGAGCTTCTGCGCGATGGCGGCGAGGGTCGCGCCGGAGCTGATCCCGACGAGAATGCCCTCCTCGCTTGCGGCGCGGCGGGCATAAGCCTTGGCTTCGGCCGGATCGACCTGGATGATCCCGTCGAGCAGGCTCACGTCCATGATGCCGGGGATGAAGCCGGCGCCGATGCCCTGGATCGGGTGCGGGCCCGGGGCGCCGCCGGAGAGTACGGGCGAGAGGGTCGGCTCGACCGCGAAGACTTCAAGGCCCGGCCAGGCCTGCTTCAGCACCTGGGCGACACCGGTAATATGCCCGCCGGTGCCGACGCCGGTGATGATCATGTCGATCGGCGTGTCGGCGAAGTCGCGAAGGATTTCCTGCGCCGTCGTGCGGCGGTGAACCTCCAGATTGGCCGGATTTTCGAATTGCTGCGGCATCCAGCTGCCCGGTGTCTGCGCGATCAATTCCTCGGCGCGGGCGATCGAACCCTTCATCCCCTTCTCCTTGGGCGTGAGGTCGAACGTCGCGCCATAAGCCAGCATCAGCCGGCGGCGCTCCAGGCTCATGCTGTCCGGCATGACCAGGATCAATTTATAGCCCTTCACCGCGGCGACCATGGCGAGGCCGATGCCGGTATTGCCGGAGGTCGGCTCGATGATCGTGCCGCCGGGCTGCAGCTTTCCGCTCTTCTCGGCGTCCTCGATCATGGCGAGGGCGATGCGGTCCTTGATCGAGGCGCCGGGATTGGCGCGCTCCGACTTCACCCAGACTTCGGCGTCGCCGAACAGGCGGTTGATGCGGACATGCGGCGTGTTGCCGATCGTCTCCAGGATGTTGGCGGCTTTCATGGACGTGCTCCTTCTATCGCGAGGCCCGTGCGGGGGTTAGGGAGGGGGTGTGACGGGTCTCTATCTTGCGGTGCCGGCGGCGCTCAGCGACGAGGAATGCGCCGCGGCGATCGCGCTGGCGGACGGCCGGCTGGAGCCGGCGCCGGTCAATGGCGGCGACGGCGCGATCGTAAACCCCGTGATGCGCGATGTGGCGTCCGTCCTGATCGAGCGGCGCGAAGCGGGCTGGCTGTTCGCCCGGCTCGACGATCTGTTCAGCTGGGGCGCGGAGGCGTTCGACTTGGCGGTCGGGCCGATCATCGAGCCGATCCAGATCTTGCGCTACGATACGGGCGGCCATTTCCAGATGTGGCACAGCGACGCGGGCGGCGACCGGATCGAGGAAAGGCGCCTTTCCCTGTCGATCGAATTGTCCGCTTTGGAGGATCATGAGGGCGGGGCGCTGGAGGTGGTGCCGGAGCTGGTCGGCCAGCCACGCATGCTGGAGAAGGGTGGGGCGCATCTCTTTCCGTCGCGGGCGCTGCACCGGGTCGGGCCGGTGACGCGCGGCACGCGCTGGGCTTTGGTCGCCTGGACGGGCTGAGCGGCTCACGCCTGCTTTCCTTCCGGGCCGAGGCCGGCAACCAGAGGCTCACACTCGACATCCGGCATGTCCTTGCCGGCCCGGTCGGCGTAGATCGGTTCGTCCGGGGCAACGAAGCGGTCAGCCTTGCGGAGGCTCGGAAAGGCCCAGGCGCAGAAGGCGGTCGCGAGCACCGACAAGGCGCCGCCGCCGACCACCGCCAGCACCGGCCCGAAGGCGGCGCCGGCGACGCCGGCCCGGAATTCACCAAGCTCGTTGGATGCGGAGATGAAGAGGCCGGAGACGGCGGAGACGCGGCCCCGCATCGCGTCGGGCGTGTGCAGCTGGATCAGGGAGGAGCGGACATAGACGCTGACCATGTCCGACGCGCCGATCACGAAGAGCGCGAGCATGGAGAGCCACATCCACTTGCTCTCGCCGAACACCATGGTCGCGAGGCCGAACAGGCCGACGCAGAGGAACATCTTCACGCCGACGTTCCGCTTCAGGGGGATGCGGGCGAGGACAAGGGCAGTGAGCGCTGCGCCGACCGCGGGGGCTGCACGCAATACGCCGAGCCCCTCGGAGCCGACATGGAGAATGTCGCGGGCATAGACCGGGAGCATGGCGGTGGCGCCGCCGAGCAGGACGGCGAAGAGATCGAGGCTGATCGCGCCGAGCACGATCTTGTTGTCGCGGACATAGGCGAGGCCCTCGACCACGGCGCGGAGCGGGTGCGAGGCGCCGGCATTGCCGCGCGGGATCGGCCGGATCAGCAGCATGCAGGAGAGGGAGATGGCGTAGAGGATGGCCGAAGCCTCATAGGGCAGGCTCGGTGAGAGGGCATAAGCCGCGCCGCCGAGCAGCGGGCCGACGATCGCGCCCGCCTGCCAGGCGATGGAGTTCATCGCGATCGCGCTCGGCAGGACGGCGGGCGGGACGATATTGGGGGCGATGGCGGAGAGGGCCGGGCCGGCAAAGGCGCGGCCGATGCCGAGCAGGACGGCGACGGTGAACAGCGGGAACAGGGTCATCGCGTCGAGCCAGACCAGGGCGGCGAGCGAGGCGGCGCAGAGCATCTCCACGCCGATGAACAGGCGCACGATCCAGCGCCGGTCCAGCCGGTCGGCGACATAACCGGCGACGAGGGTCAGGAGGAAGAGCGGCAGGAACTGGGCGATGCCGATCATGCCGAGCCAGAAGCTCGCTTCCTTGATGCTCATGCCGGAATGGCGGGCGATGTCGTAGACATGGATGCCGATGACCACGACCAGCATGGTGTTGCCGATCGTGCTCGCCAGCCGCGCCGCCCAGAAGGCGCGATAGTCGCGAAACCGGAAGGGGGAGGCGTCCGACATGTGGGGCCGCGTTAGGCCGGAGCGGCGGACGCTTCAACCGCGCGATTGGGGAAAGAATTTTCGCGGCGCGCGTCCCGCGTGGCCGGCAGCTTTGTTCCCTTCCGGTGCCGGATGACGCAAATTCTTTCCCCTTAACGCGCCGCAATTTTGGGTGCAGAAGAGCGCGCGGTGGGCGGGGGCTTAGCGCGGAGAAGCTTTATGGCGCCTCGATTCACCCTGATGCTCGTTTCGGCGGCGGCCGCCGCTCTTACCATGACCAGTGTGCCCGTGGGCCCGGCCAGCAGCGCCGAAGCAATGCGCGTGCCCCCGGCACCGGCGCGCCCCGCACGCCCGCCGGCGCGGCAGAACTGGCCGCGCTTTCTGCAGGGCTTCATCGACGGCGAGTTCCGCGCCAATCCGGCCTTCGCGGTGCAGCAGGGCAGGCACGAATTTGACGGGCAATTGCCCGACTGGAGCACGACCGGCCTGCACAATGAGCGGATGCGGCTGCGCTCGGCGATGGCCGCCGCGCTGGCGTTCAGCCCCCGCAGCCTGACCCGCGAGCAGAGGTTCGAGCGCGACTATCTGATGGCGCATGTGCGGGGCGAATTGTTCTGGCTCGACGTCGCCGACCAGCCGCACTCCAACCCCGCTTATTATATGAACAACGGGCTCGACCCGTCCGTCTATGTGACCCGGCCCTATGCCCCGGCGGCGACGCGGCTCAGGGCTTATATCCGTTACCTGCAGGGGGTGCCCCGCGCCGCCACCCAGATCAGGGCCAATTTGCGCACGCCGCTTCCGGTCAGCTTCATCGACTATGGCAAATCGGCCTTTGGCGGCTTCGCCGATTATTATACGAGCGACGGCACCGCCGCCTTTGCCGAGGTGCATGATGCGGCGCTGCAGCGGGATTTGAGGGCGGCGTCGCAGACCGCCTCCACGGCGATGCGGCGGCTGGCCGACTGGCTGGAGAGCCAGCGCGGCACCGCGACCACCAATTTCCAGCTGGGCGCGGCGCGCTTCGCGCAGATGATCCGCGACACCGAGATGGTCGATACGCCACTGGCCCAGCTGGAGGCGATCGGCCGCGTTGATCTCGACCGCAACCGCCAGGCCCTGGTCGCCGCCTGCGCGCAATTTGCGCCGGGCGCGAGCGTCCCCGCCTGCATGGAGCGGATGAGCGCGAACAAGCCCGAAGGCGGGCCGGTCGCGGGGGCGCGGCGGCAGCTGGCAGGCCTGCGCAGCTTCATCGAGCAGAATGATCTCGTCACCATCCCGGGGACGGAGCAGGCCCATGTCGAGGAGGCGCCGCCCTATAACCGGCAGAACTCGGCCTATATCGACATTCCCGGGCCCTATGAGCGGGGCCTGCCGAGCGTCTATTATATCGCGCCGCCCGACCCGAGCTGGTCGCGGGAAGTGCAGGCCGCCTTCATCCCGGGGGAGGCTGACCTGCTCTTCACCACGGTGCACGAAGTATGGCCGGGCCACTTCCTGAATTTCCTCCATTCGAACCGCTCGCCCTTCACCTTCGGGCGGGTGTTCGTCGGCTATGCCTTCGCCGAGGGCTGGGCGCATTATGCCGAGGAGATGATGTGGGATGCGGGACTGGGGAATGGCGATCCCGAGACGCATATCGGCCAGCTCTCCAACGCCTTGCTCCGCAACTGCCGTTTCCTCTCGGCGATCGGCATGCACACCGGACGAATGACCCAGGAGCAATCGCGCCAGATGTTCCGAGAGCAATGCTTCCAGGACGAGGGCAATGCCCGGCAGCAGGCGGCGCGCGGGACCTATGATCCGGCCTATCTCAATTACACGATGGGCAAGCTCATGATCCGGCGGCTCCGGGACGACTGGATCCGCACCCGCGGCGGGCGCAGCGCCTGGAAGGCGTTCCACGACCGGTTCCTGTCTTATGGCGGCCCGCCGATCCCGCTGGTGCGGGCGCAGATGATGGGCGGCGCGGCGCGGGCCGTCTTCTAGCGCACCTGCGCGCCGGGCTGGCTGTCGTCCACCTCCGCCTTCACGGGCTTGCGGAGCGACGGGTTGAGGCGAGCGACGCTGCAGATGCCGGCGATCGTGGCGAGGCCTGCCGCGACGAGCGGCGGGACCGGGCCGTCGCCGAGATGCAGCGCGAGCAAGGCGGCGATCAGCGTGGCACCCAAAGTCTGGCCGGTCATTCGCGTCGTGGAAATCAGGCCGCCGGCCGCTGCAGCGCGCTCGCGCGGGACCGAGCCGATGATCAGCCGCGCATTGGGCGAGAGGAAGAGGCCGAAGCCGGCGCCGCAGAGCGACATCCGCCAGGCGACGTCGAACCAGTGCGGATGGGCGGGCAGCCAGGCGAGGCAGAGCAAGGCGATGGTCGCGACCGCCATGCCGATGCCTCCAAGCAGGCCGGCGGGGATGCGGTCCGACAGCGCGCCGGCGGTCGGCGCGACGAACAGGGTGGTGAGCGGCCAGGGAGCGATCATCGCACCCACCTCGGCTGGCGCGAAGCCGAAGCCCTGCTCCAGCCGGAAGGGCATGGAGAGCAGCAAGGTCATCGAGGCGATGAAGGCGGTGAAGGCGCCGAGCGTGGAAAGCGCGAAGACGCGCTGGCCGAGCAGGTCGACGGGCATGATCGGGCGGGTTTCGCCAAGCTCGCGGCGGACGAAATAGAAGCCGACGACGAGACCGAGCGCCACGATCGCGGCGGAGACGACTGGCGAGTCGCCGTGGACGGCGCTTTCCAGGCCCGAGATGACCAGCCCGAAAGTGGCGGCGCAGAGGACGGCGCCTAAAATGTCGAAATCCCGGCTGTGCTGCTCCGGTTCCGGAAGGTGGCGGCCGAGGAGCAGGGAGACCATGCCGAAGGGGACGGCGGCGGCGAACACCCAGGGCCAGGGGCCAAGCGCGAGAATGATCCCTCCGAGCGTCGGCGCGAGCGCCAGGCCAGTGGAGACGATCACGCTATTGATGCCGAGTCCGCGGCCAAGTTGGTTGGGCGGATAGATGGCGCGCAGCATCGCGGTGGAAACGCTGAGCGCCGCGGCGGCGCCGAGCGACTGGAAGGCGCGGATGACGAGCAGGAAGGGCAGGCTCTTCGCGAAGAAGCAGAGCGCGGTGGCGGTGACGAAGACCAGCTGGCCCATCTGGTAGAGCCGGCGGTGCCCGATCCGGTCGCCGAGCGCGGCGAAGGGCAGGAGGGTCATGACCAGCACCAGCTGGTAGATGGTCACGACCAGCACCGCCGCGGCCTCGTCCACGCCGAGATCGCGGGCGATGGTCGGGAGCGCCACCGAGGGGATGGCGCCGTCGATGACCACCAGGCTCGTCCCGAAGGAGATGGCGGCGATGGCGTAGAGGCGGCGGGGAAGCGGCAGGCCTTCGGTCACGCCGCCGCTCCTGCGCCGTCTTCAGCGATCAGGCAACCGCTTCGGCGAGCGCGCGGATCAGGTCGCCGCCTTTGCCGCGCCAGGCGCTGCCATGCATGCAGGCGAGGGTCTCCGGCTCGGTCGCGGCTATCCTGTGCAGGACCTCGCGGGTGTTCGGGCCATGGGCGTAATAGTCCATGGCACGGAAGTCCTCGCTGGGGCCGAGAATGTCGCTCTCGGTCAGCGGGATGTCGCCGGTGCCCGGCTGGGTGAAAAGATCGCCGCAGAAGAGCGTGCTGGTCACCTCTTCGTAGAGGAAGCCGCATTCCCAGCCATGGGGGACGTGCGGCGCGTCGAGCCAGCGGACCTTGCGGTTGCCGAGGTCGAGCAGTTCGCCGTCGGCCAAAGCGCGCGGCGCGCGGTCGGCTATGTCGTTGATCGAGACCATGGCGGCGATCTGGCCGCAGAGCGGGGCGGCATTGGGCGCGGCCTCGAGCCAGAGGTTCAGCGACCCGCATTCGTCCGCCTCGACATGGCTGAAGGCGATATGGCGCAGCTTCTCGACCGGCAGCACTGAAGCGACCGCGTCACGGACGTGCGGGAAAAGCGAGCGCAGGCCGGTGTGAAAGAGCAGGGGCTCGTCCGCCAGCAGCAGATACTGGTTGAACGAGAATTGCTGGCCCGGGATCGGGACCGGCGTGTTGATCCGATAGAGGCCGGCGCCGACCTCGGCGATGTTGGTGCCGGTCTCGGCATTGGTAACGTGCATGGGGGCTGTCCTGTGCGATTCGATATTGACTACACAGTCATGTGCAATTAAATTGGACCCATGTCAAATTCCAGTATATCGGCGCAGAGGAAGCGGCCTTACCGGCTGGGGCAGCGCGCGGCGAAGCAGGAGGAGACGCGGCGGCGGATCGTCGAGGCCGCGGTGGACCTGCACAGTTCGCTCGGCCCGGCGCGGACGACGATCGCGCAGATCGCCGAGAAGGCTGGGGTGCAGCGTCATACCTATTACGCCCATTTCCCCGACGAGCGGGACCTCTTCATGGCCTGCTCCGGGCTGGCGCTGGAGCGGGCGCCGTTGCCGGACGTGGAGAGCTGGGCGGCGCTGCCGGCCGGCGGCGCGCGGCTGCGGCATGGGCTCGGGCAGCTCTACGACTGGTATCAGCGCAACGCGGCGATGACCGCCTGCGTGCTGCGCGATGCGGAGGTGCACAAGCTGACCGGCGAAATCGCCGCGTTGCGCATGGCGCCGACCTTCGCCCGGGCCGCGGAATTGCTTGGCGAGGGGCTGAGCGCGCGGGCGCGCGCCTTGCTTGGCGTGGCGATCGGGTTCGGCTGCTGGCGGACGCTGGCGGAGAGCGGTGCGGCGGCGGACGCGGCCGGGCTGATGACCGACGCCATCCTCGCTTTGTAAGCGTCAGGCGGAGGCGGCTTCGTCCTGGCGGAGCACGAAGGCGCGGGCCTCGGCCTCTTCGGCGCGGGTAAAGACGCGATAGTCGATGCTCGGGAGCAGATGGGCTTCGACCCGCGCGACGGCGCGGATCCAGGCGGGGTCGGCGACCAGGGCGACACGGTCCATCTTCGCGAGCATCCGCCCGACTTGCGACAAATGGCGCATCTCCTCGCCGATCGCCGCCAGCTCGATATGCACGCCGGCGCGGACGTCGGCGAGCATGTCGACCTTGTCGTTCGCGTCCATCAGACTGCCCATCCGCGCGAACGCCTCGCGGACATCCTCCTTGGTCACGCGGCCTTCCACGACGGCCTCGAGCGCGCGCGGGGAGAGGGACGTGTAGCTGATCATGACCGCAAAACGCTCCGGAACCGAAATGGTTCTCTTCAACATAGTCTCCGCGCGCGGGTGAAGCTGTCGAAACCCGCGATGGGCTGTCGGAAAGTTCGACTCCCGTTGCCGACGGCCCCCGCCGACTAGGGGTTTTTCCGCATTTCCGGGCGACGTTCATCGTTTCAAGCTGGCGCGATCGGCCCTGGAGTTATCCGCGATGAGATTGAAGCCAGCCCACCTGCTCTGCCTCTTTCTGGCAGTGGCGGCCCTTCGGACGTTGCCTTCCGATGCAGCGCCACGCCCGTCGCGGTCCGCCGTAGCGCGCGGCCATGCTTTCGCGGAAGCCACGTGCGGGAGTTGCCATGCGATCGGCCGCTCCGGCCACTCGTCCAACTCGAACGCGCCGCCGTTCATGGCCATCGTCAATCATGAGGGACTGACACGCGTGACCCTCTCCACCTGGCTGCGGGGCGCGCATAACTTCCCGCGAGAGATGGATTTCTACCTCAACGATGCGCGTGTGCGGGTGCTGGTCGCCTACATGATGACGCTGAGAGATCCGCATTACCGTCGACCGCCGGACTGAGCTGCGCGTCGAACTGCCGCGCCGGCGGGCTTGCGCCCCATTCGCCTGGCCACCCACGGGTGCTATTGGAGCCGGGCGCAGCAAGGGGTTCAACCGATGGTGACAATGCCCGCTTTGTTTGTCGGCCATGGCAGCCCGATGAACACGCTGGAGAGGAACGGCTATACCGAGGCCTGGCGGGCCATGGGGCGGGCCCTGCCGCGCCCGCGCGCGATCCTCTGCATCTCCGCGCACTGGTTTTTCGGCGCGACCGCGGTGACGGCGATGGCGAAGCCGCGGACGATCCACGATTTCTACGGCTTCCCGCCGGAGCTGTTCGCCTTCGATTACCCGGCGCCGGGCGATCCGGAACTGGCCGGAGCGATCGTCGAGGCGGTGAAGCCGGAATGGGTCGGGCTGGACCGGGACCAATGGGGGCTGGACCATGGCACCTGGTCGGTCATGGCGCATCTCTATCCCGAGGCGGACATTCCGGTCGTGCAGCTGTCGCTCAACGCGCTGCGCCCGGCGGATTATCATCTCAGCCTCGCCCGGCGGCTGGCGCCGCTCCGGGACCAGGGCGTGCTGATCCTCGCGAGTGGCAATGTCGTGCACAATCTCGGGCGGCTGCAATGGAACAAGCCGGAGCTTGGCTATGACTGGGCGGAGCGGTTCGACGATGCGGCGGTGGCGTTGCTGGCGCGGCAGCCGGGCGACGTGCTGAAGCTGGCGGAGCATCCGGACTATGCGGCGGCAGTGCCGACGCCGGACCATTTCCTGCCCTTGTTGTATCTGGCGGGTCTGGCCTCTGCGGAGGGGGCTACGCTGGAGCCCTTGGTGCGCGGCTATGCGATGGGGTCGATCTCGATGACCAGTTACGGGCTCGGGGCCGCGGTGGAACTCCGCAAGGATCCGGGCTGCGCCGCGCGATTGCCGGCCGGAGTGCCGCCGGAAGAGACGAATATGTGAGGGCCGGCCCGCTGGCTAGTCGCCGGCAACCAGCCGGGCCAGTTCGGCCTGGCGGTGGATGTCGAGCTTGTCGAAGATGGCGGTGAGGTGGCTGCGGACGGTCGTCTCGCGGATGCCGAGTCGGGCAGCGGCGGCGGCGCGGCCGTCGCCGCTGCTGACCTCGATCGCGACCGCCGCTTCGGCGCGGGTCAGGCCGTGACGAGAGACCAGTCGTTCGATGCGGGCGCGGCGGCGGGCGCCGGGCCGGGAGACGAGCAGCATCGCGGCGGGCTTGTCAACGGTGAGCCAGCCGGTCGCCTCGCCGGCTTCGGGCGAGAGCGGCATGACGCTGACGCGGACCGCGGAGCCGTCGGCGAGGCGGAACTCGCGCTCGCCCGCTTTCGCGTCGGTAGCGGCCGTGCGGACAAGGTGTTCGACGCTGCGGTTCGCGGAAGCGATGCGGTTCGGCGTGGTGATCCGGCCCGCGCCGATGATGCCGAACAGGCCGGCATCTGCGAGCGTCGCGAGCGCGCCCTCGTCGCCATGCAGGATGGCGGACTCGCGGTCGACGATGGCGACGCCGTCCGGAGCCTCGCCCTCGGGCCGCTGGCCGAGCAGGCGCGCCAGCTGGAGCCGGCCGTGGATGTCGACCGCGCGGATCAGATGGCCGACCAGACCGTCGAAGCTCCGCTCCTCCGCCTCGGAGAAGCGGACGGCCGCGCGCTTGTGGACGTTGATCACGACCAGAGGCCGGTTGCGCGCCGCAATATTGGCGAAGAGCGAGTCGCCGCCGACGCCCTGGGGCAACCACCAGTCATTGTAGAATTCGGTGCGGCGGAGCGCCGCCATGTCGAGAAAGTCCTCGCGCCGAAAGGTCCGGCCGATGGGCATCGCGCCGGTGCGCTCCCAGAGCGCGAATTGCGCGCCATAATGTTCGCGGAAGGAACGGACGAATTCGGGCTCGGCAAGAGTCTGGCGGGTCGCCGCGCCGGTATCGGCGTCGAACACTTCGAGCGAGGCCATCTGCGCGTCGAGCGCGGCGGCGATGGCGCGGATCGCCTTGGGCCATAAAGCCTCGTCGAGCGCCGCGTCGTAGATGGCGGCGATCGCCTGGTCATGGCCTGGGGCCGTCTCCCCCGGCATCCCCCCGATCCTCCAACCGTATGTGCGGTCGCGCATCATAATCTCCGCTTCTCGTGACCGCCAGCACCTGCGCGCCTGGGCGAGGAACGGCATCGGACGAACGTCCGATGTTGGGCGAGTCGCGGTCTCCTAATCGGGAGATGTCGGCAGGTGGCCGGCAGACACCAGATTGATGGAGGTGAACATGCTGAAGTCCTTACTCGCCGCGGCCCTGCTCGCATCCGCAGCCGCCCCGGCGCTCGCCGCTCCGGCCCCGTCCGCGCCCGGGACCGTCACGGTCCGCTATGACGATCTCGACCTGGGGCGGGCGGCAGGCCGTGCCGCTTTGGCCCGGCGGGTGCATCGGGCGGTCGCGGCCATGTGCCATGCCGACCGGCGCGGCCCGGTCGCCCAGTGGATGGCGGCGGACCGCTGCGTCCGGGAGACGCAGGCCCAGGCCGATCTGCAGGTGGCGGCCGCTGTCGCCCGCACCGGCGGCGATGCCAGCGTCCGCCTCGCGGCGCGCTGACCGAACGTGGAGCGGTGGCACGATCCCCGCCGCCGCTCCACACCCATCATTCCACGCTGACGAAGCTGTCCAGCACTCGCTTGCGCCCGGCTTTCTCGAAGTCGATTTCCAGCTTGTTGCCCTCGATCTCGGCCACCGTCCCGTAGCCGAATTTCGAGTGGAACACGCGCATCCCCACCGCGACGTCGCTGCGCCCGGGATTGCCGAGGCTGACGGCGCTGGCCTTCACATCGATCACGCCGCGGCTGGCGTTGCGGTCGAAGACGCCGCTGCTGACTGCCCGCTGCCAGCCGGGGCCTCGGCCGGTGCCTCGCCCAACGTTGGCGAAGGGGTCGGCGCGTTCGGACCAGTTGGCGCGCCAGAGGCTCTCGCCGCCGGTCATGCTGCTTTCCGCCTCGATATGGGCGACGGGGAGCTCATTGACGAAGCGCGAAGGGATGCTCGACGTCCACTGGCCATAGATGCGGCGGTTGGCGGCGTGGATGATGAAGCACTTACGGCGCGCTCTTGTGATCGCGACATAAGCGAGGCGGCGTTCCTCCTCGAGTGACGCATTGCCGCCTTCGTCCAGCGCGCGCTGGGAGGGGAAGACGCCTTCTTCCCAGCCGGCGAGGAAGACGGTGTCGAACTCCAGGCCCTTGGCGGCGTGGATGGTCATGATCGTGACCTTGTCCGCCTCGCGGTCCGCGTCATTGTCCATGACGAGGCTGACATGTTCGAGGAAGGCGCCGAGCGTCTCATATTCTTCCATCGCGCGGGCGAGCTCGGTCAGGTTTTCGAGGCGCCCGGCGCTTTCGGCGGAGCGGTCGGCCTGGAGCATGGCGGTGTAGCCGCTCTCGTCGAGGACGATGCGGGCCAGTTCGGGATGGGAGAGTTCGTCGAGCTTCGCGCGCCAGCGGGCGAAATCGCCGACCAGATTGCCGAGGCTGCGGCGGGCGGCGCCGGTCAGTTCGTCCGTGTCGAGGATGCGGGCGGCGGCGAGGCTGAGCGGGATGCCCTCGGCGCGGGCGAGGGTGTGGAGCTTCGCCACCGCCTTGTCGCCGAGGCCGCGCTTGGGGACGTTGACGATCCGCTCGAAGGCGAGGTCGTCGGCGGGCTGGGCGATCACGCGGAGGTACGCAAGGGCGTCGCGTATCTCCGCGCGCTCGTAGAAGCGGAAGCCACCGACGATGCGGTAGGGCAGGCCGATGGCGATGAACCGGTCCTCGAACTCGCGGGTCTGGAACTGGGCGCGGACGAGGATCGCGCAGCTGTCGAGACGGCCGGGCTGGCCATGGTCGCCGCGGCGCTGGATCGTCTCGAGCTCGTCGCCGACCCGGCGGGCCTCCTCGGGTCCGTCCCAGACGCCGATCACCTGGACCTTGTCGCCCTCGTCCAGCTCCGTCCAAAGCTCCTTGCCGAGGCGGCCGCTATTCTGCGCGATCAGGCCGGAGGCGGCGGCGAGGATGTTGGGGGTGGAGCGGTAATTCTGCTCGAGCCGGATGATCTTCGCGCCCGGAAAATCCTTTTCGAACCGCAGGATATTGGACACTTCCGCGCCGCGCCATGAATAAATGCTCTGGTCGTCGTCGCCCACGCAGCAGATATTCTTGCGCTCCTGCGCGAGCAGGCGGAGCCAGAGATACTGGCTCTGGTTGGTGTCCTGATATTCGTCGACGAGGATATATTTGAAGCGCTGCTGATAGTGTTCCAGCACGTCGCGGTGGCCCTTCAGGATGACCAGCATGTGCAGCAGCAAATCGCCGAAATCGCAGGCGTTGAGATCGCGGAGCCGCGCCTGGTAGGCGGCGTAGAGCTTGGCGCCCTTGCCGTTGGCATAGCCCTCCGCCTCGCCGGCATCGACCTGGTCCGGGGTCCAGCCCTTGTTCTTCCAGCGGTCGATCATTCCCGCGAGCAGGCGCGCGGGCCAGCGTTTCTCGTCGACATCGGCAGCGGCGATGAGCTGCTTCAGCAGGCGGAGCTGGTCGTCGGTGTCGAGAATCGTGAAGTTGGACTGCAGGCCGACCAGTTCGGCATGGCGGCGGAGCATGCGGGCGCCGATCGAATGGAAGGTGCCGAGCCAGGGCATGCCCTCGACCGCCTGCCCGATCAGCCGGCCGACCCGCTCGCGCATTTCCCGCGCCGCCTTGTTGGTGAAGGTGACGGCGAGCAGTCCGGACGGCCAGGCGCGGCGGGTGTAGACGAGATGGGCAAGCCGGGCGGTGAGCGCCGCGGTCTTGCCGGTGCCGGCGCCGGCGAGGACAAGGACCGGGCCTTCGGTGGTGAGCACGGCGTCGCGCTGCGGCGGATTGAGGCCGGCGAGATAGGGCGGTTCGGGATCGGTGGGGGATGGCAGCGTCACCGGCGAACAGGTAGGGAACGGAGAGGCGTAGGGCAACAGCCGAGGCGGGTGGTGGCATGAGCGTGATCGAGCGGTGGCATGGCTATGTGGAGCGTGGCGACCCGGCATTGCTGGACGACCTGATCGCGGAGGAGTGCGTGTTCCAATCGCCGGCGGTGCATAGCCCGCAGGTGGGGAAGGCGATCACGCTCAAATATCTGCGCGCGGCCTTGGTCGTGCTGAACGGGCCGAGCTTTCGTTATCTCGATCAATGGGTCCTGGCGGACAAGGCGGTGCTGGAGTTCGAGGCCGAGGTGGACGGGCTGATTGTCAATGGCGTCGATATGATCTGGTGGAACGAGGCCGGGCAGATCACCCAGTTCAAGGTGATGGTGCGGCCGCTGAAGGCGCTCAACGGCTTGGTGGCGCGGATGGCGGCGGAACTGCAGCGGGCGGGTTAGAAGAGCCGGAAGCCGCGCCGACGCCTCGGTTGCTCCTGCGAGTCGGGCGGCAGATCCTGCGTTTCCCAATAATGGTCCTGAACCATGCGCGAGCGGACAGGGCGGCCCTGGCGGTCGCGGGAAGGCTCGAAGCGGAAGCGCTCCTCGATCAGGCGGCAGGTGGTGGCGTCGAGGGAGCGGTTGCCGCTGCTGTGGGTGATCCGGCACTCGTCGGCGGTCCCGTCCGGCTCGATCGTGTAGATGACCGAGACCATGCCGCCGATCCCCGCTTCGCCGACCGCCGCCGGATAGTCACGGTCGGTGATCCGGCCGCGGATGCGGCGGGGCGGCGAGAAGCCGCCGCCATTGCCATTGCCGTAACCGGTGCCGGGGCCGCCGCCATCGCCGCCGCGGCCGGGGCCGTTGCCGAAACGGCCGCTGCCGGTGCCGTCCCCGACGCCGCCAGCGCCGGTGCCGGGTCCCGGATCGGGCTTGGCGCCCGAGGCGGGGGCGAGATCGGTGCCGGCGACCGGCGGGGCCGGCATGGGCAGAGGCGGCGGCAGGACGGGCGGCGGGGCCATGATCTCATTGGGCCGCGCCTCGCGATTGGCCGGGGCGGCAGCGCCTTCGCGGCGGCCGCCGGCCGTGTGCTCCTCAACCGGGTGGATGACCGGCGGCGGGGCGGGGGGCGGCAACGTGACGTT
Organism: Allosphingosinicella sp.; assembly: GCA_044225925.1. Lineage (GTDB taxonomy): Bacteria > Pseudomonadota > Alphaproteobacteria > Sphingomonadales > Sphingomonadaceae > Allosphingosinicella. Next base: position 38,163 of record JBGAHY010000024.1, read on the forward strand.
GACCAGCTTCATCACTTCGGGCGGGGCGAGGCCGGTGGCGACGCCGAGACCGCGCAGGATCAGCAATGCGAGCAGCAGCTGCACTGCCAGCGCTGGTGCGGCGGCCTGGGCGCGATCGCTTGGATTCGACTCCAGATGCGTGTCCAGATACATGGCCGGCACCTAGTCTAGGTGTTTTTTCCTGACTTTCCAATGAACTGGTGCAGGGGCCAATTCGGCCCCGCCGACAGTGCGGCGGGGCCGCCGGTACTTATTTCTCCTCGGCCCAGTCCGGCTATTCGTCAGGCTTGCCCTCGGGCTTGTCCATCGGTTTGTCGCCGGGCTTTCCGCCGTCGGAACCATCGTCTTTGGATTTGGGATCGTCCACCTCGCAGTCCCCTTTGCTCCCGCTGGGCCGGAAGACTCGGCACGCAGTCCAAGACAATGCGATTTCGGCGCCGGGGTCTGGCGTTCAGGCGGTGGGGCGGCGGATCAGAATCAGGGTCGCCTTGCCGAAGCGGCGCTCCGTATCCAGTTCGACACCGGGCGGAAGTGTGGGGGTTTCGCCGTGCAGCTCCAGGCTGAGCCAGCCGCCGGGGGCGAGCCATTCAGCGGCCCGATCGAGCGCCGGCTGGGCGAGACCGACGCCGTAGGGCGGGTCCATCATGATCAGGTCGAAGGGCCGCGGCGGGGGTGGCGCATGCTCGACCGCCTGGGCACGGATGTCGGCCTTCTCGACAGCGCCGAGCCGCGCGACGTTGCGCTTCAGGGTGTCGAGCGCCGTGCGTTCCTTCTCGACGAAGGTGCAATGCGCAGCGCCGCGGGACAGGGCTTCGAGGCCGAGCGCACCGGTGCCGGCGAAGAGGTCGGCGACCTGCAAATCCTCGAAGCTGCCGAGGCGGCTGGTGAGCATGGAGAAGAGCCCTTCGCGGGCGCGGTCGCTAGTCGGGCGGGTGGCGGTGCCGGCTGGCGCGTCGAGCGGACGGCCGCGCCACTGGCCGGCGATGATTCTCATTTCTTCGGACCCCGCGGTCCCCCTCTTGGCGAAGGGCTGGGCCGCCGCCGCGGGGTGGTCGACGGTGGGGTGGTGTTGCTGCTCCCGCCACGGCCGGGACCGCGCCGGGGCGACGGCGCAGGCCGGGGGCCCGCGGGGGCCGTGTGACCACCCATTTCGTGCCGGGGCGGGGTCTTCCCGCTCAGCGCATTGCGGAAAGCGACGAGATCGTGCTGGCGGATCTCGTCCACCGCGCCGGGCGGCATATCCTCCAACGCGAAGGGGCCGTAGGCGGTACGGATAAGGCGGCTGACCTCGAGGCCGAGATACTCGAGGACGCGGCGGACCTCGCGATTCTTGCCTTCGCGCAGCCGCATCTCGACCCAGCCGTTGCGGCCGGTGCGCCGCTCCAGATTGGCGTTGATAGCGCCGTAGCGAATGCCCTCGATCTCGACGCCGTGGATCAAGTCTTCCAGCTGCGCCTGGCTGACCGCGCCGAAGACGCGGGCGCGGTAGCTGCGTTCGACGCCGGTGGCGGGCAGCTCGAGCTGGCGCTTGAACTCGCCGTCCGTGGTGAGCAGCAGCAGCCCCTCCGTGTTCATGTCCAGCCGGCCGACCGGCATCACCCGCGGCAGGCCTTTCGGCAGCCGGTCGTAGATCGTGGGGCGGCCCTTGGGGTCATGCTCGGTGGTGAGCAGGCCGCGGGGCTTGTGGTAGCGGAACAGGCGGGCCGGGGCGGGCGCTGCGACCGGCTTGCCGTCGACCGTGACGCCGTGCAGCGAAGTGAGCAAAGTCGCCGGCTTCTCGACCGGCTTGCCGGCGATCGCGATCCGGCCATCCTCGATCATCCGCTCGATCTCGCGGCGCGAGGCTATCCCAGCGCGGGCGAGCAATTTGGCGATGCGCTGACCCTCTCTGGGCGGCTCTTTGACGCTCATCTTTCTCATTCCTCGGCGGTGCGAACGATATTTGCGCCCGCCCGATTGCGGCACGCGGCACCAGCACCCAGATAAGGCAAGCTCAACCGGGAGGGGTCGCCCCTACATGCTCTTCGGCAGACGCGAAAGACGGATCAACCGCATCATGGTCGTCGAGGACGAGCCCCTGGTCGCGTTCGACAATGAGTCGATGCTGCAGGATGCCGGCTATGTCGTGGTCGCGACGGTCGACAATTATGTCGATGCGGCCGAGGCGATGGCGAGGGACGCCCTCGATCTCATCCTCACCGACATCAGCCTGGCGGGCGAAGGCAGCGGGGTCGACGTCGCCAGGGCGGCGTCGGCGCTGGGCATCCCCGTCTTGTTCGTGACCGGCAATTGCACGGCGGAAGCCAAGGCGCTGGCGGTCGGCTGCCTCGCCAAGCCTTATAGCGAGCGGGTTCTGCTCGGCACGCTGGCGGCGGTGGACGAGCATCTGCAGGGCCGCGCGCCGAAGCGGGTGCCGGAGGAGCTCACGCTCTACGTCAGCGCGTGATAGAAGGGCGCCGATGCGCGCTTTGGCTGTCCTCATCCTGCTGCTCATGACCGCCTGCCAGCGCGGGCCGGATACGGCGGCGCAGGCCAAGGCGGCGGTCGCCCAGCCCGGCAATCTCCGCCCGGTGCTGGTCGAAATGTTCACCAGCCAGGGCTGCAATTCCTGCCCGCCCGCCGACGAATTTCTCGATCGGCTGGCGCATGAGCCCGGCATCGTCGCGATCAGCCGGCCGGTGACGACCTGGGACCGGTTCGGCTGGCGCGACACGCTCGCGCGGGAAGAGAATACCCAGCTGCAGGAGCGCTACTCGGCGCGCAATCACGAGGAGGGCTACACGCCGCAGGCCGTCGTTCAGGGCAAGGTGATGCTGATCGGCGGGCGCGAGGGGGCGGTGCACCGGGCGATCGACGAATATCGTGCCGCCGCAGGGGCGCCGCCGACGCTCAGGGTGGAGCAAGGGGCGTTGCTCCTCGACGGGGCCGCCGCGGCACCGGTGGAGATCCGGCTGCTGGCGCTGCGCAGCCGGGTGAGCGTGCCGATCGCCCGAGGCGAGAATGGCGGGCGGACGGTGGATTATATCAATGTCGTGGTCGGCGAGACGGCGCTCGGCAATTGGCGCGGCGGCCCGCTCCGGCTGCCGATCCCGGCGGCGCAGCTACATGTGGCGGGTGCGGATCGCTATGCGGTGATCGTGCAGGAGCCGGGCGCGGGACGGGTGATCACGGCGCGCTTCCTCTAGCCTTGTGTCCGAAAGGGGCGGGTGGCAGAGCCCTGCCATGGGTTTCATCGGCAACGAATATGATCTCGATCCCTTCATCACGGCCACGCTCGCCGAGGATTTGGGGGACAAGGGCGACATCACTTCGGCGACGGTAATCCCGGCCGAGGCGCGCTTCACCGGCGTGATGGACAGCCGCGAGCGGATCGTTGTTGCGGGCCTCTGGATCGCGGAAGCCTTCTTCCGGCGGCTGGACCCGGAGGTCGAGATTTCGTCAATCCAGGAGGATGGACGCTGGCTCGAAGCCGGCACCGACCTGATGCGCCTCGCCGGCAACGCGCGGGCCCTGCTCACCGCCGAGCGCTCGGCGCTGAACATCGTCCAGCATCTCTCCGGCATCGCGACTCTGACGCGGCGCTATGTGGACGCGATCGAGGGGACGGGCGCGATCCTGCTCGACACGCGCAAGACCATCCCGGGCCTCAGGCGGCTTGAGAAATATGCGACCTGGCGGGGCGGCGCGCAGAACCATCGCATGGGCCTGTGGGACGCGGCGATGATCAAGGACAATCATGTTGCGGTCGCCGGCTCGGTCGGCGAGGCGGTGCGGCGCGCCGTTGCCGCGGGGATCGAGCGGATCATCGTCGAGGTGGACCGGCTTGAGCAGATCGAGCCGGCGCTGCAGGCGGGCGCGACGCACCTGCTGCTCGACAATATGGACGTGGCGACCCTGCGCGAGGCGGTCGGGATGGTGGCGGGCCGCGTGCCGACCGAGGCGAGCGGCGGGGTGACGCTGGAGACGATCCGGGCGAAGGCGGAGACCGGGGTGAGCTATATCTCGGTGGGACGGATCACCCAGTCGGCGCCGGCGGCGGATATCGGGCTGGATTTCACGGCAGCCTAGATTTCCGGCCGCCCCGTCACCCGTCCCTCGATCACCCCGGTCGCCGGATGATGCTTGTCGAGCCATCGCTTCACGATCCGCAAATTCCGCGTGTTCGAGCGGAAGAAGAAATCCGGGATGGCGCCGATGAAGGGGATCAGGCCGAGCAGCCAGTCGAAGGCGACATTGCCGGCCATGCGGGCGAGGTGCCATTTCGACATGCCGAGATTGCGCGCCTCCCAGACCAGCCAGGCGCCCATCACCGCCGCGGCGGTGTCGCCCACGATCGGGACGAGGTCGAGGATCACGTCGAGGCCGATCTTTCGTCTCGTGCCGGGGATGGTGAAGGCGCGCTCCAGCACCCTCTCCATCGCCTCGATCCGCTGGCGGACCGCCGCTGCGTCGCGGCCGACGGGCAGGCGGTCCGCAAGGCGTTCCAGTCCGGCCTGATTGATGGCCATCTTCTCATCCTCCTCGACGGAGGACCTAGGGCCGCTCCGCGATCAGGTTCACCGCGGGGTGCCGCGCGAACGGGTTGGGCCGGAAGCCGTCCAGCCGCCCGGGCACGAGCGACCAGCGGACCGGCATGGTCAAAGGGATAAACGGCGTAGCGCGCGCAAATATCCCGTCGGCGCGCGCGAGCTGGTTCTGGCGCTCGATCGCGGGGGTGGCGGTGCGGGCCTCAAGCAGCGCCGCATCGGCGGCGGGGTCGCAAATGCCGCTCGCCTCGCAGGTGAAATGACGCAGATACCAGCTGCCGAGATTGGCTGGCGCGACCTCGTCGACGAAGATCAGATCCGGCACCTCGCCGGGGCGGGCCAGCACCGCATCGACGCCGATCAGCCGCCAGTCGCGCCGCAGATAGGCGAAGATCGTCCGGTAGCCGGGGCCGTTCGGCATGGCGACGCGCAGGGTCAGGCGGGCGGGGAGGGCCAGCTCGGCGATCAGCCGCCTCGCTTCGCCCTGGCGCTGGGCCTGGTTCAGGTTCGCCCAATCCGGCTGGGCGACGTTGGGCAATTCCTGCACCCCGGCGGGGACGATGCTGGTGCGCGCGGCGAGGCCGGGCACGTTGAGGGCCGTGACCAAAGCCTGGCGGTCGATTGCCATGGACAGGGCCTGGCGGAGCGCGGCGCTGATCAACGGGCCGCCATGCGGGTTGAAGGAAAGGCCGAACAGGCCGCTGACATTGTCGAAGACCAAGGCGTTGTTGGGCGGGCTGGCGGCGCGGGCGAAGGGGAGATCGCCGGCCGTCCCGCCCAGCACCAGGGTGCGGCGGCCGTCGGCGTAGCGGGCGACGGCGCGCATCGCGGCCTCGCCGCGCAGCAGGATGTCAGGTGAATCGGCGGGCGCCTCGTCATCCTCGCCGCGCAGGATCTGCAGCCGGGCGAGGCCATTGCCGAAGCTGACCAGCCGGTAAGGCCCGGTGCCGGCGCGGCCCTGGATGATCGCAAGCTGGGGATGGGCGAGCAATTGCAGGAAATTGGGGCGCGGGCCGCGCAGGTTGATCACCACCACCTCGTCGGTCATCGCGACGATCTCGGCGACCGCGCCGAGCACCGGCTTCAGCGGGTTACGGCTGCTCCGGGTGAGCGCGGCGCGGAGGCGCGCGGCGACCTGCTGCGCGGTCACCCGGTTGCCGTCGTCCAGCCAGTTGGTCCGCCTGAGCCGGAAGGTATAGGTCAGCCCGTCGTCGGAGATGATCCAGCTCTGGGCCAACGCCGGCTCGATATCGCCATCGGCGTTGAAGCGGACGAGACCCTGGGCGACCGCCTCGGTGAAGAAGGCCGTCGGTTCCTGCAGCGGCACCCGGTTCGGATCGACCAGGGCGGGCGGGCCGCCGATCGCGCTGACCTCGATCGGCCCCGTTTCCGGCTGGCCGCAGCCGGCGAGCGCGAGGGTGGCGGCGAGGCTGAGGGCGGAAAGGACGCGGCGGGGACTCATGTGGTGCCCTTCTAGCGAGCGGCGCGGGAATTGCAGCAGCCGCTTTATCCACAGCGATCATGCCGTAATTTTACGGCTCCTTCACCTCTGCGTGCGAAGAGGCGCGCATCATGACAAGCAAATCAGCCTGTTCCGACGACACGCCCGGCTTCCAGACCCGCCGTTCCGACCGTATCGCGCTCGACGGCGAGCCGGTGCACCTCAATTCGGACCAGGTCTACGCGGTCGAGATCAGGATCGAGAATCTCTCGCCGGCCGGCTTCATGGCGGAATGCCCCTCACCGGTGCTGATCGGTTCCTACGTCTCGTTGGACGTGCCGGGCATCGGGCCGGTGCAGGCGCAGGTGCGCTGGCAGGTCGGCACCAAGATGGGCGGCATGTTCATGGATCCGATCAGCCTGGCCCAGTGCGAATGGACCGCGGAGAAAGCCGCGGCGTAGGTTGCGCGTTGGCGCGCGCTGGTGCCGCCTCAATCTAACGCTTTGGTGCGGACGGCCGGACTCGAACCGGCACGCCCCGAGGGGCAGAAGATTTTAAGTCTCCAGCGTCTACCGGTTCCGCCACGTCCGCACGGGATGACTCTATACCAGCGCCGCGCTGTCACGCGAGTGAATCGCGTGACGTCAGTCCTGTCGCCCTGCGGGCGCAGGCTGGCCGGCGTTCGCCGAGTCTTGCGGTAAATCGCCTCGCTTCGCTCCGCGCCTGATCGCGCGCCGGCTCACGCTCAGACGTTTAAGCGCTCGCGCATTTCCTTGCCGGGCTTGAAGTAGGGCACCGCCTTAGCGGAGACGTCGACCGGCTCGCCGGTGCGCGGGTTGCGGCCCTTGCGGGCGTCGCGGCCCCGGGTGGAAAAGGCGCCGAAGCCGCGCAGTTCCACGCGGCCCCCATTCTGAAGCTGCTCGATGATCGAATCGAAAAAGGCCGAGACCACGCGCTCGACTTCCTTCAAGGTCAGGTCCGGATGGTCGTCGCAGAGTTTCTGGACCAGTTCGGATCGAATCACGGGCGTCCCCCTCTTCGCAGAGCAATAGTCACCGGAAGTCCCGGTTCATGTCGCGAGCCCCCACAAGCGACCTGACGACCCTTGCACCGATATTGATAAAAATCAACCCGGACAGAGCGGAAAATCCGTGCAATTCGACAAGGTTAGGGAAAGCCTACCGTAATCTTACGGCAGGCGCCCCAAGAGAGAGACGCCTGCCGTAAAGGAAGGTCAGGATTTCTTTTGCTTCAGCGCCTCGCCGAGGATGTCGCCGAGCGATGCCCCCGAATCGGAGGAACCGTACTGCGCCACCGCCTGCTTCTCCTCGGCGATCTGCAGCGCCTTGATGGAGAAATTGGGCTTTTTCGACCGGTCGAAGCCGATCACCAGCGCGTCGAACTTCTGGCCGACCTGGAAGCGCTCGGGGCGCTGCTCGTCGCGGTCGCGGCCGAGATCGGTGCGCTTGATGAAGCCGGTCGCGCCGTCGTCGCCGACCTGCACTTCGAGGCCGCCATCGCGGACTTCGAGGACGGTGACGGTGACGGTCTCGTTCTTGTTGACGCCGGCACCGGCCGACGCGCCGCCCTTGGCGACGCCGCCGCGCTCGAGCTGCTTCATGCCGAGCGAGATGCGCTCCTTCTCGACGTCGACGTCGAGGACGACCGCCTTCACCATCTCACCCTTGCGGTGCAGGTTCAGGGCTTCCTCGCCGGTCACGCCCCAGGCGATGTCCGACATGTGGACCATGCCGTCCACGTCGCCGTCCAGGCCGATGAACAGGCCGAACTCGGTGGCGTTCTTGACCTCGCCCTCGACCTCGGTGCCGACCGGGTGCTTCTCGGCGAAGTCCGACCAGGGATTGGCCTGGGCCTGCTTGAGGCCAAGCGAGATGCGGCGCTTCTCCTCGTCCACCTCGATGACCGCGACGTCGACTTCCTGCGAGGTCGAGACGATCTTGCCCGGGTGCACGTTCTTCTTGGTCCAGCTCATCTCCGACACGTGGACCAGGCCTTCGATGCCCGGCTCCAGTTCGACGAAGGCGCCATATTCGGTGATGTTGGTCACGCGGCCCTTGAACACGCCGTCGACCGGGTACTTGGCGGCGGCGCCCTCCCACGGATCGCTCTCCAGCTGCTTCATGCCGAGGCTGATGCGCTGGGTGTCGCGGTTGATGCGGATGATCTGCACCTTCACCGTGTCGCCGATGTTGATGACCTCGGACGGATGGCCGACGCGCTTGTAGGAAATGTCGGTGACGTGGAGCAGGCCGTCGATGCCGCCCAGGTCTACGAACGCGCCATAATCGGTGATGTTCTTCACGATCCCGTCGAGGATCTGGCCCTCGGCAAGGCTCATGATCAGGCCCGAACGCTGCTCGGCGCGGGTCTCTTCGAGGATGGCGCGGCGCGACACCACGATATTGCCGCGGCGGCGGTCCATCTTCAGGATCTGGAAGGGCTGCGGCAGGTCCATCAGCGGGCCGACGTCGCGGACCGGGCGGATATCGACCTGCGAGCCGGGCAGGAAGGCGACGGCGCCGCCGAGATCGACGGTGAAGCCGCCCTTCACGCGGCCGAAGATCACGCCCTCGACGCGGTTGCCGGCGGTGTGCTCGGTCTCGAGCTTGTCCCAGGCGGCCTCGCGGCGGGCGCGGTCGCGCGACAGCATCGCCTCGCCATGGGTGTTCTCGATGCGGTCGACATAGACCTCGACCTGGTCGCCGACGGCGAGTTCGGCCTTCTGGCCCGGCGCGGCGAACTCGCGCAGCGGCACGCGGCCTTCGGATTTCAGGCCGACGTCGATGACGGCGAGGTCATTCTCGATCGCGGTGACGGTGCCGGTGACGACGCGTCCTTCAAAGGACTCGTTCTCGCCGCCGAGACTTTCATTGAGCATCGCGGCGAAATCGTCGCGCGTCGGGTTTGCCGTAGTGGCCATGGTTGGTAGTTCCTAACTCAGTGTTTTTGCCGGCCTGGAGGTTGGTTCCCCCGGTCTGTGAACCAGCGTGCCGCCGCGACCCCATGCCGGGGCGGCGCCCTGCGGATGGTGGCGCTGGCGGAAGCGGGCGGAATGGCAAAAGGCGCGTAGAGAGCAGGGTGAGACCCCCTCTGACGCGCGTGCCTTATTCCTGGCTTCCGCGAGCGCAACCGCCCGCCGGACGGGCGCGCCTATAGAGGAGAGAGGGGGGAGGGGCAAGGTGGTACGAAGAAGTAGCGCCGACACACTGGCCACGGGGTTTGGTCCGGCTGACAAAAAAAGGGCTCCGCCCTCGCGGACGGAACCCCATTTCAAGCGTATGCTTTGCCCCTTACGGGCTGCTGGGGTTGTTGCTGCCCTTGCTGACCAGCACGATGATGCCGATGATCGCCAAGATGGCGAGGGTCGGCAGGATGAAGCCGCCGCGAATGTCGTTGGCGTCGCTCGTGGTGGCGCCGGCGCCCGCCTGCGAGGCGAGGCTCAACGGCGCGGCCGACTGCGCGACCGCGGCGCTGCCGCTCGCCCCGATCATCGAAATCGCGGCAACGGCCGCAAGAATGGATTTACGCATCACAGTCTCCCTATGTCCGAGGCGGCAGAATGGCAGGTTCCGACGGGGAAGCCAAGCCGGGGAAATGCGGTAAGCGAGGGGCGCCGGGGCCTGTCGCATCCGTCGCCGCGATCCTGTAGCATTCCCAAAAGCAGGGAGGGACGACGATGACTGGACAGAAGAGAATGGCGCTGCTGCTCGGCGCGTTGCTGGCCGGGGCGGCGCCGGCGATGGCGCAGCCGATCGGGAGCGCAGGGCCGGCAACGGTGCAACCGGACGAGGATGAGGGGCTGCAGGTCGCGGCCGGGGTGTCGCAGGTCCATGCGCTGACCCATCAGGGCCAGGCGGATGTGTCGGTCTTCGGGCTGGTCGGCGGCGATCCGGCGATGAACGGCGAATATGTGATGCTCGCGTTCCACGGCGCGCCGGCGGACGGAGCGAAGATCTTCCGGGTCGGCGATGTGCTGGAATTCCACATCTTGTCCGATGCGCCGGGACGGCTGCTGCTGCAGGTGCGTGAGAATATCATGGGCAATGATGGCAATATCGGCGTGCAGAACCGCCGGGTGCTGGTGACCTGGACGCCGGGGCGGGACGGCGCGGCGCCGGCCCGTGTGATCGTGCGGACGGCGCCGGCGGCGGCTCCGGCCAGGCGGCGCTAGCGGGTCTTCGCCTCGACGGCGGCGATCGCCGCGGCGATGGCCGCCTCGGGGTCGAGGTCGCTGGTGTCGAGCAGCACCGCATCGTCGGCCATGACGAGGGGCGCGGCGTCGCGGCCGGTGTCGCGCTCGTCGCGCGCCACGATGTCGGCGAGGACGTCCGGGTAATGGACGTCAAGCCCGCGCCCCTTGAGCTCGGCGAAGCGGCGCTGGGCGCGGACCTCCGGGCGCGCGGTGACGAAGAGCTTCACCGTCGCATCCGGGGCGATGACCGTGCCGATGTCGCGGCCGTCGAGCACGGCGCCGCCGTCCTGCGCGGCGAAGTGCTTCTGCCGGTCCAGCAGGGCCGCGCGGACCAGGGGATAGACGGAGATGCGGGACGCAATGCCGCCCACCGTTTCGCTCTTCAGCTCAGGGTCGGTGGCGTTGATCTGCGAAAGCTCGGTGGCGCGGGCGGCGGCAAACTCGCTGTCCGGATCGCCGCCCATCTCCAAAAGGTTCAGCGCGGTGGCGCGGTAGAGCAGGCCGGTGTCCATGTGCGGCAGGCCGAAATGCGTCGCGAGGGCGCGGGCGATCGTGCCCTTGCCGCTGGCCGCGGGTCCGTCGACGGCGATGATCAGCGAAGCTTTCATGAGCGGCCAACGCCTGAAATGACAAGAAGGGCCTTGGCTTTGACAGCCGGGACCCCATGTGGCAAGGCGCCCGCCGACCGGGACCATCCGTCAGGACGGCGCCGTTTTTTCATTTTCTGTTGGAGAGCTTCACCCATGGTGAAACCGGAATGGGGCACCAAGCGGACCTGCCCCAAATGTGCGACCCGCTTCTACGATCTCGGCAAGGACGATCCGATCCACTGCATCAATTGCGGGGTCGCCTGGCAGGCTGAACCGGTGCTGAAATCCAAGCAGCCGCTGCCGTTCGAGGCCGCCAAGGTCGAGGTCGAGGTGGAGAAGGAAGACGCCGATCTCGCCGACGAGCTGGTGGCCGACGTCGACGAGGACGCCGAGGAGAATCCGGACGACGAGGTCGATCTGGGCGGCGACGACGATATCGGCGTGCCTGGCGCGGGCGGCGACGAGGAAGAGGTCTAGGACCCGATGGCCGAACCGGCGCCGCCGACCCGCAAGGGGCGTTTGGTGCTGATCGGCTTCGGCATCGCCATCTTGATGGTGATCGCCTGGCTGGTGCTGCGAGCCCCGCTGGGCCCTTCCAAAGCGGGCAAGGTCGAGCAGCCGGGCGCTGGAGAGGCGCCTGAGCAGCCGATTGCTTATTATCTCGCCCGTGGCGACGCCGCGCGGGGCGAGTCCATTTTCCAGCGCTGCGCCTCCTGCCATACGATCGGCGAGGGCGCCCCGCCGGGCGTCGGGCCGAACCTGCGGGGCGTGTTGGGCGGCCCGGTCGGCGCGCGGCCCGGTTTCTCCTATTCCGCCGCGCTCCGGGGGCTTGGCGGCCGCTGGGACTGGGAAAGCGCGAGCCGCTTCCTGCGCGCGCCGCGCGAGGTGGCGCCGGGAACGCGGATGGCGTTCTTCGGCCTCACGAACCCGCAGGATCGCGCCGACCTTTTGCTCTATCTGAATCAGCAGGGCGGGAGCCTGGCCACGCCCGCTCGCTGAGCCGCGACGGGGTCGCCCATGTTGTCGGCCGCGGCGGCGAAGCCGGAAAATCCGGCGCCGAAAAATGCTGTGTGAAACCGCCCTTGCGCAGCGCGGCGACCTCGCTTAAAGGCCACGCCTCACCCGCCCCGGACCCATCCGGGCGCGAAGGGTTCGGGGCCGTAGCTCAGCTGGGAGAGCGCTGCAATGGCATTGCAGAGGTCAGGGGTTCGATCCCCCTCGGCTCCACCAGCCTTCGCTCCCGACGGAGCTTCGGCTGGCAAGCCAGCCTGAGTTCCGGAAGGAGGAAAGGCTGCCCGCCATAGCTTTAGCGAAGGAGGGCTATAGGCGTATGAATTACGTCTACATCCTGCAAAGCGTTGACCGTCCAGACGAATTTTATACGGGCATGTGTAAAGACGTTGCCGCGCGCTTGATGGCACATAATGCCGGCCAGTCTCCGCACACCGCCAAGTATAAACCCTGGCGTCTCCTGTCATACCACTACTTCGCGCAGGCGGAGCGAGCAGCAGCATTTGAACGGTATCTGAAGTCGGGCTCGGGGCGCGCCTTTGCCAGTCGACACATACGATGAAGCTGCCAGCCTTCGCCAGACGGCCAACGGGGCGTGACGCATGGCGTTGATCTACAAGATTCTGCGAACCGAGGAGTGGCTGCGCCTGTCGGCCGAAGGGGTCTTCCAGGGAAGCCCCATCGACCTCCAGGACGGCTATATTCACTTCTCGGGAGGTGATCAGGTGGCCGAGACCCTCGCCAGGCATTTCGCCGGTGAGACCGAGCTGGTGCTGCTGGCTGTCGACAGCGAAAGGCTTGGCGACGCCCTCCGCTGGGAGGTCTCG
>JBGAHY010000025.1:0-47390 GCA_044225925.1 Allosphingosinicella sp.
GGCACCGCCATCACCTCGCGCCCGAAATCAGCCGCCAGCCGCGCGGTGATCAGCGAGCCGGATTTGGGCGCGGCCTCGATCACCACCGTGCCGGTCGCGAGGCCGGCGATGATCCGGTTGCGCCAGGGGAAATGCCGGGCGCGCGGCTCGATCCCCGGCGGCATCTCCGCGATCAACAGGCCGCGCTCGGCTACCGCCCGCTGCCGTTCCTCATTTTCCGGCGGATAGACCACGTCGATGCCGCCGGCGATCACGCCTGCCGTGCCGGTCTCCAGCGCGCCGTCATGCGCGGCGCTGTCGATGCCGCGCGCCAGGCCGGAGACGACCAACAGCCCCGCCTCGCCCAGCGCCTGCGCCAACCCCCGCGCGAACCGGCAGGCGGCAGCGGAGGCGTTGCGCGCGCCGACGATCGCGACCGCCTGCCGCTGAAGCAGCGCCACCTCGCCCTTGACGATCAGCACCGGCGGCGCGCCCTCGGCTTCCGCCAGCAAGGCCGGATAGTCTTCCTCACCCAGAAACAGGTAGCGCGCGCCACGCCGCGCCACCGCACTCGCTTCGGCTTCGGCCTCAGCCTGGGTGACGAGCCGGGGCGTCCGCCCGCCGCCACGCGCGGCAAGGTCGGGGATCGCGTCCAACGCCGCTTGGGCGGACCCGAACCGCGCCAGCAACTGACGATAGGTGACCGGGCCGATCGTGGCCGAGCGGATCAGCCGCAGCCGTGCGATCCGGTCGGCCGCGTCCATCTCAGGGCGCCTTGCTCCGCCCGACCTTCGGCTCCTCGCCACGGACCAGCCGGCCAAGGTTTGACCGGTGCTTCCAGACCACAAGCAGGGCCAAGCCGGTGAGCAGGATGGCGAGGTCGATCCGCCCAAACAGCAAGGCGGAGACCGGCGCGGCGATTGCAGCCATCATCCCGCCGACTGAGGAATAACGCAGGGCGAGGAAGGTCAGCAGCCAGATCCCCATCATCACCAGGCCGCTCGGCCAGTGCAGCGCCAGCACAATGCCAATCAGGGTGGCGACGCCCTTGCCGCCCTTGAAGCCGAGCCAGACCGGATAGAGATGGCCGAGAAAGGCGCCGATCGCCGCAATCCCCTCGGCCTGCGGCAGGTCGGGCCAGATCGCCCGCGCGATCAGCACCGCGCCTGCGCCCTTGGCCGCGTCCAGCAAAAGGGTCGCGGCGGCCAGACTCTTCTTCCCCGTCCGCAACACATTCGTCGCGCCGATATTGCCGGAGCCGATATTGCGCACGTCGCCAAGCCCGGCGGCGCGGGTCAGCAGCAAGCCGAACGGAATCGCGCCCAGCGCATAAGCGAGCAGGAAGCACAAAGTCGGCGGCAGAAAGATCTCAGGCGTCACACGCACCCCCACCTGTATTGCCTAATAGCAGCGGAACATTGCTGCAACAGATTGCACGAAAAGCACTGGGTTGCGCAGGCGCGCTGGCACGCTACATCCGCCCGCAATGGCCCGCCCCGATCAGCCTCTTCTCATCCTCGATTCCGGCGTTGGCGGCCTGTCCGTGCTGAAGGAAATAAGCGCGCTGCTGCCGAACGCTCCGATCGTCTACGCCGCCGACAATGCGGGCTACCCCTATGGCACGAAGAGCGCCGCGGAGATCGAGGCGCGGGTGCCCGCTTTGCTCGGCCGCCTCGCCGAACGCTACGATCCGGCGCTGATCGTCATCGCCTGCAACACCGCCTCTACGATCGCCCTCGATCCGGTCCGCGCCGCACTGCATGTCCCGATCGTGGGCACCGTCCCGGCGATCAAGCCCGCGGCCCTGCTATCGAAGACCCGCGCAATCGGCGTGCTCGGCACGGACGCGACCATCGTCCAGCCCTATGTCGACCGGCTGGCCGCGGAGTTCGCGGCCGACTGCATCGTCGTCCGCCATGGCTCGGCCGAACTGGTCGATCTGGCCGAAGCCAAATTGCGTGGCGAAGCGAGCGACTCGGCCGCCTATGCCCGCATCCTTGGCGGCCTGCTCGCCAGGCCCGGCGGCGAGCGCGTCGACACGATCGTCCTCGCCTGCACCCATTTCCCCCTCGTCGAGACCGAACTGGCCGCCGCCTCCCCGCGCCCGCTGGCCTTCGTCCATGGCGCTGCCGGGATCGCCCGACGCATCGCCTGGCTGCTTCGCGATCATCGCTGGCCCGACTCGACTGGTCAGGGCACGGCTATCTTCACGGCGCCCTCGCCGCTCATCGATGCCTATGGCCCCGGCCTCGCCGGCTTCGGCCTCACACACGTCGATACCTTATAGGGACAAGTCCTTATGGCGCCGCTTTTTGCTCTGGCCTTGAAGGACCCATCTCCGCTAATGAGCGGGACATAAGACCGGGGAAGAGACTTGGACTATCAGCGCATCTTTGCGGAAGCGATCGAGCGGCTGCATGCCGAGGGCCGCTATCGCGTGTTCATCGATATCCTGCGCAACAAGGGCTCCTTCCCCAATGCGCGCTGCTTCCACGGCCACAACGGCCCGAAGCCGATCACCGTGTGGTGCTCGAACGACTATCTCGCGATGGGCCAGCATCCCGATGTGATCGCGGCGATGGAAGAGGCGCTGCACGATGTCGGCGCCGGCTCGGGCGGCACCCGCAACATCTCCGGCAACAGCCATTACCATATCGAGCTGGAGGCCGAGCTTGCCGATCTGCACGGCAAGGAAGCGGCGTTGATCTTCACCTCGGGCTATGTCTCGAACGAGGCGACGCTTTCGACCATCGCGAAGCTGCTCCCCGGTTGCATCATCTTCTCCGACGCGCTCAACCACGCCTCGATGATCGCCGGCATCCGCAGTTCCGGCTGCGAGAAGCAGGTCTTCCGCCATAACGATCTCGCCCATCTGGAAGAGTTGCTCGCGGCGGCCGATCCGGCGGCGCCCAAGCTGATCGCCTTCGAGAGCGTCTATTCGATGGACGGCGACATCGCGCCGATCGCGGAGATTTGCGACCTCGCCGACAAATATAACGCCATCACCTATCTCGACGAGGTGCACGCCGTCGGCATGTACGGCGCGCGCGGCGGCGGCATTTCCGAGCGCGACGACGTTGCCGGCCGGGTCACTCTGATCGAGGGCACGCTCGGCAAGGCTTTCGGCGTGATGGGCGGCTATGTCGCGGCGGACCGCAACATCATCGACGTGATCCGGTCCTACGCGCCGGGATTCATCTTCACGACCTCGCTCTCGCCCGTGCTGGTCGCCGGGGCGCTGGCCAGCGTCCGCCATCTCAAGGCCTCCAGCGCCGAGCGCGAGGCGCAGCAGGCGCATGCCGCTCTGCTCAAGGCGATCTTCACCGAGGCGAAGCTGCCGGTGATGCCGTCGACGACGCATATCGTTCCGCTGCTGGTCGGCGATCCGGTGACCGCGAAGCGGATCAGCGACATCCTCCTCGCCGAGTACGGCATCTACGTGCAGCCCATCAATTATCCGACCGTGCCGCGCGGTACCGAGCGTCTGCGCTTCACCCCGGGCCCGGCACACACCGAAGAGATGATGCGCGACCTCGCTTTGGCCCTGGTCGAGATCTGGGACCGCCTGGAGATGCGCTGGGCGGCGTGATCTCCGTCCTCGATCTTCTGCTCCTGTTCCTCGCCGCGATCGGTGCCGGGTTCTTCAACGCGCTTGCCGGCGGCGGCTCGATCTTCACGTTCCCCGTCCTGGTCGCGGTCGGCGTGCCGCCGGTGACCGCGAACGTCACCAACACGATCGCGCTTTGCCCCGGCTATTTCGGCGGCGTGCTCGCGCAGAAGAAGGACCTCTTCAATCAGGAAGGCCGGATGGTCGCTTTGCTGCCGGTGGCGGCCTTGGGCGGGTTTGTCGGCGCCTGGCTGCTGACCCGGACCAGCGACGCTGCCTTTCGCGGCCTGATCCCCTGGCTGGTGGTTGGCGCCTGCCTGCTGCTCGCGCTGCAGGACAAGATCCGTTTCATGCTCCAGCGCCGCGGCGCGCGGCTCGGCATGGCCTTCGCGGTGGCACCGGTCTTCCTCGCCGCTATCTATGGCGGGTTCTTCGGGGTGGCGCTTAGCGTCATGTTCCTGGCGATGATCGGGTTCGCGATCGACGACACGTTGACCCGGCTCAACGCGCTGAAACAGGCTATGTCGCTGGCCTGCAACATCGCCGCGGCGCTCTATTTCGCGATCGGCGCGACGGTCGTCTGGAGCGCGTGCGGCGCGATGGCCGCGGGCGCGTTGCTCGGCGGCTGGTGGGGCGGCCGCGTGGCCGGGCGCGTTTCGGTCGGCACGCTCCGCCTGATCGTGATCACCATCGGCCTGGTCGTCGCGGCGATGTTCGCCCTCGGCTGGTAGTGGCTTCCTAATCCCGCCGCGGGACGCGAACGTCCGCGAAATGGGCGTCGGTCTCCTGCTCGACCCATAAGGCAATCCCGCCGGAGGCATCCGCGCCGAGCTTGAGGTCGTTGACGATCAGCACCGGCTGCGGCGCGTTGCCGACATAGAGGCGCGCCCGGGCACCCTCGACCTCGATGCGCAGCCGGGTCCATTCGCCCGCCACCATGTCGGCATAACTCTCATAGAGGTCCGGAGATTCGCGCCGCAGCCGCTGCCAGGGAAAGTCGGGGTCCGAAACATATTGGGTCGAATGATTGCGGCGGAACTGGTCGTCGGCGCGGCCATTGGTAGGGCGGATGTAAAACGCCTCGTAGCGGCCATCGGCCTGCACGCGGAAGGCCAGGCCGACAAAGCCCCGCGCCCCCGCCGAGGCACCTTCGACCGGGACCCCGGCGACCCATGCCTCGATCGTGCCGTTGTGGAACGGAGCGCCCGACAAGGCGACGAGGCAGCAGGGCCCGTCGGCGCCAGCGCGCTTGCGGACGTGCAACGCCGCGCGGCCGCGATAGTCGCCGCGCTCGGCAATGGCGGCACTGGTCGGCGTCGCCCCGGCTTCGACGCCGCGCGCCAGCAGCGCGGTCGTGCCGCCGGCGAGCGGCGAGGTCACGAACAGCAAGGCGACAGCAAGCAGGCGCAGCATCGTGCGTCCTCCCCCTTTAATGTCCCCCCACCAGCTTCCCCGCCCTCCCCGCGCCCCGCAACAAAGCGCCGACCAAGGCCCGGATAAATTCGATCAAGCGCTGGCGAATCCTGGACCAAGAGCCTAGGGGAAGCGCCATGCGCATCGCCATTGCTTCCGATCACGCCGCCGTGACGCTCAAGGACGAGCTGGGCGCCTGGCTCGCCGAGCTCGGCCATGAGGTGAACGACCTCGGCACCCATGGCGCCGGGTCGGTCGATTATCCCGATTATGGCTACAAGGTCGCCGAGCAGATCGCGGCGGGCACAGCCGATTTCGGCGTAGCCCTGTGCGGCTCCGGCATCGGCATTTCGATCGCCGCCAACCGCCATCCGGCCTGCCGCGCCGCTTTGGTCTCCGAGCCGCTCTCTGCCCGCCTCGCCCGAGAGCATAATGACGCGAACGTCATCGCCATGGGTGCGCGGCTGATCGGGATCGAGATGGCCAAGGCCTGCGTCGAGACCTTCCTCGCGACCCCCTTCACCGGCGGCCGCCACGGCCCACGCGTCCAGAAACTCAGCCACCCGCATTTCAGCAAGGAGCCTGCATGAGCAGCCGAGCCCTGAGCGACGTCCAGCCCGACGGCTTCTTCACCGATACGCTGCGCCAGGCCGATCCCGGGATCGCCGATGCCATCGCGGCAGAGCTCGACCGCCAGCAGAACCAGATCGAGCTGATCGCATCGGAGAACATCGTCTCGCGGGCGGTGCTCGAGGCGCAGGGCTCGGTCCTCACCAACAAATATGCCGAAGGCTATCCGGGCCGGCGCTATTATCAGGGCTGCGCGCCCTCGGACGCGGTCGAGACCTTGGCGATCGATCGGGCGAAAGAGCTCTTCGGCTGCGGCTTCGCCAACGTCCAGCCGCATAGCGGCGCCCAGGCCAATGGCGCGGTGATGCTGGCGCTGACCAGGCCCGGCGACACGATCATGGGCCTGTCGCTCGACGCCGGCGGCCACCTCACCCATGGCGCGAAGCCCGCCATGTCCGGCAAATGGTTCAACGCCATCCAATATGGCGTCCGGCCCGACGATCATCTGATCGACTTCGATCAGGTCGAGGCGCTGGCGAAGGAGCATCGCCCGACCCTGATCATCACCGGCGGCTCGGCCTATCCCCGCCACATCGACTTCGCCCGCTTCCGCGCCATCGCCGACGAGGTCGGCGCCCTCCTGATGGTCGATATGGCCCATTTCGCGGGACTCGTGGCCGCGGGCGAGCATCCCTCTCCCTTCGGCCACGCCCATGTCGTCACCACCACCACCCACAAGACCCTGCGCGGCCCGCGCGGCGGTATGGTGCTGACCGACGACGAGGCCATCGCCAAGAAGATCAACTCGGCGGTCTTCCCGGGGCTGCAGGGCGGCCCGCTCATGCACGTCATCGCCGCCAAGGCGGTCGCCTTCGGCGAGGCACTGCAGCCCGATTTCAAGGCCTATGCGAAGGCGGTGATCGCCAATGCGCAGGCGCTGGCCGGGCGGCTCAAGGAACGCGGCGCCGATCTCGTTTCGGGCGGCACCGACACGCATCTCGCTTTGGTCGACCTCCGTCCGCTCGGCGTCACCGGCAAGGATGCCGACGAGGCGCTGGAGCGCGCATCGATCACCTGCAACAAGAATGGCGTGCCCTTCGACCCGCTGCCCCCGGTCAAGACCAGCGGCATCCGCGTCGGCTCGCCCGCCGGCACCACCCGCGGCTTCGGTCTCCAGGAGTTCCGCGACATTGCCGACATGGTCGCCGACGTCCTGGAAGGCGTCCGCGCCCATGGCGAGCATGGCGATCCGGCGGTGGAAGCGCAGGTCAAAGGCCGCGTCCGCGAGCTCTGCGCGCGATTCCCGATCTACCAGGATCTGTAATTGCGCTGCCCCTTCTGCGCCCATGAGAACAGCCAGGTGAAGGACAGCCGTCCCACCGAGGACGGCTCGGCCATTCGCCGCCGCCGCCAGTGCGAGGATTGCGGCGCGCGCTTCACCACCTTCGAGCGGATCCAGCTGCGCGAACTCACCGTGCTCAAGTCCGGCGACCGGCGCGAGCCGTTCGACCGCTCCAAGCTCGAGCGCTCCATCGCCACCGCTTGCCGCAAGCGCCCGGTGCCGCCCGAGCGGATCGAGCGCCTCGCCTCCTCGATCCAGCGCCAGATCGAGACGTCGGGGGAAAGCGAAATGTCCTCCGACCGCATCGGCGAGATGGTGATGGAGGGCCTCCGCGCGCTCGACCCGATCGCCTATATCCGCTTCGCCTCGGTCTATAAGGACTTCCGCGAGGCCAGGGATTTCGAGGACTTCGCCGGCACCGTGCGCGAGGCCGGCAAGGAGTGACCGCGGTCCCACCCGCCATTGTCCTGGTCCGCCCGCAGCTTGGAGAGAATATCGGCAAGGCGGCGCGGGCGATGCTCAATTTCGGGCTGACCGACATGCGCCTCGTAGCGCCGCGGGATGGCTGGCCCAATCCCTCCGCCGGCCCGGCTGCCTCGGGCGCCGACATCGTGCTGGAGAAGGCGCAAGTGTTCGACACGGTCGCCGAGGCAGTGGCGGATTGCGCCCATGTCTATGCGACCACGGTGCGCAAGCGCGGCCTCGTCATTCCGGTCATCTCGCCCGAGGAGACGGGCCGCGAGATCCACCTCAATGACAGCCCCTCCGCGATCCTGTTCGGAGCCGAACGCTCGGGTCTGGAGACCGATGAGGTCGCGCTGGCCGGCAAGATCGTCACCGTGCCGGTCAATCCGGACTTCCGTTCGCTGAACCTCGCCCAGGCCGTGATCGTGGTGGCCTATGAATGGTCGAAGCATGTCGAGCTCGCTGTGCCCACAGAAGGCGAGCCGGAGGAGCCGCGCGCCAGCCAGGCCCATCTCGAAGGCCTGATCGGCCAGCTCTACGACGCGCTGGAGGCGGCGCATTATTTCCATCCGCCGGACCGGACGCCGGCGACGAAGAACACGCTCCGCACCATCCTTACCAAGGCCGGCTGGTCGGCGCGGGAGGTTCAGGCGATGCGAGGGGTGATCCGTGCCCTGGTCGAGCCGGGCGGCCGGCCACGGCAGTGATCATAGCGGCCCTGGGCAGGCTGGTTTATCAGGCCGCCGCGACATCTTGCGACAGCCACAAGCTTGACTTTGCTGGCATTTCGAGGTCATTTCCCGCGGGCTGCACCCTTTCCTGCGAGTCAGATTCATGAAGAAATCTCTGTTTGTCTGTGCTTTGCTTCTATCGACCGCGGTGTCGGCCGAGCCGGCGTCCAACGCGTCGCCCAACGCCGCGAACGCGCCGGACCCCAATGCGATGATCTGTCGCAACCAACGCGAGACCGGCTCGATGCTGAACCGCACCCGCGTCTGCAAGACCCGTGCGCAGTGGGAAGCGGAGCGTCGCGACAACCGGCAGTCCATCGATCGCGCGCAGACGAACCGGCAGCTGAACGGCAACTAGGCCCTTCCGCCTCTTCAAGTTGACTTTCACGGGCACATTCGCCATGTGCCCGCCTTCGCAATTGGCCCCGCACCCCTGGTGAAGCGGCGGCCGCGCCGGACGTGTAAGCGGTCCGGCGGTGCGGCCCAGGGAATATCGAGCGGTAACGCTCATTGAGCAAATTGGAGTTTTGCATCATGTCGAAGCGCACCAGCGCCAAGTACAAGCTCGACCGCCGCATGGGCGAGAACGTCTTCGGACGGCCCAAGAGCCCGGTCAACCGCCGCGAATATGGTCCCGGTCAGCACGGCCAGCGCCGCAAGGGCAAGATGTCGGATTTCGGCATCCAGCTGCGCGCCAAGCAGAAGCTGAAGGGCTATTATGGCGACGTCACCGAGAAGCAGTTCAAGCGCGCCTATAGCGACGCCTCGAAGATGAAGGGCGACACCGGCCAGAATCTGATCGGCCTGCTCGAGCGCCGTCTCGACGCCGTCGTCTATCGCGCCAAGTTCGCGCCGACCATCTGGGCCGCGCGCCAGCTCGTGAACCACGGCCACATCCGGGTGAACGGCAAGAAGCTCAACATCGCCTCGGCCAAGGTCAGTGTCGGCGACGTCGTCGAGCTCGGCCCCAAGGCCCAGGAAATGGCCCTCGTGCTCGAGGCGCAGGGCCTGCCGGAGCGCGACATCCCCGAATATATCGTCCAGGACGGCGCGACGAAGATCGTCTTCAACCGCGTTCCGACGCTGGACGAGGTTCCCTATCCGGTCCGCATGGAGCCGAACCTGGTCGTCGAGTTCTACTCGCGCTAATTGGTCGGGCCCGTCGGGCAGAAGAAAAGGCGGCTCCCTTCGCGGGGAGCCGCCTTTTCTTTATGCCCGCAGATCCGGGCTGGCGCCGGCCAGCGGCTTGTCGAGCCGGCCTGGACAGGCCTGCTGCGCGACCCAATGCCGGGCGCGATCAATCTCCGGCCCAAGGCGGGCAGCAGCATCCGCCTGTTGCGCCAACCGCGCCGCATTGTCGAACGGCTGACCGGGACCTTTGGAATAGGTCGCAAAGAGCGGACCGCTGACGATGGCGTCCAGTTCGGATGCGGCGATTTCCATGCCGAAATGTTCTGCCGCTGCCCCGAGCACGTCGCGCGGCGCGCCGAACAACTCCTCCGCATGCAGGCTACGCGCGCCCGGGAAGCGGGCCAGTGCCGCATCGTACAGCCGCATCTGGGTCAGCCACAGCCACCCCGCACGCTCCACCACGTCACCCCCCACCGGAGCGCCCGGAAGCTGCGACGTCACATTCATCACCCAGCCGCGATGGCCCTCGCTCCTGAGAATCGCGAGCAAATAGGTTCGGAGCGGGAAATAGAGGAAGATGGCTGGTGCTTCCGGATCCAGCGCCAGCACGTCCGCCGCGATAAAATTGACCGGCACGTTCGCCTTCACGATCGTGGGTGCCTCCGCCCGGTAGCGCCGGCCGAGAAACGCTGCGGTCAGAGGCAGCCGGGGATCGCCGGGAATGCGCTGGACACCGAGTTGGCGCAGCGCCAGCGGCTCGCGCAGGACGAGGCTTCGCTCCGAAAGGTCGAGCGCACGGGCGAGCAGGGTCGAGCCGCAATGGGCGATATGGAAGATCCAGCCGGTGCGTGACGGGGCCGGCGGCTGCTGCGCGCGCCAGTCAAGGAGCGGCCCCAGCGGTGCCTCGAACGCCGCCTCGCTGGCCGCACTGATCCGGCGGTCGAGGAAGATCGAGCGCCGATAGGCGGCCCGGTCCATTCTCCGAAAGACTGCCCGGTCGCCGTCGAACGCGAACAGATAATGGTCCGGAGTCGCGAACAGGGCGTCGGGCGAAGGGACCATGGCCGGCCTATAGGCGGACCCTCGAAGCGGCGCTATACCCCGCCCCGTGGCAGCGATCACCCTCCCCGCTCCAGGCCGGCCTCAGGTCACGATCACCGCCGATCGCGAGACGACGCCGCTGGACCTGCCGCCGGAGACCATCATTGCGCTCTACAAGGCGCACGGGGCGCTGTTGCTCAGGGGCTTCGCCACCGATCTGGCGAGCTTCCGGAGCTTCGCCCAGCAATTTTGCATCGGCGCGACCTTCAATGAGAGCCGTGGCCGGGACACACTCGACGAGGCGCACAACATCCAGTCGGTGAACCGTGGCCTCGCCCCTTTCCCGCTTCACCCGGAATTGTCCCGCGAGCCCTGGCGGCCGGACGTCTGCTTCTTCGGCTGCCTGAGCCCGCCCCGAACCGACGGCGCCACCACGATCTGCGACGGGGTCGAGATCGTGCGCCACATGCCCGCCGAGATACGAGCCGCTTTCGAGGGCCGCCGCCTGCTCTACCTCCAGCGCGCCGTGCCGGAAGAACTGGAACATTGGCTGGGCTCTCCAAATCCGGACGACGCCCAACTTGCCGCCCCACCTGCGGACTGCCCCTATTCGTTTCGGCGTGCGCAGGGGCAGATCCTGCGCGGCTTCACGCGACCGGCTCTGCATCGCCCGATGTTTGCGGACGAACCGGCCTTCGGCAATTTCCTGCTCTTCGCCCGCTACCTGCTCGGCCTTGGCAACTTTCCTCTGTTGGAGGATGGCAGTCAGGTCCCCGCACCCCTGGTCGCGGCAGTAAAGGCGGTTGCCGACCGGCTGACCGTACCCATCGTCTGGCAGCGGGGCGACCTGTTGATGCTCGACAATAGCCGCTTCATGCACGGCCGCACGGCGGTGCGGGACGCCGAAGAGCGGCTGATCGCGGCCTATTTCGGCTATCTCAATTTCGCCGAGCCGGACGCGGAGGAGCCGGCGGACGCGCCCTGGCGACGCGCCGGCTTCAGCCCGCCGCGCCGGCTCGCCCCGGAGGAACGCGCCGCCTGACGGCTGCGCGCGCGCCTTGCCTGCGCAGCGGCGGCGGCCCTATAGATTTGCGCGCCTGTCCGAGGAGAGAGACCAAGATGCCCCGCCTTGCTTTGCCCGTCCTTGCAGCACTCAGCCTCGCGGCTTGCACCACCACCGGCGGCGGCACCGCCCCCGCAGGCCCGCAAATCTCGCTGCAGACGCTGCAGCGGGTCACCCAGACCCTGTCCTCGGACGCCTTTCAGGGCCGCGCGCCGGGCACCGAGGGGGAGACCCGCACCGTCGAGTTCCTCGCCCAGGAATTCCAGCGCGCCGGCCTCAGGCCCGGCAACAATGGCAGCTGGTACCAGGACGTGCCCCTGGTCGAGATCACGCTCCAGGGCAGCCCGGTCCTCCACGTCACCGGCCCCAACAACACCAATCTGAATTTCGCCTACCGCACCGACTATATCGGCGCCTCCTATCGCGCCCAGCCGCATGTCGCGGTGACCAACAGCGACATCGTCTTCGTCGGCTACGGCATCAACGCGCCGGAGCTGGGCTGGAACGATTATGCCGGTGTCGATGTCCACGGGAAGACGGTGGTCATCCTGATCAACGACCCCGACTGGCAGAGCCAGGGCCTCGAAGGCCCGTTCAACGGCCGGGCGATGACCTATTATGGCCGCTGGACCTACAAGTTCGAGGAGGCGGCCCGGCAGGGCGCCGCCGCCGCGCTCATCGTCCATGACACGACCCCGGCCTCTTATGGCTGGCCCACCGTCGAGAACAGCTGGTCCGGCCCGCAGCTCTACATGCAGTCGGCCAATGGGGGCGCCGACCAGACGGCGATGAACGGCTGGCTGCAGAACGCCGCCGCCCGCCGCCTGCTCGCCGCCGGCGGCTACGACCTCGACGCCCTGCAGCGGGCCGCCCGCGAGCCCGGCTTCCGCGCCGTGGCGCTGACCGGCCTTCGCGCCTCGGTCGCGCTCGACAACACCATGCGCAACACCGCCTCGCGCAACGTGATCGGCATCCTCCCCGGCCGCAGCCGCCCGAACGAATATGTCCTCTACACCGCCCATTGGGACCATCTCGGCATCTGCGCGGAGACCGGCGCCGACCGGATCTGCAATGGCGCCGTGGACAATGCGAGCGGCAGCTCAGCCCTCGTTGCCCTCGCCGAGGCGCAGGCCCGCGCCGGCCGCGCCGACCGCAGCCTCGTCTTCCTCGCGGTGACCGCCGAGGAATCCGGCCTGCTCGGCTCGGCTTACTACGCCGCTCACCCCATCTACCCGCTGGCGCAGACGGCGGGCGGCTTCAACATGGACTCGCTAAACCTTGCCGGCGCGGCGCGTGATTTCGTCTCGATCGGTGGCGGCAAGTCGGAGCTCGACGCCTGGCTGCAGCGCGCCGCCGCCCGCAACAGCGTGCTCGTCTCCCCCGAGCCGAACCCGGAGGCCGGCTACTATTTCCGCTCCGACCAGTTCAGCCTCGCCAAGATGGGCGTGCCGATGCTCTACGGCCGCGGTGGCGAGGACCTGGTCAATGGCGGCCCGGAGGCCGGCCGCGCCGCCGCGCAGGATTATCGCGCCCACCGCTATCACCAGGTCGGCGACGAATATAATCCGGGCTGGGACTGGGCGGGCGCCCTGAGTGACGTGCGCATCTATTACGATGTCGGCCGCGCCCTCGCCATGTCGACCGAATGGCCGAACTGGTATCCGACCGACGCCTTCCGCGCGATCCGCGACCGCTCGCGCGCCGGGCAATAGGCGTCCAGAAGCCCTCCCGCTCGATGGGATTGATGCCGCCCTTGGGTTCGTCCGGGGGACGAACCTGCGGCATCAATGGTTGGGTGGGGGTGGAATTTTCGCTAAGGCACCACATCTCCAACGCCACCCCACCCCAACCCTCCCCATCAAGGGGCGGGAGTAAATGAGCGAATGACCGGATGACTCCCCGCCAGCCTCCCGAATGGGCGCCGCACGCCTTCGTCTGGATCGGTTTCCCGAGCCATGGCGAATTGTGGGAGGAGGATCTGAGTCCGGCCCAGGCCGAGGTTGTCGCGTTCGCCGAAGCAGTCTGGGCGGATGGCAGGGGCGAGGAGGTGCGCCTCGTCGCCGCCGATCCCGCTTCCGCCGAGGTTGCAAAGGCGGCCGCGCCCTTCGCGACGGTGATCACGCAACCCTTCGGCGACATCTGGCTCCGCGACACCGGCCCGATCGTGGTGAAGGGCCCGGCGGGCCCGGCGGCAATCAGCTTCGGCTTCAACGGCTGGGGCGGCAAATATGATCTCCCCGGCGATGACACGATCGGCCGCCGCCTCGGCGAGGCCGCGGGCCTGCACGTCCGCCGCGCCGACTGGATCCTGGAGGGTGGCGCGATCGACGTGGACGGCACCGGCCTCGCCGTCACCACCGAGCAATGCCTGCTCAACCCCAACCGCAACCCGTATTTTTCCCGCGGCGACGTCGAGGCGAAATTGCGCGCCGATCTCGGCCTCGATCGGGTGCTCTGGCTCGGCAGCGGCCTGATGAACGACCATACGGACGGCCATGTCGACAATCTCGCCCGCTTCGTGGCGCGCGGGAAAATCGCCATTCCCGAGTCCGCGCCCCGCGACCCCAACGAGGCCGTCTATCGCGACGCCGCCAACCGCGCCCGCCGCTTCGGCCTCGACGTCGCCCTCATCCCTTCGCCCGGCGAGGTGCAGCGCGGCGAGGAGATCATCCCGGCTTCCTATATGAACCTCTACATCGGCAACGCGTCGGTCGTGGTGCCCCAGTACGGCGCGCCCAACGACGCCGCAGCGGTGGCCGCGATCCAGGCGCTCTTCCCCGACCGCAGGGCCATGGGCCTGCGCGCCGACCATATCCTCACCGGCGGCGGCAGCTTCCACTGCATCAGCCAGCAGGTGCCCGCATGACCAAGCTGACTGTCGCCGCGCTCCAGCTCGCCTTCGGGCCAGACGCGGACGAGAATATCCGCAACGTCTCCGAGCTGGTCCGCGAGGCCGCCGGCAAGGGCGCGAAGGTGATCTTGCCGCCGGAGCTCTTCGAAGGCCCCTATTTCTGCAAGACCCAGGACGAGGGCCATTTCGCCACCGCCAAACCGGTCGATACCCACCCCTCAGTGCTCGCCATGCAAAAGCTGGCCGAGGAGCTCAGCATCTACATCCCGACCAGCTTCTTCGAGCTGGACGGCCATCATCATTATAACAGCCTCGCGATGATCGACGACAAGGGCGCGGTCATGGGCGTCTATCGCAAGAGCCACATCCCCGATGGCCCCGGTTATTCCGAGAAATTCTACTTCCGCCCCGGCAATACCGGCTTCCGCACCTGGCCGACGCCGGGCGCGACGCTCGGCGTCGGCATTTGCTGGGACCAATGGTATCCGGAGACGGCCCGCGCGCTCATGCTCGACGGCGCCGAAATCCTCTTCTTCCCGACCGCGATCGGCACCGAGCCGCACGACCCGGACCTCGACACCTCCCGGCTCTGGCGGCGGGCGATGATCGGCCATGCCGTCTCCAACGTCGTCCCCGTCGTCGCCGCCAACCGGATCGGCACCGAGGACGGCCAGCGTTTCTACGGCAACTCCTTCATCTGCGACGAGCGCGGCGACATGCTCGCCGAGTTCGGCGCGACCGAAACCGGCGTGCTCGTCGCAACGCTCGACCTCGAGCAGGCGAAGCGCCACCGCGCCGCCTTCGGCTTCTTCCGCGACCGCCGGCCCGAGCTTTACGGCCGGCTGACCGAGGACATCTAGACGCCCGGAAGCCGGCCGATCCGCACGTCCCACCGCGCGATCCGTTCGGTCACGAGCACTGCATTGTCCGTCCACGGATCCTCGGCGACCCAGGCCTCGACCTGCGCCTCGTTCTCGGCCCGAAAGATCAGCAGCGCCCCTTCGCGGTCGCCATAGGGCCCGGAGAACAGCAGGTGCCCCGCCTTCGCCAGCCTGATCATGCAGGCGGCATGCCCGTCCCAGTCCGGCTGGCCTTCGACCGGCGCCACGGGATCGAAGCCGGCGCCGCGGCGGCGAAGCACAAACCAGGTCTCCATCATCAGTCCTTCAGCTCCAGCGCCCGCGCGAACACCGCCTCGAACATCGCGGGCGTCAGCCGCCCCGTGTTCTGATTGTAGCGCGAGCAATGATAGCTATCGAGCAGGATCCGGCCGTCCGGCAGGCGATGCTCGGCGAGATGAGCGAACGTGTAGGCGGAGAGCCGGCCGCCCGCGGTTCGGACCGCCAGCTTGTGCGCAATCCCTCCGAGCGCGACGAACACACGAATCTTCGGGAGAAGTGGCAACGCGGCTTCGTAAAAAGGCCGGCACGCGGCGGTCTCCGCCGGCGTCGGCAGGTTGCCCGGCGGCACGCATTTGACGCCGTTCAGGATGATGCAGCCAGTCAGCGTCACGCCGTCGTCCGGTCGTGCCTGATAATCACCCGCGCTAAGCCCGAAATGCCGCAGCGTGTTGAACAGAAGCGGCCCCGCATCATCTCCGGTGAACGGACGCCCGGTGCGATTGGCGCCTTTCCGGCCAGGCGCCAGGCCAACAATGGCAAGCCAGGCCTCCGGATCGCCAAAGGCCGGCACCGGCGCGTTCCACCAGTCCGGATGCTCGGCGCGCAGCCGCATGCGGAATTCGACGAGGCGCGGACAAAGCGGACAATCGCGCGGCGCTTCGACGTCTGGAACCGGGCTTTGGATCAAGGCTCACCACTCTTCGTCATTCCCGCGTACGCGGGAATCCCGCTTCTTCGCTCACGGGCACCTGTTCAAGAAGAAAGCGGGACTCCCGCTTTCGCGGGAGTGACGATGTGGGTAGGCGGAGGAGCAGTGAAAACGACCTACGCCATCGCACTCGGCTCAAACCGGAGAAGCCGCCACGGCTCCCCCGCCGACACCCTCCGCGCGGCGCTCACCGAACTGAACCCCATCGCCGTCTCCCGCATCCACGCCACCCCCGCCCTCGGCCCCGCCGGCCGCGGCTTCGCCAATGCCGTCGCCATCGTCGAGAGCAAGCTGGAGCCGGACGAACTGCTCGCCGAGCTGAAGGCGCTGGAGCGCGCCTGGGGCCGCCGCCCCGGCCGCCGCTGGGGCCCGCGCGTGCTCGATCTCGACATCATCCTCTGGTCGGAAGGCCCGTGGGACGGCCCCGGCCCGCTCGTCCCCCATGTCGAGTTCCGCAACCGCGTCTTCGTCCTGAAGCCGCTCGCCGAACTGGCCCCTGACTGGCGTGATCCCGTGACCGGCCTGACCGTCCGCCAGCTCCTCTTCCGGTTGACCCGGCCCCGCCTCGCTCCTAGGTGAGCGCCTTGGTCGGGCCTATAGCTCAGTCGGTAGAGCAACTGACTTTTAATCAGTAGGTCGCTGGTTCGAATCCAGCTGGGCTCACCAGCCTTTGCTTGTCAGCTTCGGCTGGCAAGCAAAGGCTGCCCGCCATAGCCTTGGAGACGGCGGGCGACCTTCGCCTCAATCCGCCCGCGTCAGCCGGTACATCGGGTAGCTCCCATATCCCTTCGCCAGCTGGATCCGCCCCACATAGCGGCACTCGAACCGGTCCGGCGCCTCCAGCGCCAGGATCGCGGCGAAGGGCTCCGTCACGAACACCGCGCCGGTCGGCGTCACCGGCTCGATCCGCGCCGCCCGCGACACCTCGTTGCCGTAGAAGCTCAGCCGGCCGGTAATGTGGTCGATGGCGCGATAGGCCGGGCCGTAATGGGCGCCGATCCGCATCCGCCCGCCCTGCCCTTCCAGGCCGAGCCGGGCATAATCGAACTCGTCCAGTGCATCCTGGATCTGCAGCGAGATCTCCGCGGCTTCGGGCGCGCTGCTGATCACGCCGTAGAGGGCGTCGCCCCAGCTGTTGCGCGAGACCACCGCGTCGCCATGCGCATTCAGGACATCGGCGATGATCCGCATCACCCCGTCCCAGAAGACCGGCAACACGGTCTCGGCGAGCTTCGAGAAGCCGGCGAAATCGGTGAACAATATCGCGGCCAGCGCCCGCTCGGCCTTGGTCTCGATCTGCGGGGGCGGCCGGTCCAGGCCGCGCCTGACAGGGCCGGGATCGACGGTGCGTGTGCGCCCGCCCGCTTCCTGCCAGGCCAGCACATCCGGACCGGTCCCCGCCGGCCCCTCGGACGCTTGGCCGTCCCAGATGGCGAGCTGGAGCGGCTCTGCGGTGAGATGCCGGGCCCTGAGGCAGGCCAGCCCCATCGCCATGCGGCTGGCATAGCCATATTGGTCGGGGTTGCCGAAATAGGCCATCGGGCTGGCTACGATCACATGCGTCGCGGCGTCGCGGCAGGCGCGATAGCGCTGCTCCCAGTCCCCGCCTCCCGGCCGCACCGATTGTTCGAGAAAGTCCTCCTCGTCGAACGGCATGACGACATTGAGCTCGACCCCCCGCGCCAGCAGCGCCTCCGCCGCGATGATGTCGCCGCCACAGGCGAGCGCGCCATAAGCGAAACCGACATCCTCCTCGTCGAGCATCGCATCGACCGCGGCCCGGACCCGCGCCTCGTCCGCCGCGCTCGCCCCGAACATATGCCCGCAATAGTGCAGCACGCGCGGCGGCCGCAGCGGCGCGATCAGGGTGGCGCGCTCCAGCGGGTTCATCCCGAGATGCGCGCCGATCATGCCGAGCTGGCGCAGGGTCGAGGAGCGGCCGCCGAGATCGGGGCTGCCCCGCACCAGCTCGCTCGCCAGCAATTCGGTCACCTCGTCGGCGCGGCCGAGCAGCAGCAAAGCCTCGGCCCGCGTCGCCGCCTTCCAGTAATCTGCCGGCGCGGCGACCTCGGAATCGGCCAGCACCGCCTCCGCCAGCGCCCGGGATTCCGCCTCGCGCCCGGCGAGCAGCGCCAGGGTGGCGGCGTTGATCCCCGGGAAGCTGTCCTTCGTCGCCTCATAGACGTCGTGATAGGCCTCGAAGGCCAGTTCCATCGCCACCTGCCGGGCCGGGCCCGCCGGCGTGTTGAACGCCCTGTCCTTCAGGATGCGCGCGCCGATCGTGCGCTCGTCGACATTGCTGGAGCCCTTCAGGCCATATTCGGCGAATTTCGCCATCGCCCGGTCGGTGTCGCCCATCCGGGCCAGAGCGAGAATCTGCTGGTGGCGGATGGCGCCGCTCTCATCCCCCGCCTCCATCGCCGCAACGGTCGCGTCATAGGCGCCAATCAGGTCGCCGCGCGACAGGGCCTTGCGGGCAATCTCGGCGGCTTCGCTCATCTCCGGCCTTATGACCCCAGACATGGGGCGACACAATTGGCGACAAGGTTCCTCTGGCGCGGCCCGTATTTCAGCCTCTAAGAGTTGCCCGATCATGGCTGGCGATCCGCATATCCTTCTGGTCGATGACGAGCGCGACATCCGCGACCCGCTCGCCTCCTATCTGTCGCGCAACGGCCTGCGCGTGACCAAGGCGGAGAATGCGATCGCCGCGCGCCAGCTGCTCGCTGCCTACGCGATCGATCTGGTGCTCCTCGACATCATGATGCCGGGCGAGGACGGGCTGAGCCTCGCCGGCTATATCCGCGCCACCAGCACCGTGCCGGTGATCCTGCTCACCGCCAAGGCGGAAGAGATGGACCGGGTCGTGGGGCTGGAGATCGGCGCGGACGATTATGTCACCAAGCCGTTCAGCCCGCGCGAATTGCTCGCCCGGATCAAGGCGGTGCTGCGCCGGGTCGGCGAGAACGGGCAATTGGTGCGCGCGCCCGATACGGAGAGCTACGGTTTCGGCCCCTGGGTCCTGCGGAGCGGCGAGCGCGAGCTGGTCGGCGAGGACGGCGTCGCGACGCCCCTCTCCACCGGCGAGTATAATATCCTGCACGCCTTCGTGACGCACCCCCGTCGGGTCCTCACCCGCGATCAGCTGCTCGATCTCTCCCAAGGCCGCGAGCTCGCCGCCTTCGAGCGTAGCATCGACAATCACATCAGCCGCCTAAGAAAGAAAATCGAAGGCAATTCCTCCGATCCCAAGCTGATCAAGACGGTCTGGGGCGGCGGTTACATGCTCGCCGCCGACGTGAAGAAATTGTGAAACGGTTCCTTCCCAAAAGCCTGACCGGCCAGCTGGCTCTGGTGATGGCGCTGGCGCTTCTGGTCGCGCAGGCGATCAATTTCGGCATCGCGTTCGGCGAGCGGACGCGGGCGGTGCGCACCCAGATCGAGGGCCCGGCGGTCGCGCGCTTCGTGGGTCTCGCCCAACGCGCCGCGCCGATGTCTGCGGCCCAGCGGCCATCGCTGATCGACGAGCGCGGCCGGCGGCGCGGGCGCTATTCCTTCGATGCCGAGCCTATCGTTCCCGCGCAAAGCAGCGACGAGAGGATCACGACGCGGATCCGCGAGCAGGCCAATGATGTCGGTCTCCAGATCCGGGATGCGCGTGCGATGGTGAGCGACGACCCGCCGCCACCCCCGCGTTTCGGGACCAACGAGCCGCGCGATCCTGGCCCGCCAGACAGGGAGCGCATGTCACAGACTCTACGGCTAGCGCTGCAATTCCAGGACGGCACCTGGCTTAACGGCCGCATGTTCACCCCTCGGCCCGATCCATGGATCTGGCTGAGGCTCGCCGCCTCGACCCTGCTCATCTACTTCATCCTGCTTGGCGCGGTCGTGCTGATCGCGATCCGGCTCGGGCGCCCGCTCAAGGATCTCACCGCCGCGGCGAAGAGCTTCGAGGGGCGCGGCGAGGCGCCGAAGGTCGAGGAACGCGGTCCCGCCGACGTCCGCCGCGCGCTGGTCGCGTTCAACGCGATGAGCGAGCGTGTCTCCGCGATGCTCGACGAGAAGGACCGGATGCTCGGCGCGATCGGGCATGACATGCGGACTCCGCTGGCGTCCCTGCGCATCAGAGTGGAATCGATGGAGCCCCCTGCCGAGCGCGACAAGGTGATTGAGACGCTCGAGGAAATGACCGCGATGCTGGAGGATACGCTCGCTTTGGCCCGCGCCGGCCGCGCCACCGAGGCGGTCCGGCCAGTCGATCTCAACGCGCTCGCCGATGCGGTCGTCGAGGAGTTCGTCACGCTTGGCCAGGCGGTGGAGATGCTTGCCGGCGAGCGGCTCGTCGCCGAAGTGCAGCCCAATTTGCTGCGGCGCGCGCTCCGCAACCTCATCGAGAACGCCGTCCGCCATGCCGGCAGCGCCACCGTCTCGGTGCGCGCCGCCGGCGACTGGATTGCGATCGAAGTCGCCGATGACGGCCCCGGCATTCCGGAGACGGAGCTCGCCAATGTGATGGAGCCGTTCGTCCGGCTCGAAGCCTCGCGCAACCGCGAAACCGGTGGCTCCGGCCTCGGCCTCACCCTGGCGCGGAGCGCGGCCCAGGCGCATCGCGGGCGGCTCGAACTGGAGAACCGCTCCGAAGGCGGCCTGATTGCCAGGATCCTGCTGCCCGGACGGCCCGCGAAAAGTTGAAACGCCTAACTTTCGCCC
Source organism: Allosphingosinicella sp. (assembly GCA_044225925.1). Taxonomy (GTDB): domain Bacteria; phylum Pseudomonadota; class Alphaproteobacteria; order Sphingomonadales; family Sphingomonadaceae; genus Allosphingosinicella. Next base: position 20,737 of record JBGAHY010000025.1, read on the forward strand.
ACCGCCGGCGAGAAACCCCGCACTTTGCGCTTGCCGCACCAGAGTTCGAGCGCCTGCGGGCCGGCAAAGGCTTCGGCCTGGGCGACCGCGCCGGCGTCGTCCGCGGCCTCGATCTCCTCGAAGCCGACGAATTTTCCGCCCGGTTCGGCCAACCGATAGAGCCGGTAATAGGCCATCGTTCCCCCGCTCCCCCTACAGTCCCCGGGAAGCAGTGCATCTGTCGCATAAACGGACCCGAACCGTCTTGAGCGGGATCAAGTTCTGAAAGCGGGAAAAAGGCGGGCTCCGGTCGCCCCGGAGCCCGCCAGGACCTGTCGAGTAAGGGGGCTTACCGGGCAGGTTGGGGGGGCGGAGGCGGCATGTCCGGACCGCCCGGAGGCGGGCCCATGCGCCGATGTCGCATCTGGCCCCGCTGGGCCTGCCGCTCTGCGGCGGTCAGCGTGCCGTCATGATTGGTGTCCGCGCGGTCGAAGCGCTCCAGCGCCCGCGCGCGGAATTGCTCGGCCGTGACAAAGCCCGCGTCGCCGAACAACCGCGCGCCCATGCGCATGCCCGCGCCCGGGCCGTGGCGGAAGCGGCCCATGCCGGGGCCGCCCGGCGGCGGCGGGCCGCCGGGACCGCGATCGGCCATCGGGCCGGGACCACCCGGGCCGCCTGGGCCATGCATGCCGGGACCGCCAGGACCACGCGGCCCGGGGCCGCGATGAGCCTGCGCGAATTCCTCGCGCGAAATCTGGCCATCATGGTTGGCGTCGAGCCGTTCGAACATCCGCGTCTGCATCTGCGCGCGGCGCTGCTGGCCCATCGCCTGCGCCTCTTCGCGGGTGAAACGGCCGTCATGATTGGTGTCGAGCCGTGCAAAGACGGCATCGCTGCGCTGGATGACTTCGGCGCGGGTGACGTCGCGGCCCCGTTCCGGACGCTGGTCCGACGCTTGCGCGATCGCGCTGCCGGCCAGGCCGATGAGCGCGACGCTGCTCAGGATCATAAGCTTGTTCATGGGAAGATACTCCAATTGCCCACTGCTCTAACGGCGCATCCTCTGCGCCCCTTCTGTCGCCGGCCTATGTCGAGGGCCGGAAAAATTGTCCCGGATTGTCGCAGCAGCGCCGAAACGAGCCCTTCTTTCGACGAAGGGCGTTGATATAGTGTATCTTGTCGATACAAGCGGCGCGTACCAACAAGGAATGTCTTTCTCTATCGATGCGACGGTTTCTGACCCTGTTGCTGGTTTTTACCCTGGTCATCGCGAACGGCTCTGCGTTCGCGGGCGCTGTCTGTCGCCATCAGAGTGTTGCGGAGCACCTGGCCGCGAGGACAAGCGCTGACGTGCGGGTTTCCGGCGCGGCTCTGAATGAAGAGGCAGCCGCTTCGGTCGCATCGAAAAAGGCCGCGCTTGCGGACGCCGGAGCATTCGTCTGGCTCGGCAATCTGGCGCGCGGTCCGCAACTCAGCATTCCGTTCGACCTCGCCTCTTCCGTCGATCCTGAAGCGGGCCTCATCAGGCCGCTGCTCGGGCGAACCCTGCAGCCGTTGCTGCACCCCCCCAGCGCCTGAACGACGCTGCCCGCAAGGGCAGCCCCTTCGTTCATCCGGCCTCCCGGATCTGACTGGCGCGCTCTGTGGAGCGCCCTTGCTGCCGAAACGGCAGCCATAGACGGAATAGATGTCATGCTTCGTTCAGCCCTTCTTGCAGGCGCCGCTTTCGCCCTGCTCCCCAGCACTGCCTTCGCCCAGGCCCAGGACGTCACCCCGGCACCTGCCACCGATGACGGCGCGGGCGGCACGGCCACGCCGGCCGACGCCACTGCAGCCGATGCCCCGCCCGCCCAGGGCGACGACCGCCGCGCGGCGGAAAGCCAGGACATCGTCGTTACCGGCTCGCGCATCCGCGGGCCCGATCTGCTGGCGGGCACGACGGCGATCACCGGCGAGCAACTGACCCGCGATATCCGCCCCTCGATCGGCGAGACGCTGCAGCACCTCCCCGGCGTCTCGGCGACGTCCTTCGGGCCCAATGCCTCGCGCCCCGTGCTCCGCGGCTTCCAGGGCGAGCGCGTCAGCATCCTGACCGATGGCATTGGCAGCCTCGACGTCTCCAGCACCAGCGCCGACCATGCGGTCGCGATCAACCCGCTGACCGCGGACCGGATCGACGTGCTGCGCGGCCCGACCGCCCTACTCTACGGCACTTCGGCGATCGGCGGCGTGGTCAACGTGCTCGACTCCCGGATTCCCCGCCGCCTGCCCGCGGATCACGTCCATATCGACGGCATCCTGACTTACGGGTCCGCGGCGAACGAGCGCTCGGGCAATGCCGCGGCGGACCTGCCGGTCGGCGGCAACTTCGTCGTCCATGTCGACGGAAATTATTCTCAGACCGATGATATGGAGATTGGCGGCTATGCGCTGGCGCCGGCGCTGCGCGCACAGGCGCTGGCCAGCGCCGATCCTGCCATCCGCGCGCTCGCCGACATCAGGGGAACTCTTCCTAACAGCGCCGCCAAGACCTGGGATATCGCGGCCGGCGCCGCCTGGATCTCCGGGCAGAACAATGTCGGCTTCTCGATCAATCATTATGACAGCCTCTATGGCGTCCCGATCCGCTACTCGCTCGATCCGGCGATCGACGCGGAGGCGCCGCGGCTCGACATCGCGCAGACCCGCATCGATGGCCGCGCCGAGATCGACACCGGCAGCGGCTTCCTCGACACTATCCAGCTGCGCGGCGGCTATTCGGATTATCGCCATTTCGAGCTGGAGGAGAGCGGGGCGATCGCCACCCGCTTCGATTCCACCGGCTATGAAGGCCGCGCCGAGTTCGTCCAGTCGACGCGCGGCGGTTGGGGCGGCGGCTTCGGCGCACAATATTTCCACCGCGACTTCGCCGTGGCCGGCGCGGAGAAATTCCTGCCCGACAACAGCACCAACCAGCTCGGCCTGTTCGCGCTGGAGACGCTCGACCGCGGGAGCTTCAAGGCCGAGGCGTCCTTCCGCTACGAGCACACCGCCTATGACGCTGACGCCGATCCGATCATCGGCAACCCGGCGATCAGCCGCAATTTCAACGCACTCAGCGCCGCGCTTGGCGCCCAATATACGATCGCGCCCGGCTGGCGGATCGGCCTCAACGCGTCGCGTACCGAGCGCGCCCCGTCGGCCGAGGAATTGTTCGCCAACGGCCCCCATGGCGGCACGCAGAGCTTCGAGATCGGCAACCCGAACATCGACCTCGAAAAAAGCTGGGGCCTCGAGGCGACGATCCGCGGTGCCGGCCAGGGCTATACGCTTGGCGCCTCCGTCTTCCACAGCTGGTTCAACGGCTACATTTACGAGACGCCGACCGGCGCGGTCCAGGATGACCTGCCGGTCTTCCAATATTTCCAGGCGAACGCCCGTTATTACGGGTTCGAGCTGGAAGGCTCGGTCAAGGTCGCCAGGATCGGCAATTTCGACATCAACCTGGATGGCGTCGGCGACTATGTCCACGCCACCATCCAGGGCTCCGGCCCTGCGCCGCGCATCCCGCCGCTCCGTCTGCTCGGTGGCATCGAGGCACAATCCGACCGGATCAACGGCCGCGTCGAGGTGGAGTGGGTCGCCGACCAGAACCGGATCGCTGCCTTCGAGACGCCCACCGACGGCTATACGATGGTCAACGCGTCATTGTCGTTCCGGCCCTTCCACGACAATAGCAGCTCGATCGTGCTGTCGGCCAACAACCTCTTCGACGTGGACGCCCGGCGCCATGCCAGCTTCCTCAAGGATTATGCTCCGCTCGGCGGCCGTGATCTCAGAATCAGCGCGCGGTTTACGTTCTGAGATTCGATCCGCCGTGCGGGCGGCACGCCCTGTCGTCCGGCGGATTCGCCAGGGCTGACAGCGACTCTGCGGTATGATTCAAGAGCTTGGGGTAAGTTCTTGGGAGGCTAGATGCGGGGCCGGGTCTTGGGCGTGCGGGCGGCGTTACTGGGCGCGGCCCTCTGCTCGTTGTCAGTCGCGCAGGCAGCGCAGCCGCCGTCACGCGCGCTCTCGCAACGGCCAGCTGTCGACAGCGCCGCCCAGCGCGCCCTCGCCGCTCGTGTCCGCGAACTTGGCCGCACCTTTCCGGGCCTGGTCGGCATCGCCGTCCGCAATATTGACGAGCGGGCCGAGCTGATGGCCAGCTGGAACGGCACGCGCTTTTTCCCGCAGCAGAGCGTCAGCAAATTCTGGGTGGCGATCACCGCCTTCCAGCGCGCCGATGCCGGCGCGCTCGATCTCGACCGGCGCGTCACCATCACCCGCGCCGACCTGACCTTGTTCAACCAACCAATCGCCGCCCAGATCGGCCCGAACGGCTATACGACGACGCTCGGCACCCTGATCTTCCGCGCGCTGACCCAGAGCGACAATACCTGCAACGACATCGTCCTCCGCCACGCCGGCGGCCCGGGCGCCGTCCGCGCGATGTTTGCGAGGAATCGCCTCGAGGGCATCCGCTTCGGCCCCGGAGAGCGGCTGCTCCAGGCGGGCATTGCCGGAATGCAGTGGAGCAATGCCTTCTCCATGCATGGCGGCTTCGAGACCGCGCGTAACCAGGTGCCCGTGGACCGCCGGCGCGAAGCGTTCGAGCGCTACATCGCCGATCCGGTGGACGGCGTGACGCCGGAAGGCGCCACCAACGGCCTCGCCCGCCTCCAGCGCGGCGAACTGCTTTCGCGCGCTTCCACCACACGGCTGCTGCAGATCCTGTCGCAGGTCCGGACCGGTCCCCAGCGACTGCGCGGCGGGCTCCCGGCGGGCTGGTCGATCGGCCACAAGACCGGCTCAGGCCAGATCCTGAACGGCGTCCAGGCGGGCTATAACGATATCGGTATCCTCACCTCGCCCGAGGGCCGCCATTATGCGGTTGCCGTGCTGATCGGGCGGACCTCTGCGCCGAACCAGACCCGCATGCAGCTGATGCAGCACGTCACTCGCGCGGTCGTCGCCTATGACCAGGCGCAGCACGATGAGGGCGGACGGCAGCGCGGTGACGATGACGGCCCGAAGCCTGAGCGGCGGACGGGCGGCACCACCTACTGAGCTAGCGAAACGCGGCGCGGGGCCGTAAGGTGGTGTTATGGCACGGCCGCAATCCCCCGATTACGAGCAGCGCCGCGAGGCGATCCTCTCGGCGGCGGCGCGGCTATACGCGACCAAAGGCTTTCCCGGCGCTTCTGTGGCCGAGCTGGCCAAGGCGTGCGGGGCCTCCAAGTCGCTCATCTACCATTATTTCCCGTCCAAGGACGACATTCTCTACGCAGTGATGGTCGAGCATCTCGATGCGCTGACCGAGGCCGCCGAGACTGCCTGCGTCAGAGGCAGCGCCGACGCCCGGCTCCGGGCGCTGACCGTCGCCTTCATGCGGCTCTATGCAAGCGCGCAGAACCATCACAAGGTGCTGATCAACGAGCTGAACAACCTTCCGGCGGAGCGCCGCGCCGAGGTCGTCGCAAAGCAGCGCCGGATCATCGCCGCGGCCGAAGAAGTGATCGCCGAGCTCGCGCCCGGCGGCGGCGCGCGGGTCAACACGATGCTGTTCTTCGGAATGATCAACTGGACCCACACCTGGTATGATCCGGCTGGGCCGTTCATGCCGGAGGCGCTGGCGCTCCGCGTGGTCGAGATCATGCAAAGGGGCGTGACGCCTCAGGCGTCGTAGTCTAGCTCCACGCCCTGCCCCTTCGGCACGGACTGGCAAGTCAGCACATAGCCGGACGCGACTTCCTCATCGGTCAGGCCGTAGCGCGCGGCCATCTCCACCTCGCCCGACACCACCTTCGCCCGGCAGGTCGCGCAGACGCCGGCCTTGCAGGCGAAGGGCGCCGGCAGGCCCGCCTTGCGGGCGCTGTCCAGGATGTTGCCGGCCGCGGCGTCGAAGCCGACGCGACGCTTGCGGCCGTCCAACGTCACCAGCATTGAGACCCCGGCGGCCTCGCGGGACAGCTCCGCAAGCTGGGCCTGCATCGCCTCCGCTGGCCGGTCAGCGGTGAAACGCTCCAGGTGGATCAGCTCTTTCGCAATGCCCCGGGCGAGAAGCGCTTCCTCGGCCGCATCCATCATCGGCCCGGGCCCGCAGATGAACCAGGCGCTGACCTCTGCCGGATCGATCAACGTCCCGAGAATCTCGTCGCATTTGGCGCGGTCGAGCATGCCGTTGAACAGCTCGAACTCCTCCGCTTCGTCAGCGAGGAAATGATGCACTTCCAGCCGGTCCATGAAGCGGTTCTTGAGCTGCGCCAGCGCCTCAAGGAAGATGATCGAGTTGCTGTCGCGATTGCCGTAGAAAAGCGTGAACCGGCTCTCCGGCTCCGTCAGCAAGGCGGTCTTCAGCAGCGAGATGACCGGGGTAATGCCGGAGCCGCCGGCGAAGCCGACATAATGACGGGCTCCACCCGCGCGGAACGCCCAGGTGAAGCTGCCATGCGGCGCCATCACCTCGATCGCGTCGCCGGGCTTCAGATTGTCGTTCGCCCAATTGGAGAAGAGGCCCCCGGCGATCCGCTTCACGGTGACCATCACCTGCCCGTCCTGCGGCGCGACGCAGAGCGAGTAATTGCGCCTGACCTCCTCGCCGCCAATCTCCGCCTTCAGCGTCAGATGCTGACCGGGGCGAAACAGAAACGTCTCGCGCAATTCCTCCGGCACGGCGAAACGGATCGAGCGCGCCTCCGAAGTCTCGTCGACCACCTCGGCCACGGTGAGTTTGTGGAAGGACACACTCATCAGTGGCACTTGAACCGGTCAAAGGGCTCAAGGCAGTCGCGGCAGCGCCATTGCGCCTTGCACGGCGTCGAGCCGAAGCGGCTGATCTCTTCCGTCTGCGTCGAGCCGCATTGCGGGCAGGTCGCGGTCAGTGTGTCGCTGGGCGGAGCAATCCCATAGGCGTGAAGCTTCGCCTTGCCGCTCTCGCTGATCCAGTCGGTCGTCCAGGGCGGCGACAGGACGGTTTCAATTGCGACGTCCCGATAGCCGGCCGCATCCAGCGCCGTGCGAATGTCGCGCTCGATCACCTGCGTCGCGGGGCAGCCGGTATAGGTCGGGGTGATTGTCACCAGCGCTGGGGTCACCGCGCGGACGATGCCGAGATCGACCACGGAGACGACCGGAATTTCGGGGTCGGCGACGCCCTCCAGCACATGCCAGATGGCGTCGGTGTCGATCACCACCGTCCTCACCACACCGCGTCCGGATAAGTCCGCGACAGATACTGCATCGGCGCAAGGATATGTCCCAGATGCTCGCTGTGATGACCACGCCGGCCGCCGACAATCGGACGCTGGTCCTTCGGCGCCTCGAGCGTCGCCTCGGCCAGGACGTTGCCGATCCGACGGTCATATTCCGCGCGGAAGACGGTCGGATCGACGCCGATGCCCCGAGCCACGGCCTCAGCGGCCAGGTCGTCGACCTCGAACAATTCCGGGATGAAGCGCCAGTTCCAGTCCAGCCCCTCGATCATCCGCCGCCGGCTTTCGTCGGTGCCGTCGCCGAGGCGGACCACCCACTCGCCGGAAAGCTCGGCATGGTAGCGCACTTCCTTCACCGCCTTGGCGGCGATGGCGGCGATATTCTCGTCGGCTGAGCCTTCGAGATGGGCGAAGAGCAGTTCCTGCCAGGTCGAGAAGAGCAATTGCCGCGCCATCGTCTGCGCAAAATCGCCATTCGGCTGCTCGACCAGCCAGCAATTGCGGAAGTCGAGCACGTCGCGGTGGAAGGCCAGCTTGTCGCCGTCGCGCCCCTGCCCTTCCGCCACGCCCGCAGCGTTCAGGAAATGCGTCGCCTGCCCGATCAGGTCGAGCCCCATATTGGCGAGGCTGAGATCGACCTCGACGCTCGGCGCGTGGCCGCACCATTCGCCGAGCCTTTGCCCGAGGATCAGGCTGTCGTCGCCAAGGCGCAGCAGGGTCTCGAACAGAACCAGGTCTTCCGCAATCGTCGCCATCAGAGGTGCGTGATCCCGTCCGGAATGTCGTAGAAGGTCGGGTGCCGGTAGATCTTGTCCTCGGCGGGCTCGAACATCGACGCATCCTCGCCCGGATCGGAGGCAGTGATCGACGCGGAGGGCACGACCCAGAGGCTCACCCCTTCCATCCGCCGCGTATAGGTGTCGCGGGCATGGCGCAGCGCAATCTCCGCGTCAGGCGCGTGCACGCTCCCCACATGCCGGTGCGACATCCCGCCCTTGGCGCGGACGAACACCTCCCAGAGCGGCCAGTCCTTGCTCATGCCGCCTCCGCCTTCCGGGCCTTCTTCTCGGCATGCGCGACCGCCGCCTCGCGGACCCAAGCGTTGGTTTCCCATGCCTCGCGGCGGGCCTTCATTCGCTCCTTCGCAACCGGGCCCTCGCCCTTCACCACGGCGTAGAATTCCTCCCAGTCGACCTCGCCGAAATCATGGCCGCCTTTGGCCTCGTTCCACTTGAGGTCCGGGTCCGGCACGGTGAGGCCGATCGCGTCCGCCTGCGGCTTGGTGATGTCGACGAACTTCTGGCGAAGCTCGTCATTGGTGTCGCGCTTGATCCGCCAGCGCATCGACTGCGCGGTATTGGGGCTGTTGTCGTCGGACGGGCCGAACATCATCAGCGACGGCCACCACCAGCGGTTGAGCGCGTCCTGCGCCATGCGTTTCTGGTCGGCGGTGCCGGCGCACATCGCCATCATGATCTCATAGCCCTGGCGCTGGTGGAAGCTCTCCTCCTTGCAGACCCGGACCATCGCCCGCGCATAGGGGCCGTAGGAGGTGCGCTGCAGCGGCACCTGGTTCATGATCGCGGCGCCGTCGACCAGCCAACCGATCGCGCCGATGTCCGCCCAGGTGAGCGTCGGATAGTTAAAGATCGTCGAGTACTTGGCCTTGCCCGAATGCAGCGCCTCGATCATCTCCTCGCGGCTCGTGCCGAGCGTCTCGGCGGCGGAATAGAGATAGAGGCCATGGCCCGCCTCGTCCTGCACCTTGGCGAGCAGGATCGCCTTGCGGCGCAGCGAGGGCGCCCGCGTGATCCAGTTGCCCTCGGGGAGCATGCCGACAATCTCGCTATGCGCATGCTGGCTGATCTGCCGGACGAGCGTGCGGCGATAGGCCTCGGGCATCCAGTCCTTCGGCTCGATGAACTCGTCCGCCGCGACCCGCGCCTCGAAGGCTTCGAGCTTGGCCGGATCCTCGGTGGAGACGATCTGGGCCGTCTTCTGCATCTCGGTCGTGTACATTCTCGACTCCTGTCGCGCAGAGCGCGCCTAGCATTCATCGACCGATCGGTCAACGAATTCGCTGTGCGCTTCGTTTCCCCGATGCGGCCGCCCGGGCTATAGCAGATTCCAGTCAGGAGGTGCCGAGAATGACGCGTGTCGCTGAGGCTCTGGCCGCGCTCCAGGCACTGGGCACCGAGGAAGGCCGGCTCGGCATGGCCCGCTACGGGATCGTCGCGGCGAAGGTGTATGGCGTGTCGGTCGCCAACATCCGCGCGCTCGCCAAGAAAATGGGGCGCGACCATGCGCTGGCCGACGAGCTGTGGCGCACGGGCTGGTACGAGGCGCGGCTGCTCGCTGCTTTCGTCGACGATCCCAAGCTCGTGACGCCCGCCCAGATGGACCGCTGGGCCGCGGAGTTCGAGAATTGGGCGGACTGCGACACGCTCTGCTTCCACCTGTTCGACAAGACCCCCCACGCCTTCGCCAAGATCGATCAGTGGGCGTCAGACGAGCGCGAGTTCGTGCGACGCGCGGCCTTCGCTTTGCTCGCCAGCGTCGCGCTGCACGACAAGAAGGCCGCCGATGAATCGTTCCTGGAGCGCCTGCCGCTGATCGAGGCGGCCGCCACCGACCCGCGCAACTTCATCAAGAAAGGCGTGAGCTGGGCGCTGCGCGGGATTGGCGGGCGCAAGAGCCCGGCCCTTCGCGCCGCCGCGCGCGCAACGGCTGACAGGCTGGCCTCCTCACCCGACAAGACCGCGCGCTGGATCGGCCGCGATGCGCAGAAGGCGTTCGCGAAGGCGCCAAAAAAGAGCGAGGAGCCCACAGCATGAACGATAGCCCCGAAGGATATGTGCCTCTTGCATTCGCGAGAGCGGGTATCGTGCTGCATAGCCTTGAAGTTACGGATTACCGTCCGGATGCATTCGGCAATTTCGTGGCTTACGCGTCAACGGGCGTCGGACCGATGAAACTCATTTACGACCGCGCGTTCATCCTCGAAACCGACCAGGCAGAATTGGGCGATCCGCAACTATCTGCGCTTCTTGATGCCCTGGAGTCGGCAAAACGCGCGGCTGCGCGCTAGCCTCACACCCGCTCGATCACCATTGCGATGCCCTGCCCCACGCCGATGCACATCGTGCAGAGCGCATAGCGGCCGCCCTTGCGATGCAATTCCTCCGTCGCGGTCAGGGCCAGCCGGGCGCCGGACATGCCGAGTGGGTGGCCGAGGGCGATGGCGCCGCCATTGGGATTTACGTGCGGCGCGTCGTCGGCGACGCCGAGCTGGCGCAGGACGGCCAGACCCTGGGCAGCAAAGGCTTCGTTGAGCTCGATCACGTCCATCTGGCCGACCGTGAGCCCGAGCCGCTGCAGCAATTTCTGCGAGGCCGGCGCCGGGCCGATGCCCATGATCCGCGGCGCCACGCCGGCGACCGCCGCGCCGAGGATGCGGGCGCGCGGGGTCAGGCCGTTGCGCTTTGCCGACTCTTCGGTGGCGATGACCAAAGCCGCGGCGCCGTCATTGACGCCCGAGGCATTGCCGGCGGTGACGGTGCCGCCTTCCTTCACGATCGGCTTCAGCTTGGCGAGCGCCTCGACCGAAGTCTCGCGCGGATGCTCGTCTTCCTCGATCAGCACCGGCTCACCCTTGCGCTGCGGAATGGCGACCGGGACGATCTCCGCCTCGAAGCGCCCGCTTAGCTGGGCCGTCGCTGCGCGGCGCTGGCTCTCTGCCGCGAATTTGTCCTGATCCTCGCGGGTTACACCATATTGCTCAGCGACATTCTCCGCCGTCTCCGGCATCGAATCCACCCCATATTGCGCCTTCATCAGCTTGTTGACGAAGCGCCAGCCGATCGTCGTGTCGTACATCTCCGCCTTGCGGTCGAAGGCCGAGGTCGCCTTGGCGACGACGAACGGCGCGCGGCTCATGCTCTCGACACCGCCGGCAAGGATCAGGCTCCCCTCGCCGCTCCTCAGCGCCCGCGCCGCCATCGCCACCGCGTCCAGGCCCGAGCCGCAAAGCCGGTTGAGCGTCACCCCGCCCGCCGTCTCCGGCAGGCCGGCGAGCAACCCCGCCATCCGCGCGACGTTGCGATTGTCCTCGCCCGCCTGGTTGGCGCAGCCGTAGATCACGTCCTCGACCTCGGCCCAGTCGACATTCGGATTGCGCGCGAGCAGCGCCCGGATCGGATGCGCCGCGAGATCATCGGCGCGGACCGAGGACAGGCTTCCGCCATAACGGCCGATCGGGGTGCGGATGGCGTCGCAGATAAAGGCTTCGGTCATGTCACACTCCGTCATGCTGAACTTGTTTCAGCATCCATTCGATGAAGGCCGCGGATGCTCGAAGATGGACCCTGAAACAAGTTCAGGGTGACGCCGGGGCTCATTCCTCAATCTCCACCACGGGCCCGCCGAGCGTGCGACTGTAGCCCTGAAATTCCGCGATCGCGCGCCCATCCTCGCTACGCACGCTGACATGGGTGACGCCAGAACGCCCGGCAAGCGCGACCTCCTGCGCCTCGGCGATCAGCATCTCGCCCTCCCTGGCCGCGTCGAGGAACACCACCGAGGCCTGCGCCGCCACCGTCGTTACGTTCCGGCTGTTGCAGGCATAAGCGAAGGCGCTGTCAGCCAGCGCGAAGATCATCCCGCCATGCGCGATGCCGTGGCCGTTGAGCATGTCGGCGCGGAGCCGCATCCGGACCCGCGCATAGCCCTCGCGCGCTTCCTCGATCTCGATCCCCCAGGCGGGGCCGGTGCCCTCCGTCGCGAGCATCGTCCGCGCGATCTTGTCGGCCAGCGCATCTGCGTTCATGACAATGGCCATGGCTTACGAGACGATCGAGTTCAAGCTGGAGGCCGGCGTCGCCCGCCTCACCCTCAACCGCCCGGACCGGCTGAACAGCTTCACCGTGCAGATGCACCAGGAAGTCGCCGACGCGCTGACGCAACTCGGCGAGGCGCGCTGCCTCGTGCTGACGGGGGCCGGCCGCGGCTTCTGCGCGGGGCAGGATCTCAACGACCGCGCCGTCGCCCCGGGCGAGGCGGTCGATCTCGGCGAGTCGGTGGAGCTGCGCTACAATCCGTTGATCCGCACTCTGGTGAACCTGCCCATGCCGGTGATCGCGCGGGTGAATGGCGTCGCTGCGGGCGCCGGCGCCAACATCGCTCTGGCCTGCGACATCGTCATCGCTGCGAAGAGCGCGAAATTCATCCAGAGCTTCGCCGCGATCGGCCTGATCCCGGACAGCGGCGGCACCTGGGTGCTGCCCCGCCTGGTCGGCCAGGCCCGCGCCCTCGGGCTCGCGCTGACCGGCGAGCCGCTGGAGGCGGAGCGGGCGGCGGAGTGGGGCCTGATCTGGAAAGCGGTGGACGACGACCAACTGGACGCCGAGGTGGACGCCCTCGCGCACCGCTTCGCCACCGGTCCGACGCGGGGTCTCGCGAAGATCAAGCAGATGCTCCGCGAGAGCTGGGGCCAGACGCTGGACGCCGAGCTGGACCGCCAGCGCGACGCAATGCGCGAGCTCGGCTTCAGCGACGATTATCGCGAGGGCGTCGCGGCCTTCATGGAGAAACGGAAGCCTGTTTTCACCGGGAAATGATCCCCCTCCCGGAAAGGGAGGGGTTAGGGGTGGGTGCGAGCGGAAGCGAGCCTCTGACGCCAGGCGTTGAGCACCTGACGGCGCTACCCACCCCCTACCCCTCCCTTCCAGGGAGGGGAGTTATTGCGTCACCAGCCTGCAGAATTTCGCCAGGTCGATATTCCCGCCCGAGATCACGCAGACGATCGGCCCCTCGCCCGCTTCGCCGGTCAAAGCCGCGGCGGGCGACAAGGCGCCCGCCCCCTCGGCAATCACCCGCGCTTTCTCCGCAAGCAACTTCATCGCCAGCCGCGTCTGCTCCAGCGACACGGTGATCGCGCCGTCTACAACGGGCAGCATCCGCTCCCACATGCGCGGGATCATGCTCTGGCCGCCGGCGCCGTCGACGAAGCTCGCCTGCCAGTCGGGGAATTTCACCGGTCGCCCTTCCCGCCGCGACAGCGCATAAGGCGCGGCCGTCTCGGGCTCGGCGCCATAGACCTTGCACTCCGGCCGCAGCGCCTTCACCGCGCTCGCGACGCCGGTGATCAGCCCGCCCCCGCCGATCGCGGTGATGACGGCGCGAACGTCGGGCACGTCCTCGACGATCTCCAGCCCCATCGTGCCATGGCCGGCGATAAAGTCGTGGCTGTCGAACGGATGGATGAAGGTGCCGTCCATCCCCTCAAAGCGATGCTCGGTGACCGCCTGCCAGGCGACCTCATAAGGCACCGCCACGATCCGGGCGCCAAGCGCCGCCATCCGGTCCAGCTTGGTCTGCGGCGCGCTCTCGATCGCGACGACCGTCGCGGGAATGCCGGCGGCGCGGGCGGCGTAAGCCACGGCCTGTCCGGCATTGCCGGCGCTCACAGTCCAGACACCGCGGGCGCGCTCGGCGTCGCTGAGCCGCGCCACCGCATTGGCGGCGCCGCGAATCTTGTAGGCATTGGTCGGCTGGAGGTTCTCTAGCTTCAGCCGGATGTCCGGGCCCCCTGGGCCGGTGTCGAGTTTCACCAGCGGCGTCCGCAGCACGGTCCCCGCGATCCGGTCCCGCGCCGCCTCGATATCCGCGAGTGCGATCGGCCTGATGGGTTCGATCATAGCGTCCCTCCCGAGCCGATCATGCCCGCAAAACCAGCCGGTGTCGCGGTCCGGATTTTGCACTAAGAAAGCGCCATGAAGACTCTCAAACTCCTCAATTACGCTGAAGGCCATTGGGTCGCCGGCGAAGGCGCGCTGGAGCCGGTGCTGAGCGCGGTCACGGGCGAGCCGGTCGCGGAGACCGGGGCCAGGGGCCTCGATTATCCCGCGATGCTCGATCATGCCCGCAAGGTCGGCGGCCCGGCCTTGCGCAAGCTCACCTTCCACGAGCGCGCGCATATGCTGAAGGCGCTCGGCAATGCGATCATGGCGCGCAAGGAGGAGCTGTACGAGCTCAATTATGACAGCGGCGCCACCCGCGCCGACGGCTGGATCGACATCGAAGGCGGCGCCGGCACGCTCTTCTCCTTCTCCTCCAAGGGCCGGCGCGAGCTGCCCAACGGCCAGGTGCTGATCGACGGCGCGATGGAGCCATTGTCGCGCGGCGGCACCTTCGTCGGCCAGCACGTCTTCACCCCGCTGCAGGGCGTCGCCGTCCATATCAACGCCTTCAACTTCCCGATCTGGGGGATGCTTGAGAAGCTAGCGCCGACCATCCTCGCGGGCGTGCCCTGCATCGTGAAGCCGGCGAGCCAGACTGCCTGGCTGACCGAGGCGGCGTTCCGGATCATGATCGAGGCGGACATCTTGCCGCCAGGCGCGATCCAGCTTCTGGTCGGCATTCCCGGCGACCTTCTCGATCCCCTGACCTGCCAGGACGTGGTCAGCTTCACCGGCTCCGCCGCGACCGCGATGAAGCTGCAGTCGCACCCGGTGATCGGCCGCGAGTCGGTCCGCTTCGTCGCCGAGCGCGACAGCCTCAACGCCTCGATCCTCGGCCCGGACGGCGCCCCCGGCACGCCCGAGTTCGATCTGTTCATCAAGGAGGTCGCGCGCGAGATGACCTCGAAGGCGGGCCAGAAATGCACCGCCATCCGCCGCGCCATGGCGCCCGCCGAATATCTCGACGCGGTACAGGAAGCTTTGTCCGAACGGCTGGCGACGGTCCGTATCGGCGATCCGCGCGACGAGACGACGCAGATGGGCGCCCTCGCGAGCCGCGCCCAGCTGAACAGCGTGCGCGCCGCGGTGGCGGAATTGTCCAAATCGGCGCGTATCGTCGCCGGCGATCCGGACGCGTCGCCGGTTGCAGGGAACGGCGCTTTCATCAGCCCGATCCTGCTCCGCTCCGACAACCCCTGGGGCAGCGCTGCCGTGCACGACATCGAGGCGTTCGGGCCGGTCTCGACGCTCATGCCCTATCGCGATCTGGACGACGCCATCGCGCTCGCCAATCGCGGCATGGGCAGCCTCGCGCTCTCGCTCTTCACCCATGACAGCGATGTCGCGCGGGAGTTCGTGCTTGGCGCTGGCGCCTTTCATGGCCGCATGGTGATACTCGACCGGACCAGCGCGAAGGAATCCACCGGCCACGGCTCTCCCCTCCCCGTCCTCGTCCATGGCGGCCCCGGTCGCGCCGGCGGCGGCGAGGAGATGGGCGGCATGCGCGGCGTGAAGCATTATATGCAGCGCACCGCATTGCAGGGCTCGCCCGAGGTGCTGTCGAAGATCATCGGCCAGTATCTCCCCGGGGCGGAGCAGATCCCGGCCGAGGTCCACCCCTTCCGCAAGCGCATCTCGGAACTGGAGATCGGTTACACGCTGAAGACCGTCAGCCGGATCATCACGTTGGCCGACATCGAGCATTTCGCGCACTTCACCGGCGACACCTTCTACGCCCATATGGACGAGGAGGCGGCCAAAGCCTCGCCCATCTTCGGCGGCCGGGTGGCGCATGGCTATCTGATCCTGAGCTTCGCCGCCGGCCTGTTCGTCGATCCCGATCCCGGCCCCGTGCTCGCCAATACCGGGCTCGAGACCCTGCGCTTCCTCACCCCTCTCTATCCGGGCGACTCGATGCGCGTGGAGCTGAGCGTCAAATCCAAGTCCGTCCGTGACGAGGAAAAAGGCGAGGTGCGCTGGGCGGTGGTCGTCTATAACCAGAAGGACGAGACGGTCGCGACCTACGAGTTGATGACCCAGAACGTGCCATAGGGGGTGGACGCATGATCGCACTGCTTGCCGCGGCAGCCCTTGCCGCCCAGTCCACGCCGACGGTGCCGGCGCAGCTGACGGATATCCGCGCCCACCTGTTCTGGCACGCCGACGGCCAGCTCTCGCCGGACATCACCCAGCCCAATGACTTTGCGGGCTGGAACACCACGATCCACGCCGACGACCTGGTGATCGTCGCGGAGCTCCGCACCACCGGCGAGCAATTCTACGACCGGCCGGCGCTGACCATCGTCGCGCGCGGCCCCCGCGGCCGTATCCTCGGCCAGCGCACCTTCCGGGCCATCCTGACCTCGGACGAGGGCCGCGCCTATCTGCCCCTCTGGCTGACTGACGTCACATGCGCCGGCGAAATTCAGGTCACCGTCACCTACGGCGCGCAAAGGCGCACCGAAACCATCTCGTTGCACTGCGGAGAATGACCTTGGCCCTGGCCCGCCCCCTCCTCCTCGTCCTGCTTTCGCTGGCCACGCCGGCCTGCGCGCAGCAACCCGCCGCCGCCCCGGCGGGCGCAGGCAACAATAGTGCCCAGGCGGCGGAACCGCCGGTGGTCAATTACAGCTACCGGATCGTGAACACCTACCCGCACGACCGCAACGCCTTCACCCAGGGCCTCTTCTACCTGAACGGCAATCTTTACGAGAGCACCGGCCAGGTCGGGCAATCGACCATCCGCAAGGTCCATTTCGAGGACGGGCGGGTGCTCCAGTCGGTGCCGATTCCGCCGGGCCTGTTCGGCGAGGGCATCGTCAATTTCGGCAACGAGATCGTCTCGATCACGTGGCAGGGCGGCAATGGCTATCGCTGGGATCTGGGCACGCTACGGCAGACCGGCCAATGGCATTATGAGGGCGAAGGCTGGGGCCTCACCCAGAACGGCACCGACATCATCATGTCGGACGGCACCTCGGCGATCCGCTTCCTCGATCCGGTCACCCTCGCCGAGCGCCGCCGGATCACCGTCACCATCCAGGGCACCGAGCTGACCGAGCTCAACGAACTGGAATATGTGAATGGCGAGATTTTCGCGAACATCTGGCAGACGCCACGCATCGCCAGGATCGACCCGAATACGGGCCGCGTGACCGGCGTGATCGATCTCAGCGGGATCGCCAACGAGAACACGACCAGCCGGGACGCGGTGCTGAACGGCATCGCCTTCGACGCGCAGCACAACCGCCTGTTCGTCACCGGCAAATTGTGGCCGCACCTGTACGAGATCCAGCTGGTGCCCGCCGGGCGCTAGCGAACGACCACGTCCTGGTCCGCGCGGTAATTGGCGAGGTCGCCCTCGAGGAACCTGGTGTTCTCCTCGCGCAGCTTCGCGCCTGCATCGTCATAGAGGAAGGGCAGGAAGGCGAAGCGACGGCCCCTGGTCACCGGCATCGCCTGGTGCAGGAGTGAGCAGGAGAAGACGATCGCGCCGCCGGTCGGCGCGCAATAGGTGCGAGGGCCGAATTCGGGGAACATGAGATCGCCGCCCTCATAGTCGCCCGCATTGAGGTTGATCGTCACCGCGAAGCGGCGATGGGCGGTCCCTTTTGAGGTATCGTCGCGATGGGCGCGGAAATGCCCGCCCGTCTCCGCCTCGTAGCAGCCGACCAGCAGCCGCTCGACGCGGGTCGCCTCATATTGAAAGGCGCGCTTCACCATCGGCAGCAGGCGATGGATCAAACGCAGGTTTAGCTCGCGAGCCAGTAAGGGATCCTCGACCACATAGTCTCGCCGGACCTTGTGGCGTGGATCGACGAGAAGCTTCGTCACCCCGCCCACGTCGCGCATGAAACCCGAATCCTCGCCGCCGTCGGCCTCGTAGAGATCGATCAGCCGGCGGCACAACTCCGGCTCGAAGACGTCGGGGACGGCAACCACGGGCGCCCAGTCCGGAACCGGCGGCGCCGCGGCCATCCGCGTGATCGCGTCGAGCGCCGCAGCACTCTCGGCAAGCGGGTAGCGGCCACGGACTCGCAGCGCCCGGTCCAGCAGCAGCCAGTGCGGGCGATAAGCGGGCTGGTCCGGGGCGCCCGCCGCCCCAAAGGCCCGGCTGACCTGACGGTCATGGTCGAGGAAGAAGCGGATACCCGGCAATTGGGGCTGGATCCGTTTCTCGGCCACGTCTCTCGGATCGACGCTGACCCCGAAAAAGGCGGCACGCTGATCGTCAAAGAGAGCCCGTCCTTCCTGCACCGCGGCCAGCGCACCCTGCACGCGCTCGTCGGCCGCGCTCCCGAAGAAGAGCATCAGGATCGACCGACCGCCGGCAGCGTCGAACGCATAAGCGTTGCCGCCGCCGAGCGTCGGGCAGCTGAACCAGGGCGCCGCCTCACCGAGGCCAAGCAGGGGTTTACGCGCCGCAACCATCGGCCGGACCTAATCGCTTCCGTCGGGACTGGCAATTTGGCGCGCTTGCGCCATAGTTTCGCACCATGATCGATGGTTTCGCGCTTGACCCCGCCTGGCCGCACATGACCCTCCCAGAGGTCGATGCGGCGCTCACCGCGCCTGGCGCACGGTTCGAGATGGAAAATGTGACGATCCGCGGCGTGCCGACGCGGACCTGGAAGAATGCGCCGCCGTCGCTGCCGATGCTGGCCCGCTTCTCGCGTCTGCACGGCGACCGGCTGATCACCATCTTCGAGGATGAGCGGGTCAGCTACGAGGCGAATTTCCGCGCCAGCGCCGCGATCGCCGTCGAGCTCCGCCGCCGCGGCGTCGGCAAGGGCGACCGGGTCGCGCTCGCCATGGTCAACCTGCCCGAATGGGTTCCCATTTTCTTCGCGATCACGGCGCTCGGCGCGATCGCCGTACCGCTCAACGCCTGGTGGACCGGGCCCGAGCTCGAATATGGCCTGGCGGATTCGGGCGCCTGTGCCCTGCTCTGCGACCGCGCGCGCCACGAACGGATCGCGCCGCATCTGGTGAGCCTGCCGGAGCTCAAGCATGTCATCGTCAGCCGCGCCGAAGCCGGTGACCGGCTGGAGGCGCTGATCGGATCCCCCAATGACTGGAAGGATCTCCCGGCTATCGACTTCCCGGAGGCGGACGTGCTTCCGGACGATCCGGCAACGATCTTCTACACCAGCGGGACCACCGGCAAGCCGAAGGGCGCGCTCGGCACGCACCGCAATCTGATGACCAATATCCTGTCGACCGGCTTCACTCAGGCCCGCGCGGCCCTGCGCCGAGGCGAGCAGCCGGCGGCGGCGCCGGTCCCGAAGGTTGGCCTGCTCGTGATCCCGCTCTTCCACGTCACCGCATGTTCGGCGAGCCTGATGGGCTCGATGGTCGCCGGCAACACCTCCATCTTCATGCGCAGATGGGACACGGTCGAGGCGATGGAGATCATCCAGCGCGAGCGCGTCCAGGTCACCGGCGGCGTGCCGACCATCGCCTGGCAGATCCTGGAGCACCCCGACCGCGCGAGGTACGATCTCTCCAGCCTGGAGACGATCAGCTATGGCGGCGCCCCCTCCGCGCCGGAGCTGGCGAAGCGGATCTATGCGGAGTTCGGCGCTCTGCCCGGCAATGGCTGGGGCATGACCGAGACAATGGGCACCGTCACCGCCCATCTCGGCGAGGATTATCTGAACCGGCCGGACAGCGCCGGCCCGCCGGTCCCGGTTTCCGATCTGAAGATCGTGGCGGCGGACGGCGTCACCGAACTGCCCGCGGGCGAGGTTGGCGAGCTCTGGGCACGGGGTCCGCAGATCGTGATCGGCTATTGGAACAAGCCGGAGGCGAGCGCTGAGACCTTCATCCAGGGTTGGGTCCGCACCGGCGATCTGGCCCGGGTCGATGAGGAAGGCTTCCTCACCCTCGTCGATCGCGCCAAGGACATGATCATCCGCGGCGGCGAGAATATCTATTCGATCGAGGTGGAGAACGTCCTCTACGAATATCCGGGCGTGGTCGATGCCGCCCTGATCGGTATCCCCCACCACACGCTGGGTGAGGAGCCGGCCGCAGTCGTCCAGCTCGCGCCGGGCGTCAGCGCTACGGAGGATGATCTGAAGGCCTGGGTGAAGGGCCGGCTCGCCATCTTCAAGACGCCGGTCCGGATCGTGTTCCTGGACCACCCCCTCCCCCGCAACGCGAACGGCAAGATCCTCAAGAAGGACCTGAAGGCTTTGTTCGCCTGACGCTTGACCAATTGGTAAGCATATACTAACCGTTAGTGATGACTAACGCTCCGGCCTTCGCTGCCCTTGCAGACCCTATGCGCCAGACGATTGTCCAGCGCCTGTCCGAGCGGCCGATGGCGGTGGGCGAGCTGGCGGCCGGCCTGCCAGTGACGCGGCCGGCCGTGTCACAGCATCTCAAGATACTGAAGGACGCCCGGCTCGTTCGCGACGAGGCGCAGGGCACGCGGCGCATCTATTCGATCGATCCGGCCGGGCTCGGCGCGATCCGCGCCTGGCTCGACCGGTTCTGGGACCAGGCGCTGGCGGCCTATGCCGCGGCCGCCGAGAGGGAGGATGAAGAATGAACGTCGAGACCCAGCGGATCCAGCCCGCGCCGATCCGCAGGACCCTGCGCGTCAAGGCGAGCCGACAGAAGGCCTTCGACACTTTCGTCGCCATGGGCGGCTGGTGGATGAAGTCGCACAGCCTCGCCCCGTCCGGCCAGAAGGACGTGGTCATCGAGCCGAAGGCGGGCGGGTGCTGGTACGAGATCGGCAACGACGGCAGCGAGCAGCCTTGGGGCAAGGTGGTGGCCTATGAGGCGCCGGCGCGGCTCCAGCTGATCTGGTCGCTGAACGGGGAATGGACCTACGACCCCGATTTCGAAACCAATGTCGAAGTGACCTTCGCCGAAGATGGCGATCACACCATCGTCACCTTCGAGCATCGCGACCTGGAGCGTTATGGCGAGAATGCCGAGGCGGTCCGCGGCAATTACGACACCGGCATGGACGGCGGCTGGCGCGCCCTGCTCGACGGCTTCCAGCAAGCTGCGGAGGCCTAGTCGGCGGGCCAGCTCTCCAGCACTTCGACGAACCGGCTCAGCCAGGCATTGGTCTGGTGGCCGTCGACGACCCGGTGGTCGATGGTCAGGCTGACATAGGCCATCGGGCGGATCTGGATCGTGTCCACGCCGCCGACCTCGCGGACGACGACGCGCTTCTCCAGCTTGCCGACGCCGAGGATTGCCGATTGCGGCTGGTTGATGATGATCGGCGCCGCGAAGAGCGAGCCGGACACGCCATGGTTCGAGATGGTGAAGGTGCCGCCCCTGATGTCGACGGCGGTCAGCTTTTCCTTCCGCGCTTTCTCGATCAGCTCGTCCAGCTGGGCCGCAATACCCTTGAGATTGAGCTGCTGGACCTTGCGGACGACCGGGACGATCAGCCCCTTCTCGCCAAGCGCGGTGCCGACGCCGATATTGATGTCATCGTACAGTTCGAGCTTGTCGCCATGCCATCGGCTGTTGATCGCCGGCGCGACCTTCATCGCCTCCGCCGCCGCAGCGACCAGATAGGCGGTGTAGGTGAGCTTCGCGCCCTTCTTCGCATAGGCCGCCTTGTGCGCCTCGCGATGCGCCTTGATCGCCGAGAAATCGGCCTCGAACACCGCGGTGACATGCGGCGCCTCGGTGACCGAGCGGTGCATGTTCTCGGCAATGGCGAGCCGCATCCGGTCATGCGGCACGAAATGCGACCGGATGTCGCCGGTGGCGGCGGGAATGATGCCCTCGACCGGCTTCGAGACCTTGGTGGCCGCTTCCACCGCGCGGTCCACATCGGCCCGCGTGATCCGCCCGTTCCGCCCGGTGCCCTCGAGATGAGCGGGGTCGATGTCGTGCTGGAGGACGGCGCGCTTCACGGAAGGCGACAGGCGATTTTCGCGCCCCTCAGGCGTGCGACTGGTTGAAGGCCGGGCAGGCCTGTCCGGCTTCGCGACCAAAGGCGGCTCGGACTCTGGCCTGGCAGTCTCGGCGTCCACTTCCGTCGCAATCCGTCCAAGCACCGCGCCGGGCACCGCATCCGCATCCGTGTTCAGCACGATCTCGCGCAGCACGCCCGAGGCCGGCGCCGGCACTTCCATCGCGACCTTGTCGGTCTCGAGCTCGACCAGGGGCTCATTCTCCTCGACGCGCTGGCCGATCTGTTTGAGCCAGGTCCGCACCACCGCCTTGGTGCCCTCCTGCTCGACGGGGACGAGGACGTCGATCACCTCAGAACTCCAGCAATTCGCGGATCTTCGCCGCGATCCGGTCGGCCGACGGCACCGCCCAGTCGAGCAGCACCGGATTATGCGGGCTCGGAATGTCCGGCATGGTCAGCCGCGCGACCGGGGCGTCGAGATCGAGAAAAGCCTCTTCGACGACCACCGCGGCGATTTCGGCGCCGAAGCCGCCGGTCCGCAGATCCTCGTGAACGATCAGGCACCGCCGCGTGCGGCGCACCGACTCCAGCACCATGTCCCGATCCCAGGGCTGCAAAGTCCGAAGGTCGATCACGTCGGCGGAGACCCCTTCCGCCGCCGCCTCGCAGCGCGGCACCATCGCGCCCCAGGTGACGATCGTGATCTGGTTGCCCTCACGCACCTTCTTCGCCCGGCCGAAGGGCAGCACATAGTCGTCGGCCGGCCAGGGCCGTCGCGCCCAGGCATCGTCGAGCATCGCGCGATGCTCGAAGAAGACGACCGGATCATTGCCCCTCAACGCCGAGCGCAGCAGCCCGACCGCGTCCTCGGCATTGCTCGGCGCCGCCACCTGCCAGCCCGGATTGTGCACGAACTGCACCTCGTTGGTCTGGCTGTGCCAAGGGTCGCCGCATTTGAAATAGCCGACCGGCATCCTGAGCACCATCGGTGCGGCGAAGCGGTTGTCGGTCCGCCAGCGCATCGTCCCGCAATCGTTGATCTGCTCGAGCGCGGGCTCGGCATATTTGCGGAACTGGATTTCCGGAACCGGCATCAGCCCGGCGAGCGCGAGCCCGACCGCGCGGCCGACAATGCCCTCCTCGGACAGGCTGGTGTCGAACACCCGCTCGATCCCGAACTTCTCCTGCAAACCGAGTGTCACGCCATGAACGCCGCCCTTCGGCCCGATATCCTCGCCGAACAGCAGCATGCGCGGATTGAGCTCCAGCTCCTGCTCCAGCGTGCGGCGGATGGCGGTCGACATGTTGATCCGCTGGCCCTGCGGCCGCGGCGTCTCGGTCGAATCCGGCGCGCGATAGCCGCGCGTCCACTGCCCGCCCAATTGTTGCATTTCGCCTTCGTAGAAGACGTTCGCGGTCACCGTTTCCGGGTCGGCGACCGGGCGCGCCTCGGCCGCGTCGGAGGCCGCCTCGACCGCTGCCACAGCGTCAGCCTCGATCGCGTCCCATTCCGCCTCGTCGAGCAGGGAACCGACCAGCCAGGCCTTGAGCTTCGGCAGCGGATCGCGCGCCCATTCGGCGGCGACGAACTCCTCGCTCTTGTAAGTCTGCGTGTCCTGGAAACTGTGCCCCTGCAGCCGCGGCACCGTCAGCCGCAGCAAGGCGGGACCGGTGCCGCCGCGCACATATTCGGTGGCTTCCGAGATCAGGCGCGCCGCTTCGGCCGGCTCGGTGCCGTCGCCGGAAAGGACGTGGAGGTTCGCGAAGCTCGCCAGGTTCGCGGCAATATTCCCGCCCGGCGTCTGGTAGGTCGAGGGGACGGAGATGCCGTATTGATTGTCCTCGACATAGAAGAGCATTGGCAGCTTCTGCGTCGTGGCGATGGTCAGCGCCGACCAGAAGCCGTTGGTCGCGCAGCTGGCGTCGCCGCCGAGCACGACCGCGATCGCGCCGGCATAGCCGTCATCATCCAGCACGTCCTGATAGTAGCGGATCGCCTGCGCCCAGCCGGCGGTCGGCGTGTACTGCGCGCCGACCCCGCCGCACATGGGCAGCGCCGGGCAGCCGGAGGGATTGGGATAGTTGAAGACGACGCCGATATCGCGGCCGTCCGAATAGCCCCCTGCCCGCCCCATGGCGGAGCCGAGCGCATCCTCCAGCTCCACGCCGAGCGCGAGCAGGAAGGGCCGCGAGCGATAATAGCCGCAGGCGCCGTCGCGCGGATGATCGAGGCGGGTGCCGAGCATGATCTGCGCCATGTCGTGGCCGCGGGCGCTGAACTGGTAGAGGACCTTGCGCTCGGGAACGAGCCGCGTCTCCTCGATCTTGTCGAGCGCCCGGCTCACCTGCAGCAGATAGACGATCTCCCGCCAGTCAAAGTCGGGGTCGGGCGTTGCGGCCCGACTGCTCCCCTTCTTCTTCGCGGGTGCGCCCAGCTCAGCCATCGAGCTTCTCCACCACCGCGGCGGCAAAACCGTCGACCAGATCGTCGGGCATCCCGACGACGTTGAAACGGCCCGAGCCGGCCATGTAGATGCCGTGCTGCTCGCGCAGTTCCAGCACCTGGTCCGGGGTGATCGGGAGCATCGAGAACATGCCCTTCTGGCCGCCGATATAGGCAAGGCGCGGGTCGGCGGCGGCGAGGCGCGCGCGGATCTGGCGAATGCGGCCGCCCATCGCGTCAACCTCGGCCATCCAGAGCGTCCGCAGCTCCGGATCTTCGAGGATGATATGGGCGACGGCGGCGGGATGGTCGGGCGGCATCGACCACATGGTGCGGGCGAGGCCGAGCAGGTTGCTATACGCGTTTGCGGCGGCACGCGGAGTCGAGCCTTTGACCCACAGGGTGCCGAGGCGGTCGCGGTAGCAACTGAAATTCTTGTCGCAGCTCTGGGCGACCAGGGCCTGCTCGGCGGCGGCGACCACCATGCGCGCACCCTGGGCGTCCGCCTCCAGCCCGTCGCCGAAGCCCTGGTAAGCCAGGTCGACGAACGGGATCAGCCCGCGCGCGGAGACCACGTCCG
The DNA here is from genome assembly GCA_044225925.1 of Allosphingosinicella sp. Lineage (GTDB taxonomy): Bacteria > Pseudomonadota > Alphaproteobacteria > Sphingomonadales > Sphingomonadaceae > Allosphingosinicella. The sequence goes on from JBGAHY010000025.1 coordinate 45,602, forward strand.
CCACTTCGCGCCACTGATCGAGGCTGAGGTCGGCGCCGGTCGGGTTGTGGCAACAGCCATGGAGCAGGACGAGATCGCCCGCCTCCGCCCCGTTGAACGCCGCCATCATCCGGTCGAACAGCAGGGTCGTCGAGGCTTTGTCGTAATAAGGATAAGCGACCATCTCGATGCCCGAGGAAGCGATGAGCGGGGCGTGGTTGGGCCAGGTCGGCTCGCCGACATGGATGCGCGCGCCGGGCGTGGCGCGGGTGATCAGCTCGGCGCCCAGGCGCAGCGCACCGCAACCGCCGGGCGTCTGCAGGCCGACGATGCGGCCGTCATCCGCCGCGCCCTCACCGAACACCAAAGGCCGGATCAGCTCCACGAAGCCGGCATCGCCCTGCGAGCCGATATAGGCCTTGGTCGGCTGGCGCTCGACAAGGCGCTGTTCGGCGATCTTCACGCATTTGAGGATGGGCGTGTTGCCGGCGCTGTCGCGGAAGACGCCGACGCCCACGTCGATCTTGTTCGGGCGGGGATCGTTGTTGGCGAGGGCGATCAGGGCGATCAACGGGTCCTGCGGCTGGTCCTCCAGCCGGTCGAACATCATCGGCGAATCGGCCACCATGAATCCCTGTCCCATCGAGCGCCTCCTGTGCCGTGCCATTATCACGCCTGCCCTGCAAAAGTTAGGGAAAGGTGAGGCCCGGATTCGCGGTTGGTGAAACGATCTATTCATGATATTGGCAAATCATGGATGAGGTATTTCACCTGGATGCGACCGACCGCAGAATCGTGCGGGCCCTCCAGCGAAACGCCGGCCTCAGCCAGGCCGCCCTGGCCGAGATGGTCGGCGCCTCCGCCGCCTCGGTCTGGCGGCGGATCAGCAAGCTGGAGCGCGAGGGCGTGCTCGGCCCCACCGTCCGCCTCGCCGACCCGGCGCGCCTCGGTCGCAGCGTCAACGTGATGTGCCAGGTCCGCATGCACCGCCAGACCGTCGCCGACCGCGCCGAATTCGAGAGCTTCATCCAGGCGCGCGAGGAGATCGTCGAATGCTACGCCATGTCGGGCGAGTGGGACTATCTGCTGCGCATCGCGGTGAAGGACGTGGCCGATTACGACCGCTTCATCCGCCAGGGCGTGCTCGCGCATCCGAGCGTGGCGAATGCGGCCAGCAACTTCGCGCTCAGGCAGGTAAAATATACGACGGAGATTCCGGTCTGAGCGGAACCAGCCGGCTGCGCGAAGGGCGCGACAGGCTGGGCTTATCATGATATCTCGTTCCGGAGGGGGAACGAAACCATGCACGACCACGATCATGAATCGTCCGGCGCGGACCTTGGCCCGCTGTCCCGCCGTCAGTTCGCGCAGGCGGCGCTGGCTTCGGCCGGTCTGTTCGTCGCCTTGCCGGCGCTGGCGCAAACCCAGACGACCCTCGGCGCGACCGCGGAATCGCCCTTGGGCCCCTTCTACCCGCTGCATCCCATGGCCGAGAATGACGCGGACCTGACCCGCCTGGCCGGCCACAGCAACCGCGCGCGCGGCACGGCCATCGAACTGACCGGGCGGGTGCTCGACATCCGCGGCCGTCCGATCTCGGGCGCGCGCATCGAATTGTGGCAGGCCAATGCCGCCGGCCGCTACGCGCACGAACTGGACCCAGCGACCGCGCCGCTCGACCCCGATTTCCAGGCTTATGCCCGCCTCACCACCGGCGCGGACGGGGCCTATCGGATCGTCACGATCAAGCCCGGCGGCTATGAAAGCCCGATCGGCCACCGCACGCCCCACCTGCATTTCGACCTGCGCG
>JBGAHY010000026.1:0-47491 GCA_044225925.1 Allosphingosinicella sp.
CCCCCGTCTATCAGGCCCCGCGACGGCCCCGATCCTTCGGGTTCGGGGGCGCATGTTATCCGGTTTCGGACACACGAAGGACATTATGGCTGCGGTCGAAACGAGCGAAGAGGCGGGTGCCGCCGCTGAGGAAGGCGGCGTCCGCCGTCGCGACTTCATCAACATCGCCGCGGTGGCGGTCGGGGGCGTCGGCGCGGCCGGCCTCCTCTACCCCCTCGTCAACCAGATGAATCCGTCCGCGGACGTGCTGGCGCTGGCGCAGATCGATGTCGATGTGTCGTCAATCCAGGCGGGCCAGGCGATCAAGACGATCTGGCGCAAGCAGCCGATCTTCATCCGCAATTTGACGCCGGCCGAGCAGGCCGCCGCCAATGCGGTGGAGGTGGGCAGCCTGCGCGATCCGCAGACGCTCGCCGAGCGCACCAAGGAAGGCCATGCCAACTGGCTGATCACGCTTGGCGTCTGCACCCATCTGGGCTGCGTGCCGCTGGGCGCCGCCGAGGGCGAGCCGCGTGGCGATTTCGGCGGCTATTTCTGTCCGTGCCACGGTTCCCACTACGACACCGCCGCCCGCGTCCGCAAAGGCCCGGCGCCGCGCAATCTCGAAGTGCCCGAATATACGTTCCTGACCGACACATCCGTTCGCATCGGCTGAGGTAGACCAAGATGAGCTTCCCCTGGGCTGAACAATATAAGCCGAAGCACCCGTTCATGCGCTGGCTGGACGACCGGTTGCCGCTGCCGCGCCTGGTCTATAACGCCACCGGCCCCGGCTATCCGGTGCCGCGGAACCTCAACTATTTCTGGAACTTCGGCGTGCTCGCCGGGATGGCGCTGGTGATCCAGATCGTCACCGGCATCGTCCTCGCGATGCACTATAACAGCAACGCGGAAACCGCCTTCGCCTCGGTCGAGCACATCATGCGCGACGTGAATGGCGGCTGGTTCCTGCGCTATCTGCACGCCAATGGTGCGAGCTTCTTCTTCGCGGTCGTCTATCTCCACATCTTCCGCGGCCTCTATTACGGCTCCTACAAGGCGCCGCGCGAGATGGTGTGGATGCTCGGCCTCGTCATCTTCCTCCTGATGATGGCGACCGCCTTCATGGGCTACGTGCTTCCCTGGGGGCAGATGAGCTTCTGGGCGGCCAAGGTGATCACCGGCCTGTTCGGCGCGATCCCCGTGGTCGGCGAACCGATCCAGCATTGGCTGCTTGGCGGCTATGCGCCGGACCAGGCGACGCTGACGCGCTTCTTCTCGCTTCACTATCTGCTGCCCTTCGTGATCGCGGGCGTCGTGATCCTTCACATCTGGGCGCTGCACATCAAAGGCTCGAGCAACCCGACCGGCGTCGACGTGAAGACGCCGCAGGACACGGTGCCCTTCCACCCATACTACACGGCAAAGGACGGCTTCGGGGTCTTCCTCGCGCTGCTGATCCTGGCGGTGTTCGTCTTCTTCCTGCCGAACGTCTTCAGCCATCCGGTGAACTCGGTGCCGGCCAACCCGCTGTCGACGCCGGCGCATATCGTGCCCGAATGGTATTTCTGGCCGTTCTACGCGATCCTGCGCGCCTTCACCTTCGACTTCATCCTGCCGGCGAAGCTCTGGGGCGTGCTGGCGATGTTCGGCTCGATCCTGCTGCTCTTCTTCCTGCCCTGGCTGGACAAGTCGCCGGTGCGCTCGGGCAATTACCGGCCCAAGTTCCGTATGTTCTTCTGGATCCTGCTGCTCGATATCGCCGTCCTGGGCTATTGCGGCGGCAAGCCGGCCTCAGAGCCCTTCGTGATGATCTCGCAGCTCGCGACCGTCTACTATTTCGCGCACTTCCTGATCATCCTGCCGATCCTGTCCTGGGTGGAAAAAACCACGCCTCTGCCCAATTCGATTTCCGAAAGCGTGCTTGGTGCGGAGGCCGCCGAGGCCGAGGCCGCTGCCGCCGCTCCGGCCAACGCGTAAGGGGAAGACGCCGTCATGGTTCGCATTTTGGGCATCCTGGTTGGTCTCGGCTTCTGCGGGGTCGCCGCCTGGTCCTTGCTCTGGGGCGTGATCGCCTATGTGAAGGAGCCGCCGCAGCCGACCGCCGAGGCGCGCTTCCACGTGGAGGCGCACGAGCCGGCCGGCCGCTTCGCCTTCGAGGGGCCGTTCCGCCGGTTCAGCCACGATTTGCCGCAGCTGCAGCGGGGCCTCCAGGTCTTCCAGCAGGTCTGCTCGAACTGCCACAGCCTGCAGTACATCGCGTTCCGCAACTTCCGTGACCTCGGCTATAACGAGGCGCAGGTCCGCAACCTCGCCGCCGCCTGGCCGCACAAGGTCGCGACGGTGGGCCCGGACGGTTCGCCGGCCGAGCGGACGCCGCTGCCGGCCGACCGCATCCCCAATCCGTTCCCGAACGAGGCCGCCGCCCGCAACGCCAATGGCAATGCGCTGCCGCCGGATCTCACCCTGATGGTGCGGGCGCGCGAGGGTGGAGCGGCCTATATCTACTCGCTGCTCACCGGCTATCGCGACGCCGCGACCTACCGGAACGAGCATGGCGAGGCCCTGCCGGCCGAGAATCGGCCGAGCGGCGCGCTGCACTTCAATCCCGCGTTCCCGAACCTCAACATCGCGATGCCGCCGCCGCTGACCGCCAATGCGGTCACCTATGCCGACGGCACGCCGGCGACGGTCGATCAGATGGCACAGGACGTCGCTTCGTTCCTCGCCTGGACGGCGGAACCGGAATCGGACCAGCGCAAGGATTCCGGTCTCGCGACCCTGATCTTCCTGCTCTTCGGCACGATCATCGCCTACATGGCCTATCAGAACGTCTGGGCCGGCAAGAAGCACTGAGGCCGACCAAATCACTGGACAAAGGGCGGCCGCTGGCCGCCCTTTTCTTATGCCGCAGGCTTGCGCCGGATCAGCACGATCGAGGTGAAGGTCAGCACGGGCACGTCATCCTGGTTGGTGACCGTCGTCCGGGTGCGGAACGAGCCGATCTCCGGCTTGCTGCGCGACGGGGTCTTCTCAAGAATCTGGCCACGCACCGTCAAAGTGTCGCCCGGATATACCGGCTTCAGCCAGCGCAATTCGTCGATCCCGGGCGAGCCAAGCCCGGCCTGTTCCTCGGCGACGACATGGCGGGCGATCACCCCCATGGTCAGCGCGCAGGTATGCCAGCCGCTCGCCGACAGCCGCCCGAAATAGGTCTTCGCCGCCGCCTCGTCGGAAAGATGGAAAGGCTGCGGATCATATTTGCGCGCGAACTCCAGCACCTCTTCCCGGGTCACGTCGCAGCTGCCGAAATGGGTTTCCCCGCCGACCTCGATATCCTCGAAATAGATCACTGACGCGCCTCCGCTTGGGCTTTCCCTTCGATGCCGCCGTCTTGCTTGTCAACGCGCCCGCAGGATCGGCGCCAGCGTCGCCGGATTGCCGTCATTCGAATGCGGCATGACGCCGATCAGCCGGGCGAGCAGCGGATAGACGTCGACATTGTCGAACGGCGCCAGCCGTAGCCCGCGCCGGATGGCGGGCCCATTAGCGATGAACAAGGTCGCCATGTCCGGAAGTTCATTGTCGAAGCCGTGCGCGCCGCGCCCGTCGAAATCCGCCGGCAGGTGCTCGATGATCAGCCAGCCCAGGCTGGCGAGGCACAGGAAAGGCGGGATGCGCGCATTGGTGCCATAGTGGAAGCGACCGGGAATATCGGCCCTGCGCCAGCATTGCATATGGTCGTGCGGTCGCAGCAAAGCGGCGGCCAGTTCCTCCTCGCGGCCCGGTGCGGGGGTGAGCGTGGCATAGGCGCCGCTTTCCACGACATGATAGTCCTCCGGCGGCGCTATCTGGTCGAGCCCGATGACCCGGTCCCGGCTGATCTCCGCCATGCCATGGTCTCCGACGATGACGAAATTGACGTGCCGCCCGAGCGCGGCCGCGCCGTCGACCAGCAGGCCGATCGACCGGTCCACCTCCGCTACCGCCGCCGCGGTGCGCGGATCGGCGGGGCCGTAATTATGGCCCGCCGTGTCGACCGTGTCGAAATAGAGCGTGACGAATCGCGGCCGGATGGCGGCAGGGCGGCGCAGCCAGTCCAGCACCGCATTGACGCGCTGCAGGTCGGAGATCTCCTGGTTGAATTGCAGCCAGTCGCTCGGCCTCGTCCCGCCCTCGATCCCTTCCGGCCAGCTTTTGCGCTCGCGACCGCCCCAGGCGACGTTGGAGCCCGGCCAGAACATGGTCGCGGTGCGGATGCCCGCGCGCTCGGCATCGACCCAGATCGGGGGCACGGCATTCCACCACGCGGGATCGTCGCTGCTCATCGTGAACACATGCTCGGCGTCCGCCGGGTCCTCGATCCGGTTGGCGGTGATGCCGTGCCGGTCGGGCCGCACGCCGGTGACGATCGTCCAATGGTTGGGAAAGGTCTTGCTGGGGAAGGAGGGCCGCATCCGCGCGCTCGCTCCGCTGGCCGCCAGCGCGTCGAGCCGCGGCGAATGGCCCCGGTGCAGATAATCGGGGCGGAAGCCGTCGATCGAGATCAGGATGGTGATCGGGGAGGGGGCGGCCCGTGCCTCGGCCTGGATCGGGAAAAGCAGCAGGACTGCGGCGAGCAGGAGACGGTTGAGCATCGGACCCCGATAGGAGCGGAATATGTCGTGGCGGTGTCTTATCCACCTGTGATGACAGCGTCACCGCCTCGTGCCAAACCGGACGCGCCGACTCAAGCAGCAGGAACGCGACGAATGAAGCTGAAACTCTGGTTCGCCGCTCTGCTGACAGTGGCCTGCCTCTCTGCCCCCACCGAGGCGCGCCGCCGCGCCGCCCCCGTCCGCGTCAACATCATCGCCTTCAATGACTTCCATGGCGCGCTGGAGCCGCCGCGCATGGCGATGACCGCGCCGGCGCCCGGGGGCACAACGGTGCGCGTCCCGGTCGGCGGGGCCGCCTATCTCGCTTCCGCGATCCAGCGCCTCAGAGCCGGCAACCCGAACAATGTCGTCGTCACCGCCGGTGACCTGATCGGCGCCTCGGCCCTGATCTCGGCCGAGTTCCTCGACGAGCCGACGATCCTCGCGATGAACCTGATCGGGCTCGATTACAGCGCGGTCGGCAATCACGAGTTCGATCGCGGGCGGCAGGAGTTGCTGCGCATGCAAAATGGCGGCTGCGCGCGCTACACGAACCGTCAGCCCTGCCGGCTCGACCGCTTCCCCGGCGCCCGCTTCCAGATTCTCTCCGCCAATGTCCGTACGCAAACCGGGCAGACCCTGTTTCCTGGCACCGCGCTGCGCAGCTTCGGCACGGGCCGCCGCCGCGTCCGCGTGGGCTTCATCGGCCTGACCCTGCGCGACACCTCCACCCTGGTCATCCCGACCGGCATTGCGGGGCTCACCTTCGAGGACGAGGCGGACACGATCAACGCAGCCGCCCGGCGCCTCCGCGCCCAGGGAGCGGACGCGGTGGTGGTGCTGATCCACCAGGGCCTCGACACGCGGGTGGGCTATAACGACCATAGCTGCGGCGGCGTAACCGGCGACCTGCTGCCGATCCTCGGGCGGCTGGATCGGAGCGTCGATGTCGTTGTCTCCGGCCACACCCACCATAGCTATATCTGCGACTATGGCCGGATCGACGCGACCCGGCCCTTCCTCGTCACCAGCGCGGAGAAGAATGGCGCGCTCCTCACCAACATCAGCCTGAGCATCGATCCCGCGCGGCACCGGGTGACCGCGAAGAGCGCGGACAACGTCCTCGTCCAAGGCGAAGGTTATGCCGACCGCCGGGGCGAGGTTCCGCTCAGCAATCTCTATCCGGTCTTTCTGCGCGATCCGGCGGTGGCGGCTCTGGTCGCCCGCTACGCTGCCGTCGCCACGCCGATCATCGCCCGGCCGATCGGCCGGCTCGGCGGCTCGGCGTTGAAGCGGGCGAATGACGCGGGCGAATCGGCCGCCGGCGATCTGATCGCGGACGCCTTTTTCGCAGCCACCAGTAGCCCTGCCACGGGCGGCGCTCAGCTCGCCTTCACCAACCAGACCAGCGTGCGCGTCGACCTCGTCCCGGCCGCGGACGGGACCGTGACCTTCGGCCAGCTCTTCGAAATGCAGCCTTATGGCAATAATCTCGTCGTGGTGACCATGACGGGGCGGCAGATCCGCGCCGCGCTGGAGCAGCAATTCGCCAGCGGGCCGAACACGGTGGATCACCCGATCATGCTGCAGCCGTCGCGCGGTTTCACTTACGCCTTCGATCTTCGCCAGCCGGAGGGGCAGCGGATCGTCGACATGCGACTGAACGGCGCCCCGATCAGCGACGACGTTTCGTACCGGGTGACGATCAACAGCTTCCTCGCCTCGGGCGGCGACAGCTTCACCGCGTTCCGCCAGGGCACCAACCCGACGGGCGGAGTCCAGGACGTGGACGCGCTGGAAAGCTATATCGCCGCCCTGGGCCAGACCCCGCCGCCGCTGCCGCCATCGGACCGGATCAGGCGGCTGTCACCGCGCTGATTCAGCGCTCAGGCCGCGGGGTCGCGCACCGCGATCAGGAAGATGTTCACATAGCTCATCACCGGCTCGTCCTTCTGGTTGAAGGCGGTGACGCGGATCCGGCCCGAGCCCATGTTCGGCTTGCTGCGCGAACGGGTCTTTTCCAGCAATTCGCTCTCGCAGCTCAGGACGTCGCCCGGATAGACCGGCTTCAGCCAGCGAAGTTCGTCGATGCCGACGCCGCCAAGCCCGGCCTGCGGGTGCGCCTTCATATGCTCGACGAGCATCGCCATCACCATCGCGCAGGTGTGCCAGCCGCTGGCGGCGATCCGCCCGAAATGGGTCTTCGCCGCCGCCTCGTCGGAGAGGTGGAAGGGCTGCGGGTCGAACTTGCGCGCGAAGTCCAGCACGTCCTCGCGCGTGACCTCATACTGCCCGAACTGCGCCTTTCGGCCGACCACCAGATCCTCGAAATGCTCCATATGGCCTCCGCTGCGGTCAGACGTTGAAGCGGAACAGCATTACGTCGCCGTCCTGGGTGACATACTCCTTGCCCTCGGACCGCATCTTGCCGGCCTCCTTCGCGCCGGTCTCGCCATTGCACGCGACGAAATCGGCATAGGCGATGGTCTCGGCGCGGATGAAGCCGCGCTCGAAATCCGTGTGGATGGTGCCGGCGGCCTGCGGCGCCTTGCTGCCTTTTTCGAGCGTCCAGGCGCGCGCTTCCTTCGGGCCGACGGTGAAGAAGGTGATCAGGTGGAGGAGGTCGTAGCCGGCGCGGATGATCTGACTGAGGCCAGTTTCGGTGAGGCCCAGATCGGCGAGGAATTCCGGGCGGTCGGCGGGGTCCATGGTCGCGATCTCCGCTTCGATCGCGGCGGAGATGATCACCGCCTTCGCGCCTTCCGCTGCCGCCCGTTCGAACACGCGCGCGCTATGCGCATTGCCGGTGGCGGCGTCGCCCTCATCGACATTGCAAACGTAGAGGACTGGCTTGGCGGTCAGCAATTGTGCCCGCTCCAGCGCCAGCTTCTCCTCATGGTCCTTCGGCTCGGTCAGCCGGGCGGGCTTGGAGTCCTGGAGCAATTCCAGCGCTTGCCCGAGCACGCTCGCCTGGATCTTCGATTCCTTGTCGCCCTGCTGCGCCTTCTTGACCAAAGCGGGGACGCGCTTCTCCAGGCTCTCCAGGTCGGCGAGCATCAATTCGGTCTCGACCGTCTCCGCATCGGCGATCGGATCGACCTTGCCCTCGACATGCGTGACGTCGCCGCCCTCGAAGCAGCGCAGCACATGGACGATCGCATCGACCTCGCGGATATTGCCGAGGAACTGGTTGCCGAGGCCCTCGCCGGTCGAGGCGCCGCGCACCAGGCCGGCAATGTCGACGAACTCGAGCTGGGTCTCGATGATCGCCTTGGAGCCGGCAATGCGGGCGATCTCCTGCAGGCGCGGATCGGGCACGGCGACGCGGCCCACATTCGGCTCGATCGTGCAGAAGGGATAATTGGCCGCCTGCGCGGCCGCCGTCTCGGTCAGCGCATTGAACAAGGTGGACTTGCCGACATTCGGCAGCCCGACAATCCCGCAACGAAAACCCATTTCAGAAAACCCGATAATTTGAGGGGAGCGGGCAACGCCCGCACATGCGCGCTCCGTTAGCCGTTGCGCTGTTTGAATGCCACCCTAGTGTGCCACTCCCATGAGACTCCGCATCGCCCTGCTGCTCGCCGTCGCGCCCGCCCTGATCGCCGCCCAGTCGGCCCCGGCGCCCGCGCCTCCCCGCCCGCCCGCGCAGGTCCTGGACGGCACCGTCGCCCAAACCGGCCTGCTCCCGGTCAATGTCGACCGGCGGCAGGGGCGGATCATCGTCTCGCTGCCGGCGCCGGATGCGGACGGCATTGCCGGCCGCTTCGTCTATGTCGCGTCGCTGGAGACCGGCCTCGGCTCCGCGCCGATCGGCCTGGACCGGGGCCTTGCGGGCGGCAGCAAGATCATCGTCTTCCGCCGGGTCGGGCGGAAGATCGTCGCCGAGATCGAGAATAGCCGCTTCCGCACCTCCACCGGCACCCCGGCCGAGCAGGCGGGTGTCCGCGACAGCTTCGCTTATTCCACCATCTGGATGGGCGACATTGCCGGAGAAACGCCGGACGGTCGCCTGCTTGTCGATCTCGCCTCCTTCCTGACCCGCGACGAGCTCGGCATTGCCCAGGCGCTGAAGGATGGCGGGGGCGGGGAGTTCCGGCTGGTGCCGGAACTGTCGGTCGCCGATCCCAACAGCGTCCGCGTCTTCCCCGAAAATATTGAGATGGAGGGCCGGCTGACCTTCACCTCCACCGCGCCGACCGCCGAGGTCAACAATATCGCAGTGGTGAACGGCAATCTGAGCTTCGTGGTGCGCCACAGCCTGATCCGCCTGCCGGATCCGGGCTACACGCCGCGCCGTTTCGATCCGCGCGCGGGCACGTTCGGCAATCAGGTGGTGGATTTCGGCCAGCCGCTAGGCCGCCCGATCGTCTACGAACTCGCCAACCGCTTCCGGCTGGAGAAGCTGGACCCGGGCGCACCGCGGTCGCGCGTGCGCCACCCGATCGTCTTCTATGTCGATCGCGCCGCGCCCGAGCCGATCCGCACCGCCTTGCTCGAAGGCGCGCGCTGGTGGGCCGATGCGTTCGATCAGGCCGGCTATATCGACGCTTATCGCGTCGAGATCCTGCCCGAGGGGATCGACCCCCTCGACGCGCGCTACAATGTGATCCGCTGGGTGAACCGGGCAACGCGCGGCTGGTCCTATGGCCAGGTGGTCGACGACCCGCGCACCGGCGAGATCATCCGCGGCCAGGTGCTGCTGGGTTCGCTCCGCGTCCGCCAGGACATGTTGATCTACGAAGGGCTGGTCGGGGCGGGCCACACCAACAGTGGCGGCCCGAACGATCCGGTGCAGGTCGCCTTGCGCCGGATCCGCCAGCTCGCTGCGCATGAGGTCGGCCACGCGCTCGGCTTCGCCCACAATTTCGCCGCCTCCACCCAGGGGCGCTATTCGGTGATGGACTATCCGGCGCCGCGCATCGGGCTGGTCAACGGAGCGCCGGACCTCAGCGATGCCTACGGCGCCGGCGTCGGCCGCTGGGACCGGTTCACGGTGAACTGGCTCTACGGCGCGCAGGATGACGCGGCGGCGCAGCCGATCATGCAGGCCGGCCTCGCCGAGGGCCTGCGCTATGTCGGCGACGGAGAGTCCCGCCCGCCATTCTCCGCCCAGCCTTATGGCAGTTTGTGGGACGACGGCGCCGAGCCGGTCGCCGAGCTCAACCGCATGCTGCAGGTTCGTCAGGCGGCGGTCGCCCGCTTCGGCCCCGGCGCCCTCTATCCGGGCGAGGCCGTGGCGACGCTCCGCCGCAAGTTCGTGCCGATCTGGCTACTCCATCGCTATCAGTTGGAGGCCGCGGCCAAGCTGATCGGCGGCGTCGATTTCGCTTATGCGCTGAACGGCGACGGCCGCGAGCGCTCGCCCTACGTGCCGCTCGCCGAGCAGCGCCGCGCGCTCGACGCGATCTTCGCGACGCTGGAGCCGTCGGTGCTCGAAGTGCCGTCCGCCCTGCTGCCGTATCTCTCCGCCGGCTGGTCAGGCAATCCGGACCGGCAGGAGCAGATCGAGGTTTTCCGCACCGCCGGCGGCCCGATCTTCGACCCGCTCGCCGCCTCGGAAGTCGCGGCGCAGCTGACCCTCTCCAACCTGCTCGTCCCGGAGAGGCTGAACCGGCTGGAGATCCAGGCCCAGGCCAATGGCGAGTGGCTCACCCCCGCCGACATTTTCGAGCGGCTGATCGTAACGGCGACGCGTAGCGGGGTGCAGAACCAGGCGCTGCAGCGCCGCGTCGGCACCGCCATCGTCATGGCGCTCGCCCGCGTGCAGCGCGACGCGGCGCTGTCCCCGACCGTCGCTCTAGCCTTGTCGGACAGGCTGCAGAGCCTCGCCGCCAGCCTGTCGCGCACCGGCGGCGGCGGCGCGCAGAGCGAATGGGCGCGGGGACTCGGCCGCCTGCTCGCCGACCGCGACGCGCTCACCGCTGCGCTGGCCGAGCCGCGCCGCGTCCTGCAAATCCCGCCGGGCATGCCGATCGGCGGCGCGGAGGACGATTATTAGGCGGCGAGCCTAGCGCGGTCGCCGCAGCGCCCGGTCGTTCCGGCACTGGCGCAGCGACACCGGCGTCGCCGCATACAGCCGTGTGACCCGCATCGTCCGCCGGTCGGTGCTGACCGTCATGCAGGCGCAGCCATAACCGTAGGAGCCGTTCGTCGCGACCCAGCCATGGGTCGACATGTCCGGCATCTCGTCCATGCCCGGCGTCTGGTAGCCGCCCTGCGCGCCAAGCGTCCATTCGCCCTGCCGGTCGGTCAGCCACCAGTTTCCCGGCGTCGGATTGGACAGCCAGCCGCAGCGCCGCTCCGCGCCGGCGGGGGTCTGCGGGGCGATGGCGGCGAGCATGAGGGCGATGAGGGCGTCGAGCATCGGGCGATCCTATCGGCCCGTGCCGCCCGTCACCAGCCCTTCGCTAAGCGTCATTCCAATCGATCCGGGATTCGCCTATCAAATCATGGTCAAGTGATTCTTCCGGGGGGAAAGGACAATGGCAAGGTTTCGCGCCGCATGCGGTGTCGTGATGTCAGCGCTATTCTTGAGCGCAGCCTTGCCAGCCAACGCGCAGATCAGGCAGCAGTCGCCGTTCGGCGCGCCGCCTCCGGTCAATCCGGCCACGGTTCCGATGCCGGACATCAGTTTCACGCTGACGCCCGGGATCGCGGAGAATTTCGACAAATATTTCTATTTCCATCGCGCCGATACGGACTTCATGACCGCCTATACGGACCTCCTCGAATGCGATGGCTATGCCCGCGGCCTCGCCTTCCATACCCAATATGTCTACGGCCAGGGCGTCATGGCCGACATGCTCGGCAACGCCATTGCCGATGCGATTTTCGGTTCGGCCGAGCGGCGGCGTCAGCGACGCATCAACATGCTCACCTGCATGCGCTTCAAGGAATACAGGGTGTTCGGCTTGCCAGAGAATGTCTGGGAGCGGTTCAATTTCGAGGAGGGGGTGCGCCGCGTACCTGAGGCGGAGCGGGAGCGGATGCTGCAGATGCAGGCCAAGGTGGCGTCCGGCCCCGCGCCGACCGTTGGGGAGGTCATGCCATGAGGGTCCGGGTCATCCTTGCAATCGGGCTGCTGCTTGCGGCCGTGCAATTCGCAGACCGCGCGGAAGCGCGGGAGCAACTCAACCAGAATGACGCGGTCAACGTCGATCCGCAGAAATCCTATATCTTTTTCCGCACGCGGGAGCGGCTGGCCCTGCAATTTCTGCGCGAGGTCACGCCCGAAGAGCATGCCCAATGGTTAGCCGCCCGCGCGGTTGCGCTTGTCGCCGCGCAGCGGCGCTATGAGCGGGCGGCGATGCAATATCGCGGCGAAGTCGAATATTGCAGCGACCGGCCGCCGCCCTGCATGCGCCTTGAGCGGCCCACCCCGGTCACCGACGAGAATTTTGCCTTCACCCCGGCAGAGGCGGACAATTTCGTCGCGGTCTCGCAGGGGCCGCAATTCACCCGCGCCGGGGAGGACGAATATACTTACCTGGTGGCCGTGCCGCCGGGCACCTACATCCTTTACGGGCAGGTCGTGATCGGCGGGAATGGCGCCGCCGGCGTGTGCCTTTGCATGGGCAGCGTGCGCTTTGAGGCAAGGGCTGGCCAGATCATGGATCTGGGCGAGATCCGCTATCCCGCCACGGACATTCAACGTCGCCGGAGTCAGGCCGTGCCGGGCGTGCGTCCCGCGGCGGTGGAAATTGTGCCTTATGCCGCATCGATGCCGCGTCCCGAGCGGTTGAACAATCGTCCCGTCGTCCCGGCGGAGTTCCGTGCGTCCGGCAAGATGCCCAACTATTTCGGGATATTGATCGACCGGCATCCGGCCATGCCCGGGGTGCTGCGTTACCAGCGGGACAGGGTGATCGACGACCGCACCGGCAACGACCCGGTCTCTCTGATCGACGCAGCCGGACGGCGCTAGAGATTGCCTGGCGGCAAGAACGTCCCGCTCAGTCCGCCTGCTGCAGCCTCAGCGCCACGTCGCTCATGAAGCGGGCGTCGTCGCCCTCGGCCAGCCAGCGCGCCTCGGCGGCAATGGCGGCGAGGAGGTCGCTCAAAGGGTCCATCTCCGCCTTGGCGTAATTGCCGAGGACGTAGCGGGTCACCTTGTCCTTGTGCCCGGGATGGCCGATGCCGATTCGCACCCGGCGGAAGTCGTTGCCGATATGCGCGTCGGTCGAGCGCAGGCCGTTATGTCCGGCCGTGCCGCCGCCGGTCTTCACCTTCACCTTGAAGGGCGCGAGGTCGAGCTCGTCGTGGAAGACGGTGACATCCGCGGCCTCCTTCTTGAAGAAGTCCATCGCGGCGCGGACCGAGCGGCCGCTGTCGTTCATGAAGGTGGCGGGCTTCAGCAGCAGGATGCGGTTGCTGCCGATTCGGCCCTGTTGGGCCCAGCCGGAGAAGCTCTTCTTCGGCGGGTCGAAATTGTGGATTTCGGCGATGGCGTCGATCGCCATGAAGCCGACATTGTGGCGCTGCAGCGCATATTGCGCGCCGGGATTGCCGAGGCCGACCCAGATTTGCACGGGCGCGAACTCCCCCCAATCCTCCTCCGCCTGGGAGGCGGGCTGGCCCGGCACCTCGACCGGCGGTCTGCCGAACAAGGAACCGAGCCAGCGGAACATCTTATTCCTCGCTCGCGCCTTCCTCGGCCTCGCCGTCCTCGCCGACCAGCGGCACGTCGGCAGCAGCCGGCGCTTCGCCAGCGTCAGCCGCAGCGTCCGAGGCTTCCATCTGGACGCCCGATGAGGGGACGATGGTGGCAATGGTGAAGTCGCGGTCGGTGATCGCGCTCTCGGCGCCCTTGGGCAAGGTCACCTGGCTGATGTGCAGCGAATCGCCGATGTCGAGCCCGGCGAGGCTGATCACGATCTCTTCCGGGATCTCGGCCGCGTCGCAGATCAGCTCCAGCTCGTGGCGAACCTGGTTCAGCACGCCGCCACGCTTGATGCCGCGGGACTTGTCTTCGTCGACGAAGTGGATCGGCACGTCGACATGCACCTTGGCATGCTCGGAGATGCGCAGGAAATCGACATGCAGCGGCCGGTCGGTGACCGGGTGAAACTGGACGTCTTTCGGCAGGGTGCGGACGAGGGCCTTGCCCGCGTCGATCATCACCACCGAGTTCATGAAGTGGCCGCTCGACAGCGCCTTGACCAACGCCTTCTCCTCGAGATGGATCGAGAGGGCTTCTTCATTGTTGCCGTAGACGACGGCGGGTACGCGGCCTTCACGACGCAGATGGCGGGAGGCTCCCTTGCCAGCCCGATCACGCGTCTCGGCCGACAGCGTAAGCTGTTCGCTCATTGCATGTCTCCGTTATGCGGGTTCAAACATTCCCGTTCACGCCTCCAGGGATGACCATGAACAGGGAGGCGCGCCTATAGGGGAGCCGCGAGAGAGAAGCAAGTTTCGCTCAGCGCGCCACCACGTGCGGCACGCGCGCGCTCCGGATGCCGAGCGCGCGCAAATGCGTCTGGACGCTGTCGTCGCCCGCGAGATGGGCCGCGCCGACTGCAATAAACACCGTCCCCGGCTGCGCGAGCCGCTGCCGGATCCATGCCGCCCAGGCCGTGTTGCGGTTGGTGAAGACGATCCGGTGCAAGGCGCGGTCGTCGGCGCTCGTGCCTTCGTCCGCGGCAGTGACCGCGGAGAGCTGCGCGACATTGCCGGTCGACCAGGCGGTGAGCAAAGGCTCGAATTTCTCCCGCACATGATCCAGTTCCTCCAGCGTCCCGGTCAGCTGGGCCAGTTGCAGCGGCACCGGCATCGCGTCAAAGAGCCGGATCTGGAATTCCATCCCTTCCAGCTCGCCGATCGGCATGTGCCGTGCCTGCGCGGCGCGGGTCAGGATGGTCTCCGGGCCGTTCTCGGCATTGAGCCCGAGTTGCTGGACCAGGCTTGCCGAAAGGGTCAGCGACACGAACCAGGGCTCGATATGCTCGAATGCGCCCGCGGGGACGCCGATCGAGCCGAGCGCCCGGTTCAACGCCTCGTTCTGGGCCGGCGTCAGCCGGGAGGAGAGGGTGGGGCCCCGCGGGTCCAGCGCATAGCGCAGGATCATCCGCTGGAGCGTCGCCGGATCTTCGGGCAGCCGCGCCTCCAGCACCAATTCGCGCGAGGCATCGAACGCCCTTTTCACCTCGTCATTGAACCAGGTGCGGCCGTCGAGGAGATGGATCGTGCCGAACAGATAAATGGTCGTGTCCCGGTCGCGCACCACCCAGAGCGCCGGATCGGCATCCCGGTTCGCGCCAGGCAGAGGCGGCGTGGCGGGCCGTTCCGGCGCCGCCGGGGCTGCGGCCTCGACCCGCACATTCTCCTGCGGCTGCGGCCGTGCCGCCGGCTGGGCGCAGGCGAAGGCGGGTGTCAGGCCTAAGAGGATGGCGAGCAAAGACTTTTTCATTCGAAACTCCGGAAAGGGTTTTCGGCCCGAGGTAGGATGCACAGGCTAAGCGTCAATAAACCCGCTGCACATGCAGGCCCCGGCTTTCCAGCATGGA
Organism: Allosphingosinicella sp.; assembly: GCA_044225925.1. Classification (GTDB taxonomy): domain Bacteria; phylum Pseudomonadota; class Alphaproteobacteria; order Sphingomonadales; family Sphingomonadaceae; genus Allosphingosinicella. The sequence continues at coordinate 15,125 of JBGAHY010000026.1, forward strand.
CTGGACCGAGACTCGCCCGGCCAGATGGCCCGCGCCGATCGCGAACAGCACGGTGCCGGGTCGCTCCAGCCGGTGCGCCAGCCAGTCGGCGAAGCCCCGGTTGCGGCGGGTGATCAGGGATTCGAACAATTCGGGCGGCAGCGTCTCCATTTCCGCGGCAATGCCGTCGAGATTGCCGCTGATCCAGTCGCTCTCGTCCGGGTCGCCAGCTTCCTCGCCATTCGTATAGCCATCGACCGTCTCGTCGAGCATCGCCTGCTGGACGCTGAGCGGCATGCCCCGAAAGGCGTTGATCTGGTCGCGCGCGGTCTCGACGCCGCTGACCGGGCGGCCATTGGCGTGGAATTCCCGGGTCAGCGCTTCCTCGACGCCCGCGGCCTGCTCGGTGGCCTGCGTCGCGCTGGTGTCCCCGCCCGCATATTCCTGCGCCATCTGGCCGACGCCGAGCAGCACCGCCACCGCCCAGGTTTCGAGAGTGTCGAGGCTGCCGGCGGGGATTTGCAGTTCGCGCAGCATCCGGGCGAGGCCAGCGCGGCGGCTCGGCGAGACGCGCTGGAGCACCGGCACCGATTTCGCCATCCGCATCGCCGCGAAGGCGGCAGTGTTGTTGGGCGACATCTCCTCGTCGCTCAACTCCAGCACCAGCTCCTGCGCACTCCGCGCGATCCGGTCGAACGTGGCCGAGCGCCAGCGCAGGGTCGGGCTCAGGACATGTACCGTGCCGAACAGATAGATGCGGGTGTCGGCGTCAGAGAGCAGCCAGATGGCGGGATGCGGCTCGCCTTGTGGCTGCGTCGCCGGCGCCTGCGTCGCGGGTGCTGATGCCGCCTGGGAAGGGCCGGCAAGCCACAGCATGCCGAGCAAGGCGACCAGCAACTTTGTGCCCCAGCCCAATATCCTGTCCGTCATACGCTTACCCATGTCCGGCTTCCTTGACCCATCCTGCCCCATGCGCCAAAGCGAAGCGACCTTTTGTTGCACCTGCGAAGGGAAAAAAGTTGGGGGCTCCGCTCTCTTTTCAGCGCCTGATCCTGACACTCCACGATTATTGGAGCGCGCAGGGCTGCCTGATCCTCCAGCCTTATGACATGGAAATGGGCGCCGGCACCTTCCACCCGGCGACGACTTTGCGCGCGCTCGGCCCGGACACCTGGAAGGCGGCCTATGTCCAGCCGTCTCGCCGCCCGACTGACGGCCGCTATGGCGACAACCCCAACCGGCTCCAGCATTATTACCAGTATCAGGTGATCATGAAGCCGAGCCCGCCGGACCTGCAGGCGCTCTATCTGGGCAGCCTCGCGGCGATCGGCGTCGATGCGCTGAAGCACGACATCCGCTTCGTCGAGGACGATTGGGAATCGCCGACGCTTGGTGCCTGGGGGCTCGGCTGGGAGGTTTGGTGCGACGGCATGGAGGTGACGCAATTCACCTATTTCCAGCAGGTTGGCGGCTATGATTGCAAGCCGGTGGCAGGTGAGCTGACCTACGGGCTGGAGCGCCTCGCCATGTATATCCAGGGCGTGGACAGCGTGTACGACCTGCGCTTCAACGACGCCAATACATCTGGGGGGGGCGTGACCTACGGCCAGGTCTTCCACGAGAATGAGGTCGAGTTCAGCGCCTATAATTTCGAGGTCGCCGACACGGACAGCCTGTTCGACCGCTTCCGCCAGGCCGCCGAGGAATGCCGCCGCTGCATCGAGGCGAAGCTGCCGCTGCCGGCCTATGACCAGGCGGTCAAGGCCAGCCACATCTTCAACACCCTGCAGGCCCGCGGCGTGATCTCGGTCGCTGAGCGCCAGGCCTATATCGGCCGCGTTCGCGAACTGGCGAAGGGCGCTTGCCAGGCGTGGATGGAAAAGAACGGATGGGCGGCATGAGCGATTTCCTGCTCGAATTGCTGTCCGAGGAAATTCCCGCGCGGATGCAGGACAAGGCGCGGGCCGATCTCGCGCGGCTGTTCGCGGAGCAACTCGCCGAAGCTGGAATGGAAGCGAGCGAGATCGTCACCTACGCAACTCCGCGTCGGCTCGCGCTGATTGCTCGCGGTCTTCCCGCCGTAACGGCTTCCGTGATTGAGGATATCAAAGGTCCCCCCGCCGATGCGCCAGACGCTGCAATAGACGGTTTTCTGCGCAAGCTTGGATTGACGCGCGACGTTCTACAGACGCGAGACTTGAAGGGGCGGCTGACTTTGTTTGCCGTCATCAGCAGGCAGGGCCGCCCGACCGGCGCGGTACTCGCCGAGGCGATCCCCGCGATCATCCGCGCCTTCCCCTGGCCCAAGTCCATGCGCTGGGGCGAGGCCTCGATCTCGACCGAGAGCCAGCGCTGGGTCCGCCCGCTGCACAATATCGTCGCCATTTTCGGCGAGGAGGTCGTCGCCTTCGAAGCGGCCGGCGTCACCTCCGGCGCGACCACCTATGGCCATCGCTTCCACCATCCCGGCCCGATCACGATCGGCGGCGCCCGCGACTATGTCGAGAAAATGCGCGCCTGCCATGTGATCGTGGATCAGGAAGAGCGCAAGGCGATCATCCGCAAGGAATCCGACAAGCTCCAGCGCAAGACCAAGACCATTCCGGACGAGGGCCTGGTCGCCGAAAATGCCGGCCTCACCGAATGGCCGGTGCCGCTGAAGGGCAGTTTCGACGCGGCGTTCCTGGCGCTGCCGCCCGAGCTGATCCGCCTAACCATGCGGGTGAACCAGAAATATTTCGCCTGCCAGGATGGGGAGGGCACGCTTTCCAACCGCTTCGTCTGTGTCGCCAATATCGACAGCAGCGATCCGGACGCGGTCGTCGCCGGCAATGAGAAGGTGCTGGCCGCCCGCCTGTCCGACGCCAAATTCTTTTGGGATCAGGACGTCAAGGTCCCGCTTGCGGAGCAGGCTAAGAAGCTCGACCAGATCGTCTTCCACGAGAAACTCGGCACCACCGCCGAGAAGGTCGAGCGGGTCGCCAAGCTCGCGCAGTGGCTCGTGAACGAGCGGCTGGTGAAGGGCGCCGATCCGCTGGAGACGCTGACCGCAGGGCGGCTCGCCAAGGCCGATCTGGTCAGCGAGCTGGTCGGCGAATTTCCGGAATTACAAGGTGTTATTGGCGGTTATTATGCCCGCGCGCAAGGTCTTCCGGCCGCTGTCGCGAAGGCGATCGGCGATCATTACAAGCCGGCGGGGCAGGGGGACGAGGTTCCGACCGACCCGGTCACCGTGGCGGTCAATATCGCCGACCGGCTGGACAGCCTCGTCGCCTTCTTCTCGATCGGCGAGAAGCCGACCGGCTCGCGCGATCCCTTCGCGCTTCGCCGTGCGGGCCTCGGTTTCCTGCAGCTGCTGACGAAGAACAGGCTGCGCCTGCCGCTCAGCGACGTGCTCGTGCAAGCGGCGGTGCTCAACATCGTCTCGCGGCTCGGCGCGATTTCTTCCGTCACCTTCCCGGACCTGCTCGAAAGCGACGACCACGAGCATGAGATCACCGCCGAAGTCGGCACCTACACCTACCGCCATGGCGACCGGGTGGTCGTCCGCTGGAAGTCGGAGCTCACCCCGAACATCGAGCGCGGCAAGATCATCGAGGAAGCGACGGATCTCAGCGAGGCCATCCTCGAATTCCTTGAGGACCGGCTCAAGGTCCAGCAGAAGGAGGCGGGCGTCCGCCACGATCTGATCGATGCGGTCTTCGCGCTGGGTGGGGAGGATGACCTCGTCCGCCTGCTCGCCCGCGTCGCCGCGCTCCAGCATTTCGTGGAATCGCCGCAGGGTGCGGACCTGCTCGCCGGCTACAAGCGCGCGGCCAATATCCTTAAGAAGGAAGGCTGGGAGCATAAGGAGCCGGTCCGCCCCGACCGCAGCCTCGCCCCACAATATGTGGACGGCGTCCGCGTCTCCGGCACCGGCTATGCGCCGCAGATCGAGGAAACCGAGCTGGACGACGCGCTCGATGCGGCCGAGCCCAAGGTGAAGGCGGCGTTGGCCGACGAGGAATATGAAAGGGCGATGGCGGCGCTGGCGAGCCTGCGCGGGCCGGTCGACGCCTTTTTCGAGAAGGTGACGGTCAACGATCCCGATCCGGCGACGCGCGAGGTCCGGCTGAGCCTGCTCGCCCGGGTCCGCGACGCCGTGCACAAGGTGGCGGATTTCTCGAGAATTGAAGGTTGAGATGACGCGATACGTCTATCGTTTCGGCGGCGGTGCTTCGGACGGCGAGGCCGGGAACAAGAATTTGCTCGGCGGCAAGGGCGCCAACCTCGCCGAAATGGCCTCGATTGGCCTGCCCGTGCCCCCGGGCTTCACCATCGCGACTCCGGCCTGCGCGCTCTACTACGAGAAGGGTGATGGCTTTCGCGAGGCCCTCGCCGATCAGGTCGCCGAGGGCATCGCCCATATCGAAAAGGTGACCGGAAAGAGTTTCGGCGACGCCGCCGATCCGCTCCTCGTCTCGGTCCGCTCCGGCGCCCGCGTCTCCATGCCGGGCATGATGGACACCGTCCTGAATCTCGGCCTCAACGACGAGACCGTGCAGGGCCTCGCCACCGGCTCTGGCGACGCCCGCTTCGCCTGGGACAGTTACCGCCGCTTCATCCAGATGTACGCCGACGTCGTCCTCGGCCTCGATCACGGCGCCTTCGAGGAAGCGCTGGAGATCGCCAAGGAGGATAAGGGCGTTCACCTCGACACCGATCTCGAGGCTGCGGACTGGGAGAAGCTCGTCCGCCGCTACAAGGCTTTGGTCGAGGAGCTGTGGGAGCGGCCGTTCCCGCAGGATGTGCATGAACAGCTCTGGGGCGCGGTTGGCGCGGTGTTCGGATCCTGGCAGTCGGACCGGGCGAAGACCTATCGCCGGCTGAACTCCATCCCCGGCGACTGGGGTACCGCGGTCAACGTGCAGGCGATGGTGTTCGGCAATATGGGCGACACCTCGGCGACCGGCGTGGCCTTCACCCGCGACCCCTCGACCGGCGAGCGCGCTTATTATGGCGAGTATCTGATCAATGCCCAGGGTGAGGACGTCGTCGCCGGCATCCGCACGCCGCAATATCTGACGCAGGCGGCGCGCGAAAAAGCCGGCGCGAAGGCGCTCTCCATGGAAGAGACGATGCCGGACGTGTTCGCCGAGCTGGCCCGCGTCTTCGATCTGCTCGAGCGCCACTATCGCGACATGCAGGACATCGAGTTCACGGTGGAGCGCGGCACGCTCTGGATGCTGCAGACCCGCACCGGCAAGCGCACGGGCAAGGCGGCGTTGCGCATCGCCGTCGACATGGCGAATGAAGGCCTGATCACGCAGGAGGAGGCGATCCTGCGCATCGACCCCGCGGCGCTGGATCAGCTGCTCCACCCGACGCTCGACCCTTCGGCGGAGCGCAAGGTGATCGCCAAGGGCCTGCCCGCCTCGCCGGGCGCAGCCTGCGGCAAGGCGGTGTTCGACGCCGACACCGCCGAGGCCTGGAAGCTGGCAGGCGAGAAGGTGATCCTGGTCCGGGTCGAGACCTCGCCCGAAGACATTCACGGCATGCACGCCGCCGAGGGCATCCTCACCGCGCGGGGCGGGATGACCAGCCACGCCGCGGTGGTCGCCCGCGGCATGGGCCGGCCCTGCGTCTCCGGCGCCGGCTCGCTGGCGATCGACTACAAGGCGAGGAGCCTCCGCGTCGCCGGCCATGACGTGCCGGAGGGAACGATCATCACCATCGACGGCACGACCGGCGAGGTCATGCTCGGCGAGGTCCCGACCGTACAGCCCGAACTGGTGGGCGACTTCGGGACTTTGATGGCCTGGGCGGACGCCAAACGCCGCCTGCGGGTTCGCGCCAATGCCGAGACCCCGCTCGATTGCCGCACCGCGCGCGAGTTCGGAGCCGAGGGCATCGGCCTCTGCCGGACCGAGCATATGTTCTTCGATGCCGAGCGGATCATGAATGTCCGAAGCATGATCCTCGCCGAGGATGAGGCCGGCCGCCGCGCCGCTCTGGCCGACCTGCTGCCTGCCCAGCGCGCGGATTTCGCCGAGATCTTCCGGATCATGGCGGGACTGCCGGTCACCATCCGCCTGCTCGATCCGCCCCTGCACGAATTCCTGCCGCAGACGGACGAGGAGATCGCCGAAGTCGCGGAAGCGGCGGGCGTCCCGGTCGAGATGTTGAAGCGCCGGGTCGGCGAGCTGCACGAGTTCAACCCGATGCTCGGCCATCGCGGCTGCCGGCTCGGCATCACCTATCCAGAGATATACGAGATGCAGGTCCGCGCCATCTTCGAGGCGGCGCTGGAGGTCGACGAGGCGCCGATCCCCGAGGTGATGGTGCCGCTGGTCGCGACCAGGGCCGAGCTCGCGATCATCCGCGCGCTGATCGAGCGCACCGCCGAGGCGGTGTTCGCCGAGAAGGGCAAGCGGGTCGATTATCTCGTCGGCACCATGATCGAGCTGCCGCGCGCCTGCCTGGCCGCCGGCGAGATCGCCAAGGAGGCCGCCTTCTTCAGCTTCGGCACCAATGATCTTACCCAGACGGCTCTGGGCGTCAGCCGCGACGACGCCGGTCGCTTCCTCACCACCTATGTGGAGAAGGGCATCTTTGCCCGTGACCCCTTCGTCAGCCTCGATGTCGAGGGTGTCGGCGAGCTGATCGCGATCGCCGCGGAGCGGGGGACGTTGGTCAAGCCCGATCTCAAGCTCGGCATTTGCGGCGAGCATGGCGGCGACCCGGCCAGCATCGCCTTCTGCGAGAAGGTCGGCCTGAACTACGTCTCGGCCTCGCCCTATCGCGTCCCGATCGCCCGGCTCGCTGCGGCGCAGGCGGCGCTCAGGAAGGGCTGAGATGAGCCTGCGCGGCAAGACCGTTGATAACCCCGCCGATCAGCGGTTCATCGATATGGTCGCGCAACACGGTCACGCGGTCATGCGCGTTTCCGACGGGGAGGACGAGCCATCGGAGGAGCCGGGATTCGTCTATTCCCTCGGTGCGTTCGAAAGCTATGGCGCACTCGAACTCATTATCTTCGGGCTTGCGGAAGACCTGGCAACCGAAGTGATCAATTTCGCCATGGACGAATATGTGGCCGGCCGGCGCTTCACCTGCGGCGTGCCGGAATACGGCCTGCTCGGTGGCGACTTCCCGGTCGTGTTTCAGGAGACCCATCCTGATGCCGCCCAGGCGTTCGCCACCTTCGCCGACTGGTATTACGAGCGTGCACCATTCCCGCTCTGGCAAATTGTCTGGCCGGGCAAGACAGTCGGCTTTCCCTGGGAAGATGGTTGCGCCGATGAGGTCAAACACGCCCAGATCGATCTGACGGGCCAGCACTGGCACCGCGCGCTCAATTGAGCCCGGTTCTTGTTCAGAGCGGCCCTGGCTCGTCGCTGCGTTGGCGGGCCTCATCCTTCGCGGCGGCGTGGCGGAGCGAGTCCATCTCGCCCGCGTCGCGCCGCAGCCGGGCATTGTCGGCCTCGACCTCCTCGCGCCTGGCGGCCTCCTCGCGGTAGCGGGCCTTCCATTTCGGGCTGGCGAGCAGGGCCATGCCGAGCACGAGGCCCAGCACGAAGGCAAGCAGCAATATCAGCCATTGGTCGGGCGTGAAGGACATGCGTCTCTCCTCGGATCGTTTCGGGACTCAACCGTTCCCGGCGATCGAGGTTCCCGCTTAGTGACCCGCGATGAGGGCGTCGTTGATCGAGCAGGCCGCCGGGCCGAGGATGACGATGAACAGCACCGGCAGGATGAACAGGATCAGCGGCACGGTCATGATCGCAGGCAGGCGGGCGGCCTTTTCCTCCGCGCGCATCATGCGCTCGTTGCGGAATTCGGCCGAAAGCACGCGCAGCGCCGAGGCGAGGGGGGTGCCGTATTTCTCCGTCTGGATCATGGTCGTGACCACGCCGCGAACCGAATCCAGGTCGATGCGCCTGGCCAGATTCTCGAATGCGAACCGCCGGTCGGTCAGGAAGCCGAGCTCGATCGAGGTGAGAGCGAACTCGTCGCCGAGCTCGGGATAGGCCTTCCCCAGCTCACGCGAGACGCGGGAGAAGGCGGCGTCGACGGTGAGGCCGGCCTCGGCGCAGATGACGAGCAGGTCGAGCGCATCGGGCAGGCCCTTGCGGATCGCGTGGGTGCGCTTCTGGATCTTGTTCTTCAGCCAGATATCCGGCGCCTTGTAGGCGAGGATGAAGGTGCCCGCGACGAGCATGTACTTCTTGAACGACCCCCATTCCGGGAAATAGTCGACCCAATAGACCAGCCACAGGATGAAGCAGCCGAGCACGATCGGCAGCACCAGGCGGGCGAAGATGACGACGAAGGCGAGATCCTTGGAGCGCACGCCGGCCTGCATCAGCTTGGCCTGCGCCTTCACCACCTGCTCCTCCTGGAGCACCTGCAGCGAGGAGAGGATGCCGCGGACCTTGTCCGCCATCTCGTTCTTGTTGGTGATGTTCTTGCGGCGCTTCGAGGTGGAGGCGACGATGCCGGCCTTCAGCTGCTCGCGCCGCTCGTTCAGCGCCTTGACGCGCTTGCCCATCGGGTCCTTGACGGTCGCCGCCGCATAGATGGCGACGAGCACGGCAAGCGTCGCCACGGCGGCGAGAATACTGCCGACCATGACGAAGTCGATCCCGAGGATCGTGCCGCTGTGCGAAGAACCCGACATGTGCTTGCGCTCTCTCCGCTCAGATCTCGAAGTTGATCATCTTGGCCATGATGAAGGCGCCGATGCCCATCCAGACCATGCCGCCGCCGCCCGCGATCATCAGCCGCTCGTCGGTGAAGAAGGTTTGCATGTAGCTGCCATTGATCCACCAGATCAGGCCGAACACGATGAAGGGCAGGGCGCCGATGATGTAGGCCGACGCCTTGGATTCCGACGACATGGCGCGGATCTTCAGCTTCATCGCGGCGCGCTTGCGGAGCACGTCCGCGAGGTTCGACAGGGTCTCGGCGAGGTTGCCGCCCGTCTCGCGCTGGATGGCGAGGCTGATCACGAAGAACTGGAACTCCGGCGTGCCGAGCCGGTCCGCGGTGTCGTTCAGCGCTGAGTCCATCGTCCGCCCGATCTTCATCTTGTCGGAGACCATGCGGAATTCGATGCCGACCGGATCGGGGATTTCCTCGGCGACGATCTGCATCGTCTCGGAAATCGGCAAACCGGAGCGCAGGCCGCGCACCATCAGCTCGATCGCGTCGGGGAATTTGGAATTGAAATGCTTGATACGCCGCGCGATCAGCTTCGACACGACCATGTGCGGCAGGCCGACGCCGATCAACAAGCCGACGGTGATCGCCAGCAGGAAAGGCAGGCCCTGAAAGGCGAGCACGACGATCATCGTCACGGCCAGGCAGGCGGACGCGATCAGATACTGGCCGAGCCGCCAGCTCTTGCCCGTCTGGGTCAGGCGCATCTGCAGCAGGACGGGATTGGGGATGAACCTTTTGGCGAAGCTGTCGCTGCGGCTCGCCCGCTGAGCGAAGATCCGGCGCATATGCGCCTGCGCCACCAGGTCGGACGAACGGCTGTGCCGCTCGCGCAGTGACTCTAGCCGGCGGGTGGTCGCCTTGCTGGTCGCCGGCCCGGACAGGGCGGCATAGAGCAGGAGCATCGCGCCCACCGCCCCACCGAACAGCAAGATCAAACCCATCGACGGCATTTCGCCTCCTCGATTGCGTCACAAGTCCCGGGCGGCGGTCAGCCCGCCGGCGAGGACGCTTCTTTCGGCTTCTTCGCGAAAGACTTGAAATTGAACTTGCCGAGCAGCGACCCGCCGCTCTTGGACGCAACCTGTTCGGCACCTTCGGCGCTGGCATAGTCCACCGTCTGGCTCAGCAGCTCGGCGAACGGCTGGGTCAGCTTGGTCGACTTGGTCACCTTGGCAAGCGGCTGGCCGAGCTTGGCGGCCTGCGAGGCCGCCTTCGCGTCGAACGGCAGGACGATGTCGACCTTGCGCTCGATCGAATGCTCGAAATCCTTGCGGCTCACTTCCTGGACCGCGCTCTGCACCTTGTTGGCGACGACGATCACCCGGGCCTGCGGCGCATTGGCCTTCAGCCAGGAAAGGATGCGGATCCCGTCACGCGTGCCGGCGAGGGTGAACTCGACGACGACGATGACGACATGGACGTCACCGAGCAGATGCGGGAATTGCACCATCATGTTGCGCGGCATGTCGATCACCGTGCCTTCGAAGGCGTGGCGGATCTCTTCCTGCAGCTGATAGAAAGCGGAGCCATCCGTCAGCATCGACTGGTTGATCGGTGCCTCGGCGCTAAGCACGCAGAGCTTGTCGTTGGCGCGGACCATGGCGCGCTCGATGAACAGGCCGTCGATACGGCTCGGATTCTCGATCGCGTCGGTCAGGCCGCGGCCCGGCTCGAGGTCCAGCGCGAGCGCACCGGTGCCGAAATGCACGTCCAGATCCAGCAGCGCGCTGGAGCGGCCGGCCTTGTCGCCCATCAGCCAGGCGAGCGAGGTCGCCACGGTGGAGGCGCCGACGCCGCCGCGGACGCCGATCACCGCCGCCATGACGTTCGGCTTGTCATTGGACGTTTCCATCAGGCGCGGGCCGGAAATGGTCTGCTGCGCGTTGGCGAAGGCGTCGCGCAGCTGGTCGGCCGAGAAGGGCTTCAGCAGATAGTCCTGGATGCCCGAGGCGACGAGGTCGCGGTAAAGCCTGACGTCATTCACCTGCCCGGCGGCGATCACCACCGTGCCGGGCTCGCAGACCTCGGCCAGCGCATTGATGTCGTTCAGCGGGTCGCCGCTCTCCGAGAGATCGACGAACAGGATGGACGGGCTCGCGGCGACCGAGAGCGTCTGCACGGCATTGCGCAGGCCGCCCTTGTTCACCTTTTCCGGTGACCAGCCATGCTCGACCGCAACCGGGCGCAGCAGTTCGGCCGTCGCCTCGTCGGCTACGAAAGCCTGAAAGGGGTCACGAAGACCCGATCCACGATGGAAAGGCGCGTTCACTGGCCACCTCCGGAATTGCGCGTGGACGGGGCCGGCAGCGGCTGCGAGCCGGTCGGCTGGCGCGAGCGGTAGGAACCGACGGCGCGGCCGGCGACCTGGGCGCTCTCGCTGCCATTGCCCTCCCGGCCGCGCACCAGATCGTCGGGATCGGCGATCATCGCGGCCAGGTTGGAATTGGTCGCGCAGCCATAATTGGAGTCGGTCCGCGCCGGCGATTCCATGCCCGAACCCTGACCGCTGTAGGACGGGCAGCCCTCGACATGCGCGCTGGCGCGGCTGGCGACGACCCGGATCGTGCCCGGGGCGACATCGCCCTGGGTGATGGGCGCGGATTCGGCGGCGAGCAGCAGGCCGAAGTCGCTGGCGACACGGCCGACATCGGCGCGGGCGCCGGCCGAGGCATAGCCCCGCGGCGTATCGATGGAGATGCGGTCGCCGTAGCGGGCATCGATCGAATGGAACCAGGCGGCGAGCCGGTTCATCTCGGCCTCGGACACCCGATCGCCGTCGACCCGCAGGTCGAAGACGAAATTGGTGTGCTCGACGGTCGGCTGATGCACCGAATAGACGCTGTAATTGCTGGCGGCGGTCAACGGGCGGTTCTGCCCGCCACTCCCGGCGCAGCTGGCCATGGCGAGGCCGATGGCGCTAACCGCGGCGATCCTGATCAAGCGAGACATGGTCGTGACGTCCTTTCGATCTCGGGCGGTCATCAGAAGCTGAAGCCGGGCTGGGCCGCGGCGGTGGCCGTCGGCTGCGCGGCGGGCGCATTGCCGCCGGCGGCCTGGCGGTTCGGGTTCGGCGGAGTCGCTGCGCCGCTGGTGACGCCGGGGCCGACCGTGCGCGGCTCGGCCGCGCTCGGCATCGGCCGCGGCTCGTTGCGGCTGTTGTTGGTCGTGCCGAGGAGCAGGCGCGAGCCCTCGTCCGGATTGCGGTAGCCGTCGGTCGGCAGCACGACCTGGTTGGCCGAGACCGGCCGCACCAGATAGGGCGTGACGACGATCATCAGCTCCGTCTCTTCGCGCCGGTAGCGCGTGGAGCGGAACAGGGCGCCAAGGATCGGGATGTTGCCAAGGCCCGGCGTGCGGTCGATCGAATTGGAATTCGAGTTGCGCATCAGCCCACCGATCACGAAGCTCTGGCCGGAGCCGAGCTCGACCGTGGTTTCGGCGCGCCGCGTCGTCAGCGACGGAATATTGTAGCCGTTGAAGCTGATGCTCCCGGTCGCGCTCAGCTCGGAGACTTCCGGGCGGACGCGGATCGAGATGCGGCCATTCTCGAGCACGGTCGGCGAGAAGGCCAGGCCCACGCCATACTGCTTATACTCGATCGTGACCGTGCCCAGCGACTGCGGGATCGGCACCGGGAACTCGCCACCGGCGAGGAACGTCGCGGTCTCGCCGGACAGCGCGACGAGCGTCGGTTCGGCGAGCGTCACCACCTGGCCCTGGGTTTCGCCAAGGTCCAGCGAGCCGAGCAGGTCGACGCCGAGCAGGTGCCCGGCGGCGGCAAGCGTGGCGCCGGGGGTGACGCTGCTGACGACTGACGTGCCGGTCGCGCCGGCGGTGACGTTGACGCCCATCGGGCCGCCCGGATTATATTGCGACGCAGCGCCGCGGCCCTGGCCGATGCCGAACTGGAAGCCGCCATTGGCGCCGGTGCTGTCGGCGGAGGTTACGTTGACACCAATATTGCGGGCGAGGGTACGGCTCACCTCGGCGATGCGGACCTGGAGATAGACCTGCTGCGGCGTAGCAGTGCGCAGGCGGCTGACCACCTCCACCGTGGTGCCGACGAACGCCTTGACCAGGCGTTCCGCCTCGGCGGCATCGCTGGGCTGTGCAACTGTGCCGGTCAGCAGCACCATGCCGTTCATCGGCGTGGCGGTGATGTCGGCCTCAGGCATTGCAACCTGCAGCATCTGCGCGACCGAACCGAGATTCTGGCCGACCCGGACGTTGGCCGAATAGACCACGCGGCCGTTGCGGTCCGTCGCATAGACGGTCGTGCTGCCGGCGGCTTTGCCGAAGATATAGATCTGGCTTGCCGAGCTGGCGTGGACGTCGGCGATGGCCTCGTCGGCGACGAACACTTCGGCGACCGCGCCCGACGGGCGGACCATGCGGCCGGTGCCGACCGAAAGGGTCACGTCATTAGCCGGGGCCAGGGTGCCCTGGGCGGCGGCAGGGCTGACCGGAGCGGCCATCAGGCCGGCGGTCAGCGCGGCGGCGAGCGCAGTGCGCAGGCCGATCCGCCGGATTTTGCTCATGTTCGACATCTCAACGACCCCCCACCGGAACCACTGTGACATTGTTGCCCCGGGCGATGCGGACCACCGGACCCATGGGTTGGGCGCTCGCCATCGGCACGCCGGCCGTGGCAGGGCGCCCGGAAGCGCTGGGATCCCCACCGGTGCGCGGACGCGATGGCACGGAGCTGCGCTGGAACCGGGAAACCTCGCCGCCTACCGTGTAGGTCGGGTTGACGTCGACCGGACGGGTCGCGACCTGAAGCAGCATTTGCCGCTCTGCCCGCGGATCCTGGCCGGCGGGAACCTGTACTTCGCCAGCGGCGATGGCGCGCTCCAGCTCGGCATTGTTGTCGGCAAGGCTGCGCAGCGACAGCGACATCTGGCCGATGGTCTGCGCAACCGCGATCTTCTCGGCGATCTTGGGCGTCGCCTCGAAGGTGATTGTGGAGACCGTCTGCGCAACCTGGTTGCCCTGGTCGTCGCGCGCGTTCAGGCGCTGGTCGACTGCAAGCACGCGGATGTTGCGGACGATCGTCTCGGAGGCGCGGAGCGGCGGACCGTCGCCGCCACCCTGGACTTCCTGGGTCAGCACCAGGTCGACGCGGTCGCCCGGGAAGACGAAGCCGGCGACGCCGGACGTGGCGGACACGCCGACCGTGACAGCGCGCATGCCCGGGCCAAGCGCCGCGGCGAGGAAGCCGCGCTCGCCGGGACGCACGATCGCGCCCTGGCTCAATGGCTGGCCGGCAGTAATCTCGTTGCGGACGACAGTGCCGATCAGGCTGCTCGGATCGCCATTGGCTTGACCGCGCACGAAATAGGCATCCTGCACCAGGCCCTGCGGCCAGGGCTGGTAGCGGAAGGCTTCGGCATCGATGATCGTGCCGACGGGAAGGGTGCGGGTCGCGACCAGAACTTCAGGTCCGCGCGGTGCCTGCTGCGGCGTCGCCTCTGCGGACGGCGCGGAAGCGCCGCTGAACATGTTCTTGGCCATGATCGCGGTGACACCAGCGATAAGGAGTGCGCCTACCAGCAGCACGATTTTCTTGACGTCCATGGCGATCGTCGCCCCCCTCTACGGGACTGAGAAAAATTTCAGTCCCTACTCATCATCCAAACTGGTTAAGAAAACGTTCGCTAATCAGCCAAAGCCCTCCGAACGCGATGGCCACGCCGTAGGGAATCTCGAGCTTCTCCTCGCGTTTCGCGAGCTTGTGACGGATAAGGTAGCCGAGCGTGAGAACGCCGCCGGCGATCGACATCAGGAAGAGGAGCACGAGCACCGCCTGCCACGGCAGCCAGAGCGCGAGTGCCGCGATCAGCTTGACGTCGCCGCCGCCCATCGCGCCCATCGCGAAGGCGGCCGCGAACACCCAGAAGGTGATGAAAGCGACACCGACGCGCAACGCGACCTCCGGCCAGACCGGCAGCCCGACGGCGATCCAGAAGGCTACGGCGCCGAGCGCGATCGCCAGATTCAGCCAGTTGGGGATTGTGCGCGTCCTGAGGTCCCACCAGCAGCAGGCGAGCAGGCTCGCGGCCAAAAGCCCGAGCAAAATCCAGGAGAACCCCATATTCATGACTGCGGGGTCTAGACGGCGTTGCTTTCCAAACCGTAACCGTGATCCGTGGTAAATGAGCAATCAGCCTGGCGTGTTGACCCTGCGGATGCCGTCTTCTCCGAATGGGCGGCGCCGGACGGCCTGAAGCTGCGGCGCATGGATTGGCCGCTGAAGCCCCGCGCGAAACGCAGCGGCAGCCTGCTCTATATCAACGGCCGCAGCGACTTCATCGAGAAGTATCTGGAGGTCTATGCCGACTTCAGGGCCAGGGGGTGGGCGGTAACCACCTTCGACTGGCGCGGCCAGGGCGGCTCGCGCGGGGCCGGGGAGGAAAGGCTCCGGGCCAGCTTCGACCCGTTCGTCGAGGATCTCGCGGCGTTGCTGGCCGATTGGGTGCAAGCGACGCCCGACCCGCATGTCGCGATGGCCCATTCGATGGGCGGGCATTTGCTGCTCCGGACGATCATCGACTGCAAGCCGGCGCTCGACGCCGCCATTTTCACTGCACCGATGTTCGATGTGAACAGCGCGCCGATCCCCGCCCGGATCGCGCCCGACATTGCCGACACGATGTACTGGCTCGGCCTCGGCAAGATGCCGATGTGGAAGGTGCCGCCGGGGATGATGGTCTGGCGGGCGCCGCAACCGCAACCTCACCCATTCGCGCGAGCGTTATGAGGACGAGTTGTTCTGGTGGAACGTGCGGCCGGACTTCAACACCGGCCCGCCCAGCTTCGGCTGGATGCGCGCCGCCTTTCGCTCGCGCGCGGCGACCTTCACGCCGGAGAAGCTGGCCCAGGTCGATCT
Source organism: Allosphingosinicella sp. (assembly GCA_044225925.1). Classification (GTDB taxonomy): domain Bacteria; phylum Pseudomonadota; class Alphaproteobacteria; order Sphingomonadales; family Sphingomonadaceae; genus Allosphingosinicella. Next base: position 30,696 of record JBGAHY010000026.1, read on the forward strand.
GCCGATCCTGATCATCGCCGCGGAGAAGGACCGGCTGGTCAGCGCCGACGCGATTCGCGAGGCCGCCGCCCTGCTCCCCCATGCCGAGCTGGAGATGATGCCGGACGCCGCGCACGAGATCCTCCGCGACAGCGACGAGATCAGGGCGCGGGCCTATGCGCGGATCGACGCCTTCCTGGCCGGGCTGAAGGGGTGAACCGCTATGATGTCGCGATTATCGGCGCGGGCATGGCCGGCGCCGGCCTCGCGGCGGCCTTGAGCGGCGAAGCGCGCGTCCTGCTACTCGAGGCGGAAGATCGCCCCGGTTATCACAGCACTGGCCGCTCCGCCGCCTTCTGGTCCGAAAGCTATGGCGGGCCGCTGGTCCAGCCGCTGACCAGCGCCTCGTATGAGGCGCTTCAGCCTTATCTCCACCCACGCGGCTGCATCCACCTCGCCGACGCGGCCGGCGAAGGCGCGCTCGCTGACCTCGCCGCTGAATTCGACAAGACGCGGGTGGCGCTGGAGCCGATGGTCCGGACGGAGCTTGAGGCCCGCATTCCCGGGCTGAAGGCGGGCTGGCGCTTCGGCTTGTCCGAGCCGAGTTGCATGGACATCGACGTCGCCGCTTTGCACGCAGGCTGCCCGCGCGCTGCGAAGGGCGATCTCGTCACCAATGCCCGCATCACCGGCGCGGAGCGTGCGGACGGCCGTTGGCGCATCGCTACGAGTGCGGGCGAGTTTGAAGCGGATATCCTCGTCAACGCCGCCGGCGCCTGGGCCGATGCCGTCGCCCTGCTGGCCGGCGAACGCCCGCTCGGCATCAAGCCCTATCGCCGAACCATCGCCCAGCTCCGCATCGATCCGCCCGCGCCTGCCGACCTGCCGTTGATCATCGACGCGCTCGGCCGCTTCTACTTGAAGCCCGAGGCGGGCGGGCGGCTTTGGCTGAGTCCGCATGACGAGACCCCTTGCGCGCCCTGCGACGCCGCGCCTGAGGAACTGGACGTCGCCGTCGCCATCGACCGGCTCGAGCAGGTCGTCGATTGGCGGATCCTCGCGGTCGAGCATAAATGGGCCGGTCTCAGGAGCTTCGCGCCCGATCGGCTCCCCGTCTATGGGTTCAGCGCTTCTGGCCGGGGCTTCTTCTGGTGCGCGGGGCAGGGCGGTTTCGGCATCCAGACCGCGCCCGCGGCCTCGGCGCTGGCTGCGGCCCTGCTGCTGGGCCGGCCCGCTGGGGCGGTCGATCCGGCACCTTATGCGGCGACTCGTTTCGATCCCGTTTGACGCGCCTCTGTCACTGATCCAGATTAGCGCGGTCTCATCAGAGGGGAGGACCGCATGGCACACACGTTCGAAATCTATAAGGATAAGGCTGGCGAGTATCGCGTCCGCTTCAAGTACAACAGCGAGGTGATGGTCTCGAGCGAGGGCTATTCCAACAAGGCCGGCGCCGAGAACTGCATCGAGTCGATCAAGAAGAACGCGCCCGGCGCGGACACGGTCGACAACAGCTAGGAAACTGCTCAGGCCCTCTGGAAACGGAGGGCCTCGGCGCAGGCCAGGGCATCGGCGCGGTCATTCTCCGGATGGCCGCTATGGCCTTTCACCCAATGCCACTCGACGCGGTGCGGCGCGCTCGCCTCGACCAGGTCCTGCCACAGCTCCGCATTCTTGACCGGTTTCTTGTCGCTGGTCTTCCAGCCGTTCCGGCGCCAGCCGTGGATCCACTTCGTGATCCCGTCGCGGACATAGACGCTGTCCGTATAGAGCTGGCGCGACAGGGCCGCTGCGTTCAGCCCTTCGATTGCCGCCATCAGTTCCATGCGGTTGTTCGTGGTGAGCGCCTCGCCGCCGGAAAGCTCCTTCTCGCGCGCGCCCGCGCGAATGATGACGCCCCAGCCGCCAGGGCCCGGATTGCCCTTGCAGGCCCCGTCGGTGAACACCGCGACCTCGGTCAGCTCGTCGCTCACGCGGCCTCCAGGCCCGCGGGAAGCTTGAACACCATCCGCTCCTCCACGCCCTCGACCGGCTCTTCGGTCACGGCGAACCTTTCGGCCAGCGCCGCGACCACTTCGCGGACCAGCACTTCAGGGGCCGACGCGCCCGCCGTGATGCCGAGCGTGCGGACGCCCTCCAGCCAGCTGAAATCGAGATCTGCGCCGCGCCCGACCAGCCGCGCCTTGGTCCCCTCGCGCTCGGCGACCTCGACAAGGCGCAGGGAATTGGAGCTGTTGGGCGAGCCGATCACCAGCAGGGCGTCGCAGCGCGAGGCGATCGCCTTCACCGCCGCCTGCCGGTTGGAGGTCGCGTAGCAGATGTCCTCGCTACGGGGCATCGTGATCGAGGGGAAACGGCGACGGAGGATGCCCACGATCTCCGCCGTGTCGTCCACCGAAAGCGTGGTCTGGGTCAGGAAGGCCAGGCTTTCCGGTTCGGCGAGCTGGATCGTCTCGGCGTCGGCTGCGGTCTCGACCAGGGTCATCCGCCCCTCCGGCACCTGGCCGAACGTGCCGATCACCTCGGGATGGCCGGCATGGCCGACGAAGAGGATGTGGCGGCCATGCTCGATCAGCCGCTCCGCCTGGCGGTGAACCTTCGAGACGAGCGGGCAGGTCGCGTCCAGATAGTTGAGGCCGCGCGCCTCCGCCTTGGCGGGGACGGCCTTGGGCACGCCATGCGCGGAAAAGACCACCGGCGCGCCGTCCGGCACCTGGTCGAGTTCCGGCACGAAGATCGCGCCCTTGGCCTTCAGGGTGTCGACGACGAAGCGGTTGTGGACGATCTCGTGGCGGACATAGACGGGCGCACCATAGCGTTCGAGCGCGAGTTCCACGATCCTGATCGCGCGATCGACGCCGGCGCAGAAGCCGCGCGGCGCGGCGATCAGCAGGGTGAGGGGGGGGCTTTTGGGTCATCTGAGGTTCACTTGGTGGGGCCTCTAAACGATTGCCAGTTTGCACGAAAGGCTTGGGACGCTAGGGAGGCGTCTCACGCAGTTCTTCGGGGATTTCGCCTTGCGCCTGTTCACCTCCAAAGCGGCTGCCGCCGTTCTTCTCACTCTCGGCCTCACCGCTTGCGCCCGCGAAGGCGACATCCAGCAAACCGGCATCCTCACCCGCTATTCGGCCTGCCCGCCCGTGGCGGAGTTCGCGCCGGCCGGCGACGTCACCCTGTTCAACCCGCCCACCAGCACCGATGCCCGCGCCATCGACGTGGTCGCGAACATCACCAATGTCCGCTCGACCTGCACCGGCGCCGAAGCCGAGGGCACCGGCGAGAACATCATGACCGAGATTACGTTCGACGTGCAGGCCCGCCGCAGCGACAATCGCGGCGCCCGCACTGTAACCGTCCCCTATTTCGCGACGGTCGTGCAGGGCACCAGCAACGTCGTCGCCAAGCGCGTGCGGCAGGTGACCCTGAGCTTCGCCGATCGCTCCTATCGCGCCAGCACGACCGGCGCCGCGACCACGCGCGTGCTCCGCTCGGCCGCGACCCTGCCGGAGGACATCCGCCGCCAGATCACCCGCGAGCGCCGTCCCGGCGCGCCCGACGCGGCGATCGATCCGATGGCGGATCCGGCCGTCCGCGCCGCGGTCGACCGCGCCCATTTCGAGGTGCTGCTCGGCTTCGAGCTGACTCCGGACCAGCTGCGCTACAACGCCACCCGTTGATTGGCCTGCTGTCGATTGACTCCTCCGGGCTGAACCTCCACAGCTTCGCCCGTCCGCTATGGACGCGCGGGAGAGGGTGTCGCTGGCCGGCACCGCCGAAGGAGCAACCGCCCCGGAATCTCTCAGGCAAAAGGACCGCGCGTGCAGGACACTCTGGAAAGTGGATCGTCTGCAAGGGCGGTCCCGCCGAAGGGGTAACCCGCCTGATCCCGGATCAAGTCCGGGACGACGGTGGGGAAAGCTCTCAGGTCCCGGTGACAGAGGGGGTATTGGAACCTTCCGGCCGCTCATGCGGTCGGTCCGATACGTCCTGGAGCCGGCCAATGAGCGACGACGCAGCAGCCCTTCCCCTCGATAGCTGGCACCGCGCCCGCGGCGGTCGCATGGTGCCCTTCGCCGGCTATGCGATGCCGGTCCAATATGAAGGCATCATGGCCGAGCATAAATGGACCCGCGACAGCGCTGGCCTGTTCGACGTCAGCCATATGGGCCAGCTGATCATCGCCGGCCCGGACGCCGAGAAGGGGCTGGAGAGCCAGCTCCCCGCCGACCTGACCCTGCTGAAGGACGGCCGGCTGCGTTACTCGCTGCTGCTGAACGACGATGGCGGGATCATCGACGATCTGATGGTGACCCGCCGCGGCGAGCATTTCTACATGGTCGTCAACGGCGCCACCAAGCATGGCGATATCGAGCAGCTCCAGGCCCGCCTGCCGCGCGCCGTCGTGCTCGATCATATGAAAGAGCAGGCCCTGCTCGCCCTGCAGGGGCCGAAGGCCGCCACCGCACTGGCCCGGCTCGCGCCCGGCGTCGACCAGCTCGCTTTCATGACCGGCGGCGCGTTCGAGATTGGCGGCGCCAGGGCGTGGATCAGCCGGTCCGGCTATACCGGCGAGGATGGCTTCGAGATTTCGATCCTCTCCCGCGACGCCGAGATGGTCGCGACTTTGCTCGCCGACCAGGACGAGGTGAAGCCGATCGGGCTCGGCGCCCGCGATTCGCTGCGGCTCGAGGCTGGGCTTCCGCTGTACGGCCACGATCTCGACCAGCATACGACGCCCGTGGAGGCGGACCTGACCTTTGCGCTCTCCAAGCGCCGCCGCGCCGAGGGGGGCTTCCCCGGCTGGCCGCGCATAGCGAAGGAGCTGGACGATGGTGCGATCCGCAAGCGCGTCGGCCTCACCATCGAGGGCCGCCAGCCGGTGCGCGAAGGCGCCCTGGTCGTCGATGGCGAGGGCAATGAGGTCGGCAGGGTCACGTCCGGCGGCTTCTCGCCCAGCCTCGAAGTGCCCATCGCCATGGCCTATGTGCCCTGGGCCAGCGCGGAAGCCTGGCGCGACGATCACCCTCGAATCGCGCGGCAAGCTTTTCACTGGCACGGTCACCCCGATGCCGTTCGTTCCGCATCGCTATCAGCGCAAGGGAGGCGCCCAATGACGGTCTATTACACCAAGGAGCATGAGTGGGTGAACGTCGAGGGCGACAGCGCCACCGTCGGCATCACCGATTTCGCGCAAGGCCAGCTCGGCGATGTTGTGTTCGTCGAAGTGCCCGACGCCGGCAAGACTGTCCGCAAGGGCGACGAGGCCGCGGTGGTCGAATCGGTGAAGGCCGCCTCCGACGTCTACGCGCCCGTCTCGGGCACCGTGACCGAGGGCAATCAGGCGGTCGTCGACGAGCCCAGCCTGGTGAACACCGATCCGGAAGGGCAGGGCTGGTTCTTCAAGCTGACCCTCTCCGACAATCACGAGTTGTCGGACCTGATGAGCGCCGACCAGTATCAGACCTACTGCGCCGAGCAGGACTAAGCCGCCTCATGGTCAACACTGCGAACCGCTGGTCCGCCGCCGATTATGCGAAGAACGCGTCCTTCGTGCCGCGGCTCGGCGATGCGGTGTTGAACTTGCTGAACCCGCAGCCGGGCGAGCTGATCCTCGACGTCGGCTGCGGCGATGGCGTGCTGACCGAGCGGATCGTTGAGGCCGGCGCCAGTGTGATCGGCCTCGACAGCTCCGAGGAGATGGTCGAGGCGGCGCGCGCGCGCGGCATCGACGCCTTCGTCGCGGACGCCGAGGACATGGACGTTGAGCGCTTCGGCGCGTTCGACGCCGTCTTCTCCAATGCCGCGCTGCACTGGATGCTCGATCCGGACGCGGTCGCCAGCGGCATCTTCAAGGCGCTGCGGGGCGGCGGCCGCTTCGTCGGCGAGATGGGCGGGGACGGGAACCTCCTCACCCTGCGCACCGCGCTGCGCGAAGAGCTGACGGCGCGGGGCTATGTCATGCCGGATCAGGACCCGTCCTGGTATGCCGGCGTCGACGAGTTCACCCGGCTCTACCTCACCGCCGGCTTCTCAGACATCAAGGCCGAGCTGATCCCGCGCCCGACGCCGCTGCCGGGCGGCGCAGCGGACTGGGTGAAGACCTTCCGCGCCGGGGTGATGGACGTGGCGATGGTGCCGGAATTCGAGCGGGACGACATTGCCGCAGCCGTCGAGGAGGTGGCGCCGGGTCGGCAGCCCGACGCGCCTGTGCGGCTGCGCTTTGCGATGCGGAAGCCGGGATGAAGGTCGAGGCCGCCTTCCTTGTTCTGCTAACGTTGGGTGCAGGCTATGCGATTGCGCGACGTGCCGGTCCTGAGCGTGGCCGAGGTCGTCGCTCAGCAACGGGCGCTCGACCATCGCTTGGTCCGCGTATGGCTGGATCGGGGTTTGCCATGGGCGGGGCTGCAGTCTTTACGAGACGCAGGCTGGCGCGCGGGGCCAGGGGGCCCAAGCTGGATGGCTATCGATCGGTATGCGCCTGATTTCGACCGGCAGGTGCGGCCGCTGGGCCTCGCGCAGATCGCATGCAACGATCCAATGCCGGAAGGCGTCGTTGAGGTCTGCGCAGACAGGGTAGACCAGCTGCAGCAGCCCCGCCTCATCAGGGTCCTGTCCCGCAGCCAAGCCCTTATAAATCTTCGGGGAAACTGAATGCGCTATCTTCCTTTGAGCGATGCCGACCGGAGCGAGATGCTCCGCGTGATCGGCGCCAATTCGATCGACGATCTGTTCACCGACGTGCACGAAGGCGCGCGGCTGACGGGGACGATCCACGGCCTGCCAGACCATGCCTCCGAGCTCAGCGTCGAGCGCCAGCTCGGCGCGCTGGCGCGGCGCAACATCTCCGCCGGCGAGGTGCCCTTCTTCATCGGCTGCGGCGCCTATCGCCATCACATCCCGGCGAGCGTCGATCATATCATCCAGCGCGGCGAGTTCCTCACCAGCTATACGCCCTACCAGCCTGAAATCGCGCAGGGCACGCTGCAATGCCTGTTCGAGTTCCAGACTCAGGTCGCCCGCCTCTATGGCTGCGACGTCGCCAATGCCTCGATGTATGACGGCTCGACCGCCTGCTGGGAGGCGATCGCCATGGCGGGCCGCGTGACACGGCGGAAGAAGGCGGTGCTCTCCAGCGGCCTGCATCCGCACTACGTCTCGCTCGCGCAGACCATGGCGAAATTTACTGGCGACGAATTGCGGCATGCCCCCCCGTCCCTGACCGCCGAACTGGACGTCGAGACGTTGGCGGTGGACGCCGAGACCAGCTGCGTCGTCGTCCAGTACCCCGACATTCTGGGCCGTATCGTCGATCTCTCCACCCTCGCCGCGAAATGCCAGGCGGCGGGCGCGCTCCTGGTCGTCGTGAACACCGAGCCGGTGGCGCTTGGTGCGATCAAATCGCCCGGCGAGATGGGGGCCGACATCGTCGTCGGCGAGGGCCAGTCGATCGGTGTCGGCCTGCAATTCGGCGGCCCTTATTGCGGCCTCTTTGCGACCCGCGACAAATACGTGCGGCAAATGCCCGGCCGTCTCGTCGGCGAGACGGTGGACGCCGAGGGCAAGCGCGGCTTCGTGCTCACCCTCTCCACCCGCGAGCAGCATATCCGCCGCGAGAAGGCGACCTCGAACATCTGCACTAGCTCGGTGCTCTGCGCGCTCGCCTGGACCGCGCATATGACACTGCTTGGCGAAAAGGGGCTGCGGCAAATGGCGGCGCTCAATCACGCCAAAGCGGTGGCCGCCGCGGATCGGCTGGCGAAGGTGCCGGGCGTCAGCCTGGTCAACGACAGCTTCTTCAACGAATTCACCCTGCGCCTCCCGAAGGAAGCGCGGCCAGTGGTGCGCACGCTTGAGCGGCGGATCCTCGCCGGCGTCTCGCTAGGCCGCCTCTATCCGGACGAGGCGGAGCTGGAGAATGGACTCGTCGTCGCGGTGACCGAAACGACCACAGAGGAGGATGTCGAGACCTTTGCCTCCGCACTGCAGGAGGTGCTGGCATGACGATCAACCAGAGCGGCTGGCGCCCGACCGCCCCCGAAGCCGGCGGCGAAGCGGCTGACACTTTCACCGGCAACCGCGCCCTGATGCTGGAAGAGCCCTTGCTCTTCGAGATCGGCGACACCCAGACCACCGGCGTGGATTTCGAAACCTCCCCTCCCCTTCCGGGAGGGGATCGATGGGGGATGGTGCCCGCCGGGACAGGCCCACCCCAAACCCCCTCCCCTGAAGGGAGGGGCTTAACCGCCTCGGCGGCCTCGAGCGCAACCGCGACATCGGCCTTGCCGGTCTCTCCGAGCCGGAAACGGTGCGCCATTACACCCGGCTCAGCCGGCAGAATTACGCCATCGATCTCGGCGTCTTCCCGCTCGGCAGCTGCACGATGAAGCACAATCCGCGGCTGAACGAGAAGGTCGCCCGCATGCCGGGCTTCGCCGACATCCATCCGCTCCAGCCCGTCGATACGGTGCAGGGCGCGCTGGCGCTGATCGACCAGCTCGCCGGCTGGCTGATCAAGCTGACCGGCATGCACAGCGTCGCGATGAGCCCCAAGGCCGGCGCGCATGGCGAATTGTGCGGCCTGCTCTGCATCCGCTCGGCTCTGGAGGCCCGCGGCGACGCCCGCGAGGTCATCCTTGTGCCCGAGAGCGCACACGGCACCAACCCGGCCACCGCCGCCTTTGCCGGCTATCGCGTCGAGAATATCCCCGCGACCGACCGGGGCCGGGTGGACGTGGCCGCCCTGAAGGCCCGGCTCGGTCCTGATGTCGCCGGGGTGATGATCACCAACCCCAATACCTGCGGCCTGTTCGAGCCGGACATGATCGAGATTTCGGCGGCGGTGCATGCGGTCGGCGGCTTCGTCTATTGCGACGGCGCCAATTTCAACGCGATCGTCGGCCGCGTCCGGCCGGGCGACCTCGGCATCGATGCGATGCACATCAACCTGCACAAGACCTTCTCGACCCCGCATGGCGGCGGCGGGCCGGGCTCCGGGCCGGTGGTGCTGTCGGAGGCGCTGGCGCCCTTCGCACCGCTGCCGTTCGTGGAGAAAAAGGGCGATCACTACGTCCTCGTGGAAGAAGAGAACGCGGACGCGGCGCACCACCAGAGCTTCGGCCGGATGACCGCCTTCCATGGCCAGATGGGCATGTTCACCCGCGCCTTGTCCTACATCCTCAGCCATGGCGCCGACGGTCTCCGCCAGGTCGCCGAGGATGCGGTGCTCAACGCCAATTACGTGTTGCGCAGCCTTGACGATTTGCTCGACGCCCCGTTCGGGGCGAGCGGCCCGTGCATGCATGAGGCCCTGTTCAGCGACAAAGGCTTCGGCGGCGACATCTCCACGCTCGATCTCGCCAAGGGCCTGATCGACGAGGGCTTCCACCCGATGACCATGTATTTCCCGCTCGTGGTGCACGGCGCGATGCTGGTCGAGCCGACCGAGACGGAGAGCAAGGCGACGCTCGATCAGTTCATCGGCGCCCTGCGCAGCCTCGCAAAGCGCGCCAAGGCGGGCGACGAGAGCCTGAAAGGGGCGCCGATCCACGCGCCGCGCCGGCGTCTCGACGAGACGCAGGCGGCGAGGAAGCCGGTGCTGGTCTGGCGCGAGCCGGAGCAGGCCGAAGCGGCGGAGTGACGGATCACCGCCGTTCCGCGCCGCACGTGGCGCGCAATACGGGGCCGATCTCGGAAGTGCTGGCGGAGATATTGCCGGCGCGCGGACTGGTGCTGGAACTGGCCAGCGGCACCGGCGAGCATGTCCTCCATTTCGCGCAGGAGTTTCCCCGCCTGCTCTGGCAACCGAGCGATCCGGAACCGGCGTCGCTGCGCTCGATCGAGGCCTGGCGCGAGGACAGCGGCCTGTTCAACTTGCTCCCCGCAATCTCGCTCGACGCGCGGGCGGCGGAGTGGCCGGTGCCTGAGGCCGATGCGATCCTCTGCATCAACATGATTCACATCAGCCCCTGGTCGGCCACGGTCGGGCTGATGCGGGGCGCCGGCCGGCTGCTCGCCGAAGGGGCGCCACTCTACCTCTACGGGCCCTACCGGCGTGACGGCGTCGAGACCGTGCCGAGCAACGAGGCGTTCGACGAAAGCCTGAGGGAGCGCGATCCCGAATGGGGCCTGCGCGAACTCGAGGCGGTGGAGGAGGAGGCCGGGAAGCAGGGGCTTCGGCTGGACCGGGTCGTGGAGATGCCGGCGAACAATCTCTCCGTGATCTTCAGGAAGGAGGCTGCGACCTGAACGGCGCGGCCGTCAGCCAGGTCAGCAACAGGATCCAGAACAGCCCGAAGCACCAGCCGGCGATCACGTCGCTCGGATAGTGGACCCCGAGCATGGGGCGGCTCAATCCGGCCAGGAAGGCCGCCAAAGCGGCGGCGATCAGTGCCGGCCGCCGCCAGCGCGCCTCTGGCGGGATCAGCAGAGCGAGTGTCATCCAGACCATCACCGCGGAGGAGGCATGGCCGCTCGGAAAGGAATCCGTCCGCGTGCCAATGAGGTGCAGGTGCGAGTCCGGCCGCGGTCGCCCGATCAACGCCTTCTGCAGATCGACCACGAGACGGCCGGAAATGCTGATCCCGAGAAACAGCGCCGCCGGGCGGATCTCGCGGCGGGCGATCAGCAGGAGGCCGACCAGGCCGGTCACAAGCAGAAGCAGATCGGGATCGCCGAAGCGCGTGACGATCTTGGCGAAGGTCTCCCGGACGCTGTCGCCACCCGCATAAAGGGTGTCGAGCACCTGATGATCGAGCGCGCCCGTGCCCAGCCACAACATCGCGCCCCAGATGAGCGCGAGCGCCGCCAGGGCGAGCGTGCGGCGGCTCAGGGTGCGCGGGTCGCCGACCAATTCGCTCCCGCCCCGGTCCCGATGATCCGGTTGCCCTCGACGGTCCCTTCGTAAGTGCGCCGGCCATTGCCGATATTGGCGATAAAACGGATCGCATTGCCGTCGAGCCGGCCCTGCTCGATCCGGGCCTCGCCGCCGGCGGTGCCGGTGAAACGCTGGAATTCCTGGTCGATCGCCAGCGGCACGTTGCGGCTGCCGTCGGTCAGCTGCCAATGGCCATCCACCTTCGCCGGGACCTTCCAGAGGAAGATGGTGGCCGCGCCGATCCGCTGGCGCTCGTCATAGTGCCAGTCGCCCATATCGAAATCGTGGCTCACCACGCGCGTGCCCGGCCGCATCTGCTCGAGAATGCGGGGGCGCAGCCGGAGGTTGACCTCGGCAGTGAGGTAGAGGGTCAGGATGTCGGCCGGTTGCAGCGGCGTCTGGAAGAGGTCCTGCTGGCGGAAGCTGACCAGGCCGGTGACGCCCACTGCGCGCGCATTGTGGTTGGCCTGCTCGATCTGCGCCGGATCGATATCGACGCCGAGCCCGTGCGCGCCGTTGGAGCGGGCGGCGGCGATCAGGATGCGGCCGTCGCCGGAGCCCAGGTCGATCACATAATCGTCGGGCCGCAGCCGGGCGAGGCTCAGCATCGCGTCCACCACCGCCGCGTCGCTCGCCCGATTGGGCGCATCGAGCCGCGGCGCGGTCGGCGGCGTATAGAGAGCAAGGCCGGACACGTTCCGCGCCGAGCCGACCGCGTCGGGACGGGCGCTGAAATAGCGGACAGCTAGAAATGCGAGGAGAATGAGAAAAGCGACGACCATGCCGACATGCAGCGCGCGCTTGGATGGTCTTGGCTTTCGGGCTTCCATAATGGCCGCTCCCCCTTTCCCTCTCCGCGCAGGAATGTCACCACTCAAAAGGTGCAAAACGCGCAACCAGAGCCGAAGCGGGATGAACCGGGCGTAGCATGCGCCGGGCCGTCGCCGCACCGCCCCGCTCTGGCGCGGCGGAAAGAGCGCGGCTTCACCCTGATAGAGCTGATGGTGGTGCTCGTGATCATCGGGCTCGCCTCCGCGGCGGTTATGCTGTCGTTGCCGGAGGCCGGCGGCAGCCTCGCCGGCGAGGCCGACCGCTTCGCCGCCCGGACCAAAACGGCGCGCGACACCGCCATTCTCGAATCCCGCGCCGTCGCCGTGCAGATCGGGCGCGGCGGCTATGACGTGGCGCGGCGCGAGAATGACGCCTGGCGCACCGAGGCGCATTATGACTGGGCGCAGCGCACCGTCCCGGAGGTCGGCGGCAGCAACGAAGCGAGCATCCGCTTCGATTCCACCGGCTTCTCCGAGCCTGCCCGTGTCACCCTGCGGCGTGGCACAGACCAGGTGGCGATCGACATTGCCGGCGATGGAGGCGTGCATGTCGCGCGTTGAATGGCGCGCTCGCGCGCGGTCGGGCCGGCACCGCCTCCAATCGGAAGCCGGCTTTACCCTCATCGAGATGCTGGTCGCGCTCGCGATCTTCAGCCTGGCAGCGCTCGCCTTGCTGCGCCTGGGGGGTGCCACCGCGACCAACAGCGCCAGCCTGTCGGACCAGGCCATGGCCCAGATCGTCGCCCGCAATCTCGCCGTCGAGACGCTCACCGATCCGCAGCCGCCCGCCTTTGGGTCGAGCCAGGGCAATCTGGTGAATGGCGGCCGCCGCTGGCGCTGGACGCGGACGGTCGGCCGCTCGCCCGAGGCGCGCATTCAGCAGATCGAGATCGTCGTCCAGCCGGAGGCGGGCGACCCCGGCCGCGCCAGCCTCACCATCTTTCGCCGGGCGCCAATCTGATGCGGGCGCCGCGCAGCTCCGAAGCGGGGTTCACCCTGATCGAGATGCTGATCTCGCTGCTGATCTTCGGCATGCTCACCGCCGCCGGCGTCACCCTGCTGACCCTGACCGTGCGGACCCAGGAGACTTCCGACCGGGTGATCGAAAGCCTGAGCGCGGTCCGCCGCACCGCCGCCTTGCTCAACGCCGATCTTGCCCAGGCCGCGCCGCGCGTGCACCGCAATGGCGACGGCCAGCCGGTGGCGGCCTTTCTCGGCGGCAGTGGCAATGAGGCCTTGCTCATGGCCTTCGTCCGCCGCGGCTGGGAGGATGAGAACGCCTTCCGTTCCTCGCTCCAGCGTGTCGAATATCGCCTGCGCGACGGAAGGCTGGAGCGCTGGCGCTACGATGCGGTGGACGGGGAGGGGCATGCGCTCGCCATGCCGCTCCTCACCGGTGTGAGCCGCGTGCAGCTCCGCTACCGGGACCGGGACGGCGGCTGGCGGGACCGCTGGGATCCAACCGACCCGGCGCGCCTGCCGGTCGCGGTCGAGCTGGTCAGCGACAGCGAGGGTCAGGGCCAGATCCGGCAGGTCTTTTTGGTGGGAACCACGAGGTGAAGCAGCGGGTCAGCGAGCGCGAACGCGGCGCCGCCTTGCTGGCGGTGCTGCTGCTGGTCGCGGTGACCGGCGCAATCGCTGCGGCGATGGTCGAGGACCTGCGCCTCTCCCGCGGGGTCGCGCTCAACGCGACCGCGCGCGACCAGGGCCGCCTCTTCGCCGACGGAGTCGAGCAGCTCGCTTTGCTCACCATCGACGACCGCGTCCGGGACAATCCGGAGCGGACCACGCTGGCCGGCAACTGGAACGGCGCGACCCGGACGATCCAGCTGCCCGGCGGAGGCAGCGCCGACGTCACCGTCCGCGACGGCGCAAATTGCTTCAACCTGAACAGTGTCGTCGACGGCCAGCCCGGCCATCCCTTCGTGCGCCGCGCCTCTGGCGTCGCGGAGTTCGTGGGCCTGATGCTCGCCCTCCAGGTACCGGAGAGTGACGCGCGGCGGATCGGAGAGGCCGCCGCGGACTGGGCGGACAGCGACAGGGTCGCCGCCCCCGGCGGCGCCGAAGACGAGGCCTATGCCTCTGGCCCCGCGCCCTATCGCACCGGCAACACCCTGTTCGCCGATCCGGGCGAGGTCCGCGCGCTTGCCGGCATGACACCCGAAATCTTCGCGCGCCTCCGCCCCTGGCTCTGCGCTATGCCGACCAACGATCTCTCGCCGATCAACGTCAACACGCTCGGCGTCGAGCAGGCGCCGTTGCTGGCGATGCTCGCTCCCGGCCAGATCAGCCCGGATCGCGCCCGCGCTATCATCGCCCAGCGGCCGTCCGGTGGCTGGGGCAATCAGGTCGAATTCTGGCGGGTGGAGGCGATGAGCGAGCTGACCGTACCGTTGGACGTCAGGGTGCAGCCGCAGATGAAGACGAACTGGTTCGCGCTGGACGTGCGGGTCCGCCTGATGGGCAGCGAATATCGCGAGAATGTGCTGGTCGATGCCCGCCTGCAGCCCTCGCGCATCGTCCAGCGCAGGTGGACGGAATAGGCGAAGGTTGGTGATCCCTACGGGATTCGGACCCGTGCTTTCGCCGTGAGAGGGCGAAGAGTGGAATGATGTGGGCTGACCGATAAGGGCACAGTGGGCGGCTGGACCGCCGGCTACGTAGCATTCCCTATACACCGCCAAACCCGTTGCAGCGATGCGATGAGGGCCGGTTGCAGCCGCATCCGGCCGAAGTCGCAGCAGGAGCGCAGGCGGGGGATTATGGAAAATCTGGTCTTCAAAAGCGGCGGCTGGCTGCTCGCCGCGCTGGTCGCCTTCTTTCTCGCAGCGGGCGCCTTCGATTCCGGTTTTTCGGCGCAGATGCTGATCGTCTGCGCCGCAGCGCTCGCCGCCTGCTGGTTCACCGTCCGCCGGGCCGATTATGCCGCCATTGCGCGGGGCGAAACGAAGGCGCCGGTCGACCTTGGCCAATATGACGATCAGCCGATCCGTTGGGGCGTCATCGCCACGATCTTCTGGGGAATCGCCGGCTTCCTGGCCGGCCTCTATATCGCGCTGCAACTCGCTTATCCGGCGCTGAACCTCGGCCTTGAATATACGACCTTCGGCCGGCTCCGGCCGCTGCACACCTCTGCCGTCATCTTCGCCTTTGGCGGCAACGCGTTGATCGCGACCAGCTTCTACGTGGTGCAGCGCACCTGTCGCACGCGCCTGGCCTTTCCCGGTCTCGCCCGTTTCGTCTTCTGGGGCTACCAATTGTTTATCGTGCTTGCCGCGACCGGCTATCTGCTCGGCATCACTGAGAGCCGGGAATATGCCGAGCCCGAATGGTATGTGGATCTGTGGCTGACCGTCGTCTGGGTCGCCTATGCCGCGGTCTTCATCGGGACGCTCGTGCGCCGCCGTGAGCCCCACATCTATGTCGCCAACTGGTTCTATCTCGCCTTCATCCTGACGATCGCGATGCTGCATATCGTGAACAACCTCTCCCTGCCCGTGAGCTGGGTCGGGTCGAAGAGCTACTCGCTGTTCGCGGGCGTCCAGGATGCGCTGACCCAGTGGTGGTACGGCCATAACGCGGTTGGCTTCTTCCTGACCGCCGGCTTCCTCGCGATGATGTACTACTTCGTCCCGAAGCAGGCGGAGCGGCCGATCTACTCCTACCGGCTGTCGATCATCCACTTCTGGTCGCTGATCTTCCTCTACATCTGGGCGGGGCCGCACCACCTTCACTACACCGCGTTGCCCGACTGGGCGCAGACGCTCGGCATGGTCTTCTCGGTGATGCTCTGGATGCCGAGCTGGGGCGGGATGATCAACGGCCTCATGACCCTGAACGGGGCCTGGGACAAGATCCGCACCGACCCGATCATCCGCATGATGGTGATGGCGCTCGCCTTTTACGGGATGAGCACGTTCGAGGGGCCGATGCTGTCGATCAAGTCGGTCAACAGCCTGTCCCACTATACGGACTGGACGATCGGCCATGTCCACTCGGGCGCGCTTGGCTGGAACGGCATGATCACCTTCGCCGCGCTCTATTACCTGGCGCCGCGGCTCTGGGGTCGGACCCGGCTCTATTCGCTGCGCATGGTGAACTGGCACTTCTGGCTCGCGACCCTGGGCATCGTTCTCTACGCCTCAGCGATGTGGGTCGCCGGCATCATGCAGGGGCTGATGTGGCGCGAATATGGGCCCGACGGCTATCTCGTCTACGCCTTCTCCGAAGTCGTGACGGCGATGCATCCCATGTACCTGATCCGTGCCACCGGCGGGCTCATGTACCTGGCCGGCGCCCTGATCATGGTCTGGAACATCGTGCAGACGATCCGCGGCCGCCAGCGCGCCGAAAAGCCGATGAGCGACGCCCACTACGACCCGGCCGCCGACCGGCCGCTTTCCCAACCCGCGCTCGCCGCCGCCGAATAGGATCCCAGTCATGGCCAGCCGCATCTTCGATCACAAACGGATCGAACGGAACGTCACCCTGCTCGCGATCCTCGCCTTCGTCGTGGTGGCGATCGGCGGGATCGTGGAGATCGCGCCCCTGTTCTGGATCGACTCCACCATTGAGCGGGTCGAGGGCGTGCGCCCCTATACGCCGCTCGAACTCGCCGGCCGGAACATCTACATCCGCGAGGGCTGCTATTCCTGCCACAGCCAGATGATCCGCCCGTTCCGCGACGAGACGGAGCGTTATGGCCATTACAGCCTCGCCGCCGAGTCCATGTACGACCACCCCTTCCAGTGGGGCTCGAAGCGGACCGGGCCGGATCTCGCCCGGGTTGGCGGCCGCTATTCCGACGAATGGCACGTCCAGCACCTCCGCGATCCGCGGTCGGTGGTTCCGGAATCGATCATGCCGCCTTACGCTTTCCTGTCCGAGCATGTTCTCGATCAGGGCGACATGCGTGCGCACCTTCGCGCGCAGCAACGCGTCGGCGTGCCCTATAACGATGCGTCGGTCGATGCCGCGAATGACGATCTCCGTAACCAGGCGAATCCCAATGCCGACCATGCCGCCCTCCAGCGCCGTTATCCCGGCGCGCAGGCACGCGACTTCGACGGCAATCCGGACCGGCTGACCGAGATGGACGCGCTGGTCGCCTATCT
>JBGAHY010000027.1:0-46043 GCA_044225925.1 Allosphingosinicella sp.
ACCCCTCCCCATCAAGGGGAGGGGAATTTGCTCAGTAAATCACCAGTGCCCGCACCTCGATGCTCTCGCGCTCCCGCGCATTCGCCGGGCTCTGCGGATCTTCGAAGGCGCTGTGCGCGGCGAAGCGGGCGACGCCCTCTTCCTGGCTGTCATAGCCCTTGATCAGGATCGCCTCGTCCGGCGCGAGCTGCGGGAAATAATACCAGCGCTGGCCAGGGCTGAAGCCGAGCGAATAGGTTTCGCCGACGCGGTCGCGATAGACGAGGTCAGTGGCGACCAGATCATCGGCGGCAAGCGTGCGGGCATCGACCAGAGCGAGCGGCCATTTCTCGACGTTCCGGCCGATCGGACGCCAGAGATTCACGATCGCGAAGCGGCCGTCGAGCAGCGAGGGATCGAGGCCCCGCGCCCGGAGCTCGGCGAGGACGCGCTCGCGGCCTGACTTGGCGGTGAAATCATTGTGGGTGCGGGGCACCGGGCCACGGATGCCGGCCTCGCCACTGGCGGCGCGAGCGGCGTTGCGGACATTGTGATCGAAGGCGATCACCTGCCGCGCGCCGGTCGCGGCGGCGAGGTGGCGCTGGACCTTCGGGTAATAAAAGGAGCGAATGGCTGCGTCGTCGTTATAGGCGGCGAACGAGGTGGGGGCGTGCAGATATTCGAAGCCCTGGACGTCGAGAGAGAGCGTCGGGGCCAGCGGGCGGGCGTCGTGGATGGAGACGAGATGGGCCTCGTCCTCGGCATTGCGCTGGGGGATGCCGGGCTCCGGCTCATATTGCAGAGTGCGGGGGCGCTCCGCCATCGGCTTCAGGAAGTTCAGCACGGCCACGACCGAGGCGGCGCGGATCTGGGTGTGGACGGTCATCACGAGGCTCCTGTCGGGGCCGCCCCGAGGGGATCGGAGGGGCGGCCCTTGGGACCCATGTGCCGCAGCGGCGGCGCGGCGGCCAACCAAATGGCCGCAGGGCGGCATAAGGCGGACTTATGTCAGGCGGCGTCCACCGCGTAATCGTCGCCGTAGAATTTGCTGGTGCTTCTTGTGTGGAAGGCGATCGCCTTGACCGGCTCGTATCTGGGCGTGCCGAGGCCGGGCAGCACCTCGAGCAGCTCGTCCTCCCACACATAGACGGCGATCGGGAAGGACACCCGCGCCTCGGCCCGGTGGGAGCCGTCGCGGGGCTTGCCGACGCGGTGGGTGGTCGAGGGCAGCACATCGTTGGTGATGCGCTGCATATAGTCGCCGGTGTTGATGATCAGCGATCCTGGCGGCGCGTTCATCCGCACCCAGGCGCGGCTGCGGTGGTTCCAGACCTGCAGCCCTTCGACGCGGGTGGCCGGCAGGATCGTGAAGAGATCGACATCCTCATGGCCGAGCAGCCGGCCGGCGCCGGAGCCGTCCTGCGCGGCGTCCATCGGCGGATAGTAATTGGCGCGGAGCCCGAAATTGGTGCGGGTGAGCTTCGCGTCATAGATGTGCGGATCGACGCCGAGCCCCTGGAACATCGCCTGGGCGATGGGCCTGAACAGGGCTTCATGGGCAAGGGCGAGCTTGCGGAAGCTCCGCTCGTAGCGGGCGTCGGGCCAGAAGTCCCCGGGGCGGAACGGGCCTTCGCGGTCCTGCGGCATGTCGAAGGCGCGGCGGCACCAGACCCAGCCTTCGACCAGGTCGGGATGGATGTCGCTGGTCTCCTCGATCGGGAAATAGCCCTGGCTGACCGAGCCGTACCGCGCGGCGCGGAAGCGCATCCTTTCCGCCAGCGTCGTGGAGGTGAAGAGATCGAGGACCGTCTCGTGCATCTCGTCATAGAGCGCGGGATCGACGCCATGGCCGGTGAGCACGGCGAAGCCGATCTCTTTCAGCGCGCCGGCGAACTCGGCGGCGAAGCCGGCCTTGTCGGTGGCGTTGCCGCGCAGGAAACGGCCGAGATCGAGGGTGGCGATCTCATAGTCCTCGTCGAAGGCGTCGTCGTCCTGCTCGGCCAGGCGATAGGTGTGCGCCTTGCGCACCTGATCGTAGCGCTTGAAGTCCTGATTGAGCGCAGGTTCCGCGACCGTCACGCGTCCAGCTCCGACGCAAGCGGCAAGGTCGCGCCCTCCGCCTTATGCTCGCGCCGGCCCTTGATCGCGGCATGGGCCATGACCGCGGCGGCGTAGAGGACGACGACCACCACCAGCCAGCGCAGATACTCGACCGAAAGCGCGTTGATGAGAGCCGCTGCGAGGAAGACTGCGGGGATACCGCCGATCGCAAGGCCCAGCACGATCTTCAGGTCCACCTCGCCGATCCGCATATGCTGGAAGCTCGAACCCGCCCCCATCAGGCAGGCGCCACCGGCCATGATCGGGAAGCACAATTTGGGATCCATGCCCATCAGGCTAAGCAGCACCAGGGTCGGCGCATAATTGCCGACCCCGAAATTGGCGAGAATGCCGAAGCCGAAATTGGCGACCACCGCGATGATGGCGAGACCAAGCGGCAGGCTGTTGGCCGTGCCTATCTTGGGGAACAGGTCGAGGCCCTGCATCACAAAGGCGATGGCGGCGAGAAGGAGGCCGATGGCGACGGTCGCCTGCACCACCCAGACTCGCGCCCGCGTGACCAAAGGCACGCCGACCAGGCCGCCGAGGAAGACCGCGATGATGCAGCTGAACAGCAGGAGCGGATCGACCAGCACGCCGAGCAGGAGGAGAAAGACGATGCTCTCGGTCATCGCCCCGGGCGTCAGGCCGCAAAGCAGGGTCTGCGGGATCAGCCGGTCCGGCACCATGCGCCGGAACTTGAACCAGGCGGTGGTGGTGGCGAAGGAGCCGATGCCGAGCGTGTCGAGGAAGTTGACCACCGCGCCGAGCCCGAGCGCCTCGAGGCCTGGCCTGGCGCGCTGGCGGATCGCGGCGCGGACCAGCAGCGATCCATAAGCCAGAATGGCGAGGCCCATGAGGGTCAGGAGGATGATCAGCATCGGGCCGCACCTTGGACCCCGCGCCGGGCGTGCGCAACCGGGCGCGGCGCGCTAGGGTCCGGACCATGGAGGACCTGATCTGCACGGACTTCGACGCGGCGCTGGCGCGGCTGCAAGGCGAAGGCGCGCGCCTGGACGTGATCTGGCCGGCGGATGCGCCGCACAGCGCGATCCTGACGCATGAGGGGAAAAGCCTGCGCCTGACCGCGCGGCCGGACGCGCCGCCGCGGTCCGGCGCCCTCCCCGCCTTCGCGCCGGAATTCGTGCTGACGCGGGCGGGCAACGAGGCGGGCGCGGGGCGCGCGGGGATGACCTATCGCGACCTGATCCCCGGGCGGCTTGGCGGGCACAGCATCGCCTCGCACATCACGATCCCGGAGGGCGGGCCGGTCGCCGACTGGGTCCATTATCACCGCGTCGGCTTCCAGCTGATCATCGTGCGCCGCGGCTGGGTGCGGGTGGTCTATCAGGATCAGGGCGCGCCGTTCGTGATGCAGGCGGGCGACATGGTGTTGCAGCCGCCGGGACTCCGGCACCGGGTGTTGGAGGCGTCGGCTGGGCTGGAGGTGGTGGAGATCAGCTGCCCCGCCGTGCACGAGACCTTTGCGGACCATGAGCTGGCGCTGCCGAACGGCGAGGCGCGGCCGGGCCTGGTCTATGGCGGGCAGCATTTCCTTCATCATGGCGCGGCGGACGCGGACTGGGTCGGATGGCATGGCGGCGAGGCGCAGGCGACCGGGCTGGGCGCGGCAACCGCTGGGCTGGCCGAGGCGCGGATCGTCAGGCCGGGCGAGGCGGAAGGCATCGAGGTGCCGGCGCACGATGGCGCCCTGGTCTTCGGCTTCGTCATGGAAGGCAGCGTCCGGCTCGATTTCGGCGAGGGCCACAAGCTCGGCTCCGCCGACGCCTTCGTCATTCCCCCGCGTGAGGTCTGGCGGCTGACCGGCATGTCCGCCGATTTCCGCCTCCTCCACGTGACGACCCGCGGCTGACCCTTGTCGCGATCGGACATGGAAAAGTGAGGCAAAGGCGAGGCCAATGACGGGGATGGCCGGGCGCGGAAGTTCGCAAAGGTCACACCTCTTCGCGCGCGCAGGTGAGGGCCGCCGGAAGTTGACGGCGTGGAGCCGCTCGCACGGGGAATCCTGTCCATCTTGTCAATTTCCGCGCGCGGCGGCGGTCCGCCTTGCCCGCTTGAACAGAGCCTGCCCACAGGCGTAGATTGCGCGCGGTGGCTCGGACTGGAGGGAGATGCTCCATGACGCTGGCCACCCGTATGTACGGCATCGCCGCTTTCATCCTCGGCCTCACCGGTTTGATCTTCGGCAGTTTCGAGGCGTTCGGCCTGCCGGTCCCGCCGGGCACGCCCGGCTATCCGATCCTCGTCTATGGCGCCGCCGCCTTGCTGGCCGCCGCCGGCCTCGCCGCCCAGCTCCGCCTGACTGTTCGGCCCGCCACTGTGACGCTGGCCGCCTTCTTCGCCGCCACCCTGCTGATCCTGTGTCTGCCGGCGGCGGTGAAGGCGCCGTCGACCTGGGTGTCCTATGAGAATATCGCCGAAAAGCTGGCGATGCTGCTCGGCGCCCTGCTCGCCTTCGCCGCCGTCAGCACCGGGCCGCGGGCCGATGTCATCCGCAAGGTCGCGCCCCTGCTCTTCGGCGCCTGCCTCGTCGTCTTCGGGATCAGCGAGTTCGTCTATGCGCGGTTCACCGCCTCGCTGGTGCCGGCCTGGCTGCCGCCGTCCCAGCTCTTCTGGGCCTGGGCCACCGGCGCCTGCCAGATCGCGGCGGGGCTGGCGGTGCTGAGCGGGGTGCTTGACCGGCTCGCGGCGATGCTGCTCACCATCATGTATCTGGGCTTCGGGCTGATCCTGCATCTGCCGCGGGTGATCGCGGAGCCGGGGCTGCCTGGGGCGTGGAGCGAGAATGGGGTGAACCTTGTGCTCGCGGGGGCGGCGTGGGTGCTGGCGGAGACGCTGTGGCGGGCGCGGCGAGGTGTTGAGGTAGAGGAGACCGGTCAGGACAATTGATCCGACTCTCCTTTCCGCTGCTTAGCGGATCAGGAAACCAGATGAATTCCTACATTGCAACTAAAGACAACCTAGATGGTTCATTTGGTTGCGACCGTCTCAGTCTCTGCCGCAAAACGCGGCCACGACGTATTCGGTCATCGCCTCGCAGTCCGCCCCGGCGAAGGGAAAGGAACCGTTGAGCGCGTCCCTGATATCCGGGGCCAGATCGTCCCGAAGCCTCTTCCGCGCCCGAAAGTGGCGGGTTTTGACCGTGGCGGGCGGCAAGTCCAAGGCTTCAGCCACATCCTCGACGCTAAGCTCCTCGATCTCGCGAAGCACGAAGACGACGCGAAACGGCTCCGGCAGGCGAGCGACGGCGCTTTGCAGGACGCTGCGCAACTCGGCCTGCGCGCGCGATTTCTCCGGCGACGTACCGCTCGTGGATCCTTGCATCAGCTTTTCCCGATAGTCTTCCAGGACGGTGACAGAGGTGGCGTCGAAATGCGCGCGCCGACGCTTTGCCGCCCGGGCGCGACCCAATGCCTCGTTGATGACGATCCGCGTGAGCCAGGTCGAGAGTGACGCCCGGCCTTCGAAGCTGCCGATCGCCGCGAACGCCGACAGATAGGCGCTTTGCACGGCATCCTCGGCTTCGGCGCGGTCTTTGAGAATGCTCCACGCCGCGCGAACAAGCCGCTGGTTGTTGCGCTGCGTGACCAGCCGCACCGCGCCCCGATCCCGCGTTGCCACCATGCGGGCGAGTGCTGGATCGTCCAGGCTGTCATAGTCAATCTTCGGATGCGCGGCCATGCTGCCTCCTCTCAGGCCGGATTGGATGCCGCCGGAACGGAAAGGTTCCCGACTAGCACAACCCAATCGATCCGAGCAGTTCGCGCCGAAGTTCGAAGTCGGACTCGAACTCGCCGCGCCAGCATTTCGTGACCATCGATACACCGTGCTGGTTCACGCCCCGTGAGGACATGCAGCCGTGGCTGGCCTCCACGATCACCGCCACGCCCCTTGGCTTCAGCACCTCATCAAGCGTTTGCGCAATCTGCGCGGTCAGCCGCTCTTGAAGCTGCAGTCGGCGGGCAAAGCAGTCGACCAGCCTCGACAGCTTCGAGATGCCCACCACCCGGTCCCCCGGCCGATAGGCGACATGCGCGTGACCGGTAATCGGGGCGAGATGATGCTCGCAGGTCGAAACCAGCGGGATCCCGCGCAGAAGGACCGTTTCCCGATAGTTCTCGGCCTCGCCGAAAGTCCGCTCGAGGAGCGCCACCGGGTCGATGGCGTAGCCGGAAAACCATTCTCGATAGGCCCGGGCGACGCGCGCGGGGGTTTCCCGCAAGCCCTCCCGGCCCGGGTCGTCTCCGGTGGCACTGATCAGGGTACGGATAGCCCTCTCAATCTCCGACGAAGTCGGCGGCAAGGCACGATCCGATCCGTCATATTCTCTTTCGGCGAGCAACTCTCCGCCGCTGCAGTACCGCTCCACACCCACCTCCCGGCTGACTGGTGATCATTGGATGGCTGGATTCCCCCTAAGTTCCCGTGGTCCGCCGCCGCTCAGCAAATCTGCATAGCCCGCTTGCCCTCAAACCGGCTTTCGACGGCCAGGCTTTCAATGTCCCGACCGACCGAGAGAAGGGCGCGAAGGGCGCCCTGTGCGAAATACTCCACGGAAAAATCACCATTGGCGGTGGCGCCGGCGACCCTCGTCTCGTCAGCCCCGGCGCCATGGCCGACATAGCGCAAGGCCATGTCGTATTGCTGCGTCCAGAAGAACGGGACGGCATCGAACGAATCCGAGCCACCGAGCATGTTGACGGCCGCGGTCTGGCCCTGCCGTTGGGCCGTCACCCAATGCTCGATGCTCAGGCGACCGCCGAAGCGCGCATCGGGAAAGGACGCAACGTCACCAGCAGCAAAGATGCCGGAGACGCTGGTCTCCAGCTGGTGATCGACGAGAATGGCGTCGGCAACCTCGATCCCGGCCGTCCTGGCAAGCGCCATGCGCGGGCGGACGCCAAGGCCCAGAAGCACGAAATCGGCTCGGAGCGCGTCACCATTGTCCAGGGAAACCGCGCGCCCGTCGAACGCGCTGGCGGTGCGCCCGAAATGAAACCGGACGCCATGCGCCTCGTGCAACTGCCGCAGGAAGCGGCCCACGTCGGCGCCGAGCGTCCGCCCCATTGGGAGGTCATCCATCGTGACCACATCCACGGCCACGCCCCGGCTCGACAGCGCCGCCGCCGCCTCCAGGCCGATGAACCCGGAGCCTATGATCACCGCCTGCCTGCCTGCCATTGCCTCACCGGCAATTGCGCGCGCGTCAGCGAAGGTTCGCAACGTGTAGACATTGGGTAGATCGAAGCCCGGCGCGCGCAGCCGAACCGGCTCCGAGCCCGTGGCAATGAGAAGCCGGTCATAAGAGAAGACGTCGCCCGAAACCGTCATGACGCTGCGGTCGCCGGGATCAATGGCCGAAACTTCGGTTCCGAGCCGAAGGTCTATTCCATGCTCGGCATAATAGCCCGTCGGCTGAAGCGGCATCCACGCGTCGGGCGCGCTGCCGGCCAGATAGTCCTTCGACAGATTCGGGCGGTCGTAAGGCGGATCCTCGTCGGCGCTCAGGATGGTCAGCGGGCCGGCATGGCCAAGGCGGCGCAGTTTCTCGGCACAGGCAAAACCGGCCGCGCCACCCCCGACGATGACGATCGGCCCGACCGTGCCGGGCGGCGAAACCGGGGTCGGCTCCGGCCCGGCCAGTTTCGCGCGCACATAAACAAGCGAGCCCTGGACCTCGACGCGCCAACGGCCGAGCGGCGCAAAGGCGGGCGCGCGGAGCGCCGCGCCGGAGCGAAGGCTGAAACAAGCATGATGGAGCGGGCATCGCACGGTGTCGCCGACCCGGACCCCGGCCGCCAGCGCCGCCCCATAATGGGTGCAGACCCCGTCGACGGCGAACATCTCGTCTCCGAAGCGGGACAGGAGCACCGCGTCCTCGCCGACCCGTCCTGCCAAGCTGCCTTCGATCGGGACGTCGTCGAGCGCGACACCCATGGTGAAATCCGGTCCGGACACCTGCTGTGCTGATTGAGCCATCTTCGTCTCCTCGGAGGCTTCGATGGAAAACCGGGCCCGAGGTTCCCGGACGAGACCCGGGAACCTTTCGGGGAACGCACCATCAAAATGGCGTGACCCGATCCGGGGAACGGAAGCCACAGGAGGAAAAATGCGCAAGACACTCGCCCTGTTCGCGGCGGCAAGCATGGCGTCGATCACGGCGCCGGCATCGTCCCACGACACTGGCGTCACCGACGCCCAGATCGCCCATATCGCCTACACGGCCGGCCAGATCGACGTCGAGGCGGCGCGGCAGGCCCTTGCCCGCACGCGCAACCCAGAGGTGCGGGCGTTCGCCGAGACGATGCTGCGCGACCACCAGGCGGTGAACGAGCAGGCGCTGGCGCTCGTGCAGCGGCTGCACGTCACGCCGGAAGCGAACCCGACCAGCGCCGCGCTCACGGCGCAGGCGGACGCGGCCAAGCATCGGCTCGGCAACCTGCACGGCGCGGCGTTCGACCGCGCCTATATCGAGAATGAGGCCGCCTATCATCGCACGGTGAACGGCGCGCTCGGCTCGACCCTGATCCCCGCCGCCCACAATGCCGAGCTGAAAGCGCTGCTCGAAGCCGGGCTGGCGCTGTTCGGCGCCCATCAGGCCCATGCCGAGCAGCTGGCGCGGCAGCTGCGATGACTCGGCGCGAGCTGTTGCGGGCCGGCAGCGCGATGCTGCTGCTGCCCTTCGCCGGCGGCGCCGCGCCCGCCGGCCCGCGGCGCGAGCATGTGATCGCGCTGGGCGGCATGCGCTTCGGCCCCGTTCCCTCCGGGATCAGGGCGGGGGACACGATCCTCTGGGTCAATCGCGACATGGTGCCGCATACGGCGACCGCCCGGGACGGCAGCTTCGACCTGAACCTGCCGGCCGGACGCAGCAGCCGCATGACGGTGCAGCGACGCGGCAGCTTTGCGTTCTACTGCCGCTTTCACCCGGGCATGCGCGGGACTCTGGCCGCCGCCTAGCGTCGAACCGAAGCGCGGCCATTCTCGCTACCGCGCTTCCCCCTCCACCTCGACCCAAGGTGGAGGGGCACGACGTCACCCATCTGCCAAAGGACATTCCATGAAGATCGACACCGTCGCCCTGATCGCCGCCGCCTTCGCGCTGGCCGCCGCCGACCCTGCCGCAGCGGCCGCAGCGGCCCCCACTGATGCCGAAGCCGGGCTCTTCGCGGGCTTCCGGTTGCGGCTGGCCGTCGGAGCGAGCCGTGCCGAACCGCGCCTGCGCGGCGGCTTCGCCCTTGCGCCGACGTTGCACAGCCGGACGGACGGCGGGGCACTGCGCCTGCGCATGGGCGAAGGCGTGGAGTTCGGCCTGCGCTCGGACAGCGCGCCCGCTTTCTCGATCGCCGGCACGCCGGTCGGTCTGCAAAGGCCCGGCCCGGGGCAGAATAGGAGTCAGTTGAGGGACACCACCAAGGTGCTGGTCATCGGCGGCGCGGTCCTGCTCGCCGTGGGAGCGGCGCTGTTTTGGCATGCGCTGGACGAGGCGAGCGACTAGCGCGGCCTGCGCGCGGACCGCCCCGGCAGGTCAACGGACTGGGGATAACCCTGCCGCCCCGCTTGCACAGGGGAATCCCACCCTCCTATACCCCCTCCATGTCAGACGATCTGTTCGCTTCCTCCTCGCGCACGTCCACCGATTACGACGCCTCCGCCATCGAGGTCCTCGAAGGCCTGGAGCCCGTCCGCCGCCGCCCCGGCATGTATATCGGCGGCACCGACGAGCGCGCCCTCCACCATCTCGCGGCCGAGGTGCTGGACAACAGCATGGACGAGGCGGTCGCGGGTCATGCGACGCGGATCGAAATGGTTCTGGAGGCGGTGCCGGGGACGGCCGGCCGCCTGACCGTCACTGACAATGGCCGCGGCATTCCGGTCGACGAGCATCCGAAATATCCGGGGAAGTCGGCGCTGGAGGTGATCCTGACCACGCTGCATTCGGGCGGCAAATTCTCGGACAAGGCCTATGCGACGTCGGGCGGCCTGCATGGCGTCGGCGTCTCGGTGGTCAATGCGCTGTCGATCGACACGGTGATCGAGGTGGCGCGCAACAAGACCCTGTACCGCCAGACCTTCGCCAAGGGCACGCCGACCTCGAAGCTGGTCGAGGTCGGGCCGACGCCGAACCGGCGGGGCACGACCACGAGCTTCGTGCCGGACCCGGAGATTTTCGGGGAGGAGGCGCGGTTCAAGCCGGCGCGGCTCTACCGGCTGGCGCGGTCCAAGGCCTATCTGTTCGCGGGCGTCGAGATACGCTGGAAGTGCGATCCCGCGCTTGCCTCCGATGAGGTGCCGGAAGAGGCAGTGTTCCAGTTTCCGGGCGGGCTTGCCGATCATCTGAAGGAGCAGATCGGCGACAAGGAGGTCGCGACCAACGTGCCGTTCACCGGGCGGCACGGCTTCCCGAACGGGCAGGGCAATGTCGAATGGGCGGTGGCCTGGCCGGTCTGGGGCGAGGGCGACGCCTCTTACTATTGCAACACCATCCCGACGCCGGACGGCGGCACCCATGAACAGGGCTTCCGGCTGGCGCTGACAAGAGGCCTCCGGGCGTTCGGCGAACTGGTCGGGCAGAAGAAGGCGAAAGACATCCAGGCCGAGGATGTGGTGACCGGGGCGGAGATCATGCTCTCCGTCTTCATCCGCGATCCGCAATTCCAGAGCCAGACCAAGGACCGGCTGACCTCGCCCGACGCCGCCCGGCTCGTCGAGGCTGCGGTGCGCGACCATTTCGATCATTTCCTCGCCGATCATATGGAGCGGGGGCGCGCCCTGCTCGGCTTCGTGCTCGACCGGATGGACGAGCGGCTGAAGCGGCGGCAGGAGCGCGAGATCAAGCGCAAGACGGCGACCTCGGGGCGGAAGCTCAGGCTGCCGGGCAAGCTTACCGATTGCGCCAATGACGATCCGGCGGGGACGGAATTGTTCATCGTCGAGGGGGACTCGGCGGGCGGGAGCGCGAAGCAGGCGCGGGACCGCAAGACGCAGGCGATCCTGCCGATCCGCGGCAAGATCTTGAACGTCGCCAGCGCGACCGCGGACAAGATCCGGGCGAACAGCGAGATTGCCGACCTGATCCAGGCGCTGGGCTGCGGCGTGCGCGACAAGTGCAATGTCGACGATCTGCGCTACGAGCGGGTGGTGATCATGACCGACGCCGACGTGGACGGCGCGCATATCGCGACCTTGCTGATGACCTTCTTCTTCCAGGAAATGGCGCCGATCGTGCGCGACGGGCATCTCTATCTCGCCCAGCCGCCGCTCTACCGGCTCTCGGCCGGGGGCACGATCGCCTATGCCCGGGACGACGCCCACCGGGCGGAGCTGGAGGCGACCACGTTCAAGGGCAAGAAGGTCGAGGTCTCGCGCTTCAAGGGGCTTGGCGAGATGAACCCGGCGCAGCTGCGCGAAACGACGATGGACAAGCAGACGCGGGGGATGCTGCGGATCACCCTGCCGCAAAGCTATGAGGAGCGCGATGGCGTCCGCGACCTGGTCGACCGGCTGATGGGCCGCAACCCGGAGCACCGCTTCCACTTCATCCAGAACCATGCGGCGGAGCTGACCGAAGAGGAGATCGACGCCTGATGAACCGCAAGCGCCGCCCGCCGCCGCCACCCAAAAGCATGCTCGCCGGCTGGACGGTCCAGCGCGCGGAAGTGACGGGGATCGGGATCGGGCTGGTCGCCTTGCTGGTCTCGGCTTTCGCGGAGAGCCGGGCGATGCTCCTGGCCTATGCGGGGCTGCTGGTGCTGACGATCCTCTGCGGCGCCTCGATCCTGCTGATCTGCGCGGTGGATGCGCATAAAAGGCAGCGCGGCGACCTGGTGAAGCCGATCCGGATGTTCGACCTCGCGATGGGCGCGGTGCTGGTGCTGCCGCCGGCTTACGGCCTGTGGCGGGCCTGGCCCTTGCTCGGGCTCTAGAGCGGCGCGGCGGTTTCGCGTAAAACGGGCGCGAACCGGGGGAGGTCACCATGCTGAAGCGCCTGCTTTTCGCACTGCTCATGCTCGCCGCGGCGCCGGCGCTGGCGCAGCCTCAACCGCAGCCCCAGCCCCAGCAACCGAGCCCGCAGCTGCGCTCCGGCGCGGAGCGGATCGTGGGCCTGCTGAAGGGCGAAATCCAGCCGTCCGCCCTGTTCAACGCCGCCTTCCGCGCGCAGGTGCCGGACGCGCAGATCCAGAGCGTCGCCCAGCAATTCATCAGCCAATATGGCGCGGTGCAGGGGCTGGCGGGGATCGACCCCTCCTCGCCACAGGCCGGCGTGATCCATGTCCGCTATGCGCGAGCGATCGTGCATCTGCAGTTGGCGGTAGAGCCGGCGGCGCCGAACCTGGTCAGCGGCCTGCTGCTGACCGGCGCGGACATGACCGGCGACACGATGGGGGCGGTGCTCGGCGAGCTGCGGCAGCTGCCCGGCCAGGTCAATTTCGCGGTGGCGCGGCTCGGGACCGGCGCCCCTGCCCTGCTCAACAGCATCGAGCCGGACCGGGCGCTGGCGACCGGATCGACCTTCAAATTATTCATCCTCGGCGAACTGAGCCGGCAGGTTCAGGCGGGCCAGCGGCACTGGAGCGACGTGGTCACGATCGACCGCAGCTCGATCGGCGGCGGCACGGTGGCCGGCTTTCCGCGCGGGGCGCCGATCACGCTGCACACGCTGGCGTCGCTGATGATCTCGATCAGCGACAATACGGCGACCGATATCCTGCTGCGCGTCGCGGGCCGGGAGAATGTCGAACGGATGATGGCGACGATGGGGGTGCGCGACCCGGCCCGGAACCGGCCTTTGCTCTCGACGCTGGAGCTTGGCCTGATCAAGGCGGCGCCGGCCACGTCGCTTGCACTCTGGCAGCAGGCCGACGAGGCGACGCGGCGGCAGCTCCTGGCGAACGACTATGCCGCGACCGACGCGTCGAGCATCAATATCAGCCTGTTCGCCGGCAATCCGGTGCGGATCGACACGGTGGAATGGTTCGCCTCGGCCAATGATTTCGTGCGGGTGATGGACTGGCTGCGGCTCCACGCCGACCCAAGCGCCAAGGCGATCATGGCGATCAGCGGCGGCCTGCCGCAACAGGCGCGGGCGTCGCTCCAATATGCGGGGTTCAAGGGCGGCTCGGAGCCGGGGGTCGCCAACCTCACCTATCTCGTGCAGACGCGGAGCGGCGCCTGGTATGCGCTGAGCACCGGCTGGAACAACCCGGCCGCGCCGGTCGACGCCAACCGGCTGGCGGGCCTGGCGGCGCGGGCAATCCAGTTGTTGCCCTGATTAAGATTATTTTTGCCCTCGGCCATTAGGGTCGCCCGCTGGATTTCAGGAGCGGGACGAATGAACGCGCGCACCTTCGGCAAAAAGGGCAGCCCGGCCGGCGGCGACGCCGCGCCCGTGTCGCGCCGCGCCGCCTTCCTCGCGCAGGAGCGCGCCCGCGCCGACGGCGAGAGCCGCGCTGCCGACACCGACGTCTTTCCGGGCCGCGGCCTCAGGGCGACGACGATCGCCGACCGCATCGAGTTCGTCGACGCGCCGGAGAAGCAGCGGGAGCCCGTGGGCCCGCGCTCGCTCGGCCTGACCTGGACCTTGTGGTTTCTGACCGGCCTTGCCGGCGTGCACCGCCTCTATCTCGGCCGCTACATCACCGGCGCGCTGCAGGCGGCCCTGTTCATCGGCTGCGTGACCTTGGTGTTCGGCTTCCAGCGCTACCCGGCCTTTTTGGGCGTTGCCATTTCCTGGCTCTGGATGCTGCTTGACGGGTTGAGCCTGAAGAAGATGTATGCCGAGGCGGTGGGCACGCCGACGGGCGCCGAGGTGATCGAGGTCTAGCTGGTCACCGCGGGCGCGATCAAAGGAAAGCGCGGAATCTCGACGGGGAAGCTCGAGCCGTCCGCCGCGATCATGAAGTAGCGGCCTTCCATCGCCCCGGTCGGCGTGCCGAGCGGGCAGCCCGAGACATAGTCGAAGGAGGCACCGGGCTCGAGCACCGGCTGCTCGCCGACCACGCCCTCGCCGCGCACCTCATGCTGGCTGCCGCGGCCGTCGGAGATGATCCATTCGCGGCTGACCAGTTGCACCGCCTGATGCGCGCCATTCTCGATGCGGACATGATAGGCCCAGAACCAGCGGCTCTTGCCGGGCTCCGACTGCTCGGGAAGGAAGCTGACCGAGACGCGGACGGTGATGCCGCCGGTGGTCGCCGCATGGGGGAAAAGCTCTTTCACAGGCGCTTCCTGTGCCGGGCGGGCGGCGAGGTCAACCAGCCATGCGCTTGAGGCGCTCCACCAGCCGCTCGCGGGCGGCGAAGATGTCCTGCCGGCGCTCGGTCAGGACGTCGCGGGCGAGCCGGTCGCCGGTGACGCCCAAAGCGGCGCGGATGGTCTGCGGGACCGCGGCAATCTCCGCCTCGTCCAGGCCGAAGCCGAGCTGGCCGAGCAGGAGCAACTCGTAGCGATAGAGGGCCAGCGCCCAGCCCCGCGCGCTCGGCGCCGATTCGATCGCGGTGAGCAGCCCGTCGAGACCCTGCCACAGGGCCGGATAAGCCTGATTCTCCGGGAGCGCGGCGGCGGTGAGCGCGGTTGCCCAGTCGATTCCCGCGGCGGCCAGAGGCTCGGAAAGGAGGAAGGCGCGGCTGTGGATCAGCTCGACCGAGAGATGCGGCAATTGCTCCTCGGTCCGCGCGCGATAGTCGGCCTGCACGACATTGCCCGGCACCAGCACCGGCCTGAGCCGCCGCGAGCGGCCGCCACGGACATAGCCGGGACGCAGGCCCTCGTCCGGGGTCAGCGCCCGGACGATGGCGCCATGCTCGCCATGCGGGCGGACCGAGACGATGATGGCCTGGGTGTCGAGGTGCACGATGGAACCCTAGCAAGAATCGCGGGATGCCGTGACCCATTCCGGCACAGGGCCCGAACCGCACCTCCGCCGGTAACCCGTTGCATACCACTTTGCGCTAGGCGGCGAGGCGAAGCGTGAGGGAGTATTCATGTCCATCTTCAGCGGTGAAGACCTGGACCGGTTTCGGTCTTATTATCCCGAGAAGCCGGGCAAGCTCAGCCACGGCCTGGCCGGCCATCCCTTGCTGACGCTGGAGGCGCTGGTCGAGCTCGGCAAAAGACTGCCCCGGAGCAGCGTCGAATATAATGCGGGCGACCTGCCCTACGGCGTCGATCCGGACAAGGTGAGCCACACCGGCCTCTCCGTCGAGGACACGATCCGCGGCATCGAGGAATGCGGCAGCTGGATGGTGCTGAAGAATGTCGACCAGGACCCGGCCTACAAGGCCCTGCTCGAAGAGGCGCTGGGCGAGCTGGCGCCGGCGATCGAGCCGGTGACGGGCGAGATGCTGACCCGGGTCGGCTTCATCTTCGTCTCCTCGCCCGGCGCGGTGACGCCCTTCCATCTCGATCCCGAGCATAATGTGCTGCTCCAGATCCGCGGTTCGAAGACGATGCTGATCGTCCCTGGCGAAAAGGATGTGGTGCCGGACGAAAAGCATGAGGCCTTCCACGTCGGCGGCCACCGCAACGTGCCCTGGCGGGACGATTACGAGGCGCGCGGCGACAAGTTCGAGCTGAGCCCCGGCGATGCGGTGCATGTACCGTTGATGTGGCCGCACTGGGTGAAGAACGGTCCGGAGCCGTCGATCAGCTTCTCGATCACCTGGCGCTCGCACTGGATCTACCAGGAAGCGGACGCGCACGGGATGAACCATTTGCTGCGGAAGTGGGGGCTGAACCCGGCCTCGCCGGCGGCCTTCCCGAAGAAGAGCCTGGGCAAGGCTTATGCCTATCGGGCGATCCGGAAGGCGCGGGGATTGGGGAAAGGCGCGGCCTGAGCCTTCCCGTCATTCCAGCGAAAGCTGGAATCTCGTTGCCTTCAAGAAGTGAGATCCCAGCTTTCGCTGGGATGACGGTCTGTGCGGCTCAGCCTCCGGGATGGAAATAATCGTAGACCATCTTCGCCACCGCGGCCGAGATGCCGGGCGCTTTCTCCAGATCCTGCAGCGCCGCGTTCCGGACTGCCTTCGCCGTGCCGAAGCGCATCAGCAACGCCCGCTTCCGCCCCGGGCCGATGCCCGGCACGTCGTCCAAAGTACTCCCGGTAAACGCCTTCGCCCGCTTCTGCCGGTGTGCGCCGATCGCGAAGCGGTGGGCTTCGTCGCGGAGGCGCTGGAGGTAGAAGAGGACGGGGGCGTTCATCGGAAAGGTGATTTCGCGTCCGCCCGGCAGATGGAAGATCTCGCGGCCGGCATTGCGGTCCGGGCCCTTGGAGACGGCGACGACGGGGACGTCGTGGACGCCCTCCTCCTCCATCGTCTCGCAGACCGCGCTGAGCTGGCCCTTGCCGCCGTCGATCAGCAGCAGGTCCGGCCACTCGCCCTTCGAACGATCGGGATCCTCCTTCTCGAGCCGGGCGAAGCGGCGGCCGAGCACCTCGCGCATCATCGCGAAATCGTCGCCGGGCTCCGTCTCCGGCCGCTTGATGTTGAACTTGCGATACTGGTTCTTGCGGAAGCCCTCCGGCCCCGCGACGATCATCGCGCCGACCGCGTTCGTGCCCATGATGTGGCTGTTGTCGTAGACCTCGATCCGCTCCGGCGGCTCGGCCAGCTCGAAGGCCTCGGCGATCTCGCGGAGGTTCTTCGCCATGGTCGAGGTCTCGGCGAGGCGGCGGTCCAGCTCCTCCTCGGCATTGCGCTGGGCCTGTTTGATCATCCGCACCTGGTCGCCGCGCTGCGGGACGCGGAGCTGGACCTTGCGGCCGGCGCGCTCGGTGAAGGCCTCGGCGAGCAAGGCCGGCTCCGGCACCGCCCGGTCGGTCAGGATCATCGGCGGCGGCGGCACCTCCTCGTAGAACTGGACGAGGAAACTCTGCAGCACCTCCTCCTCCGGCAGGTCCTCGATATGGGTCGGGAAGAAGCTGCGATGTCCCCAATTCTGGCCGCCGCGGATGAAGAAGGCCTGGATGCACATCGTCCCGCCCTTGCAGGCCAAGGCGAAGATATCGGCGTCGCCGAGCCGCTCAGCGTGGATGACCTGGCTGCCCTGGACATAGGTCAGCGCGCGCAGGCGATCGCGATAGACCGCGGCCAGCTCGAAGTTCATCGCCTCCGAGGCGTCGGTCATCAGCGCCTGCAGCTTCTGCTGGATCTTGGTCGACTTGCCGCCGAGGAAATCCTTGGCGTCGCCGACCAGCTCGTCATAGCCGGCCGCGTCGATCCGGCCGACGCAGGGGGCCGAGCAGCGGCGGATCTGATAGAGCAGGCAGGGCCGATCGCGGTTCGAGAAGAAGCTGTCGGTGCAGCTTCGGAGCAGGAAGAGCTTCTGCAGGCTGTTCAGCGTGTTGCGGACCGAGCCGGCGCTGGCGAACGGGCCGTAATATTGCCCCTTGAAGCGGCGGGCGCCGCGGTGGAGCTGCACGCGCGGGAAGTCATGATCCTCGCGCAGCAGGATGAAGGGGAAGCTTTTGTCGTCGCGCAGCAGCACATTGTAGGGCGGCCGGTAGCGCTTGATCAGCTGCGCCTCGAGCAGCAACGCCTCCGCCTCGCTGTGGGTGGTGACGATCTGCATCGCGCGAGTCTGGGAGACCATGCGCAGGATGCGCTTCGGCTGGCGGGCGACCTGGGTGTACTGGGTGACGCGGTTCTTCAGTGCCCGCGCCTTGCCGACATAGAGGACGTCGCCGCGGGCATCGAGCATCCGGTAGACGCCCGGGCGGACGGGAAGCGTCTTCACCACCGCCTTGATCGCAGCGACGCCCGCATCGAGATCCGGCTTGTCCGATCCCTTCAGCGCATAGGTCGCCTGCGCCTCGTTGAAGCGGTTGGCCGCGTTGGGAAGGTCGGGGCGGTCGGCGGACATGGGGCTGATCTAGGCATTTGGCGGGGTGATCGCCACCATGATAAGCCGGGCCATGGCCAGCCAGGACGATTTCCGCCGCCTCGCCCTCGCCTTCCCCGGCGCCGAGGAGCGCGCCCATATGGGGCATCCGGATTTCCGCGTCGGCGGGAAGATCTTCGCGACGCTGCATGCGCCGGCGAAGGGCACCGGCGCGGTGATGCTGCAGCCGGAGCAGCAGGAACTGGCGATGGCGGCGGAGCCGGAGGCGTTCACGCCTGCGGCGGGGGCTTGGGGGCGCAATGGCTCCACGATCGTCAGCCTTGCCGACGTGTCGGGCGAATGGCTTGAGCGGGTTCTGGACTGGGCCTGGGCGAGACGGGCGCCGGCAAATCTCAAATGACCTCCCCTCCCGTAATGGGTGGGTAATGAGGGGTGGGTCAGCGGAACGGCGGCTCGATGCCGCCGGTTCGCTTTGACTATGAAGAAGAGGGCTCGCTTACGCTCACACCCACCCCCGGCCCCTCCCTTGCAGGGAGGGGAGGTCTAGCCCCGCCCAAGTTCCGCGATGGTGGCGTCGACATTGGCCTTGTCGGCCTTGTCGTCGAGCTTGTCGCGAATGAGCGCCTCGGCGGCGGCGGCGGCGGCGGTGGCGGCCTTGGTGCGGACCTCCTCCAGCGCGGCGCGCTCGGCGGCGGCGATCTTGTCCTCGGCCATCTGCGTGCGACGCTCCACCAAAGCGGCGGCATCGGCCTCGGCCTTGGAGACGATCGAATCGGCCTCGGCGCGGGCGCGCTCCAGCATGGTCGCGGCTTCGGCGCCGGCCTGAGCGGAGCGGGCCTCATATTCGGCCTTCAGCGCCTCGGCCTCGGTGCGCAGCTTCGCGGCCTCGTCCAGCTGCTCGCGAATGCCCTCGATCTTCTTGTCGAGCGCCTTGCCGATCAGGGCCGGGACGCGCTTCCAGATCAGGATGGCGATGACGACGATCATCGCCAGCGCGATCCAGGCGGGCGGCGTCAGGCCGAAGGCGCTGGGCTCCTCGTGATGCGCGGGGGCGCCGCCATGGGCCTCGGTGGAGGCGTGGGTTGCGCTGGGGGTCTCGCCGGTCGCGGCGGGCGCTTCGGCGGTGACGGGATGATTAGCCATTGGCCATCGCCGCCTTCACGGCCTGTTTCGCGTCGGCGGCGCTGACGGTGACGCCGGCCAGGCGGCTCACCATGTCCTGCGCGGCGCCGGCGGCGACGTCCTCGATCTCGGCCAGAGCAGCGTCGGCCGCCTTGCGGATCCGGGCCTCGGCCGCTTCGACCTTCGCCTGGTTCGCCGCATTGGCGGCCTGCATCCGCTCCTCGGTCGCCCTGGCCGAGGACGCCTTGGCGGCGGCCGCGACCTTCAGCGCCTCGGCGCGGCTCTCGTCCATGCGGGCGCGATAGGCCGCCTCTGTCTCGTCAGCCGCGACCCGCGCCGCCTGGGCGGCGGCGAGATCGTCCGCGATGCGCTTGTCGCGCATGTCCACGGTCGACTGGATCTTCGGCAGCATCAGCTTGCCGATGCCGAAATAGAGGAGCGCAAGCACCACCAGCAGCCAGAAGAACTGCGAGAAGGCGACGAGCGAGAGCTGGTCGAGTTGAGGCATTGAGGGTCTCTCGTGAAGCGCAAGGGAGTGCCGCGAGCGGCAGCCCCTCGCCCGTACTTACTTGATCACGAAGAGGATGATCATCGCCACGGCGAACGAGATCAGACCGAGCAGCTCGGCGGCCGCGAAGCCGATGAACAGACGGCCCTGCTGGCTGTCGGCGGCGGCCGGATTGCGGATCGCGCTCTCCAGGAACGAGCCGAAGACGTTGCCCACGCCGATGGCGGCGGCGCCGATGCCGATCGCGGCAAGGCCGGCGCCGATCACTTTGGCTGAGGTGAGGTCCATGATAGTCTCCTTTGTGAAACGATTGAAAAGCTTAGTGAAGATTGACCGCGTCGTTGATGTAGAGCGAGGTCAGCAAAGCAAAGACATAAGCCTGGATCGCGCAGACCAGCAGCTCCAGCGCCATCACGCCAACGACGAAGATGAACGAGATCGCGCTGATCGACGGGCCGACCACGCCGCCCGCGTTCAGGCCCTGGACGATGAAATTGCCGAACACCTCGACGAGGATGTGGCCGGCGATCATCGCGACGAAGAGTCGCAGCGCGAGGCTGAACGGGCGCACCATGAACGAGACGAACTCGATCGGCACGATCAGCAGCTTCAGCACGAACGGGGTGCCGTGCGGCACGAACAAAGAGAAGAAGTGGAGCTTGTGCTTCCACAGGCCGACGACCAGCACCGTGCCGAAGCTGATGATCGCCATCACGCCGGTGACGGTGAACTGGCTGGTGACGGTGAAGGGATGGAGGCCCGGGACGATCGCGAAGGGCATCATGCCCAGGAGGTTCGCGAACAGGATGAACATGAAGACGGTGAACACCCAGGGGACGTATTTGCGCCCCTCCGGCCCGACATTGGTGGAGAGCATCGAGGTGATGAAGGTGGTGACGCCTTCGGAGGCGACCTGCCAGCGGCCCGGCACCAGGCTGCGCTTCATCCCGCCGACCATGAACAGCCAGATCAGCGCGAGGACGATGAACATCCAGAGCGCGCTGTTGGTGAAGACGAACGGACTCCCGTCCAGAGCGCCCGCAATCGGGCTGATCTGGAACTGGTGCATCGGGTCGATTGCTGTTTCGGCCGCCACTAGTCGCTTCCCTCAGCCCGTTCGGGCTTCTGCTTAGAAATCTTCCACACTTCCCGGATGGCGGCGCCGAACCCGAGGAACAGCATCACCAGCACCACCCAGCTCGTCCCCGCCCAGCGATCGATCGCCCAACCGATCAACGCGCTGCCCAGGGGATAACCGAACAGGACCGACAGGATCCGCGCTCCCTCCGACTGCGTGATCGGTGGCGCGGCCCAGCGCGAACCAGCGGTTCGCTCCGCCTCCTCAGCCTGCGCTCTGGCGAGCCGCTCGTCGAGCGAGGCCAGCCGGGCATCCTGGGGAGACTTCGGGTCCTCCGGGAGCTCGTTTTCCGCCATGCCGTCCTTCTCCTGTGCCGCCGCACGCTTGCGAAAGCGCGATGCACGAGGGCGGGGGACATGCCGGCGAACGAACCCGCCAAGGCGCCGCTCCTTTAGCAAGGCATGTGGCCAAGTCAACACAGCGATGCTGCACCGCATCATCGGCCGGGCCTCGCGCGAAGGCTGGCGCATCGAAGCGCGCCGCGATAATCCGGCGCCAATGTTGAATATGCTTCTCTTTTCGTTCGCGCTGACCGCCGACGCACCCGCGCCCTGCCCGGCGGACATGGTGTGCATCACGCGCGACACCGGCCGGTACAGTTTTCGCTTCACCTATCCGATGGCGGCGGCGCGGATCGCCCGGCTGGACGACATCCTGCGCGCGCGGGCGACGGACGCCGAGGCGGCGTTGGCACGGGCCGCCGACATGAGCGGCGGTCGCGGGCGGCTGCGCTACGAATCGCATTACCGGCTCGACGCCGCGCTGCCGGAGATCGTCGCCCTGAGCGCGACGATCGACGAAGGGGAGGTGCGGACCAGGACGGCCCTGCTGTTCGACCCGCGCGAGCATAAGAGGCTGCACCTGGTCGATCTCTTTCACCCCGAGACGTTCGACAATTTCTTCTTCTGGAGCCGGCCCCGCGGGATCCGCGCGGTGCAGAACAGCTTCTGCCACGCTTTGTCGGACTCAGTACGCAGCCGACGCGCGGAGGCGCGCCTGCCCCAGCTCCAGATAAGTTGCCCCGACGTCGAGGATCAGCCGGTCACCACGATCTGCAATGGCCGCGGCCGCATCCTGGGCCTGCGCGCTTTCGTCACCCCCGAGGCGACCCGCGCCGTCGATCCCGACGCGCCTTTGACCTACGCGGTGGACATCGCCGTCACCGCGGAAATGGTGGGCGTGATGAACCAGCGCTACCGCGTCGCCTTCGGCCTGCCAGGCGAGACGCGTGGCCGTTGGCGGCGGAGCTGCCCGGGCGCTTGATTCCTCCGAAATGGAGGAATTATCCTGTATTTGCTTTGTGTTAGGCCGCGGCCTAGACCTGCGCGCATGGCCGACGCCTCCGTAGATGGCAGCGGGCACCGGGCCCGGCTGCGCCAGCGCCTGTTCGATGGCGGGCCGGACGCGTTGCTGGATCACGAGCTGGTCGAATATCTGCTGGCGCTCGCCATTCCGCGCCGGGACACCAAGCCGCTGGCCAAGAAACTGTTGCGCGAGTTTGGCGGCTTCGGGGCGCTGATGAGCGCGGACAATGCGGCGATCGCGCGGGTCGGCGAGCTGAGCGAAAGCGCGGTCGCGGCGCTGAAGATCGCCCAGGCCGCCGCGCTCCGCCTGCTGGAGGAAAAGATCAGGGCAAGGCCGGTGCTGGCCTCCTGGCAGGCCCTGCTCGACTATCTGCGCGCCGACATGGCGCATCTGGCGATCGAGCGGGTGCGCGTCCTGTTCCTCAATTCGCGCAACATCCTGATCGCCAACGAGCCGATGTGGGAGGGCTCGGTCGACGAATCGGCGGTCTATATTCGCGAAATCATGCGCCGCGCGCTGGACCTGCACGCGACCGCGATCATCGTCGTGCACAACCACCCGTCCGGCGACCCCTCCCCAAGCCAGCAGGACATCCGCCTGACCCGCGACCTCGCCGAGGCCGGGCGGCATCTGGGGATCGCGCTGCACGACCATGTCATCGTCGGCGCCAGCGGCCATGTGAGTTTGCGGTCGGAAGGGCTGATTTGACGGGAGTGTGGGAGCGCCTGACCGAACGTCTGCTTTCGACCCATTGCGGACGTTCGGCAGTTTGGGTTTAGAACTTCAGGGAACTGATCAGAGCTTCAGCTTCGTTGAGTTCGTTGATCGTCGCAAGGCTACCCGCCTGCTGCGAGATATAGGTTGCTAATATGATGTCCGACCCATTCGAGGCATACCAGACAGCCACAAGCTCGCCATCCACCACAGTGTGAGATTTGACGATATTGATGTTGTCGTGACACTCAGATTGTGGGCGACACTCAAGGTCGCGGCGCGTGCAGAAGTCCGACAGGAGGGCCTGCAATCTCATTGCATCCACGTTCGGGGCGTTCCCGGCTTTATGCCGGGCGATGCTGAACTGGATTGCACCTACACCATCCGGTTTGGCCAGCGTCGGCGGAGCGCCTTCCGGAAGGTCGTCAGTTATGTCGCGCCAATCTGATTGCAGGCTGAGCCCAACGCCATGAAACCTTACATCCATGTCGCGCTGTGGCTGCCTCCAGCCGACAATGTCAACTTTCTCACCCCAAGCGGTCGGGCCGTTATCGACCCATTGCGGACATTCATCAAATCTGAAACCCTGCGGCGACGATCATCGAAGCCATAGCTTCTTAGGAACACCCTGTGTTGTATCCGCCCGCCCGCGATCCGGCCCTCGATCCTCCCACGCGATCGGTCCAGTTGCGCTCGCTGCGCATACCTTGGGGGCAGGCCGTCGCGATTGTCGTGATCGCCACCGTCGTTGCGTGGCTCAGCCATCTCTGGCCGCCCGTGCCGTGGAACGCCGTCATCTGGCTCGGGTCGTCGATCACCATAGCTTTCCTGGCGAACAGGGGCGTAGCGCGGCTGTTCGTCGCGCCATTCCTTGCGCTCGTCTTCCTCATCGCGCTGGTCGGCAATGAAGCGGCCGCGCACCTTGTGTTCGGGACCTGTCTCTACAATTGAACCTGTCGCCGCAGACGAGCGCGCGTGTCCGCTTTCCACCCATTGC
Organism: Allosphingosinicella sp.; assembly: GCA_044225925.1. Taxonomy (GTDB): domain Bacteria; phylum Pseudomonadota; class Alphaproteobacteria; order Sphingomonadales; family Sphingomonadaceae; genus Allosphingosinicella. The sequence continues at coordinate 23,725 of JBGAHY010000027.1, forward strand.
AGACCTTTTTCTGTTGTCCCGGCGCGAACTAGAATTTTCACCACGCGGATCAAAAGATTGCGGGCGCCCTCCCGCTCGGGCAGTGTCGTTCCGTCCGGCACAAGGAGCGGAATTGTGATCCTGGAGACCCTGTTTCTCGCCATGGCGCAGCCGGCGGCGAGCGCCCGCGCGACGATGCCGACCTGTTCGATGGTCACCCCCGGTGGCGAGCGCGTCGAATTCTTCATCTGGAGCGGCGACGATTCCAGCCAGTTCAACTTCACCGGCACGCCGGGCTCTTCCTGGCCGCTGCACACGGTGGCGGGCGTGCGGCGCAATCTGGAGCATGGTGTCCCATGGTTCGTGATCGGCGGCAATGACGGCATGGCGCTGATGCTGAGCGGTCAGGAGCCGGGAAGCCCGCGCCGCGCCGCCACCCTCGTCGGCCGGAGCCCGCGGCGGGCGATGCTGCCCATGGCCTATGGCTTTTGCGAGGAACGGCCCGCGCCCGAGACGGCGGCGCCGCCGCAGAATCGGGAGGCCGCCGAGGCCGACAGCCCGATCTTCAACCCCGATCGCTGGCCGGGCAGTGATTGCGGCCTGCTGCTCAGCGACGGGCGCCGCATCCGCCTGCGCTTCACCTTGCTCGGCGAGCATGACGCCCAGTTGCAAAGCGATGAATTATGGTCCGGCGCGCCGGTGACCACGGCGCTGCGCTGGTCGAGCCGGGCCACGGAGAGCCGGGCGGATTTCGACAGCCCGAACGGCCCGGCGGGCACCCAGTTGCTGATCGTCAACGGCTCGCTGGCCACGAAGGTGATCCGCCTCCGGCGCGTGGGCGGCAATTCGCCTCCCGGCCTCAGCGGCTACGCGATTTGCGGGCTTCGCGGCATCCACCGGGAGCCCAACCGCCAATAAGGCGGCTCAGCGCTCAGCGCCTGCGGGCCCGACGCGGGTGAAGCGCAAGGTGAACATCTCTCGCCACGCCTCGCCCTGCCGCGCCGAGGTGGTGCGGGTGTAGGCCTCGCCGCTGCCCGTCTGGACGGTGCGCAGGACCATCGCCTGGCCGTCGCCGCCGAAATAGATTTCTTCGGGGAAGCTGATGCCGGTGGGCGTCGGCTCGGCATAACCGGAGCTGTAGCCTCCGTCCGATGCGTAATAATCGTAGCGGATGCGGCGCGTCTGCGGATCCCAGCGGTAGATGCTCTCACCGCCATAAGGCGCCGGGCCGCCCGCGACGACATGGACGTCGCGGACATAGCGGCCGCCGAGCATGGCGGTGTAGCAATGGGTGTCGGTCCTCGTGCTGTTCGGGAAGGTGGCGCGCCAGCAGGAGCCGACCATGGAAGCGAGCGGCTGCAGCTGCGCGGCGAGCGCGGGCGGCGGGGCGGCGCTTGCGGCCTGCATGGCCAGGATCAAAGCGAGCATGCGAATTCCTCCCTTGGCCACAGGATTTGAACGATCATTCAACAGGCGTCAAGTTATTTGATTGATCGTTCAAATTATGTCCCCGCGTTGCGCCAAGCCCCCCGCGTTGCTAGGCGCGCGCCATGGTTCCCCGTTATTCCCGCCCCGCCATGACCGCCCTCTGGGAGCCGGAGGCGCGCTTCCGCATCTGGTTCGAGATCGAGGCGCATGCGACCGAGGCTCTGGCGGAGCTCGGCGTGGTGCCGAGGAGCGCCGCGAAGGCGCTGTGGGACTGGTGGGCGACGCAGCCGGCGATCGACGTCGCCGCGATCGACGCGATCGAGGCGGTCACCAAGCATGACGTGATCGCCTTCCTGACCTGGGTGGCGGAACAGGTGGGCGACGAGGCGCGGTTCATGCACCAGGGCATGACCAGCTCCGACGTGCTCGACACCTGCCTGGCGGTGCAGCTGGCGCGGGCTTCGGACATCCTGCTGGCGGACCTCGACGCGCTGCTCGACGTGCTGAAGCGCCGGGCGATCGAGCACAAGCTGACGCCGACAATCGGCCGCAGCCACGGCATCCATGCCGAGCCGGTGACCTTCGGGCTCAAGCTGGCGGAGGCTTATGCGGAGTTCAGCCGGAACCGCGCGCGCCTCGCCGCCGCGCGGGCGGACATCGCCACCTGCGCGATTTCCGGCGCGGTCGGGACCTTCGCCAATATCGACCCGCGGGTGGAAGCGCATGTCGCCGGGAAGCTCGGGCTGGCGGTGGAGCCGGTCTCCACCCAGGTGATCCCGCGCGACCGGCATGCGATGTACTTCGCGACTCTCGGGGTGATCGCCTCGTCGATCGAACGGCTGGCGGTGGAGATTCGCCATTTGCAGCGGACCGAAGTGCTGGAGGCGGAGGAATATTTCTCGCCGGGCCAGAAGGGCTCGTCGGCGATGCCGCACAAGCGCAACCCGGTGCTGACCGAGAATCTGACGGGGCTGGCACGGATGGTGCGGTCGGCCGTGGTGCCGGCGCTGGAGAATGTGGCGCTGTGGCATGAGCGGGATATCTCGCACAGCTCGGTCGAGCGGTTCATCGGCCCGGACACGACGATCACCCTGGACTTCGCGCTCGCCCGGCTGACCGGGGTCGTCGACAAATTGCTGGTCTATCCCGAGCGGATGCAGCGCAATCTCGACCGGATGGGCGGTCTGGTCCATTCGCAGCGCGTGCTGCTCGCGCTCACCCAGGCGGGGGCGACGCGCGAGGACAGCTACAAGCTCGTCCAGCGCAATGCGATGAAGGTCTGGGAGGCGGATGGGCAGCTCAGCCTGCTGGAGTTGCTCAAGGCCGATCCGGAGGTGACAGCCCTGCTCTCCCCGGCGCAGCTCGAGGCGGAATTCGACCTCGATTATCACCTCAAGCATGTCGACACGATCTTCGCGCGGGTGTTCGGCGATTAGGATCCGGGCCGGCGCGCCTGCCGGCCGCCAAGGCTGGTGTAGATGGCCTCGACCAGTTGATCCGGCGTGATCCAGCCCAATCCGGTGACGTAACGGTCGGCGAGCCGGGCCGCCTTGATCTGGTCCAGCGTCCGGTGCCGCCGCATCGCCGCGGCGATCTCCGCCCTGAGCCGCACCAGCATGTCGCGATAGGCGACCAGGTCCGCCTTGCGGGCGACCGCGCCATGGCCCGGGATGATGATCGTGCGGTCGTCGGCCAGGGCAAGGGCGAAATTCACGGCGGCGATCAGGCCGTCGATCGATCCCCCGCCAGCGACGTCGAGGAAGGGCAGGAAGCGGTTGAAGAAGATATCGCCCATCGCCAGCACGTTGGCGCGCGAAAACCAGACGATGGAATCGCTGTCGGTATGGGCGCGGGCCGGGTGCAGGATGCTGATCGCCTCATTGTTGAACTGGAGCGTCAGTTCGCCCTCATAGGTGAGCAAGGGCCGCATCGCCTCCGGCTCCGGCGGGATGGCCTGGCCGCGGATCATCTGGGTCGCCGACATCCGGACGCGGACATTGACGTGACCGATGGTGACGGCGCCCCGGCTGGCGAGCAAAGCGTTGGCGCCGGTATGATCGCCATGCCAGTGACTGTTGATCACATAGCGGACCGGTCCCGGGCCGAGCGATGCCATGGTGGCCGCGACCCGCTCCGCGTCCCGCGTGAAATCGTCATCGACCAGCAGGCTCCCGTCCGGCCCGTGAAAGGCCAGCATATTGCCGCCGCGGCCGTGCAGGAAAGCGAAGCCCGGCGCGACCGGCTCGACCGAGATCGGTGGCGGCGGCGGCGCGGCTTGCGCCGACGCGACGACGGGAGCGAGCGCCAGCGAGGCGGCGAGAAGATAGCGCATGATGTCCCCTTCCAAGCGCGGGCGGGCCTCCTATCTTGGCCGCAACGACCCGGAGGTTTCAAGCATGGCCGATCTCAGCGCGTTCCCGATCACCTCCCGCTGGCCCGCGCAACATCCCGACCGCATCCAGCTTTACGGCCTGCCGACGCCGAACGGGGTGAAGGTCTCGATCATGCTGGAGGAGACCGGCCTGCCCTACGAGCCGCACCTCATCGACATCATGAAGAACGAGAGCTGGACCCCTGAATTCCTGTCCTTAAATCCGAACGGAAAGATCCCTGCGATCATCGATCCCAATGGCCCCGGCGGGAAGCCGATCGACCTGTTCGAGAGCGGCGCGATCCTGCTCTATCTGGCGGAGAAGAGCGGGCAGTTCCTCTCCGACGATCCGGCGAAACGCTATGAGACCATCGCCTGGCTGATGTGGCAGATGGGCGGGCCCGGGCCGATGTTCGGCCAGCTCGGCTTCTTCCACAAATTCGCCGGGCGGGAGTATGAGGACAAGCGCCCGCGCGACCGATATGTCACGGAATCCAAGCGCTTGCTTGGCGTCCTGGAGAACCGGATCGAAGGCCGCGAGTGGATCATGGACGACTATAGCATCGCCGACATCGCCACCCTGGGCTGGGTCAGGAATTTGATCACCTTCTACGAGGCGCGCGAGATCGTGGACTATGACAGCCTGACCAATGTCCCTGCCTGGCTGGAGCGTGGGCTAAAGCGGCCGGCCGTGCAAAGGGGCCTGGCGATCCCGACGCGCTCTCAGGGCTGAGGGCCCCGGTTTGACTCGAAGGGTCGGCGCGCCCAGACCGTTAGCCGACGAGGAGGGCCCGACCATGATGCGGTTCCCGCTTTTTCTTCTCACGCTCCTCGCCGCCGGCCTTGCGGCGGCGGCCTCGGCGCAAGGCGGCGCCCAGGATGGAGGCCTGGGGGAACGGACCGGGCCGCGCGGCAAGCCCGCGCAGATCGGCAATCCCACGGTCCCCGACAGCGGCGGCATCGTCACGCATCGGGAGGGGCAAGTGTCCGGCCAATTTATCGGCGCTCCCGGCGACGGTCAGGGCATCCGCCACAGCCAGCCGGACGCGGGTCATGATCGGTTCGACGGCGCGACGAGGTTCGGGGATACGCCCGGCCTCAATGGCGGCGACATGATGCAGGGCGTCCGGCCCGCGCGACAGGGCGCCGGCCAGTATATCGGCGGCACCGACGACGGCAGCAGCATCCGGCGGCGGCAGCCGAACGGCCAGGCACAGCTCGGCACCGGGGCCGACAGCGGCAACGGAGCCAGCCACCGCCAGCCGCGGCGCAGACCGACGCGGCGGCCGCGGGGGCGATAGGGCGGACGTCTGATCTGAAGCGTTGGGCGGGGCAGCACCGGTGGCCGCGCCTAGCCGCCCAGCGCCGTCTTGATCTTCTTGAAGAAGCCCTTCGAATTCGGGCATTCCTCGCCGGTCTCGGTGTCCCGGAACTGCTCCAGAATCTCGCGCTGCTTCGCGCTGAGCCTGGTGGGCGTTTCCACCTCGACCTGGATGACCATGTCGCCATGGCCGCGGCCGTTCATGCTTGGCATGCCGGCGCCGCGCTGGCGGAGCTGCTTGCCGGACTGGATGCCGGCCGGGATGCGGATTTCGTGCACCTTCTTGTCGAGGCCCGGGACCTCGATGCAGCCGCCGAGCGCGGCGGTGGTGAAGCTGACCGGGGCGCGGGCGAACAAAGTGGTGCCGTCGCGCTGGAAGAGATCGTGCCTGGCGAGGTGGACGAAGATGTAGAGATCGCCGGGCGGGCCGCAGCGGACCCCGGCCTCGCCCTCGCCGGCCAGGCGGATGCGGGTGCCCTCGTCGACGCCGGCGGGAATATCGACCTTCAGCGTCTTGCGCTTCTCCACCCGCCCCTCGCCGCGGCAGGAGGGGCAGGGATCGGCGATCATCTCGCCGACGCCGCGGCAGGTCGGGCAGGTCTGCTCGACCACGAAGAAGCCGTTGCGCGCGCGGACCTGGCCGCGACCGCCGCACATCGAGCAGGCGCTGGCGGAGGTGCCGGACTTGGCGCCGGAGCCCTCGCAGGGCTCGCAGCGGACGGTGCTGTCGACGGTCAGCTCGACCGGGCGGCCGTGAAAGGCGTCTTCCAGCGTGATTTCGAGATCGTAGCGCAGGTCCGAGCCGCGCAGCACATTGCCGCGCCCGCGGCCCTGCTGGGCGCCGCCCATGAACTCGCCGAAAATATTGTCGAAAATGTCGGCAAAGGAGCCGAAATCCTGCGGCCCGCCCTGACCGTTGCCACCCATCCCGCCATTGCGGAAGGCGGCATGACCGAAGCGATCATAAGCGGCGCGCTTCTGCGGGTCCTTCAGGCAGTCATAGGCCTCGGACAACGCCTTGAACTTCGCCTCGGCATCACGGCAGCCGCCATTGCGGTCCGGATGGCATTCCATGGCGAGCTTGCGATAGGCGGACTTGATCGCCGCCCCGTCCGCGGTCCGCTCGACCTGCAGCAGTTCATAATAGTCGGTTTCAACCATGTGCCCCTCGCCCCTTCAGGGGAGAGGGACGAAGGGAGAGGGGCAGTGTCGGGTTACTCCACACGTTGCGCATCTCCCAGACTTCCCCCTCTCCCCGGCCCTCTCCCCTGAAGGGGAGAGGGAGGGAGAACCCTTAGCCCTTGTTGTTCTCGTCGACCTCGGAGAATTCGGCATCGACGACTTCCTCGTCGCCGGCCCCGGCGCCCGCCGCGGCGCCCGGCGCTTCGGCGCCCGGCGAGGCTGCGGCCTGCTGGTCCTTCTCGTAGATCGCCTGGCCCATCTTCATCGCCACCTGGGCAAGGGCTTCGGACTTGGCCTTGATCGTGTCGGTGTCGCCGCCCTCGACCGCGGTCTTCGCCTCGGCGACGGCCGCCTCGATCTCGGTCTTCAGCGAGTCCTCGACCTTGTCGCCATGCTCCTTGAGCTGCTGCTCGGTCGAGTGGATCAGGCTCTCGGCGCCATTCTTCGCCTCTGCGGCCTCGCGGCGGGTCTTGTCCTCACCGGCGAACTGCTCGGCTTCCTGCACCATCTTCTCGATATCGGCGTCGGAAAGACCGCCCGAGGCCTGGATGCGGATCTGCTGCTCCTTGCCGGTGCCCTTGTCCTTGGCATGGACGTTGACGATGCCGTTGGCGTCGATGTCGAAGGTGACCTCGATCTGGGGCACGCCGCGCGGCGCCGGCGGAATCCCGACCAGATCGAACTGGCCGAGGATCTTGTTGTCCGCCGCCATCTCGCGCTCGCCCTGGAAGACGCGGATCGTCACCGCATTCTGATTGTCCTCGGCGGTCGAATAGGTCTGCGACTTCTTGGTCGGGATCGTCGTGTTGCGGTCGATCATCCGGGTGAAGACGCCGCCAAGCGTCTCGATGCCGAGCGACAGCGGCGTCACGTCGAGCAGGAGGACATCCTTGACCTCGCCCTGCAGCACGCCCGCCTGGATGGCCGCACCCATGGCAACGACCTCGTCCGGGTTGACCGCGGTGTTCGGCTCCTTGCCGAAGAAGTCCTTCACGACGTCGCGCACCTTGGGCATGCGGGTCATGCCGCCGACGAGGACGACCTCGTCGATCTCGCTTGCCTTCATGCCGGCGTCGGCCAGCGCCTTCTTCAGCGGATCGAGCGTACGCTTGATCAGCGGCTCGACCAGCTTTTCGAGGTCGGCGCGGCTGATCGCCTTCACCAGATGCTTCGGCCCGGTGGCGTCGGCGGTGATGAAGGGCAGGTTCACCTCGGTGGTCTGCGCGGAGCTGAGCTCGATCTTCGCGCGCTCGGCGGCCTCCTTGAGGCGCTGCAGCGCGAGCCGGTCGGCACGCAGGTCGATGCCCTCCTGCTTCTTGAACTCGTCCGCCAGGAACTCGACGATCTTCGCGTCGAAATCCTCACCGCCGAGGAAAGTGTCGCCATTGGTCGACTTCACTTCGAAGACGCCGTCGCCAATCTCGAGGATCGAAATGTCGAACGTGCCGCCGCCGAGATCGTAGACCGCGATCGTCTTGCCGTCCTGCTTCTCAAGCCCGTAAGCCAGCGCGGCCGCGGTCGGCTCGTTGATGATGCGCAGCACCTCGAGGCCGGCAATCTGGCCGGCGTCCTTGGTCGCCTGGCGCTGGGCGTCGTTGAAGTAAGCCGGGACGGTAATCACCGCCTGGGTGACGGTCTCGCCCAGATAGGCCTCGGCGGTCTCCTTCATCTTCTGCAGGATGAAGGCCGAGATCTGCGACGGGGAATAATCCTTGCCGCCCGCCTGGACCCAGGCGTCGCCATTGGCGCCCTTCACGATGTGATAGGGGACGAGCTCGGTGTCCTTCTTGGTGATCGGATCGTCGAAGCGGCGGCCGATCAGGCGCTTCACCGCGAACACCGTATTGTCAGGATTGGTCACCGCCTGGCGCTTGGCCGGCTGGCCAATCAGGCGCTCGCCGTCCTTGGTGAAGGCGACGATGGACGGCGTCGTGCGCGCGCCCTCCGCATTTTCGATGACCTTCGGCTTGCCGCCTTCCATGACGGCCACCGCGCTGTTGGTGGTGCCGAGATCGATACCGATCACTCTTGCCATATTTTACCTCTTGGCCCCTCAAAAAGCTGTCTGACCCGCGGCCCCTTTCAGAAAGCGACGCACAGGCGTTTTCGGGGCCGATATAGGTGCCGATTCTGTTGCGACAAGGACACGGGAAGCGTTAGGGGCATGCAACAGTCCCGAAGGATGACATGATGCGCGCCGCCACGCTTTTCCTCTTGCCCCTCATTGCCTTGTCCACGGCCTGCGGCCAGGGCGATCCGGCGGTCAACGTCACCGACGCCGTGGTGAGGCTGCCGGCGGTGCCGGGCAATCCGGGCGCAGCCTATTTCACCCTGCGCACGAACAAGACGCCGATGCGGATTCTGGGCCTCTCCAGCCCGCAGGTGCAAAGGATCGAGCTGCACGAGAGCGAGATGCAGGGGGGCCACATGCGGATGGGTCCGTTGGACGACAACAGCTTCGGCGCGGAGGGCGTGAAGGTCTTCGAGGAGGGCGGCGCCCATGCGATGCTGTTCAACATCAACCCTGCGGTGCAGCCGGGCGGGACGGTGCGTGTCACCTTCGACTTCGACAATGCCCCGGACGTGACGATGGATGTGCCCGTGGAGGGCGCGGGGGGCCAGGGCGCGCACGGGCATTAGGGCGCGCCGCAAAGCCGCTTCCCTTCCGCGCCGCAAGTGCTAGCCTCCGCCGCGCAATCGGGGAGACGATCATGCCCACAGAGCCTGTGCTCGACAGCTTCCGGCCTTCGACGGTGGGCTGGCTTAAGGGAACGCTTGCCGGCTGGGGGACGGTCTTGCTGTTCATTGCCGGGATCGTGCTCTCGGTGATGAGCCTGTTCGATCTCGGCTGGTACTGGCTGGTGCTGGCCCTGGTTGCCGTGGGGCTGTTCGTCTGGCGCTGGCTGGAGAATATGGCCTCCCGCTATGAGCTTACCGAGGAAAGGCTGATCATCCGCCGCGGGCTGATCGCCAAGAGCCTCGACGAGATCGAGCTTTATCGGATCAAGGACGTCCGGATCAGCTTCTCGATCATCAACCAGATTGCCGGGATCGGCACGATCGGCATCGCCTCCTCGGACGAGACGACGCGCGCAGGGGATCTGATGATCCGCGACGTCGAGCGGGCGCAGGCCCGGCGCGAGGAGCTGCGCCGGCTGGTGGACATCGCGCGGCAGAAACGGCGCGTCCGCGAGGTCGATATGGTGCACGAGGACCTTCCCTAAGGTCAGTCCGCCCGACAGATGTCCAGGTCGCCGGCGGCTTCCAGCTCGTCATAGAGCGACGCGAGGTCCGCGTCGGTCAGCAGCTTCAGCATCGCCGCGAAGCTCGGGATCACGAAATAGCCGCGCTGGAAGGCGTCGGAGCGGTAGCGGGTGCGCAGCACCTCCGGGATGCTGAAGAGGCGACGGCGCGGCGTCTCGCTCTCCAGCGAGAAATGGCTCTCGCCGAAGCTCGACAGCAGGCCGGCGCCGTAGATGCGCAAGTCCCCGCCTTCCAAGGCGAGGCCGAACTCGACGCTGTACCAGTAGAGCCGGGCCAGCCGGTGCAGCGCCCCGGCGCGTAGGGCGGACAGGCCTTCGGCGCCCATCGCCTGCATGAAGTCGGCGACCTCAGGCTGGGCGAGCAGGGGCACATGGCCGAACACGTCGTGAAAGACGTCGGGCTGCTCGATATAGTCGAGGCTGTCGGCGGCGCGGATGAAATTGCCCGCGGGGAAGCGGCGCTTCGAGAGATGGTCGAAGAAGATGTCGTCCGGGACGAGGCCGGGCACCGAGACGATCGTCCAGCCTGTCCGCGCGAACAGTTTCTCGTTGAGCTCGTCCAGCTCGGGAATTCCGGGCCGGGAGAGATGGAGGACGTCCAGGCCCTTGAAGAAATCGGAGACCGCCCTGCCCTGCAGCAATTCGGACTGGCGGGCGAAGAGCGTGTCCCAGACGGCGTGCTCCTCGGGTGTAAATCGCTCCCAATGCTGGGGAATGGTCCAGTCCGCCGCGGCGCCCGCGGGCGGCGGCGTATGGCCTTCGATAATCGTCTCGGTGAGCATTGAGGGTCTCCAGATACGAAAAACCCCGCCGGGAGGTCCGGGCGGGGTGGCGATCTCTTGAAACTTCGGCTGTTAAGCGCGCGTCAGATCACTCCCGCCAAGGCGGTGCGATAGTAATAGACGCTGGCGATCACGCGCTGCATGCGAACAAGGTCGTCGTTACGACCTCGACTGTCAAGGCTGGGCCTCCTCCTGCGAGGCCAGGCGTGCGCTCAACGCCGCGACTTCCGCTTCGAGCAAGGCGATCCTGTCGTCGCGTTCCGCGAGCGCGGCCTCGACATCGGCGGCCTCGAAACGGCGCGGAATGTGCTGCGGGCAATTGGCGTCCCAGACATCGACAGTGAACAACAAGGCGCGCTCCACCTTTGCCTTGTAGCCGACGGGCATGAGCTTCGCCTCGAGCGCGGCATCGCCTTCCACGAACCGCGCCTTTCCCCACAGTTTCACCCGTCGGCGATTGGCGTAGTCGATCAGGAACAGGCAGGCCTTCGGATTGTCGCCCAGATTGCCGAGCGAGATATATTGGCGGTTCCCTGAATAGTCGGCGAAGCCGATCGTGCGGTCGTCGAGCACCTTGAGGAAGCCCGGCGGGCCGCCACGATGCTGGATGTAGGGTTGCCCGTCCGCCGTGGCCGTCGCCAAGAAGGCGCTGCGCTGTGCGGCGACGAAATCCGCCAGGTCCTCGCTGATTGCTGTCGACCAACCGCGCCCGCTCTCGACCCGCGCATAGGCTTCGCGCGACCCCAGCCGGACCTGCTGCGCCTTGACCGAAGGCGTGAAGGCGATGTCGCTTGGATAGGTCATGGCGCCCTCCTAAAGGCCGAGGTCGCTTAGCGAAGGATGGTCGTCGGGGCGGCGCCCCTGCGGCCAGAAGAACAGCCGCTCATGTTCGGCGATGGCGAGATCGTTGATGCTGGCGATCCGTCGCCGCATCAGGCCGTCCGCCTCGAACTCCCAATTCTCGTTGCCGTAGCTGCGGAACCACTGACCAGCGGCGTCGTGCCATTCATAAGCGAAGCGCACCGCGATCCGGTCACCGGCGCACGCCCAGAGTTCCTTGATCAGGCGATAGTCGCGCTCACGCTGCCATTTGCGGGTGAGGAAGGCCTCGATCGCCGGGCGGCCCTGCATGACCTCTGCGCGATTCCGCCAATGGCTGTCGATCGAATAGCCCTGGGCGACACGCGCTGGATCGCGGCTGTTCCAGGCATCTTCGGCCAGGCGCACCTTCTCGATCGCGGTCTGGCGGGTGAACGGCGGGAGAGGCGGGCGGCTCATGTCGGGGTTCCTTTCGGACAGGGGTGGCTGCGAAGCCGGCGACGGGGCGGCCGCCGGCTTCGTCGCACAAGCGGTTCAGGCCGCCTGACGCGCCGTCACGACGGGGAAGTCGATGTCGGTGCCAGCCACCTCGTTGAGGTAATTGGTCCAGGTGTTGAGCGCGACGTGGAGGATGATCTCGATCACCTGAACATCGTCATAGCCGGCCAGCCGGACGGCACGCAGCGCGTCCTCGCCGACCTGGCCGCGCTCGCGGGCGATCTTCGCAGCGAAGCGCACCGCGGCGTCGGCCTTCGGATCGTTGGAAGCGCCATGGCGGTTGGCGGTGATCTCGGCGTCGTCGAGCCTGGCGAGATTCTTGCCGAGATAGGTGTGCGCGGACAGGCAATAGTCGCAGCCGTTGATCTCCGCGACGGCAAGCGCGATCCGCTCGCGGGTGGCGGGCGGCAGCTTGCCCTTGGCGAGCGCGCCGGACAGGCCGAGATAGCCCTCGAGCGCCGCCGGGCTGGTCGAGATCAGGCGGAACATGTTGGGGACCATGCCGAGCTGCTTGTTGACCGCCTCCAGCAGCGGCCGGGAGGCGGCGGGCGCGTCTTCGATGGTGGCGGGCGTCGGGATGCGGGACATGAGATCTTCCTTTTCGAAACGCCGGGGTTGGCGATGGCAAGGGCTCTAGACATTCCCACATGACGCAAATAGACATGCATTTCGAAAGACATTCTTCCAGAAACTGAGAGAATTATGGACCGTCTCCAGGCCATGGCCCTGTTCCTCGAAGTGGTCGATGGCGGCAGCATGTCGGCGGCCGGGCGGCTTCATGGTATCCCGCTCGCGACGGTAAGCCGGAAGATTGCCGACCTCGAGGCCCATCTGAAGACGCGGCTCTTCACCCGGTCCACACGCCGCCTCACGCTGACCGATGCCGGCCTGCTTTATGCCGCCGCCTGCAAGCGGATCCTGGAAGAAGTGAACGATGCGGAACGCAAGGCGGCGGGCGAATATGTCGTCCCCAAGGGCGATCTCGTGATGACCGCGCCGGTCGCCTTCGGCCGCCTGCATGTCCTGCCGATCGTCACCGACTTTCTCGCCGCCTATCCGGATATCGACGTTCGCCTGATCCTTGCCGACCGGCTGAACCACCTCGTCGACGGGCATATCGATCTGGCGCTAAGGATCGGCGAATTGCCCGACAGCGCGATGGTCGCGGCCCGGGTTGGCATCGTCCGGCACGTTCTGTGCGCCGCACCTGCCTATCTCGCCCGCCATGGCACGCCAGCCGCTCCCGAGGATGTCGCGAACCACCAGTGCATCACCTTCGACAGCCTTGGCCCGGCCCGGCACTGGACGTTCGGCGAGACCAGATCGGCGCGACGCGTCGCGATCAGGCCGCGCCTTACGCTCGATGCGGCGCAGGCGGCGGTGGATGCGGCAGTGGCCGGCGCCGGCATCACGCGGGTGCTTTCGTACCAATGCGCTGCGGCCGTCGCGGCCGGCGAGTTGCGGTTGCTGCTCGAATCCTTCGAGCCGGCGCCCCGCCCGGTCCACCTCGTCCACACCGGCCAGGGCATCCTTCCTCTCAAGGTGCGCGCATTCATGGACTTCGCCGCGCCGCGGCTGCGCGATCGGCTTGCGGAGGTCGCTTCCGTGCTTGGGAACGGCCAGCAAACAGGATAAGCCGATGACATTGGAGACGGCGCCATGACCGACGATACGATGGCGGAAGGCAGGGCGGCCCAGCGCGACAACCAGCCGCGCCCCGACGACAGCGCGCGCGAGATCGTCCGGCGCCACAAATTGCCCACGCGCATCTGGCATTGGGTGAACGCGCTCACCGTCTTCGTCATGCTGATGAGCGGGCTGATGATCTTCAACGCCCATCCGCGCCTCTATTGGGGACAATATGGCGCCAATGCCGACTATGCCTGGCTGGAGATCGGCTCGCGGGCGGATTCGGGCTATTTGCGGGTCGGCGGACTGAGCATCCCGACGACCGGCGTGCTCGGCTACCGGGCCGACGCCAACGGCCAGGTGAGCCGCTGGGCCTTTCCGGGCTGGGCGACCATCCCTTCCACCTACAGCCTGTCAGCCGGACGGCGTTGGCATCTGAGCTTCGCCTGGATCCTGGTGATCGGCATTCTCGCTTATTGGCTCTCGATCCTGTTGAACCGCCACTGGCGCGGCCTCGTGCCCCGCCCGGCGGAGCTAAAGCCCAGGCACCTCTGGCAGGAGGTGAAGGATCATGCCCGGCTGCGCTTCCCGACCGGGGCGGCGGCGCTCAACTACAACACGCTGCAGAAGCTCGCTTATGCCGGGGTGATCTTCGTCCTGATCCCGCTGGTCATCCTCACCGGCCTCACCATGTCGCCCGGGATGGATGCGGCCTGGGGCTGGCTGGTGGATGTGTTCGGCGGGCGGCAGTCGGCGCGTTCGATCCACTTCATCTGCGCCTTCCTGATTGCGGGCTTCATCCTCGTCCACCTGATCATGGTGGTGCTGGCCGGGCCGCTGAACGAGATCCGGTCGATGATCACCGGCTGGTACCGGGTGCCGCAAGCGAAGCACCAGGAGATGCCGGCGCCAGCTCCGACCGAGGAGGCGCAATCATGATCCTCTCCCGCCGGACCCTGCTGATCGGCAGCGGCGCCACTTTGCTGGCCGGTTGCGACAAGCTCAACAACAGCGCCGGCTTCCGCGAGACTTTGCGGGGCGGTGAACGGCTGACCATGAAGGCGCAACGGCTGATCAGCAGCCGCGAGGCGATGGCGCGGGAGTTCAGCGCCGCGGACCTGTCGCCGGTCTTCCGCTCCAACGGCACCGGCAATCCGAACACGCCGGATTACAACCGCCTCGCCGCCGGCAATTTCGCGGAATGGCGGCTGCAGGTGGACGGGCTGGTCCGCCGGCCTTTGCTCATCTCGCTGGACCAGATCAGGGGCATGCCCCGCCGCACCCAGATCACCCGGCACGATTGCGTCGAAGGCTGGTCGGCGATCGGCAAGTGGACCGGGGTGCCGCTCTCGCTGCTCCTCGACGGCGCGGGGCTGAGGGACGAGGCGCGCTACATCGTCTTCCATTGCATGGATCGCTATGGCGACCGGCCTTATTATGAGAGCATCGACCTCATCGACGCCTTCCACCCGCAGACGATCCTCGCCTGGGGGCTGAACGACCAGATCCTTCCCGTCGCCAATGGCGCGCCGCTCAGGCTCCGGGTCGAGCGGCAGCTGGGCTACAAGCAGGCCAAATATATCGGCCGGATCGAGGCCCGGGCCACCCTGGCCGGCCTATACGGCGGCCAGGGCGGCACCTGGGAGGATAGCAACGACTACGAATGGTATGCCGGGATCTGATCAGCCGGCCGGCGGCGGCGTGCCGGCCGTCTCGCGCCGGCGGAACATGAAGAACCAGGCCAGCACCAGGATCAGGATTGCGGCGACGAGACCGGCGCCTCCGGCGGTCACGTAGCGCATGGTTTCACCGTCCGAATATTCCCGCATCGGCTGACCGCAGCGCTGCACCACCGCGTCCGGCGCCGTGCCGATCTCATAGCCCGACTGCGCGTAGCAGAGGTCGCGCCCCGTTTCGGCGCGGCGGAAGGCGGAATCCCGCACGTTCGATTCGACCAGGATGGCGACGCCGGCGCCGATCGCGAGCGCGATGACGACAGCCACGAGCTTCTTCATCATAATGATTTCCCCCTCGATAGGCTTAGGCTAGCCGGATCGGAGGCAAGGCTCAATCAGGGGCGGAGATGTGCGGCGAGCCGTTCCTCGATCCTCCGATAGGCGGAATGAGCGCCCCGCGGCGGATCGTCGCCATTGGCAGTCGAGATGAAGGCGATGCCGGTGTGGCGGACGGGATCGATCCAGAGGCCGGAGCGGACCCCATAAGCGTCGCCGGCATGGCCCCACGCGGCCCGGCCCCCGCCGAACAGATCGTCGTGGCAGCCCGCCTGGGCGATCGGGAGCCGCTGCACCGCCATGCCATAGGCGCAGTAGAACCCGTCCTCATTGGCGCCGTTCGCGCCGTCATAGGTCCAGAGCGGGGTCGCGAGCATGGTGACGCTGGCCTGGCGAAGGAAGCGGCGCCCGTTGTGCCTGCCGCCCGCCATCAGCATCCGCCCGACGATGGTGAGATCGTGGACCGAGGCGCGGAGGCCGCCCTGCGGCGAGAAGAGCGCGCCATTGTCCCCGATCCGGTAGGTGGCGAGGTCGCAGCCATTGGGGGCCAGCACAAGGCAGGCCGGCGGCCGCCCGCCAAGATCGTCGCGGATCACCGTTCCGTCCGGCCGGGTGAGCACCACTGCGCGCTCGATCGCGCCCTCGCCGCATTGGGACCAGTTGAAGCAGGCGCTTAAGCCCAGCGGCCGCAGCACCAGCCGCGCCATCAGCCGGTCGAACCGCTCGCCCGTGGCTTTCTCCAGCACCGAGGCGATCACCGGGAAGCCGAGATTGGCATAACGGAAATAGCTGCCGGGCGCGTGGGCTGGATCGAAGGCGATGGGGTTGGCGAGCGTCCGCTCCAGCGTCGCGCCGAGGGGAATCGCCCAATATTCGATATCGTCCTTGAGCGACGAGCGGTGCGAGAGGAGCAAACGGAGCGTGATCGGCCGGTCCGGGAAAGCCGGATTGCGGAGCCGCCAGCCGAGATAGTCGGACACGTCACGATCGAGATCGAGTCGCCCTTGCTCGACCAGCCGCATCACCCCGATTGCGACCACCAGTTTGGAGATAGAGGCGATCCGCGCCGGATCCTCGATGGTAAGTTGGCGACCGCGTGCCCGGTCGGCGAGGCCGGAGGCGCCGGACGCGGTGAGGCCGTGCGCGTCGAAGGTTGCCCAGGCATAAGGCGGAGGGGTTGGCGCCGGAGGAGACTGCGCGGTGGCTGGACCGGCAATGGCCAAGGCGAAAAGGGCGAGCGAGCGGATCATCCTGTCTGCAGAAGAACCTTTTCCGGGCGTTGGCGCAAGCGGATGGGCGTTCAACCTTTTTCAAAAGAACTCAGGCTATCCAAGAAGAATGACAGGAAGGGCCCGCGAAAAACCTGAGCATGCTGCCCGGCATTGCCTGGAGCATCCGCCGTATCGGATGGTCGTTTTTACGCGCATCGACGGCAATGGAACCCCTCTCTACCTCGTGGCCGGATCGGAGTGCGCAGAGACCGGTCCCGAAAAAGCTCTACGCACGGCGCACAAGCTCCATGGCGGTGAGTGCTTCTATTGCAAACAGTCGATTGCAGAGAGCGAGTTCACGATCGACCATGTCGAGCCGGAGGTGCTTGGCGGGAAGCCACAACTCCAGAATCTCGTAATCGCACACAAAGGCTGCAACCTCGCCAAGGGCCACCAGATCATCGAAGCCTTTAATGCCGATGCGGGTCGCGAATGGCTAAATGCCTTGCTCCGCCAAGTTCAGGACCGGCTCAACCGACTCTGAACAAGGCTATCCCTTCTTCGCCACCCCCACCAAGGCCGGCCGCAGCAGCCGGTCCTTGATCGTGTAGCCGGCCTGCATTTCCTGCACGATGGTGCCGGGCTCCTCGTTCGAGGGGACTTCGAGCATCGCCTGATGAAGATGCGGGTCGAGCTTCTGGCCCATCGAGTCGATGCGGCTGATGCCGTGGCGCTGAAAGGCGCTTTCGAGTTCGCGACCGGTCGCCTCAAGACCCGTGATCAGCCCCCTGGTCCGTTCATCCTCGCGCATTTCCTCGGGAATCGCCGACAGGGCGCGCTCCAGATTGTCCTTCACGCTCAGCATGTCGCGGGCGAAGGCGGTGGCGGCATAAGCGGAGGCGGCGAGCTTTTCCTGCTCCAGCCGGCGGCGGACATTCTGGGTCTCGGCCTGGGCGTAGAGAATGTTCTGGCGCGCATCCTCCAGATCCTTTTCGAGCGCAGCCAGACGCTCGAGCCCCTGATCGGCGCCTTCGGTCTGGACGCCGTCGAAATCGATCTCGCCTTCCAATTCGATCTTCGGTTCTTCCGTATTCATCCCATCAATCTCGACAATGTTTTCGCGGTGAAGTCCACCATGGGTACCACGCGCGCATAGTTCAACCGGGTCGGGCCGATCACGCCGACGACGCCGACCAGTTTTCCGTCATGGCCGCGATAGGGCGCCGCGATCACGGACGAACCGGATAACGCGAAAAGCTCGTTCTCCGATCCGATGAAAATCTTCATCGCCGCGCCGGAGCGGGCACGATCGAGCAGGCGGGCGATCTCCTCCTTGCCCTCCAGCTCGTCGAGCAGCTGGCGGACACGGTCGAGATCGGCGGCCGCATGGTCGTCGATCAGGTTGGCCTGGCCGCGCACGATCAGCACCGGGCGGCGGGAGCCGTCCTCGGACCAAAGGGCGAGGCCCTGCGCGACCAAAGCCTGGGCGACCTCGTCGAGCGCGGCCTTGCCGGCGCGGATCTCCTCGCCGAGCCGGGCCTGCGCCTCGCGCAAGGTGAGGCCGGAGAGCCGCGCACTCACATAACTGCCAACCTCGACCAGCGTGCCAGCGGTCACGCCAGGCGGCAGATCGATGACGCGGTTCTCCACGCTGCCGTCGCTGCCGACCACGACCGCCACCGCCTGACTTGGCGACAGCGGCACGAAGGCGAGCTGTTTGAGCGCCGGCTCCTCCTTCGGCACCAGCACGATGCCGGCGCAGGCGGAGAGACCGGAGAGCGCGGCGGTGGCGCTGGCGATCGCTTCCTCGATCGGCCCGCCCCGGTCGAGCAGCGACTCGATCGCGGCGCGGTCCTCTGGGCGCGGCTCCGCCACCTGCATGATCGCGTCGACGAAGAGGCGCAGGCCCGTCTCGGTGGGGATGCGGCCGGCGGAGGTGTGCGGCGCGGCGAGCAGGCCGGTTTCCTCCAGATCCTGCATCACGTTGCGGATCGAGGCCGGAGAGAGGTTGAGGCTGGAGGTGCGCGAGATGGTCCGGGAGCCGACCGGCTGGCCATTCTCCAGATACGCCTCGACCACCATGCGGAACACATCCCGCGCGCGGTCGCTCATCTCGCCGATATTGGTCGTCATGGCCGCAATGTAGTGCGCCGTCATTCCAGCGAAAGCTGGAATCTCTTTGCCTTTCCGGCGGCGGGAGCGAGAAGAAGTGAGATTCCAGCGTGCGCTGGAATGACGCTTATCTCTGGCGGCCGATGAAATCCCCGATCGGCAGCAGGCCGGGCGCAGCGCTCAGGCGGCGGTTCAGGCCGCCGTTCCGCCGGGGGTCGCAGCCGTAATAGTGATGCAGGCTCTGGGTGCCGCGCCGCCCGGTCCAAGTCACCGCGGCGGATGGCATGTCCGTGATCATGTCCCGGCAGCCGAGGCTATTGGTGTCGAGCGAGCCGCGCGCCGGACGGATCGGGGCAAGATGGGCAGCGAAGGCGCGATATTGGGCCGGCGTCACCCGGAAATCGCGGACGCCGCGGACGGTCGTGAAGTTGATGCCTTCGAAGCGGCCGCTGCCATCGCTGCGCACGGTCACCTTGTAGATCGGGCAGGCGCCGAAGCAGGGGCCGGCTTCGTAGGTGATGGATTCGACCCGGCTGGGACGGGCTGGTGCGGCGGTCGCGGGCGCGGTCGTGATCAACGCGGCGAGGATGAGTGCAGTCTTGTTCATATCCCCTCTTTGCGCCGGGCCCGCTGAACGGCGGCTTAGCGAAGCTTGCGGCCGTACCAGGCCATCAGCGCGCCGCCGACCATCACGATCGCCCCGCGCCAGGCCCAGCTGGTGTCGTCGAGCATGAAGCTGCGCCGCGGCCAGTGGACGATGCCGAGCCCCTGCAGAATGAAGAGCAGGCCGAAGGCCATGGCAAGCAGGCCTATGACCAGCATGAGAATCCGGATTGTCTTCATCTCACTGGACCCCGTTGGTCTGGGAGAATTGTTCAGCGAGCCGGGCTGCGTCGTGCGCGGCCCTCACGACGCGTCGCATCTCTGTGCCCTGACAGCCGACGTCGAAAGCGACCGCCGCCCGCGCCGTCCCGTTGTGCCAGATGATCCCGCCATAAGGGAAATCGGTCGCCCGATTGCCGCAATCCGGCGCGTGCGCGGCGAAATGCTCGATGCCGGCCAGAGCCGCGCGGATCCGGGCGAAGCCGGCGGGCCCGGCGTTGAAGCGGTGCGTCTGCATCGGCGCACGGAATTCCGGCGCCTTGCTATATTCGCCGCTGCCATCGGCGGCGATGCGGAAGCTCTCCATCGGGTAGCCCCAGCTGTTGATCTCGAAGCTGATCGAGTCGGCGGGCAGGCGATGACCGGAGGATGGCGCCATGGCAGCGCAACTGGCGAAAAGGAGAAAGGCCCTGCCCGCATCCCGCAAATTCGCCATATCGCCTCCGCGCCATTGCCTCACCCGCAGATACTGATACGACGCGCGCGATCTCAGTGAAAGGAATGTCATGCGTCCCTCAGGCCGCGCGCCGGACCAGATGCGCGCCATCGTCATGGAGCCCGGCTTCACGCGTCATGCGGAGGGCAGCTGCCTGGTGAGCTTCGGCGACACCCGCGTGCTGTGCACCGCCTCGGTGGAGACCAACCTGCCCGGCTGGCTGCGCGGCAAGGGGCGCGGCTGGGTGACGGCAGAATATGGCATGCTGCCGCGCGCCACCCATACAAGGGGACGGCGCGAGGCGGCGGCGGGCAAACAGTCCGGCCGGACACAGGAGATTCAGCGGCTGATCGGGCGCAGCCTGCGGGCCGTGGTCGACCTTGAGGCGCTCGGCGAACGGCAGATCTCGCTCGATTGCGACGTGATCCAGGCGGACGGCGGGACGCGGACGGCGGCGATTTCCGGCGCGTGGGTGGCGCTCCGCCTCGCTGTCGACGGGCTGCTCGCGAACAAATTGATCGAGCGTGATCCGATCCGCCAGAAGGTCGCGGCGGTGAGCTGCGGCATCCATAGCGGCACTGCGGTGCTCGACCTCGATTATGCAGAGGACAGCACCGCCGGGTCGGACGGCAATTTCGTGCTGACCGGCGACGGCAAATTGGTGGAGGCGCAGATCAGCGCGGAAGGCGAAGTGTTCGACGAGGAAGGGCTGCTGCGCCTGCTCAGGCTCGCGCGGATCGGCTGCAGCGAGATTTTCGCGGCGCAGGACAAGGCCACGGGGCGGTGACCCGCAAGCTCGAGGCCGGGCGGCTGGTTATCGCCAGCCATAATGAAGGCAAGGTGCGCGAGATCCGCGAGCTGCTCGGGCCCTATGGCATCGAGCCGGTCTCCGCGGCCGAGCTGGACCTGCCCGAGCCGGACGAGATCGGCACCACCTTCATCGACAATGCCGATTTGAAGGCGCGCGCCGCCGCGGACCTTTCCGGCCACCCTGCCCTTTCCGATGACAGCGGCCTTTGCGTCGGGGCGCTCGGCGACCGGCCGGGCATCTTCTCGGCGCGCTGGGCGGTGAAAGACCCGCATGTCGATCCGGTGGCGGGACCCGGCGAGGTCAGCGGCGAGCGCGACTTCAATTACGCGATGGAGCGGGTGCGGGCGGAGCTCGAGGCGCTCGGCCCCGAGGCGAGCCGCAACGCGCATTTCGTCTGCGCGCTCGCCGTCTGCTGGCCGGACGGACATAGCGAATGGTTCGAGGGCCGGGTCGACGGCACGCTGACCTTCCCGCCGCGCGGGGCCAACGGCTTCGGCTACGACCCGATCTTCGTGCCGGCCGGCCATGAGCAGACGTTCGGCGAAATGGCGCCCAACGCCAAGCACGCGATGAGCCACCGCGCGGACGCCTTCCGCAAGCTGGTGGCCGCGTTGCTGTGAGCGCGACGGAGGGCGATCTCGCTCTCTACATCCACTGGCCATTCTGCATCTCCAAATGCCCCTATTGCGACTTCAATTCGCATGTCCGGGAGCAGGTCGATCAGGGCCGGTGGCGTGACGCGCTGCTCGCGGACCTCGCTTTTGAGGCGGCGCAAACGCCGGGGCGGCGGCTGAGCTCGGTCTTCTTCGGCGGCGGTACGCCCTCGCTGATGCCGCCGGCAACGGTCGAGGCCTTGCTAGGCGCGGCGGAGCGGCATTGGGGATTCGCGGACGGGATCGAGATCACGCTTGAGGCCAATCCATCCTCCGTCGAGGCGGCTCGCTTCGCCGATCTCGCCAGCGCCGGGGTGAACAGGGTGTCGCTCGGGCTGCAGTCGCTGGACGATCAAGCGCTGCATTTCCTCGGGCGCGCGCATGATGTGGACGAAGGGCTGACGGCGCTCGCGACCGCCCAGTCGGTGTTCGACCGCGTGAGCTTCGACTTGATCTATGCCTTGCCCGGCCAGGGCGCCGAAGCCTGGGCGGCAGAGCTGGAACGGGCCTTGGGCTTCGGCACCGGCCACCTCTCGCTCTACCAGCTCACCATCGAGCCCGGCACGCGCTTCGCCGCGCTAGCCGCCAAGGGCGAACTGGTGCCCGCCGATCCGGACGAAAGCGCGGCTTTATACGAGCTGACGCAGGACATGACGGGCGCGGCGGGCCTGCCGGCCTATGAGATTTCAAACCACGCCCGGCCGGCCGAGGAGAGCCGGCACAATCTCGCTTACTGGCGCTACCAGAACTATGCCGGCGTGGGCCCCGGCGCCCATGGCCGGCGCAACGGCGTCGCAACGCAGCGGCACCGCAAACCCGAGAACTGGCTCGGCGCGCTGGCGCGGAACGGCCATGGCATCGTCGAGGAGACCGAAATCACGCCGGCGGAGCAGAGGGTCGAGGCGCTGCTGATGGGCCTTCGGCTAGCCG
>JBGAHY010000028.1:0-44778 GCA_044225925.1 Allosphingosinicella sp.
CGCCGCGGCGCCCTTCCGCGAACAACTGGCCCGTGCCCACCCCATTGCGCAGGTCGATATGGACGCGGGCGCGCTGAACCATGAGCTCGTCGGCCGTCAGCCCGGCGAGCTGGGCGTCGCCGCTGATCTCGATCGTCTCCCGGTCATTGGCGGGCAGCAGGAGGTCGGCGCGGATGAAGCCGCGCTGGACGATGATCGGATTGTCGCCCGGCGTGCGCAATGCATTGGCGTCGGCGGTCAGCGCGATGCGCTGCCGGTTGCCGGCGGCGCCGAGCACGGCATTGCCGGTAAGCCCGCTGCCGGTGAAGGCCAAAGTCCCCTCGAACGGCCCGGCCGCTGTCCGCACCAGATTGCCGGTGAAATTGACCCCCGCATAGGTCAACCGGTTCACCCGGACCGTGAACGGTCTTCGGTTGGAGACGATGACAATGTCGGCGTTGAACGGGCCGTAGCGCGAGCCGCCTTCCGCCAGCACCGCCCAGCCCTCCGCCACCGGCCGCACCGTGGCGCGGATGCCGGCGAGGCCATAGCCCGGGCTGGCGGCGGCAACCTCGACGCGCGGGGCGCTGGCCAGGCCGGTGATGCGCACGCCGAGCGGCCCGTAATCCGTGCTGACCCCCGCGAGGCGGAAGTCGAGCGTGCCGTCGGGCCGGTAGAGACCGTTCCCCGACGTGATCCGGAGCGCCGGTGCCGAGAGGCGCATGTCGCCGACATGGATCAGACCGGACGGGTCCATGACCACGTTCGCGCTGAGCGTGCCGACGCCGCCGAGCAATTGCTGCACCGTCTCGTTGGTGATCCGCCGCGTCTGCGCGGCAATCCGGCCCCTGAGGCCGAAGCCGGCGGCATTCTGGGTCATGTCGAGCCGGGGGTTGACGTCGAACAGGCCGACGCCATCGACCAGATAGTTGTTCACCCGCCCTTGCAGGGCCGCGAGGTAGCGGCCCTGGGCGAGATCGAAGGCCAGAGCCAGCCGCGCCTGGATCCGGTCCGAATTGAGCAGCATATTGTCGGAGACCAGCCGGAGGCCGGTGACGCCGAGCTGGCCCACCAGGGTGACATTGGCGAGGCTGCCGCCGGCTATCGCGTCATAGCCGGTGATCCGCGCCGCATGCGCCCGCACCGGCACGATGATGTCGCCGGCGCGCACCTGCGCATGGCCGCTCGCCTGCAGCCGCTCGATCGTCGCGCCCGCCATGGTGAGCTGCGCCGCGCTCAGATTGTAGAGAACCTCCGGCCTGGCGAAGGGCCCGTTCAGGACCAAAGCGAGGCGGACATCCTGCCCGGACAGGTTAGGCGCGATCGCGCCCGGCTGAAGCAGGCGGGCCGCGACGCGCAATTCCTCGAAGGCATTGCCGCCGAGGTCGACCCGGCCTTCCGCCGCCGCAGCGAAGGCGCGGCTGTAGAGGCGCAGCCGGACATCCGCCTTGCGCTGCGCCAGCCGGCCTTCGGCGTGGACCATAGTGATCGGCTCGGCCAGCCGCTGCGCCGGGCCGGTCACCAGCAGGGCCGCCCAGACGGGTCCGTCCAGATTGAAATTGCCGTCGCGGGCGGTGACCTCCAGATTGGAGAGCGGCTGGCCGCCCAGAGTCGCGACGGCGCGGCCGCGCCAGTTCGCCCAGCTGCCGTTGCCGCCGATGATGAG
Organism: Allosphingosinicella sp.; assembly: GCA_044225925.1. GTDB lineage: Bacteria > Pseudomonadota > Alphaproteobacteria > Sphingomonadales > Sphingomonadaceae > Allosphingosinicella. The sequence goes on from JBGAHY010000028.1 coordinate 1,646, forward strand.
GGTCATCGGCTGGTTGGTCCCCGTCAGGCCGGCGATGAAGCCCTCGCCCGGCGCCTGCACGTTGACCGCGAGGTTGAGCCGGTTCGCGGACGGCACCGCGTCGAGCAGCAACCGCACCCGGTCGCCGCCGGCAAGGCCAGGCGCCGCGATCGTGCCCGCATCGAGCGTCACCAGAGCGCGGCCGTCGGCGATCTGCGCCCGCCCGTCCAGCGAGACCAGGTGGCGCCGCCCGGTAACTGCCGGGTCGATCGCCAGCCGCCCGACATGGAGGCGGGCGATGTCGAGCGTGATGTCGGGCAGCAAGGGCGCGTTCGGGTCGCCGGGCCGCAGCGACAGGTTGCGGGTCATCCGCGCCTCCGGGACGTCTAGCTCGCGCACGTCGATCCGGCCGCCGAACAGATAGGCCAGCGGCCGGTAATCGAGCGTCGCCGTCGGCGCGGTCGCGAACGTGCCTTGCGTGTCGCCGAACTGGACGTTGCGCAACGTCAGCTTGCCGTAGACCGAGCCGTCGATCCGCTCGACATGGATCCTGAAGCCGGAGGTGGTCTCGGTCGCGTTGATCCGGTCGACGACCCAGCGATGGCCGGCATCGGTGTTCAGCCAGAGCAGGAACCCCGCAACGGCCGCGACCAGAACCCCCAGGACGATCGCCACCCATTTGGCGATCCGCCACCCAAGGGGACGCTTGCGGAGGACCGTGACGGTCTCGGAAGACACTTCGCCGGCCATCAGAAGGCCTGCCCGATCGAGACATAGACGCTGACCCAGGATTCGCCCGGCTGGCGGTTGACCGGCGTCGCGACATCGACCCTTACTGGCCCGAAATTGGTGTAGATCCGGCCGCCGACGCCGACTCCGAAGCGCATGGAATCGAAGGTCGGATATTGGGCCTCATAGACCTGGCCGCCGTCCACGAAGGCGGCCACGCCATAATTGCCGAAGCGGTAGCGGCCCTCGAGCGAGAATTCGAACAGGCTGCGGCCCCCAAGCGGAATGTTGTTGAGGTCCTTGGGCCCAAGCTCCTGATAGCCGAAGCCGCGCACCGAGCCGCCGCCGCCCGCATAAAGCCGCCGCGACGGCGCGAGATCGTCGCGGGCGATCCCGACGATCGAGCCGAAGCGCACCCGCCCCGCAATGGTGAGCTGGTCGCTGACCGGATAATAAGCGCTGCCGTCGATCAGGTTGCGGATGTAGATTTCGGTGCCGTTGCGCAGCGACGCCTCGGGATTGACCCGCGCGGTGAGCCGGAAGCCGCGGGTCGGGTCGAGCAGGCTGTTCGAGCGGTCGTAGCCGAGCTGGCCGATCAGCCCGCCGATGAAATAGGGATTACCGAGCGAGATTTGCGGCGTCCCCGTCCGGCTCTCATTGGTGGCGAGCAGCTCCGCGCCATAGGCATAGGTCCAGCGCTTCTGCCAGATCGGCGTCGATTCCCGGCTGACCAGTCCGTAGAGGCGCGCGGTATAGCCCTGATAGGCCAGATAATCCCGGCGGCCCGCCTCCAGCTGGAAGAGCAGGGCGCGGTCGCGAAGGCCCCAATTGTTGCGGCGGAAGCGGAGGGAGAGATTCTGCTCCTTGGTGCCGGCGACCGCCGCGATCCGGAACGAGCCTTCCGGCGGGAACAGGTTGCGATGCTCCCAGGCGCCCTCCAGCCTTATGCCCTCGCCGGTCGAATAGCCGGCCGAGAGATCGAGCGAGCGGACCGGACCCACGTCCTGCTGGACCAGGATGTTCACATATTGGACCCCGTCCGGCGCGGTTTCGAGGCTCAGGACCGGCTCGGCGGAGACGGTCGAGAAGAGCCGCGTCGAGACCATCGCCTCGCGGAGATCGTCGACCTTCCGCCGGTCATAGAGCTCGCCCCGGCGGAAGCGGGCCAGCACGCCGACATGGCGCTCGTCAAAGGCGAGATTGCCCTGCGTGTAGAAGCCGCCGAAGCGGGCCAAGGGTCCGGGCGTGACCGGCAAGGCATAGTCGCCGACATGGGTGTCGGGATCGAGCACGATGTCCCTGAGGCCGAGCTCGGGGAAGGGATAGCCCATTTGCGGCAGGCGCAGCAGCACGTTCGCCTCCGCCGCCTCGACGTCGGCGGCGCGGATCGGGTGACCGGTGGTCAGCGGCAGGAAGGTCCGCGCCATGCCTGGCGGATCGGTGTCCGCACCTGCAATGTTGATCGCGCCGAAATTGTAGCGGCTGCCGGCGGCGACGGTGATGGTGACGCGCAGCCGCCCCGCCTCGCCCTGCAATTGCTCGATCGTCGAGGTCGCCGCCGCGTCATAATAGCCCTCGGAGCGGAGCAGGCGAACGACCATCGCCTTGTCTTCCTCGGCCCGCGCCGCGATCATCGCGCCGTTGACCGCCTCGCCCTCGGCATCGTCAAGCGCGGAGAGATCGCGGAAGTGGCCCTCAAGCCCGGTCTCCTGCATCCCCTCGACGACGAGAGTGTAGCGTACGCGCTGCACCGTCTCGCCCTCCGCGTCGGAGGCCGCGGGCTGCGCGCCGACCGGCTCGGTGCTGAAACTGGAGAGCGGCGGCAGCGGCTCGGACAAAGCCGGGTCGCCGAGCGGCGCATTCTCCACCGGGCCGGGGACGGGCGGGAAAGCAGGCGCGGCCGGATCGAGTGGCGGCAGCGGGTCGTAAAGGCTGGGATCCAGCGGCGGCAGCGCGTCGTGGAACTGATCGTCGGGAACGATCGACTGGTTGTCCCCTTGCGCGGGCGCGCCCGGTGGCGCCGGGGCCGGGACGAAGGCCGGCGCTTCCCGCCTGGCGGGCGCGGGCGCGCCTTGCGCGCGAGCGGCGACCGGCGCCGCGATGACACCCCCCGCAATCGCCACTGCCAGGATCCGCGTTTCTTTCAATAGGCCCCGCTCAGCCGCCGGGTGGGTCGGCGGCGACGCCATTAACAATCAAATTCGGTGAAGGTTCAATAAGCTGAGGCAGTTCTGGCCGGCTCCTGGCGCACCACCGGCGCGCTGCCGTCACCGACCACCGCAAAGCCGGACCAGTAGTAAGGATGGGAGGTGTCGCGCTCATCCATCAAGGCGCGCTGCGCCTGGCGGAGCGCGCCAGCCGTGGCCGTGCCGGGCGGCGCCCGGAACAGGCCGGTGATCAGCCTTTGCGTTGCGTTGAAATCGTCCGGCACCGGCCAGTGGCTGGCGAGGACGATCCGGCCGCCGGCGCCGACAAAGGCCCGGACCAGCCCGTCCAGCGCATAGTCGCCATTGCCCGACAGGCCTGCCTCGGCGGCGGCGGTGGCGCTGCCCCGGCTCGCCGTGTCGCAGGCGGAGAGGATGATAAGGTCGGCGTCGAGATGCAGGTCGTAAATCTCGGCGAAGCTCAGCAAGCCGTCCGAATCCGCGCCACCGAAGCTGGTCAGCAGAGACGGCCGCGCCGGGCATTCCGGGCGCGGCGGCGTGGTCAGGCCGTGGGTCGCGAAATGGAGGATGCGATATTGATTGAGGTCGCTCCGCGCGATGATCCCGGTGTCGGTGAAGGCGGCGCCGGTGACGATCTCCGCCTCTCCCGGCCGGCCCATGCTCACGGCCGCGCCGGCAGCGCGCAACTCGTCCGCGGGAATCGGCCGGTTCCAGGCGGCGAGCGACCAGGTGCAGTTGGCTTGCAACCCGTCCGCCCCCCGTGCGCCCCCGCCCGCGGGCAGATAATAGCCCCGCGCCGGCTCGTTCTGGCCGAAGCCGAGATAGGCGGCGCGGGCCCGGCTCGGCGGCGCGTTGCGCAGGTCGCGGAAGGCGCGGACGGACACGGCGGTGGAGATGTCGCGGCCGCGGCCGAGCCATTGCACGCCGCGGAAATCGAAGCCGTCATCGTTCGGATTGGCGGCCATGCGCGCGCGATAGGCATCGATCGCTCCATGGTCCATGACCAGCAGGTTCGGCGGCAGCCGCATCATCGCCCCGTCCGGCTCGAAGACCAGATGGGTCACGCCCGCCATGTCGCCGGCCACGGGTGCGAACAATTCCTGGTAGAGCCGCCAGGCCCCTTCCAGATCGAAGGGATAGGTGAGCTGCTGGCCGTTCTGCACGACCGAGATGGTCGTGCGCAGCGCATCGACCTGCCGGTCGAGATCGCGCGGGCTGGCGCCGATCCGGAAGGCGCGGGCCGCGCCTCGCGTCACCAACACCGCATAAGCGTGCTCGCCGAGCGCGATCATCTTGTAATAGGCCTCACCGGGTCGGAGCAAAGCCTGGAGATCGGCAAGCTGCAACGCGCCGCTGGTCACCGCCCGGTAGCGCGGGAACTGGGCGAGGCTCGCCTGCATCGCCACCTGATCGCGCTGCCATTGCGCCAGCGACGCGCGCAACTCGACGATCCGCGCGGTGCCGGCGGCGCTGGGCTGGTCGCTGCTTTCGAGTCTGGCCAGCTCGACCCGGCCGCGCTCTATGTCGCGGGTGAGCGTCACCGACTGGCGGAACATGCGCGCCGCCTCATCCGAGCCGCCGCTGAGCTCGCGCGCCAGGATCGCCTGCGTCTGGGCAACGCCGGGGCGGACCAGGATCTGGCTGGCGGTGAACAGATCGGCGGTCGCACTGGCACCGGCATCGCCCTGGACCAGCAATTCGAAATAGGGCTCGAGCTGACGGCGCAGCGCCGGCGAGCTGTCGCCACTGTCCAGATTGGCCTGCACGATCTCGCGGTAGAGGGCGAGCGCCGGGGCGGTGCGGCCGGTGCGCGCATAATAGCCGGCGAGCCGGGCCTTGGCGCTGTAGAGCGCCGCCGAGCCCGGATAATTGGTTTCGAGCAATTGGATGGCGGTGCGGTGCTGGGCTTCCGCCTCGGCCTGGTCGCCCCGTGCTTCGGCGAGGTCCGCAAGCTCGCCATGAACCTGGGCGCGCAGCCACAAGGTGGCGGCGATGCGGCCGCCGCGGATCGCGACCAGTTCGGTCAGCGCGCGATTGAGCGGCGCCGGCGCCTCGGCGTTGCGGTTCTGCAGATGCAGGATCACGCCGCGCAGGTGCAGCGCCTGCCCGTCCAGGATCTGCGCCTTGTCCGCCGGGGTCAGCCCTTCCGGCCCGCGCAGCCGGCCCGCGCCGGGCGATTCCGCGCTGAGCCGCCCTGCCGTCGGCCGGTCGATGACCAGCTCGTTGACCGCGGCGCTGCCGCCGATCGCCGGCACCGGCGTGTCCAGCTCCGCCAAGGCCTGTGCGGCCTGACCCTGGTTCAGCAAATGCATCGCCCGGTAATTGCGCAGCCGGCGCGCGGTGACCGGATCGTCGCCGGCCATGTCCTGCGCCTGCGCGAACAAAGCATCCGCCTCAGCATAACGTCCAAGGTTGGAGCGCTGGATCCCCTCATTGACCAGGGCCTCGGCGCGGCCGCCCGGGCCGGTATCGCGCGGCACGAGCGCGGCGAAATATTCGGAGGATTCCGCATAGGCGCCGGCATTGTTGCGGCGATAAGCCTCGGCCAGCGCGCGTTGCGGATCCTGCACCCCCGCCAGCGCCCGCGCGAAAGCGGCGGGGTCGCCGGCCCCGGTCGTCGCGATCTGCACCTGGCCGTCGATCACCCGGTCGGCGACGAGGCTGCGAAGCCCGAGCTGCAGCGCACTGTCATAGCCGCCAAAGCCTTCCGCCACGTAAAGCGAGCGCCCGCTGCGGTGGAGATAGACGCGATAAGCGACGTCTGCGTCGGTCAGCCGGCAGGTCAGTGCCTCGACCGCGCCGAGCCCCTCGACCTGGACCGTCTCGCTGCCCTGACAGGTGGCCTTGCCCTCGCGCAAAGCCGCCAGCCGCGGCGCCGGATCGGGGCCGCCGCGCAGCCGCAGCACGTAGAGCTGGCCGACCGGCACCGCCGCGTCGCGGCATACGACCTGATAGCCCCGGTCGAAGATCGTGCCGAAGACGGGCGACTGGATCTGCGCTTCCGCGGTGCAAAGCGTGCCGGTGCCGGAGCCGATGCGGAAGCTCTGCTGGACGCTCAGCCCCTGCGCCTGCGCGCCGCCGCCCGTCGCGAGCAGCCCCGCGGCGGCGGCGATGAAGAGGGTCGCGCGTTTAATGAGGCTGATCATCGCAGTCCCCGTCATGGTCCGGATCGCAATTCCACTGGCCGGGCTCGCTGCCGCTGGTCACCGGCTCCTCGATCAGCGGATCGGCCGCGAAACTGCTGTCGATCACGTCGTCCCGTTCGCCTTGCGGCAGCAGGATGGCGACCGAGCCGTCGGTGGGGCCGACCACCGGCTCTTTGCCGCCAACGCCGGTATTGGGCGGCACACGCGGCCCGCACTGGCCGGTGACGATGATGCAGGTGTTGACCGCTCCGGTCTGCGTATAGCCGGCCGTGAGCGGCGCGCCGCCGGCATTGTAGCTGGACGCGAAGAAGAAGGTGTCGCCGGTGGTGAAACTGCCGTCGGGATTGAGGCGCCGCCCGAAGGCGTAGACCAGGGCCGGCACGGTACCGAGCGAACTGATCGTGAGGCCGCCCGCGCCCGTCGTCACCCCGCCGAAATCGCGCCCGCTGGCGAAGGTGCCGCGCGCCGAGGTCGTGTTCTGGACGAACAGCGAGCCGCGCGTGGTGAGCTGCACGGCATTGCCCTCGATGAAGCCGCGCGGCGCATTGACGCCGTCGTCGTCGATCAGATCGTCGTTGCGCCCCGCATAGTCCGGATTGGCGCGCAGCAGGTCGATGATCGCCGACGAGGCCACCCAGAGATTGTTGGAGACGAGGGTGAGCGTGCCGCCCGGCGCGCCATTGCCGTCGCGCACGCGGACGCTCGCCGTCGGTGTCACCACCTCCAGCCGGTCGCGGGCGTTGATCAGCAATCCGTCCTGCGCCCTCGCCCCGGCCATCAGCACATTGCCTTCGACCCGGCCGATGCCCGGGGAGATGATCTCCAGCGTGCCGAGCCCGGTTGCGGCGCCGCCGCCGTTCAGGGCGAGGTCGCGGATGATCAGGTCCGGCGCCCGGTTGGCCGCGGCGCCGAGGGCCGGCGCGAGGATGCGCAAGGTCGCGGCCCGGATGCGGCCCGCCTCCGCATTGGTCAGCGTGTAGCCCGGGCCCTGCGTGGTCCCGCCGAGCACAGTGAATTGGGCCGGCCCGAGCGCGAGTCCTGGCGTGCCCGTGAACAAGGACCCGTTGTCGCCGCCATCCACGTCGAGGATCACGAGCTGGGTCGCCGCGTCGCCGATCTGCCCGGTCGCCTGCAGGTCAAGGTCGATCGAGCCGATCCGGATTTCCTGCCCGGTCATGCGCCCGGCAATCGTGGCGTTGCGCAGGGCGCGGACGTCGGTGACGGCGCTGGCGCGGGTCACGGTGCCGGCGTTCAGCGTCACGTCGCGCGCGGCCTGCACGAACAGATTGGCGACGTCGAACGTGAAGGCCCCTGCGGCCGGGGCGGTGTGGCTCATCACGATATCGCGGCCCGAGACCAATTCGTAGCGGCCGCCGGCGATGCGCCCGTTCTGGGTCGCGTTCACCCTGATATCGCCCGTCGTGCTGAGCTGGGCCGTGCCGCTGACGGTGACCGTGCCGTTCTGCGGATCGATCGTGGAGGCCGGCGGGGCGCCCGGCGTATTGCCCTGAGCGGTGGCGGTGAGAGTCAGGCTGGTTGCGGCGACCGTGCTGCCGCCGCTGGCGCCGACATGCCATTCGCCGGCAATGTTGCCGCTGCTGCTCGCGCCGATGCCGCTGGCGCTCCCGGTCACCGCGGCCAGGCTGGTGCTGCCGGCCGCGCCGGTCAGCGACGACGGGGCCGCCGTCAGGTTGGCGATCCCGCCACTGCCCCGGCCCACGCCGCCAATCGCCCCGCTCGGCGAAGAGCCGCCAGCGCCGGCCACGCCATTGGCGGTAAGATTGGTCCCGCCGGTCACGGTGACCGGCGCGCCGACCGCCGAGACCGAGGCGGTGCCGCCAGTGCCGACGCCGCCGGTCCCGGTGCCGAAGCCGCCGGTGCCGCCAATGCCGCGCGCTGAGATCGGCGGACGCAACCCGTGCCGCCGGTGGTCTGGGGGACGTTCGCCGTCGCCTGGGTGCCGAGCACCACCGTGCCGCCGGTGCCCGTGCCGCCAACACCGCCGCCGGTATCGGTGTCCGCGGGCCCGCCCGCGCCGCCCGTGCCGTCGGCCGCGAGCTGCACCGCGCCGAGATCGACCACGCCATTGCCCGATTCGCCAAGCACGGAGACGCTGCCGCCGATGCCGGCGCCGCCATTGCCGCCCGTCTGCCCGGTCTGGGCCGCGCCACCGCCGAGGCCGCCCTGGCCCGGCGCCGACAGGCTGACGGCGCCGCCGGCGATGCGCGATGCGCCGGTCCCGGACGTTGCGCTGAGGCGGATCGTCCCGCCCTGCCCGGTGCCGCCCTGCACGCCCGTGCTGATCGAATCGCCGCCGCTGCCGCCAGCCGTGCCGGTGGCGCCGCCGTTGAAGTTGATCGTGCCGATCGCCGTCTGCACCAGGATACTGCCGCCCTGGCCCCGGCCTCCGGTCGGGCCTGCCCCGCCGCTGCCCGAAGCGCTCAGGTTGACGCTGCCGTTGAACGTTACCGTGCCCGCGCCCGCCCCGATCCCGACGCCACCGCCGGTGCCGTTGCCTCCGGCAAAATTGCTTCCGAAATCGGACTGGAAGCCACCGAAGCCGTCCGCGGTCGCGTTGAAGGCCTGGGCGATCGTGATCGTGCCGCCAGACGCCGCCAGCACCTGGGCGACGCCGCCGGTCCCAACTGCGGCGTTGCGCGTCGCGCCCGGTCCGGAAAAGCTCGCATCCCCGGTCGCATCCATGGTGACGGTGCCGTTGGCGGTGACCGTGCCGCCGGCGAGCGCGGTCAGGACCGCCGACCCGCCCGTGCCGGCGGCGCCGTCGATCTGCGGCGGATCCGGGCTGATGCCGCCCTCGCCCCGCGCGAGGATGGTGAGCGCGCCGTCGATCGTGATCGTGCCGCCGGCGCCGGCATTGACGTCGGCACTGCCGCCAGTGCCCGTGCCCGGCGTCCCGGCATTGCCCGGCAGCCCGCGGGCCGAGGCATCGACCGTCGCCGTCCCGAAGATGTGGATCGTGCCGCCGTCGCTGGTGAAGATGCGCGCCTGGCCGCCGGTGAGATTGAGCTGCGCCGGGGTAAGCGTGTTGAAGGCCGCCGCGGAAACGAGCGCGTTGCCGAGCACGGTCACCGTCTGGTTGGTTGAAACGGAAATGCTCGCCAGGGTGCCGCCGAACAGATTGACATCCTGCTGGAAGGTGAGCGTCGGCGTGCCGATCGGCCGGGCGCGGATGTTGGTCCTGGCGACGCCGATCAGGTCGGACCGGACGACGCCCCCGTTAATCTCGAAATTCGCCGCCTGATCGGGCGCGGGCGTGCCCGTGAGTCCGCCATAGCGATCGACCACGCCGTCATCGATATTGGCGCCGGCCGACAGCACGATCACGCCATTCTCGACGCCCGCCGTCACCGCCGGGTCGAAGCCGATATCGCCCTGCAGGACGGCGGTGATCGCCTGGTTCTTCGGCATGGCGACCAGGTAGATGGCGTGATTGTCGCCGGCGGCGACATTCGCCGGCCCGCCGGTCGAGCCGGTATGGGTCAGCGGGATCGCCACGTCGCTGCCGGTGTCGACAATGATGTCGAACAGGCCCTGATTGGCGCGGAACGTCACCTGCTCGCCGGCGACATAGGCGGCGGAGCCGTTCACCCGGGTCGATCCGCCATGCTGCACGACCGGCCCGATCAGGGCGATGTAGGAATTGGGCTGCAGCGCGCGGAGTTGCGCCCCGGCCTGGGTGACGACCGCCGGGCTGCCGATCGGGCTGGGCGGAGAGCTGAGCGTGATGCCACGCGTCCCGGCATCGTAGAAATTGCCCCCGGCATCGACATCGACGTTCAGCGTGGTGAGCACGAGGCTGCCGACGTCGAACACGCCGGTCGCGCCGACGATCAGGCCGCCGGGGCTGGAGAAGATCACCGTGCCGCCCGTCGTGGTGGCGCCGGCCCCGTTGACCAGCTGCGAGAGGACGGTGCCGTCGAACCGCATCGGCACCGTCGAGAGGATGCGGTTGAGGACGACGAAGTCGGGGTTGTTCACGCCGTTGGTGAAGGTGGCAATGTTGCCGGTCGGGAGGAAGTTCGCGCTGTTCGGGCGCCAGTCGATCACCGCCGTGTTGGAGTTGATGGTGACGGTTTCGACGCCCGGTGTCGCACGGTTGTAGACGACGCTGCCGAAGATGGTCGCCGGCGTCCCGTCGAACGCCTGGGCGTCCGCGGTGCCGGCCATGCCGCCCAAGGCAGCCAACCCGCAGCCGATCAGCAAGGCGCGCTTCAGCGGACGGGACGGCGCGGACATCGTCATCTTGATCTCCATGGCCACAGGCGGGTGGTGAGCGAGACGAGCAGGCGGGTGTCGCCGCGGCTGGTCTGGAAGGGCAGCCGGTCGAGCGGTGTCGCGAGGAAGACGTCGAGCCGGAAGCGGTCGCCCCAGGCGGCGCGGACGCCGCCGCCGATCGAACTGAGCTCCTGCCGGCCGAGCGCGAACAGCACGTCCTGGTTCCACACCCAGGCATGGTCGAAGAAGAGATAGGGTTCGGCGACGAACTCGTCGGGCCGGCGCGGGAATTTCCGTCCATAGCGCAGCTCGGCCTGTAGTCCGACGCCGCTGTCGCCGAGCAAGGCGCCGGGATCGTAGCCACGCCCGGCCGTATAATTGCCGGCCGAGAATTCCTCGAAGCTGAGCAGGGGATGGGCGCTATATTGGCCATTCAGGCTGAAGGCGAAGGTGAGCCTGGGAATCGGCCGGTACTCCGCGCTCACCCCGCCCCGGAAGACGGTCGCCGTGGGATCGCCCTCGAGCCGGGTCGGCGGCACGACCCCCGGCGCGAGGCAGTTGATCAGCCCGGGCCCGCAGCCCGCGCTGGCGCCGAGGATCGACAGGCCCTGCCGCGCCTCCGCATTGAGGCCGAGGCGCCAACGCGGCTCCGCGGGCGTGTATTCCGGATTGCCGGGCACGAGGCCGAGCGCGTCGAAGACGAGCCGCGCATAGGCGACGCGCAGCCGGTCCCGGTTCAGCGGGAGGCCGTTGAAGTCGATATCCTGGTCGATGATGTCGACGCCGACCGAGCCGCGCAGCGTTCGCGACTGCCGGCGGATGAACGGATAGTTTGCCTCCACCGTGGCGAAGAGCGTGCGGGATTTAAGATCGACATTGGGCAGGTTCAGGTCCGGGTTCGCCCAGGAATAAGTGAGCTGCCCGCCGAGGGTCAGGCCCTCGCCGCCGACCCGGAAGTCATGACCGACCTGCACGGTCTGCTGCTCGTGCGTGTCCGCGGTCGAATAGACGGCGAGGGTGGTCCGGTCGCCAAGCCCGGTCAGGCCGTAAATCTGCGCGCGCAGCAAGGCCCCCCAGCGGCCAAGCTCGCGCGAGCCCAGATTCTGGACGTTGAGATCGACCATGACCGGCGTGTGGACGACGCTGACCTCGCCAATCACCTCGCCCCGGCCCGCATTGGCGGAGCGCAATGCCAGCCGAACCTCATAGCCCGGCAGGTCGCCGGCGAGCAGCAAATAGCGCTCCGCGTCGAAGCGGTTGAACACCTCCTGCTCGGTCAGCTTGTTCAGATAGCCGGCGATCAGGCGCTCGGAGCGGCCCGCATCGCCGCGCACGCGGATGCCGACCAGCTTGGCCATCAGCACGGTGAAGTGGACGCGGCCGTCCGCGATCCTCTGCTCCGGCACCTCGACCGCCGCGATATAGCCCGCCTCGCGCAACATGGTCGCGGCGCGGTCGCGGATCTCGCAGATCACCGCGACATTCACTTCCTGGCCCTGGTAGCGCGCCCAGGCGGAGCGGAGTTGGTCCGCCGCCATCCCGTGCAGATCGTCGAAGGCGACGTCGCTCAGGGTGAAGCGGATATTCTGATATTCGGGCCGGTCCAGCGCGCAGGGCGCCCGCTCGATCCCGCCCTCGACGGTCAGCCGCGCGCGCGGCTGCTCGACGCTCGGTGGTGGCGGGCGGTCGATTTCCTGGCGGGTCGGCGGCGCGGGCTGGGCGGGCGGCTGCGCAAAGGCGGGAACGGCGCAGAAGACGGCGCCTGCGGCAAGGCCGGTGCGGAACGCCCGAATCGCTGCCCTTCTTCCCGATCCGGTCGGCGAACGCTCACCCATTACTGGACGCACCCCAATCAACCTTTAGCCCGTGCGCGGACCATAAGCAGAAAGGCCAAAACTGGCCAATGCTGAATTAACCGGGGCTTACGGGGCGGGGCTGGCGCCCGCTGCGACTGGCGGGGCGAGCTGCGGGTTCAGCTCCATGACCCGCTCCAGGAAGGAGCGCGGCCGGTTCATCAGCCTTTGGTCATTGTCGACCCTGAGCCCGATCGCCGCCGCGATGGCGGACACGAAGTGGACGCAGCTATGCTGCCGCAAACGATAGGAGGGCTGCGGCGCATTCCGCCACTCCTCGGCGATCGCAAGCACCCGATGATATTGCGCGTCGGTCAGCGTCACCGCGAACTTGCGGTCGCTGCGTGCGATATAGCCGGGCTCCAGCACCTCCACCTCGCCGCGAACCGCGCCGAACAGCAAAGCGGGCGTCACCGAATGGGCAGTGAAGCCCAGGCTGGTATCCACCTGCTCGCCGGTGGCATCGACCGTCCCCTTGAGGACGACAAAGCCGTGCGGGAAATTGGTGCCGAGCTCGCGCGCATAGAAGGATATTTCAACCGCGGCGAAGGCATTGCCCGGGCAGGCGATGAAGAGCAGGGCAAGCACCAGGCCGAGCCGGCCCAATCTTCCTTTCCTCACGGCTCCGCTCAGCTCGCGCGGTCGGGCCGCGACCCGACCGGCGGGCGCGCCAGGTCCTTCGACCGCCGCGCGATCGCAGCGTAGCGCCGCCGCCTGAGCAGGCTGTAGACTTCCAGGGCGGCGAAAATCACAAAAGGGGCGGCGATGATGACCGCCGCCCATAACCACTCTTGATTCAAGCTCTACTTCCTCGGCTTGCCGTGACCGGCACCGGATAGAGAGCTGTTTGGCGGCGATCAAGTGGCGAGCCGCGTGCGGCGCATGCGATTGAAGTCGGCGGCGGCACGCCCTATCTGGCCTGCGCCCCGACAGACTTCCTCGTTTAAAGGCCATGCCCATCAAAGGACTGCTCAACCTCGTCCGGCGTTCGCAACCGGCTGCCGAACAGGTTCCGGCGGGCGTCCGCGTTTATGCAATCGGGGATATTCACGGCAGGCTCGACCTGCTCGACGCTTTGCTCGCCAGAATCGCGGACGACGATGCGGCGCGCGGCGAAAGCGTCGAGACGCGCTACATCTTTCTGGGCGACCTGATCGACCGCGGGCCCGATTCGCGCGGCGTGGTGCAGCGCCTGCTCGATCTTTCGAAGCGACAGTCCAATCTCCGCTTCCTGATGGGCAATCACGAGCAGGTATTCTTGCGCGCCATGTCGGGCGACCGCCGCGCCCTCCGCTTCCTGAACCGGATCGGCGGCCGGGAGACCTTGCTCAGTTACGGCATCACTGAGGAAGATTACCGGTCGCTCGATTTCGATGGGCTGGCTGCTCTCGCCGAGCAGATCGTGCCGACCGAGCACCTCGCCTTTCTCGCCGGATTCGAGAATTGGATCGAACTTGGCGACTATCTTTTCGTCCATGCTGGCATCAAGCCAGGCGTGGCGCTGGCGGAACAGGAGCTTGGAGATCTGCTCTGGATCCGCGACGAATTCCTGACCCATCGGGATAGCTTCCAGAGGATCGTCGTGCACGGCCACTCGATCACCGAGGATATCGACATCCGCTCCAACCGCATCGGCATCGATACCGGCGCCTTCGCCTCCGGCCGCCTCACCGCGATTGGGTTGGAGGGGACGGAGCGCTGGTTCCTCTCGACCTAGCTCGGCCAGGGCAGGGTTACGAAGTCGGGGACCGGTGCCTGTCCGGCGGCTCGCGCGGCGCGGATCTTAGCGATCTCGGCCTGCATCAGGGCCACGCGCTCGCGCCAGCCGGGATGGTCGCGCGACCGCAGGAAGTTGAGCGGATGGGGCCCGTAGCGGTTCCAGAAACGTATCGCCGCCTCCGGATCGTAGCCAGCCCGCTCCATCAGATAGACGCTGAGCCGGTCCGCCTCGATTTCGGTCTGGCGGACGGCGCTGCTGCGACGGCCGGTCGCGCTCAGCCGGTCGCGGTGCCGCAGCACATTATGCGCGAATTCATGGGCCATCACCGCGGCCAGCTCGTCGTCGCCCTCAGCATAGTCGATCAGCCCGACATTGACGTTGACGGTGACGCCGTCCGCATTGGCGTCGCGCGACTGGCGCGGCGCGCCCTGAAAGACGGTCGCACAGCCGCGCTCGCCGCGCACCCTGACCGTCATGCTGGCACCGCCCCGCAGGATAGCCACCTGCGCCTCGCCATCCTCGAACGCCGCGCCCAAGGCGGCAAACCAGCTCTGGTTCGAGGCTTGGCCTGCGGGCAGCGTGTGGCTGTCAAAGCCGGTGATGATGTCGTTCGGCCTGAGCCCGGCCCGCTCCGCCGGCCCATCCGCCGCCAGCGCCATGATGCCGAGGCCCTGCGCCGCGCCGAAGGCGCTCAGCACCTCGCCGCGCAGGCCGCCGGATATGTCGGAAAGCCGCAGCAGCACCAGGCCGTGCCGCCACTCCGTCCGCCCGCACCAGGCGAGATTGGCGACCGCCAGCCGGTGGCCGATCGTCGCCACCCGCCGGTCCACCGCCCGAATCGACGCAAGTGAAGCCGTGGTCCGTGGCGCCGCCGACCAGGCGGGGGACAGTCCCGCAAACAACAAGAAGGCCAGAACCAAGCCAACGCACCGACGCGCCATCAGATTTTTCCATGCGCGGCCCGACCGAAGGGTTGCGCTTTACCATGCGTTAACGACAAGTCGTGCAATCCGGCAACACCACAGCAACGTCGCGAAACAGTTACAGATTCAGGCTTGTCAATCCAATAGGGCTGTGGCAGTGCCAAAATCGAACAGCTCAACAGGGAGTTCAAAATGAGTTTGAAGAAGGCATCCGTGGCCGCGGCTCTTGCGGTTTCCATGGCCAGCACCCCGGTTTTGGCGCAGACTTCTGCGGCGCCGCTCTCCGTTGCAGCGAGCACCGGCACGCAGGTTTCTGGCCAGTCCAGCGAGCTTCGCGGGGGTTTCATCATTCCGCTGGTCGCGATCATTGCGGTGATCCTCGGCATCCTCGCGGCCACCAGCGGTGGCGGCGACCGTCCGTCGAGCCCGTGATCTGCTGATCACGTCGAAAAGAGTAGCGGCCTTCGGGCCGCTATTTTTTTATCTGCGGCGGAGGCGCGGCGTGCGGCAGGAGGCCCATTGCTAACGCGGGCTTTACGTCTCCGCCTTATCAGCGCCTGCATGCATCTTTCGAATGAGCCCCGAATCGTCGTTGTCGGCCTTGGTTATGTCGGCCTGCCTCTGGCCGTCGCCCTCGCCGGGCATTTCGAGGTCATCGGCCTGGACGTGGATTCCGGCCGCGTGGCGGAACTTCGCCAAGGCCAGGACCGAACCAACGAAGTCGAACCGGACCGCCTCCGCACCTCGCCTCTCAAGGTCACCGATCGGACAGACGATGCGCGCGGCGCCGACTTCTACATCGTCACCGTGCCGACGCCTGTGGACGGGGCGAATCGGCCCGACCTCTCGCCTTTGCTCGGCGCCACCCGTACCGTCGCCGGCCTGATCGACCCGGCCCGCCCGGCCACGATCGTCTATGAGAGCACCGTCTATCCCGGCGTGACCGAAGAGGTGTGCGGGCCTTTGCTCGCCGAGACTTCGGGCCTCGTCCAAGGGCGGGATTTCTTCCTCGGCTATTCGCCCGAGCGGATCAATCCGGGCGACCGCGAGCACACGATCGACCGGATCGTGAAGGTCGTCGCCGGCGAGAATGACGACGTCGCCGCGCAGCTCGAGCATGTCTATGGCAAAGCCACGACCGGCGGCACCTTCCGCGCCGCCTCAATCAAGACCGCCGAAGCAGCCAAGGTCATCGAGAACGCCCAGCGCGACATCAACATCGCCTTTATGAACGAGATCACCCAGGTCTTCGCGAAGCTCGGCCTGTCCGCGCATGACGTGCTGGAGGCGGCGGGGACGAAATGGAATTTCCTCAAATTCCACCCCGGCCTGGTCGGCGGCCACTGTATCGGCGTCGATCCTTATTATCTCAGCCACTGCGCGCAGACGCTCGGCCACTTGCCACGCGTGATCCTGGCGGGCCGCGCGATCAATGACGGCATGGGCATGTGGATCGCCGATTCGATCCATTCGCGCCGCGACAGCCGCAGCGGCTCGGTCCTGATGCTGGGGCTCGCCTTCAAGCCCGACGTTCCCGACGTCCGCAATTCCAAGGTGGTCGACGTGATCAAGCGCCTGACCTGGCTCGGTCACAAGGTCACCGTGCATGATCCGCTCGTCGATCCGGCGGTGGCACAGCACGAATATGGCCTCACCCTGGACCCGGACGCTCTCAACCACCGCTATGACGTGGTCGTCGCCGCAGTGCCCCACCAGCTTTACCGCGATCTGCAGCCGGCCGGCGCCGCCGCCCTCATGGCAGAAAATGGCCTGCTCGCCGATCTGCACGACCTTTGGCGCGGGCGCGCGGCCGATTTCCCGGTGACAATCGACCGCTGGGCGCTCTAGGTCCGCGGGCATGACCATCCTCGTCACCGGAGCCGCCGGCTTCATCGGCTATCACGTCTCCCGCCTGTTGCTGGAGCGGGGCGAGGACGTGGTCGGCATCGATAATCTCAACGATTATTACGACCCGACCCTGAAGGAGGCCCGGCTGGCGGCGCTGCCGCCGACCAGCCACTTCCGTTTCCTAAAGGTCGATTTCGCCGACCATGAAGCGTTGGATGCTGCGCTCGCCGGCGTCGCTTTCGATCGTATCGTGCATCTGGGGGCACAGGCCGGCGTCCGCTATTCGATCGACAATCCGCGCGCCTATGTGACCGCAAACCTCGCCGGTCACCTCAACATGCTGGAAATCGCCCGGCATCGCGAGGTCCGTCACATGGTCTACGCATCCTCTTCCTCCGTTTATGGCGGCAACCAGACCCTCCCGTTCCGGGTCGAAGACCGGGTCGATCATCCGATCTCGCTCTACGCCGCCACCAAGAAGGCGGACGAGCTGATGAGCGAAACCTACGCCCACCTCTACCGGGTTCCGCTGACGGGTCTGCGCTTCTTCACCGTCTATGGGCCGTGGGGACGGCCGGATATGGCGATGTGGATCTTCACGAAGAAGATCCTCGCCGGACAACCGATCGAAGTTTTCAATCATGGCAAGATGCGGCGCGACTTCACCTATATTGACGACATCGTCGCCGGCGTGATCGCGTGCCTCGACAACCCTCCTCAGGATGACGGCGTCGTAAAGGCGGGCGGGAGCCTTGCCCCGCACCGCCTCTACAATATCGGGAACAAGCGCCCCGAGGAGCTGATGCAGATGATCGCCCTTGTCGAGAAGGCGTGCGGGCGCGCCGCAATCCTGGACATGCAGCCGATGCAGCCGGGGGACGTGCCTGCGACCTATGCCGACATCGAGGCCATTCGGAGCGACCTGAACTTCCAGCCCACGACCCCCATCGCCGTGGGGATTCCGCTGTTCATTGACTGGTACAGGACGTTTCACGCCAGCGCCTGACTAAACCAGGGCGCCGCGTGCGCCGACAAGGCTTGCACTTTGCAGCGACTGCCTTCAATCGCTTCGCCGGTGGTTACGTGGCAGAGGCGGTCGAAGGTTTTCATGGTCAGCAGCAGCCTTTCAGCAACGCCCGAGACAAGCGCCGAAAAGGCGCGGTTCTTCATCCTGATCGCTTTTCTGGTGGTCTGCCTCCTAGGGGGGGGCGCGTCGCGACCCGACGTGGCCTCTCTGCTTTATCTTCGGCCGGTCGCGATACTGTGCATCGCCGCCATGCTACTGATCCCTGGACGGCGCGATTTCGGGACCTACCGGGTGCCGCTGTTTCTTCTCGCTACGTTCGCCCTGCTGATGCTCCTTCAGCTGGTGCCCTTGCCACCGGACCTGTGGGCCTCGCTGGGCGGCAACGCGCGCTATACGGAGGCCTCCGCCGCCGCCGGGCTCAGCCAGCCATGGCGTCCGCTCAGCCTCGCCCCCGACCTGACCCTGAACAGCCTGCTCGATCTGCTTCCGCCCTTCGCGGTGCTGATTGGCTTTGCGTCCCTCCATCCGCCGCGCCGGACCTATATTCTGCTTTTCCTGATCTCCGCCGCTTGCCTGAGCGCCTTCCTGGGCGTGGCTCAGCTGACCAGTGCGCGGTCCAGCCCGGTCTTCCTCTACGCGGTAGCGCATGAGGGCTCGCCGATCGGTTTCTTCTCCAACCGCAATCACCAGGCCGCCTTTCTCGCGCTCGCCTTCCCGCTCCTCAGGAGCTGGGTGCTGATGCCAGCGGAGAAGTGGCGCTACCGCCGCGTCCGTTTCTGGTCCGCGGTCGCGATAAGCCTGTTCCTGATTCCGATGATCCTGGTGACCGGCTCCCGGGCCGGCCTCGTCCTCGCTCTCGTTGGCCTGGTCACCGCCTTCCTGATTGATCCCAGACTGCGTTTATGGCGCGGCGGTGGCGGGACCGCCTGGACGCGGTTTGCCTTCCACTTGCTTTGGATCACCCCCGTTCTCCTGATCGGACTTGCACTCTTCTTCGGAAGGGCCGTGGCGATCGATAGGCTGATGGCGACCGAAGGCCTCACCTCCGAGCTTCGCGTGCAGAATACGCCGCTGATGCTGAAGATGATCGGCGACTTCTTCCCCTTCGGCTTCGGGTTCGGCGCGTTCGATTCGATCTTCCGCGGCTTCGAGCCTGACTCCGCCCTGTCGCCCTTCTATTTCAACCATGCCCATAATGACCTGATCGAACTTGCCCTGACCGGCGGCATTCCGGCGCTCCTGCTCCTGGCCGGTCTGCTTTTCTGGTGGCTGCGCAGGGCGTTCGGCGCCTGGCGTCCGCTTCGGGCACCCTCCCCCGCAACGGTGTTCGCGAGGCTCGGCGCATCGATCATGCTCATTCTGTTCCTCGCCAGCCTGGTTGACTATCCGTTGCGCACTCCCCTCATGGCGACGATCTTCGCGATCGCCTGTGGCTGGCTTGCGGGCGGCGTGAAGTCGGGGAAAGCCGCCACTCGTTCGCCGAAAATGGCAGATTAACGAGTTACTTTACGGACTTGCTGCGAGCCGTTATCCGCAAAAAGCTCGAAGAATCGCAGGGCAAAAGGGACAATAACCATATGAAAATCGGCTTTGCCCTAGCTGCCTTGGCGGCAACCGCCGTCGGCGGCTGCGCGTCCCCGCGTCTGGTGGGCAATCAGAATCTGACGATCGTGAATGCCGGTACGATGCCGGCGCCCACCCGCGCCGATCTGACGGGCCAGGTCCGTCCTGCGGTGATAGGTCCCCTCGATCGCATCTCCGTCGACGTGTTCGGCCTTCCGGAATTGTCGCGCGCCGTGCAGGCCGACGCGAACGGCCAGATCTCCCTGCCGCTGGCCGGAACCGTCGACGCCGCCGGCAACACGCCCGCCGAGCTCGCTCGCCTCCTGGAGGCCCGGCTTCGCGGCCGCTATGTTCGCGACCCCCAGGTCACGGTCAACATCGTCGAGGCCGTCAGCCAGACGGTGACTGTCGACGGTGCGGTCGAAGAGCCTGGCATCTATCCTGTCACGGGGCGGATGACCCTGATGCGGACGGTGGCGCGTGCAAAGGGTGCGTCCGAATTCGCGCGGCTCAGCTATGTCGTCGTCTTTCGCCGGGTCGAAGGGCGGCAATATGCGACGCTCTATGATTTGCGCGCCATTCGGAATGGCGCCTATGATGACCCCGAGATCTACGCCAATGACATCGTCGTCGTCGGCACCTCGCAGGCGCGCAGGCTCTTCAGGGACATCATCCAGGGATCGGGGCTGCTGACGGCGCCCCTGATCGCCATTCTTCAGCGGCCGTGACGGCCGCGGGTTCAGGATTTGCAATGAATGATATGAATTTCCCCGCTCCAAAGGCCAATTCGCTTGGCACCGACGCGCCGGCCGAGCGGGTCGGCGGGCGGTCGGCGCTGCGCCAGTATCTCAACATCGTCCGCCGGCGGAAGTGGGTTATCCTTGGGGCGATCGCTGCCTCTCTGGTCGTCGGCCTGGTCGCAACGTTGCTGATGACGCCGAAATATATGGCCTCCACGACGCTCGAGATCCAGCGTGAGAGTCAGAATATCATTCGGGTCGAAGGCGCGCAGCAGGAGGCCAACCAGGCCGATCTGGAATTCTATCAGACCCAATATGGCCTGCTGCAGTCGCGGTCCCTGGCGGCTCGCGTCGCCACGGAATTGCGCCTGTATGACGATGCGCATTTCTTCCAGATGATGGGCGCCTCGTCGGACACGGCCGGTTGGTTCGAGAACGGGCGACCGACCCGGGCAGCGACGCGCGACGAGCGCATTCGCAAGGCCGCGGAGATTCTACTCAATCATCTCGGCATCTCGCCCGAGCGCCTTTCACGGCTTGTTGCCGTTAGTTTCACCAGTCCCGACGCGGATTTTTCGAAGCGCGTCGTGGACGCCTGGGCGGTGCATTTCATCCAGGCGACACTCGAACGGCGCGTCGAAGCCACTTCCTATGCGCGGCGGTATCTTGAGGGACGCCTCGCGCAATTGCGGGGGCGGCTCGACGAATCCGAACGCATGCTCGTTGGCTACGCCTCGCGCGAACGCATCATCAACCTGCCCGCGACCACGCCGGCAACGGGCGAGGGCGGCGTGTCGGGAGAGCGGTCGATCGTTGCCGAGGATCTGGTCGCAATTAACCGCGAGCTGTCCCGCGCCGTCGCGGATCGCGTGACGTCACAGAGCCGGTTGCGCGCCGGCGGCTCGGTTACCGAATCCCTAGAGAACCAGGCGAT
This sequence comes from Allosphingosinicella sp., assembly GCA_044225925.1. Lineage (GTDB taxonomy): Bacteria > Pseudomonadota > Alphaproteobacteria > Sphingomonadales > Sphingomonadaceae > Allosphingosinicella. The sequence continues at coordinate 22,509 of JBGAHY010000028.1, forward strand.
CGGCCTGATGCGTGGACGGCGCGCCGAGCTGTCGGCCGAATATGCCCGGCTGACGACTCAGTTCGAGGCCGATTACCCACCGGCGCGAGCCCTTGCGAACCAGATCGCGCAGATCGACCGGGCGATCAGCACCGAGGAAGGTCGTGTCAGGCGGACGCTCGAGCAGACCTATCAGTCGAACGTCGCCCGCGAAACGGATCTTCGGAACCAGGTGCGATCCTTGGAGGCGGGGATTCTCGATCTCAGGCGGCGCAGCATCCAGTACAACATCTTTCAGCGCGACGTGGACACCAACCGCGAGCTGTATAACGGCCTGCTCCAGCGCTACAAAGAGATCGGCGTGGCCGGAGGCGTCGGCGTCAACAACATCTCGATCGTCGACCATGCCGAGGCGCCCGAAAAGCCGACCAGCCCCAAGCCGCTGCTGAACATGGCGCTTGCTCTCCTGTTCGGTCTCGTCCTCGGCGCCGGCGCGGCCTTGGCCCTCGAGCAGATCGACGAGGCGATCGCGGATCCGACCGAAATCGAGACGAGTCTCGGACTGCCGTTTCTCGGGACGATCCCCAAGGTCAGCGAGGATCTCGCGAGCGCGCTCGACGACCGCAAGTCGCCCATCGCGGAAGCCTATATGTCCGTACAGACCAGTCTGTCCTTCTCGACCGATCATGGCGTGCCGAAATCGATTGCCGTCACCAGCGCCCGACCGGGTGAGGGCAAGAGTACGACCAGCTACGCGCTGGCCCGCGCGCTCGCGCGCCGCAAGAAGCGGACTTTGCTGGTCGACGCGGATATGCGCTCGCCGTCCGTGCATGTGATGACGGCCCTCAAGAACGAGACCGGTTTGAGCAACTTCCTCGCCGGATCGGACGACGTGAAAAGTCTGCTTCACCTGACGAATCATGATGGCATGTACGTGATGACCGCAGGCCCGCAGCCGCCCAGCGCGGCGGAACTCCTGTCCGGCGACCGGCTCGAGCGGCTGATCGCGACCCTCAGCGAAAGCTTCGATCATATTGTGTTCGACGCGCCGCCGGTCATGGGCTTGGCAGACGCCCCGCTGATCGCGAGCAAGGTCGAGGGAATGGTCTTCCTGATAGAATCGCGCGGCACGAAGCGGACCATCGCGCAGGTGGCGATCGAGCGGCTCAGGGCGGCCAACGCCCAGATGCTCGGCGTCGTGCTCGCGAAGTTCGAAAGCAAGCATGCGCACTATGGCTATGGCTATGAATATGGCTACGGCTATGGCGCGTCGGCGACAGACGGCGAATAGGCCGCGGGATGGCATCTCGACAGCCAGCCAGGACCATTTCGACCGGCTATTTGGCGAGAGCTGTGCTGATCGTCCTGGCGACGCTGGGGATGCTTTGGTTCTCGACCGCGATTACCTGGTCGCGGGTCGCTGCGGGCACCAATCCGGGCGCCGCTCTTGCCCTGTGGAGCGTGGATGCTGACGCGCGCGCGCAACAGGCTGCGCAGCTGCTGGTTGTGCAGGGCGGCCGGCCGGACATTACGAGAGCCCTCGCGCTCGCCCAGGGGGCCCTCCAGCGCGAGCCGGTAAACGTCACTGCGGCCCGGGTCCTGGGGCTTATCGCCTCGTTGGGCAGAGACAATGCTCGCGCGGAACGGCTGATGGCCTATTCGGAATTCCTGTCTCGCCGGGATCTGGGCACGCAATTGTGGCTGATCGAGAGCAACGTCGGCAAGAACGACATTCCCGGCGCGCTACGTCACTATGATCGCGCCCTTAGGACGTCGACGGACTCCTACGACCTTCTTATTCCCGTCCTGGTGAACGCGTCCGCCGAGCCCGCCGTGGTGGACCGCGTAGGGGACCTGATTGCCACCCGGCCACCTTGGTGGAGCGCGTTTGCCCAGCGGCTGGTAGAGAGCAGTAATAACGTGCGCGCGCTTCGAACAGTCTTCTGGCGCGTCAATGTCGATGTGCAAAACCAGGGCGAGCGCGAACTGCTTGCCTTCGCGCTCAACAAGCTGGTGCAACTGGGCGATCCGCGGGGCGCCTTTGCCCTCTACGTCCGCGCCAGACATCTGCGGGGCGATGGCCCGTTGCTCCGGGACGGCGACTTCGAGGAGGAGCAGGGCTTCTCCATGTTCGACTGGACGCGGATCGATCAGCCGGGCTTCGGCGCCGTGCGCCAGCCCAGTCGCGACGGAAGTGGGAACGCCCTCTATCTCGTCAACGATCAGGCCCGAACCGGAGAGGTCGCCCGGCAGCTGCTTTTGCTTCAGCCTGGCCGTTATCGGCTGTCGCTGCGCGCCGGCGACGTCTCCGGCGACGCGGCCGCACGCCCCTCCGTCGTGCTGCGCTGCGCGGCCGTCGGAGAGCAGATGCTGGCCGAGCTGCGCCTGCCGGATGCGGATTCCCGCGGTCAGACCGCCCAGGGCGAGGTCATCGTTCCCGCCGGCGGTTGCCCGGCCCAGTGGCTGTCGATCAATGTCGGCGCAACCCCCGACGGGGTGTCCGGAGAGGCGTGGATTGACTCCTTGTCGATCAGGCGAACAGGCTGAGAAGGGCGCTTCGGCGGCACGTCATGGCTTCAGCGGAACGCCAGGCCGACCTTGATCGGATGGCGCAGCACCAGCAGCAAATGAAGCCAGAAGTCGCGCGCATATTCGCCGAACGAGATGCCGCTCTCCCGCCGGACGTGATGGATGATTGCAGGTAGCGCGAAGACCGCCTGAACCGAAGCTGGCACGAGCACCAGCGCATGGTGAAAGGCCAGTCCGAGACGCCAGGCGACGATCCCCAGAACGATCCCGGTCGCAGCAGACAGATAGTAATCGAGGACAAACCTGAACTTCTGCGCCGCCAGCAGCACGTTCACGAAGACCAGGATGTTGATCTCGACGAGAAAGGCGAAGCTCATCTCGATGAGCACGATCCTGGGCGGAAGGCTTGCGCCGTGGCTTGGCAGGATATGATCGACCGCGCCTGCAAAAGCCACCAGCAGCGCCGCGGTGACGATGAAGACGAGATTGACATAGATGCCAAGCGTTGCCGCCTCGCGGCTGATCAAGCTGCGATTGCTGGATGACACCGCCGCGACGAGCGGCGCCACGCGCATGTTGAGAGGCACCAGGGCGATCATCACAACCAGGGCGAAGATCTGCAGCGCGAGCCCGAAGCTGGCCTGGAATGCGGTATCGGCGCTGGTCGCTGCCGCGAGCAGCAGGGCGGCCCGGTAGAGGAAGTAAGACCCGAACACGAAGCCGGCGTGGATGAAGATGGTGGACGTTGCGAAGACCGGCCTTGGCAGCACCGGGTCGGCAGGGTGGTCGCGCATCAACTGGGAGAGAGCGGCGCGGCCGGCCCTTTGGTAGGCGAGTCCGCCGATGCCGAAGGCAAGAGCGACGCCGGTGACCATCCCAAGCATGCCGAACCCGGCGACCACAAGGGCGACCGAGGCGACGACACTCACAATCCGCGAGACAAGCGCGATCGTCGCGTAACGCTGCGTCTTTTCGAGCGCGATCAGCAGACAGGCATAATGGGCGAAGGAATAGAAGGCGATGAAGGCGGCGCAGTAGATCGCCCACTCATAAAGCCAGCCCGGGCTGAAACGGCCGTCGTTTACTGCGGCCAGATAGGCCCCGCCCCCTAGCAGCATCGCTAAGCCGCAGGAGAAGGCAAAGCGATGATAGACCACTCTTGCCGTTGCAGCGGCGCGCGGAAGCGCGCCCGATCCGCCGACGGCAGGCGCCCGGCTTATGAACCGGGTCATCATCACGCTCATAGACCCCTCCAGCTGGATCAGCCCGCCGGAGATGGTCGAAAACAGGACCCATTGCAGGTACCGGCCGGGGTCCAGGTAGGCTAGGATGAGCACCAGCATGATGATGCTCGACAGGAGGTTGACGCCCTGAAGAAGATAAGAGGTCTTCACCTTCCGCCGCCCCGTCGTTCCTGGCCGGCCGCAAACCGCGGCGCGCTTTCATTCGTTGTAGCTGTAGACCCTGTAGCCGTGATCGCTCATCAGGCCATCCCGCTTGGCGATCGCATAATCGCTTTCCATCATCTCTGCGGCCAGCTGTTCGACGGTGATGGTCGGCTGCCAGCCCAGTTTCGCCGCTGCCTTGCTCGGATCGCCGAGGAGGGTCTCGACCTCGGTGGGCCGATAGTAGCGCGGATCCACTCGGACGATGACGTCGCCGACCTTGCACTTGGCTTGGTCGCCGCGAACCGCGGCGACGGTGCCGATCTCATCCGTGCCGCTGCCGGTAAAGGCAATCTCGATGCCGAGCTCGGCAGCGGACATCCTTAGGAAGTCGCGCACGCTAACCTGACGGCCCGTGGCGATGACGAAGTCCTCCGGTGCCTCCTGCTGGAGCATTAGCCACTGCATCTCGACATAGTCACGGGCATGACCCCAGTCCCGCAACGCATCCATATTGCCGAGCCACAGCATGTTCTGGAGTCCGAGCGCAATTCGCGAAATCGCCCGCGTAATTTTGCGGGTTACGAAGGTCTCGCCGCGCACGGGACTCTCGTGATTGAATAGGATTCCGTTGCACGCATAGACGCCATAGGCTTCCCGATAGTTCACCGTGATCCAATAGGCATAGAGCTTGGCGACGGCATAGGGGCTGCGCGGATAAAAGGGCGTGGTTTCTTTCTGCGGGGTCTCCTGCACGAGACCATAAAGTTCGCTCGTACTCGCTTGGTAAAAGCGTGTCTTCTCGCTTAGCCCGAGAATCCGGATAGCCTCGAGCAGGCGAAGCGCCCCGAGGCCGTCGGCATTGGCGGTATATTCAGGCTCGTCGAAGCTCACCGCGACATGACTCTGCGCAGCCAGATTGTAAATTTCGTCGGGTTGCACCGCCTGCACGATTCGGATCAGGTTCGTAGAATCGGTCAGATCGCCGAAATGCAGATGGAACTTCTGATTATCGACATGGGGGTCCTCGTAGAGATGATCGATACGCGCTGTGTTGAACATGCTGGCGCGGCGCTTAATTCCGTGCACCTCATAGCCCTTTTGGAGCAGGAACTGGGCAAGATAGGCGCCGTCCTGACCTGTCACACCGGTGATAAGAGCTTTCTTCATTCCGACTCTTCGCCTTCCATCTGTGTTTAGTTAAATTCGACTGTCTGCAACGCCTGCTGATAAGCCTTTTCGATGCCCTCCTCCAGTGATGTCCGCGCCCGCCAGCCGAGTGCTGCCAGCTTGCCGCTGTCCATCAGCTTGCGTGGCGTGCCATCGGGCCTGCTAGTGTCGAACTCAAGCGCGCCGTCAAACCCAATCACCAGCGCGACCGTCTCAGCCAACTCGCGGATCGTCACGTCGCTGCCCGAGCCAATGTTGATCAGGCCTTCGTCATAGCCAGATTCCATGAGGAAGACGCAGGCGTCCGCCAGGTCCTCGACATAGATAAATTCGCGCCGCGGCCCGCCACTGCCCCACACCGTCATCGCGGGCTCGCGCTTCTGCCGGGCCTTGTGCGCCTTCAGGATCAGGGCCGCCATGACGTGGCCATAGTCAGGATGATAATTGTCCCCCGGACCGAAGGTATTTGTCGGCATGCCGCTAAAATAGTGCCTGCCATATTGCAGATTGTAATTCTCACAGAGCTTGACGCCCGCGATCTTGGCGATCGCATAAGGCTCGTTCGTATATTCGAGCGGGCCGGTCAGCAGATAATCCTCCTTGATCGGCTGCGGGCAGTCGCGCGGATAGATGCAGCTCGAGCCAAGGAACATCAGCCTGTCGATGCCGGCCAGATGCGCGCCGTGGATAAGGTTCGCCTCCATCATCAGATTGTCGTAGAGGAATTCGGCCCGGAAGGTGTTGTTGGCGTGGATGCCGCCGACCCGGGCAGCGGCAATGAAGATGAAATCCGGCTTCTCGCGCGCCAGGAAGCGATGCACCGCGCCGGAATCCCGAAGATCGAGCTCTGCGCGCGGGGCCGTCAGCACCTCCGAGTAACCCAGGGCCTGCAGGTGGCGCACGATAGCGCTGCCCACCATGCCACGGTGGCCAGCCACATACACTTTGCGTCCGGTGTCCCGAGCCATTCTAGGGCCTTCCCGGCTGGCGCGCCTGCAGCATCGCCCGGTGCGCGATCGGAAAACGCTGCGGCCAGGTGATCCGCCTGAGCTTGAACCACAACCGCATGCTGCCTTTGTAGCCGACCTTGGCGGCCACGCCGACGATGGCAGCGAAAATATTCCGGTGCCTGCGGATCGCCGTGAAGACCAGGCGATTGAGCGCCAGCGCCTTGCCGTAGGAGCTGTTGGAGAAGCCGCCTTCGCCGGCCAGGATGCCCACCTTCTTCGTCCAGGCCACGCGCGGCTTCTTGTCGAAGATGCGAAAGAAATAGATCTGGTCCGAGATCGGGTCATCGATCGCGAACCGCTCGGACTTGAGCAATCCGGACCGTCCGAACGTCCCGTAATGCGGATTGTGGAGCCCGAGCGTGACCAGCCCCTTCGATGCCGGCCAGCTATGGGTGATTCGCCGGATCCGGTCGCCGCGAAAGAATGCCATCGAGGTAATGTAGAGATCGGCATCCTCGAGTTGCCCAATCACCTCGGACGCCTTGACCTCGCCCGAATAAAGATCGTCGCTGCCGAGCCAGCCCATATAGTCGGTATCGACCTGGTCGAGCCCCTTGTTGAGGCCGTCGAAAATGCCCTTGTCCCGCTCGCTGACCAGAATGTCGTCGTCGGTCAGCACCGCCGCGATCCGCGCGACCAGCGGCTCGGGGGAGCCGCCGTCGATGACGACGATGCGGATCGCCGACACATCGTCAATCGCGCGTATGCTGGCAATCGCCTCGAGAATCCGCTCGTCGCGGAAGCTCGGCACGATGATCGAGAGGCGTTTCGCGCTGTTCATCGGCTGTCCTTGGATCCTGCACGCAGCCTTAGGCGTTCCGCGCCCGGTCCTCGACAATATTGTCGATAAGCTCGTGCAGGCCCTCCTCGAAGACGACCGACTCCGACCAGCCCAGCTCCTGCCGCGCCAGCGATGGATCGGCGAACCGGCCGATGTCGCCGATCGGCTTGCTGGTATCGTAGACGATCTCGTCGATCCTGACTTTCGGGTGCTTGACGATCAGCTGCGCGACCTCGCCGATCGACGTGCAATGATCCGGACCCAGCATGAAGGTGCGTGCATCGCCCTCGTAGCCGATTGCCCGCAACGCCCCGTCGATCACGTCGCGGACATGGAGGAAGGCGCGCCCCTGCTTGCCGTCACCCCAGACGTTGAGCTTGCGGTCCGCGCTGGTGAGCGCCTTGAAGATGAGCGACGGGATTACCTGCGAGGTGCTGTCGGCATAGATGCAGGGCCAGCCATAGACATTGTGGAGATCCAGTACGGTCAGCCTGGTGCGGGTGTCCTTGACCGCCAGATTGAACTCGATCTCGCCGATCAACTTGCTCCAGCCGTAGCCAGATTCCGGGTCGGCTGGGAATTTCACCTTCTCGCTCAGGACCGAACTCTCGACGGAGCGCTGCAGCGTCTGCGGATAGGAGCAGGCGGTGCCGAGATAGATGAGCTGGCGCGGCTGGAAATGATTGACGATCCGCGCGACCTGGGTGTTGATCAGGATGTTCTTCTGGAACACCCGCCATTCGTTCGAGAACACATAACCAATGCCGGCGACGATGTCGGCGGTGTGGAACAGCACCGAGTCCGCGCCCATGTCGGCATACCAATCCTGGTCCGCGGCGATATCGGCATGGCGATAGACGAAATTCGGAAACGCCTTCAGCTGCTCGAGATTGCGCGTCGTGCCGCGCCACAGATTGTCGACGCCGATGACCTTGTGTCCCGCCTCAAGCAAGGCGAGGCTGAGGTTCGAGCCGATCATACCGGCGGTACCGGTGACGTAGATGGCTCCAGGATCTGCAGTCATTCGTAAAAGCCTTTTCTCGACAGGACCCCGCCGGGCGACGGTCAGCCGACCTGGATCTTGGAATCCGGATGCTGAAAAATGAAATTATTGACATACTTGATCTTGTCCAAGGCCCCACCATGCAGGCGCTTGTCGAGATCCTCGGGAAGCTGGACATGCTCGATGCCGTCGTCGGTAAACGGCCTGAAGCCGGCCTCCCCCATCGCAAACACCGCATAACCCCGGGCGGCCAGGAGACCGAAGACCTCCCTGTAGCGCGGATTATGCCGGGCCTCGATTTCGCAGATAATCAGCGGCCTGAACCTGTCGATGAGGCCGAGCGCGCCCTGCATGACATCGAGCTCGTAGCCTTCGACGTCGATCTTGATCAGGTCGATCGAGCGGTCCGCGGAGAGCCGTTCGGCGAAGAAGCCGTCCAGGGTCACCTGCTCGACCTCGTCGACAATCGCGGCCGCCTGGGTGACCGGATTCTGCAAGCTGATGCTGGCGCTGAAGCGGTCGTCGGGCGCCTGGCCACGCGTGTAGAGGCGCACCTTGCCGGGCGCGCTGCCCACTGCGGCGCGGACCACCTCGACATTGCTTTGGAATGAGGCGCGCTTGAGGCAGGCATTGTGGATCCGGCCAGGCTCGAAGGCGTAGATCTTGCGGGCGGGGCCTTGAAGGATCCAGCAGTAGGAACCCATAGCGGCGCCGACATCCACGGCAATGTCCATCGAGTCGCGGGCGAGCGAATGGAAATAGCGCATCTCCGGCTCGTGGAAGAACAGAGAGGGCCTCACCGCTCGCCAGACAAATCGACGGGCCAGGGCATCCAGCACCGGGAATCGCGCGAGCGCCGCTTTGATGGGCTTCTTCACAAGGGGCGCAACCATCAACCGACGTCCTTCTCGGCCGGGACGCGCCGCTTGCCATGGCGAGTGGTGGCGAGCAGCTGTGCCTCGGAGGCCGGTCGGACCTTGGCTTCCAGAAGCCGGTTGATCGCATTGCCGATCTGGGGAAGTCCGTAGTGCGACCGCTCGATCCGACCCAGCCGGGCCTCACGGCCCATGATAATTGCGGTGATCCAGGCCGGATCGCCGAGCCGCTCCGCCATGGCCGCACGGTCGTGGCAGATGGTCACGCTGTCCGGTCCAAACTCTTTCGCCAGCGCGCAAAAGGTTCCCCGTTCGGTCGCCAGCAGATGAAGGCCCGCCGCCAACGCGTCGGTCGCGGCTGCGGAAAGCGAGCAGCGATAGCCGCCGGTATAGGGCATGATCGCGACGTCGCAGCGGGCGACCGCCTTCAGGAAATCGTCGATCGTGGCCAATGCCGTCTGCTCACCGGCGCCAAGGCGCAGGTCCCGGCCGGCACCGATCAGGTGGAATTCGTGCTGCGGAAAGTCCCGGGCGAGCGCCTCGAACGTGGGATAACCCTTGTTCCGGGTCTGATAGCCAACGAAGCAGCACCTGAGCGGCCCCTCCTCGCGTACCGTGGACGTGACGAGCGGGACCATTGGATGGGGAAGCAGGTGGATCCGGTCCGGCTTCACCGACTTTGGGAACTCCCGCAGCATTTCGTCCCTGATGAAGGAGTCCAGCACGGCGAGATCGATCGTCGAGCCGAGCCGGCGGATCCGGAGCCAGAGCAGGATATAGAAGCCGAACGAGCCGAGCCGCTGGCGCTCCTTCTCGAACGCGCCCTCGATCTCGCCATGGACGACAAGGACCATCTGCTTCCACCAGAAGAACCATTTCAGAGGCTCGACGAAGATGGTCGCCGACGCCGTCAGCGACGTGACCAGGAGAACCTGCCCGCGGCGCAGCCGAAGCAGCGCAAGAAACACAACCCACACTTCCAGCAACGTCTTGCGGATCAGGGCCCTTTTGTCCTGGTCCCTCACCGGTACGGGCCGGTAGCTGACGGCGGCCCTGGCCTCGGGACTCAGATTCTCGAAGAAGCTGGGATGGGCAAGCAGCAGCGGCCGGCCCCAGCGGCGCTCCGCACCCGCTGCAGAATAGCCGCGGATCAGGCCGTCCATCAGGGTGATATGATAGGTGCGCACCTTGCTTGGTTCGAGCAGAACCAGTCTCGGTACGGCAGCCGGGGCAGAAACGGACATTTTCTTACTTCCCGACCGAAAGCTCGGGCAGCGGGAAGACCAGGCTCAGCCCCGCATAGCGCGGTTGGCTCTCGAAGAAGCCGCGGAAATGCCAGGGGAGCACGACCAGATAATCGGGCTTGCTGGCGAGCAGCTCGGTCTCGTCGATGATCGGCAGGTTCGTGCCTGGCGTGAAGGCGCCGAACTTGTCGGGATTCACCTCGCCCACCGCTTCGATCAAATCGCGCGTCACGTTGCAGTATTGAAGCAGCACATTGCCCTTGGTCGAGGCGCCGAGCGCGGCGACACGCTTCCCTTCAGCCTTCGCCTTGTGCAGGAACGCCACGAACTCGTCGCGGAGCCTGACCACGTCGGCGGCGAATTTCCGGTAGATGCCAAGGTCATCCAGCCTCAGCGCCTGCTCGCGCGCGAGCAGCTCATCGACTGCTGCGGTGCGCGCCAGGCCTCCACCGACTCGCTGGGCCACGAACGAGAAACTGCCGCCGTTCACCGCGTTGAGCTCAACGTCGACGATTTCGAGCCCGGCGTGGCGAGCCATCCACACGATCTGCGCCAGCGCATAATATTCGAGATGCTCATGGCAGGCCGTGTCGTAACTGTTCGTTTCGAGCATCAGCGGCATGTAGCTCTGCTCACAGACCCAGATCCCTTTTGTCTCGTCAAGGATCTCGGACACCTCGCGCATGAAGCCGGTCGGGTCCTCCATGTCGTAGAACATCGAAAACGAGGTGATGACGCGCGCCTTCTGCTCGCCGAAGGCCTCGCGGAACCGGTCGGCCGAGAAGAAGTCCGCAATGACGACGACCCCGTCCTGATAATATTGCCGGAATTTCGCGGCGGTGGGGTCGATGCCGACCAGGCGCACGTTTTCGAGCCCGTAGAGGCCGAGCGTAGTGCCGTCGTTGCTGCCGATATCCAGAATGATCGCGCCGTCGTCGATCACGCCATATGACTTGATCCGGTCCACCTTGGCCCGGAGATGCGCCACCATCGACGCGTTGAGGCCGGACCTGTAGCCGTAATTCTCGCCGTACATCTCCTCTAGGTCGTAGCTGTGCGCGAGCTGAAGCAGGCCGCAGCCCTGCTCGGCGGTGCATTTGACGAGGATCAGCGGTCCCGAGGTGATCGACGCGTCGACCGATTTGGGGAAGATGCCGGTCAAGGCCTGGATCCCCAGGTCCAGAATCGCGGTCAGCTCCGCTCCGCCGCAGATTCGGCAATTCGTAAGTTTCTTAGGCTCGCGGCCCATTCCCGACTCCAGATTGTGATGCGTGAAAGACCTACGGCGTGGCGTCGCTGCCAGCGCCCAATTTCCTCAATTCGAACTCGACCATCTCCACCAGGATCTGCTCAATGCCCACTTGCGCTTTCCAGCCGAGATCGCGCCGGATCGCGGAAGGATCGCCACAAACATTGGTGGTTTCAAGAGGCCGCTTAAGGCTTTGATCGAATTCGAGATAGTCCCTGAATTCAAGATCGACGTAACCGAAGCAGATTTCACACACTTTTTCCACGCTGGTGAGCCGTCCCGTCGCCACGACATAGTCGCGTGGCTTCTCGGCGGTCGCCATCCGGAATATCGCTTCGACATATTCCGGCGCGTAGCCCCAATCACGGCGGGCATCGATGCCGCCCAAGGTGAAATGATCCGCCAGACCCAGCTTGATCGCGGCAGCAGCCGTCGCGATCTTGCGGGTTACAAAAGTCGTCGGGCGGCGAAGGCTCTCATGATTGTAGAGGATCGCCGAACTGCAGCGCAGCCGCGAGGTTGCCCTGTAGATGCCGATCAGGTTGTGCGCATAGAGTTTGGCAGCGCCATAGGGGCTCTTCGGGCGAAAGGGGGTGCGCTCATCCTGCGGACAGGTATTCACGTCGCCATACATCTCCGCGCTGGACGCCTGGCAGAAGCCGATCTGAGGATCGACCTCTTGTATTGCCTCGAGGATATCGAGGACGAAACCTGCATTCAGCCGGGCCATCTGGAGCGGCTCGTCGAACATGCCGGCCCCGGTCGACTTTGCAGCGAAGTTGAAGATGAGATTCGGCCGCTCCCCCTCGATCACGGCGGTGATGGCGCCTGGTTGCTCATAATCGAAGGGCCGGACCTCGACCGGCTCGCCCTCGAATTCGGCCGAGGCGGAGGCGACCTTCGCCTCGTCCGATGTCAGGCCGATCACCGAATAGCCTTTCGAGGCCAGCAGCTTAGCCGCGAAATGGCCGTCTTGGCCGGAAATTCCGGTAACGATTGCCTTCATCGGTCAGGGCTTTGGATTGATGTTGGGAAAATCGGCGAAAAGGCCAGCATTAGGCGCCGGATGGCCGCTCATACAGACAATTTGCGTGACCGCCAACAGACGCCGAACCCCTTCGTCAGCCGACGTCAGCGCGCCGCTTGTCGAAGCGTTGATATTGTTTCATGATGAAGAAGGCGAAGACCGGATTGGCGAATGATACCGGGTTCAGCATGCAAGCGACCACGAATGCGACCTTTTCTACCTTGTCAGTGAACGTCGACGCCCGTTCGTAGGCGGTCTTCAGGGCCAGCACGATGATCGCGATTCCGAACAGGCCGGAGCGGTAGGCGAGTTCGCCGCCCGAGGTGACGATAAAGTCGGAATCCACGAACAGGAACAGGCGCGAGCCTGCCGCCCAAGTGTTATAGTCGAGATAGAAGTCGACCGAACTCTGGAATGTCACCTCGTGCCATAAGTTCGAGCCGAAGGCAAAGAGGATGTTCCCGAACCGGTAGTTTGTGCTGGGGTCGGTCTCCAGTATCCGGGTGCCGATACTCCCTGGGTCGAAGGACTGGAGGCGGTTGAAAAAGCCGCTCTGGCTGAAGTCCAGCCCGAGGACGAAGATGACGGCCACGCCAAGGATGGCCAGGATCATATATTCCCGCTTGAGCCGGGCCGCGGGAATCAGAAGCAGCAGAAAGGACAAAGTCGAGCCGCTCATCAGCACGTTCGCGACGGCCAGGACGCAGAAGGGCCGGTTCCAGCGGTTGTTGTCGCCGAGCAGGTACATGAGGTGAAGCACCGAGATACTGCCGTAGAAGGACGCTTCCGCGGTCAGCGACGGAACGCCGCTTCGGCCAGGCGTATACCGGCCGATGAACTCGATCGGGATCCCCAGCCGGATCGCTACGGTCTGGAAGAGGCCAACGACGAACCAGACCAGGATTGCAATCCGCACCGCAGTGGTGAAGGCCGAGGGAACACCTCGGCTGCCGACGTGCCACAGCATGATGAAAGTCGCGACCACGGCGCCGTAGCGGACGAGATTCTCGATTTCGGGACCGCGAATAGCATAGGCTCCCACTGAAACGGCAGCGAGAGCGCTCATCCAGAGCAGCCGGTTCTTCGGCATCGCGCCCTGCCGGCGCGGCCAATAGAACATGAAAGCGATCGCGGCGCCGACCACGACCCAGGGCTGGGTGTCGCCGTCGAGCAGCTTCGGCCAGTACATGAGCGGGACCGAGAGCAGCAGCGGCACGACAGCGATCACGTTGCCGATGCTGCCCTGGACGGGGGTATAGGGGGCCGCCAGTGCAGGGGCCGCCATTTGCCGCGGCCCGCGGGCGATTTCCGGATTAGAGGTCAATGGCTTGTCCGCCCGCGCTCGTCCGCGGGACTAGTAAGCGTTGGGGTGCGCCAGCACCCGCAGGGTGGCGAAAAGAATCTGGACATCCTTCCAGATCGACCAACTCGAAAGATATTCCAAGTCGGCATCGAGACGATTGCGTAGATCCACCTGAAATTCGGTATTGCCGCGATAACCCCGGATCTGGGCCAGGCCAGTGATGCCCGGCTTTACGGCATGGCGATGCCAGTAGCTGTAATCCACTTCCCAATAGAGAAATCCGCCCGCGAGCGCCTTGGGCGCGTGTGGGCGCGGCCCGACGAGGCTCATATCCCCTTTCAGCACGTTCAGGATCTGCGGCAGTTCGTCGATGCTGGTCTTGCGCAGGAAGCGACCGACCCTTGTGACCCGCGGGTCTTCACGCTCTGTGAGCTTGCTCGCGGCGACATCCTGCAGATTCGTGTGCATGGAGCGGAACTTCAGAATCTGAAATTCCTCATTGCCTAGTCCGATACGGGCCTGCCGGAAAAAGACCGGACCGCGCGAATCGAGCTTGATGGCGATTGCCGCGACCAGCATCACGGGGACTAGGACTGGTAGCGCCGCGATCGTGACCAACAGATCGAACCCGCGCTTGAGGGTTGACTGATGCCAGCGCAGCGGATTCTCCGATACAACGATCCGGAACTCGCCCTCTTGCTCGTTTACGCCGAGGGGGCGGAGACGGTCGAGCTCCTGAACTCGGATCTCGGAGTGAACGGTGAGACACTTCAGGATAAAGCTCCAGGCTTCCCGACGCTCGCTCGGGCAATAGACGACCACCTTGTTCCTGTCGATCGGAAGGATCAGGCCAGATTCCAGCCTGCTCCGCGGCCACGACGGCGACACCAGGGCTGGAATTCGCCGGCTCGCCGTCGACAATCAGCAATTCCATCCCGACGTCTCGGTCGAGCACCGCCTCGGCGACGCGCCAAACGAGAAAACGGCCCACTGCAATGAGAATTACAGCAGCAACCGCAAAGATCAGGACCATCAAACGCGAAAAGTTGGTACCGATCTTGAGGCCGAATAGAATTACTGAAACAAGCACCAGCGTGATCGTCACTGTCCGGATAGCGGCGCCCTGAAGTTTTCTGAGGCTGTCGAGCGATGTGCTGGAGTAGACGCCGCTGTTCAGGGCGACGGTGATGAACAGCGGTACTGCCACCACCAGCAGGTCCCTGGACAAGTCCGGAAAGATGCCGCCGTAGCGAATGAGCGCCGCCAAGATACTCGCCGCGATCAAGGCCACTAGGTCGACCAGAACAAGGAGGCCGAGGAGCTGGAAGCGGCGACTCTTCTGGACCCGAAGTGCGTTCTGGGCCTCGGGGCGCAGCAAATCGGGCATTGGGGCCGGCCGTGCCGCTGTCCGGGGCGCTGCCGGGGCATCCAGCGGAAGCGGGGAGGACTTGTCCCGTTTATTACTGAGCATCAAAAATCTCACTGCACTCCGGCCGGCTCAAATTGTTGTACTTGTAATTGTACTGTTTGATTGGGAACGGAAAATTCGGCACGGCTTCATAACAGGAGTCTTCGCACTTGCAACACGAATGGCTGGTGGCTGACTAGCCGGCGGGGCCAGGCCTCACCCCTCACCCTGCCTCGCGCGCCGGTCAGTCCGGCAGTACATTCACCGCGTCGAAGCGGCCGCGCGAACGGGCATTGCCGTCGACCAACGTCCCCGGATTATGAACCCGGAGCGACCCCGTCCAGGTGCAGCCATATAGTTTCAGCATCGGATCGGCGCGCGACGCAGGATCCGGATTGATCAGCTCCAGCGCCGCGAAGCGAATGTCGGTATCGTAAGCGACGATCGCCCTTGTGCCAGCTTTCAGCAACACCCGCCCCCCTACGGTGATGCCTCGGGGATTTACTTCCGCGCCGGTCGTTCCCATGACGCCGGCCGCCTGCACGCAAAGCGCGACAGCGTTCGGGCCCTGGCTGGCGCGAAGGTCCGCATCGGCGAAATGCACTTCGATATCGTGCGAGCCCGAGGCAATATGGACCATGCCATTGTCAGCGCCGGGGCTGCCGACGACCCCGGGCCGCAAGTTGCAGCGCCGGCCACCCGCGACGATCCGCAATCGGCTCGAGCCGTCCTCGACATGAACGAGCTCGTAGCCGACCTCCTCGCCATAGACCTCGACCTCCCAATTTTCGCAATGCGCCAGGCCGACCGGCCATTGCCCGATATCGACCACGCGCAGGTTGCGGATGACCCCGCCGCGGCAGCCGCCCGCAGAGAATCGCGCCTTGTTGCCGGCTGGCGAGGTAGCCAGAGCCGGTGCGCTCAGGGTGACCCGCGCAGGGCCATCCACGGAGGCGACGCGAGTCCCGGCAGGGAACAGGACGCTGCGGACCTCCTGGCCAGCCACGAGATGAGCGGTGTCGAAGGGCTCGCCATGATCGTCGCTGATCGACGCGACAACCGGGGACCCGGCCCTCGTCGACCCGCGGAAGAGGCCCGGGGAGTTGAGTTCCACGATCTCGGTACAGTCCCGCCCGGTGCAACCGACGAGCGAGATGCCGGTTTGACTCGAGACATCCGACGTCATCTTCAGCAATCCGAAATCCAGCTTCTCGAAATGGCATTCCTGAAAGCCGAGGCCCACGACATCCGCATTGAGCGGCATCACCCCATAATGGCCGGCCCGATCCCCGATGCCGCGAAAAGTGACGCGCGTGAGCAGCAGCTGCCGGACCGAGGCGGTGATGCAGATTCCCGCAGTCCAGTCGCCGCCATGATTGTCCATCTCCACGGCGAGGTCGCGCAGGCTGATATTATCGTGGCGGATATCGAGACCGTAAAATGAGCGGAAGGCGGACCGCCTGAAGCGCAGCCGGCTCTCCGGTCCGGCGCCGTAAATCCGGGCGCCAGCATGCGGGACGAAACCGCCCAGCCCCTGGTGGACATGTGTGTCTTCAACGACGAAGATCCCCGGCGGCACTTCGAGCGGCAGATTGAGCCGGGCGGCCTCCGCCAGCGCCCGCGAAAGCGCCGCACCATTATCCGTGGCGCCATCGCCAATGCCCCCATGGTCGCGGAGGCTGACGCGCGGGCCGTTGCTGTCTTGCGCCCGACAGGAGGCAGGCATGAGCAGAGAGGCCATAAGGCCCGCTCCGCCGAGCAGGTCCCGCCGCGACAGGCGCTGGTCGTGAAGTGTCATTCCCTTCACTTACCGCTGACGATCATGACGAAGCCTGAATGAGGCTCCTGTCATCGGCCGGGACACTCAACGGTCATTTTCGCGCAGCGCGGCCCGCTCGCGCCGCGCGACCGCCGCCAGCGGATGATCGCCCTGACGGCTGAGGAAGAGGTCATAAGCGGCGATGGTGCCAGCGCGGCGGGCGGCGTCCAGCTCTTCCTGGACCGCGACATCGCCGTCGCGGGGCCGCGGCATCACACTGGTGTGGGTCGATCTCTGCTTCTTCATCGCATCGGCGCCCGGCATGCTGCCGCCTGCCAGCGCGAGGCCGGCGAGGACAAAGGTGGCAAGGCGGCGGCGCATCGCATTCCGGCTCAGAAGTTGAAGTCCGACCCCGCCAGGGTGGCGACGTTGGTGAGGATGATCTCCATGTCGGCGGTGCCGTTGCCGTCCACATCGGCGAAGATATGCGCGCTGCCGCCGGTGACGTCGTAGCGCACCTGGCCCGCCACATTGGTGAAGGCGCCGGTGCCGAGGAAGGTGAAGGCGTCGTGCGCCCCCGTCGCCGGATTGGCGTCGAGGTTGGAGAAGTCGATCTTGTCGAAGCCGCGCGAAAAGTCGGTCACCGTGTCGGCGAGCGCGCCGGTCCCGGCGTCGCCATTGGCCATCCACTTGAACGTATCGACGCCGCCATTGCCGGTCAGCTGGTTCGAGACCTGATTGGCGATCAGCGTATCATTGGCGACGCCGCCAATGGCATTCTCGATCAGCGAGGCGGTGTTCCCCTCGAACAGCAGCGCATTGGCGACGTTGCCGCGGGCGAAATGGCCGGAGCCCAGATTGGCTAGCTGCGTCGAACTGGTGGTCGTCCATTCTCCCGGACGGAGGTCGATGGTCGTACCGCTATTGTAGTTGGAGAGGTCATAGGTGTCATTACCGCCCCCATCCCAGATGGTCATGAAGACGCGGTTGGACGTCCCCCCTTGGCCGGTGCCTGGCGCGCCCTGGCCGACGCCGTTGATCGACATCTCGCCGGTCGTGGAGCTCCAGGTGTAGACCGAATTGCCGCTGTTAAAGGCGTAATTGGCGCTGCCGTAGATTTTCTGCAGCGCCGCGATGTCGAGCATCATCAGCGTCTGCGCATAGCCATAGGTCTCGTTCGAATAGCCGCTCGTGGTGCTGCCGCCCGGATAGGAGCGGTAGGTCATCACCGAATATTCGACGCTGTCATGATCGGCGCTGATCGCCAGCGGGAATTCGTGGCCGTGCTTCAGGCCGAGCGCGTGGCCGGTCTCGTGCAAGATGCCCATCCAGGCATAATTGCCCCGCGCGGGATTGTTGAAATCGTCATGGTTGAACCAGGCGCTGCCGCCCAGGCTCGAGGAGCCGGTATTGGTCGGGTAATAAGCATAGGCGACGTCCGCTTCGGTGCTCTCCGCATAGCGGAGATTGGCGTTCGCGGCCGTGCCGGCGACATTGTATTGACCCTGGGTCGTGTTCTCCGTGAAGGTGATCTGGGTCACGTTCGAGATGAGCTGCAGCAATGACCGGGTCGCCGCCTGCTGGGTGGCGCTGAACGCCTCGAAATCGGTCGCCGGCGTGACTTCCGCGAAGCTCGACGGATAGTAGGTCGCCTGATCCGGGAAGCCGTAGGTAAGATTGAACGCCGGGCCGGCGTGAGTCCACGAAGCGCCGCTGACCAGCGCCTGGACATCCTCGGCCATGATCTGCTGCGGCGTCGCCGGCGTGCTGTTGACGCTGACGTTCAGCGTGTAGCTGCCCTTCGAGGTCGGCTGGTTGGTGCCGTCGTCGGTGTAGGACTTGATCGAGAAATAATAAGTGCCGGAGGTCGCCGCCCGGAAGATGATCTGCGAGTCCGTATTGTGCCCGAATTGCGTGCCCGAGCCAGGGTCCGCGCTGATCAGATCGTCATTGTCGCCGATGAAGACGCCGCCCGGCCCATAGAGGCTGAGGAAGGAATCGAGGCCGTTGGCGGGATCGATATCGACGTCGAGGATGAGCTGCTGGCCGGCCTGCAGCGTGATCGAATAGAAATCGACGTCGCTGGACACATTGCCCACGTCGCTCAGTGTGGAGATGCTGCCGATGATGGTCGCCGACGGCAGGGACGGATCATAGAGATTCGGGTTGGCCGCGACCACGAACGTGTTCGGATCGATCGCCTGCGCCGTCTGATAGGTGTCGTTCGCCGCGGCGGTCTCGTTGACCGTCGGCGTGTTGGCCGTGTCGTTCACGTCGGTGATGGTGAGCGTCACCGCCTTCACCGTCGCTACGCCGGAATCGCTGGCGATGACGTTGAACACATAGCTGGTCTTGGTCTCGTAATCGGCGGAGGCGAGCAGCCGCACCGCGCCGCTCGCGTCGATCGACAGCAGGCCCGCATCGGCGCCGCTCAGCGAATAGGTGATGCGATCGCCGTCCGCGTCGGTGGCGGCGGTCTGATAGACGATCGTGCTGGTGGCGCTGTTCTCGGCGACGCTCGCGGTCGCACCGGAGGTGATCGAGGGCGCGGTGTTGGCGGCGCCGGAGACGGTGAAGTCCGCCACCGTCAGGCTGAGGCCCGTCGACAGGGTGGCGAACTGGACCGCCGCATTGCCGCCCGCGCCGTCGGCGTCGTACAGCAGGGCGCCGGTGGCGCTGTTGTAGATGAGATAATCGTCGGCATCGACCGCGGCCGTGCCGATCACGAGCGTGCCGGCGCGCAGGCTGCCGGTGGCGAGCGCGGCGAACGCCTGGCCCGCCGCGCCGCCGAGCAGGATCTTGTCGGTGCCGGCGGTGAAGTCCTGGATCACATCCCCGATGCCGCCGGGGGGCGATAGATAGAAGACGAAGGTATCGCTGCCCGCACCCCCGACCATCGTGTCCGCACCGGCGCCGCCATCCAGGATATCATTACCCGCTTCGCCCAGCAGCGTGTCATTGTTGTCACCGCCGTTAAGCGTATCGTCGTTATTCCCGCCAGACAGAAGATCGGCACCCGCTCCGCCGTAAAGCGTGTCGTTGCCATCGAAGCCGGAGACAGCGTCGTCGCCATCGCCGCCATCCAGTATATTGGCCCCGGCATTGCCCCAGACGTTGTTGGCGAACGCGTTGCCCGTCAGCGCCAAGGCAGTCGCCGCATTGCGGTCGCCCGCCGATAGAATCTCGATCTCCGCGCCGGCAGCAAGAGTGTAGTTCACCGACGTATAGACAGTATCGAAGCCCCCGCCGGTCGCCTCGTTGACGACATCGCCGCCATTGTCGACGACATAGGTGTCGTCGCCGGCACCGCCGACCATGACATCCGCCCCGGCGCCGCCGTCCAGATAGTCGCCGCCATTCCCCCCGATCAGCGTGTCCGTGCCATTGCCGCCGAACAGCGAGTCGTTGCCCTCGCCGCCATCCACCAGGTCGTTGCCATCGCCGCCATAGAGCGTGTCACTGCCGTCGAAACCGGACACGGCATCATTGCCGTCGCCGCCATTCAGGACATTGGCTCCCGCATTGCCCCAGACATTGTTGTCGAGCTCATTGCCGGTCAGCACCAGGGCGGCCAGCGCATTGCGGTCGCCCGCTGCGAGCACCTCGATCTCCGCTCCCGCGGCAAGATTGTAATTGATTGAGGTGTAGATGGTGTCGAAGCCCGCGCCCGCCGCCTCGTTGACGACATCGCCGCCATTGTCGATGACATAGGTGTCGTCGCCGGTGCCGCCGGCCATAACATCCGCCCCGGCGCCGCCGTCCAGATAGTCGCCGCCATTCCCCCCGATCAGCGTGTCCGTGCCGTTGCCGCCGAACAGCGAGTCGTTGCCCTCGCCGCCATCCACCAGGTCGTTGCCATCGCCGCCATAGAGCGTGTCACTGCCGTCGAAACCGGACACGGCGTCGTTGCCGTCGCCGCCATTCAAAAGGTTCGTCCCGGCATTGCCCCAGAGATTTTGTCGAGCTCATTGCCGGTCAGCACCAGGGCGGTCAGCGCATTGCGGTCGCCCGCCGCGAGCACCTCGATCTCCGCTCCCGCGGCAAGATTGTAATTGATCGAGGTGTAGATGGTGTCGAAGCCCGCGCCCGCCGCCTCGATGACGACATCGCCGCCATTGTCGATGACATAGGTGTCGTCGCCGGTGCCGCCGGCCATAACATCCGCCCCGGCGCCGCCGTCCAGATAGTCGCCGCCATTCCCCCCGACCAGCGTGTCCGTGCCATTGCCGCCGAACAGCGAGTCGTTGCCCTCGCCGCCATCCACCAGGTCGTTGCCATCGCCGCCATAGAGCGTGTCACTGCCGTCGAAACCGGACACGGCGTCGTTGCCGTCGCCGCCATTCAAAAGGTTCGTCCCGGCATTGCCCCAGAGATTGTTGTCGAGCTCATTGCCGGTCAGCACCAGGGCGGTCAGCGCATTGCGGTCGCCCGCTGCGAGCACCTCGATCTCCGCTCCCGCGGCAAGATTGTAATTGATCGAGGTGTAGATGGTGTCGAAGCCCGCGCCCGCCGCCTCGATGACGACATCGCCGCCATTGTCGATGACATAGGTGTCGTCGCCGGTGCCGCCGGCCATGATGTCCGCGCCGGCGCCGCCGTCCAGATAGTCGCCGCCGTTGCCCCCGACCAGTGTATCCGTCCCGTTGCCGCCGAACAGGGCGTCGTTGCCCTCGCCGCCATCCACCAGGTCGTTGCCATCGCCGCCATAGAGCGTGTCACTGCCGTCGAAACCGGACACGGCGTCGTTGCCGTCGCCGCCATTCAAAAGGTTCGTCCCGGCATTGCCCCAGAGATTGTTGTCGAGCTCGTTGCCGGTCAACACCAGGGCGGTCAGCGCATTGCGGTCGCCCGCCGATAGCACTTCGATCTCGCTGCCGGCGCCCAGCGAATAGTTCACCGAGGTGTAGATGATGTCGAAGCCTTCGCCCACGGCCTCGTTGGCGACATCGCCTGCATCATCGACGACGTAGACATCATCCCCGGCGCCACCACTCATGACGTCAGCACCCGCGCCGCCGTCGATATAGTCATTGCCAGGGGTGCCGTTCAGAACGTCGGGACCTGATGTCCCCAAAATCGTAGCCATAGCTTTGACAACCTGACAAAAAACCGGGCTGAGCTCACCGCGAGCACCGCACGGTCTTTTCTATCTAACGATTGCAAGCAGGTACAGTGTTTGGTTGAGTGCCTCGACCTGACGAGGACAACACGACGGGAAAGAGCGACCACGGTCCAGCGACTATTTCGGCTCCTGCCGCCGCCCGCCTGAATAGGACGCCTGAAATCCATTGCCCAAAGGCTTCCCGACAGATCGGCGCCGTGAGGGCCTGCAACGCCCCCGCCGCCGGCGGGGGAAGCGCCCTCAGATCACCTGGAAATCGCTTGCGGTGAGCGTAAGGCCTGGGCTGAGCGTCGCGAACTGGATGGCGGCGGTGCCGCCGGTGCCGTCGGCATCGTAGTAGAGTGCGCCGGTCAGGCTGTTGTAGATGATGCGGTCATCGGCATCGCCGGCAGCGCTGCCCGTCACGAACGCATTGGCATTGAGGGC
>JBGAHY010000029.1:0-43112 GCA_044225925.1 Allosphingosinicella sp.
CAGTCGACGCCCTCGGTCACGTGTCGCACCTCGGCAATCTCGCGGCTGACCTTGGCGCCCGGCAACAGGCCGCCATGGCCGGGCTTGGCGCCCTGGCTGAGCTTGATCTCGACCATCTTCACCTGCTCGCGCGACGCATGGTCGCGGAAACATTCGGGGTCGAACTTGCCGGCGGCGTCGCGGCAGCCGAAATAGCCCGAGCCGACCTCCCAGACGAGATCGCCGCCATGTTTCAGATGGTAAGGCGAGATCCCGCCCTCGCCCGTGTCGTGATAGAAATTGCCGATTTTCGCGCCCTTGTTCAGCGCCTCGATCGCGGCGGCGGAGAGGGCGCCGAAGCTCATCGCCGAGATGTTGAGCCGCGAGGCCGAATAGGGCCGGGCGCACTGATCGTTGCCGACCATGACCCGCGTGTCGCCCGGCGCCTCGGCGCGCGGCGCCATGCTATGGGCGAGCCACTCATATTCGCCCGAATAGACGTCAAGCTCGGTGCCGAACGGATGCGCATCCTCCTCGCCCTTGGCGCGGGCATAGACCAGGGCCCGCTCGTCATGGCTGAACGGCCGGCCGTCGAGATCGCTCTCGACGATATAGGCGCGCAGGAACGGCCGCAGCCATTCGAAGAACCAGCGAATCCGGGCGGTGAGCGGGTAATTGCGGCGGAGCGTGTGATGCGTCTGGAAGAGATCGAACACAGCGATCCCCGCCAGCGGCACGGTGACGACCAAGGCCCAGAGCCAGCGCGCATGATGATCCAGCCCGACCGCGATCACGATCGCGCAGGCGGCGAGCGTCGCGATCAGGAGGATGTTCCGGCTGATCGGCCGATCGGTGAACAATGCCGCGCCGATAGTCGCCTTACCCATGGTCATCTCCCGACTCGCCGGTGCAGCGCACCCTAGGCCGATTGCCGGTCGGGGAAAGCCCGTTGGTCGGGACGGTTCCGGGCAATTTGCCAATCCCGGTATTTGGGCGCAGACCCTGCCGCGCACAGGGGGGTCTGGCGATGGCGGGACTGGACGGCACCAAGGTCATGCCGATGCGCAAGCTCGGCCTCGTGATGTGCGTCGCTCTGGTCGTCGGCAACATGATCGGCACCGGCATCTTCCAGCTGCCGCGCGATCTCGCGCCTCTGGGCTGGAACAGCGTCTTCGGCTGGGTGGCGACGATCGCCGGGGCGCTCTGCCTCGTGCTGGTGCTGCTCAAGCTCGGACGGGGCCGGGCGGACAGTTGCGCGGCCTATTCCTACCCGGCCGCGGCCTTCGGGCCCGGCACCGGCTTCGTCGTCGCCTGGTCCTACTGGGTATCTTGCTGGACCGCCTATGCGGTCATGGCCGTGGCGGTGGTGCAGAATCTGGCCGTCATCTGGCCGGCGCTCGGCACCGCCAGCCTCGGCGCACCCGCGGCGGTCGCCATTCTCTGGCTGCTGACCTTCGTCAATTGTCTCGGCGTGCGCGAGGCGGGCAAGGTGCAGGTGCTGACGGTGGCGCTGAAGCTGCTGCCGCTGGCGGGCGTGATCCTCGTCGCTTTCTGGCTGGTGCTGCGCGGTGCGGCGACGCCCGTCGCTTATGCCTCGGTGCCGATCGAGGCGGGGAGCATCAACAGCGCGGCGACGCTGGCGCTCTTCGCCATGCTGAGCTTCGAAGCCGCGATGATGGCCGGAGACCGGGTGGAGAATCCGGAGCGCAATGTCAGGCGGGCCACGATCGTCGGCATCTTGCTGACCGGCCTCCTCTATCTGCTCTGCGCGTCGGCCGTGACATTGCTGCTGCCTCGCGAGGCGGTCGCCGGCGCGAATTCACCCTTCGCTTTGTTCTTCTCGACCTTCGTCAGTCCCACCGTCGGCGGCATTGTCGCGATCTTCGTGGCGATCTCCGCGCTGGGCGCGTTGAACGGCACCATCCTGGTCGCGGCCGAAATGCCGCTGGCGGCGGCGCGGGAGGGACTGCTCCCCGCCTGGCTGGTCCGCCTCAACCGGCAGGAAATCCCATGGCGGGTCCATCTCCTGTCGAGCGGGCTCGCGACCCTGCTGGTGATCGCCAGCTACACGGACAGCATGGCCAAATTGTTCAACTTCATGTTGCTGGTCACCACTTCGGCTTCCGTGATCTTCTATCTCGCCGGCGCGCTGGCGGCCTTGTGGCTGCGGGCAACGGGCCGGCTCGACGGCTCCGTCGGCTTCATCCTCGTCTGCCTTGCGGCCACGGCCTATTGTCTCTGGGCCTTCTGGGGCGCCGGGATCGAGCCGAGCCTCTGGTCGCTTGGGCTGACCGCCGTCGCGATCCCGATCTACGCCATCATGCGGCTGGTAAACCGCTCCAGCCTGGCGGCGGCGGCGAATCCAGCCGCGCTTCCGGAATCAGCCGCCTGAGCTTCTGCGCGAAGCTGCGCAGGCAGACCTCGCTCTTCCCCAGCGGCCCGGGGCGATAATTGCCCGAGGCCATGCCCTGCTGAACGCGACGGATCAGGGCCGTGTCCTCGTCATTCACCCGCCGGTTGATCCGCCAGTTGAGATAGCGCGCCGCCTTCATCTCGCGGCTGCCGCCGGGGAGCGCATAGCTCACCTCGCGGATCATCGTCTCGGTCGGGCCGACCGGCACGAAGTGCATGAAATCGACCTGGTCCGGATAGATGTCGAGCGCGACGTTCGGCCAGAGCTTGTAATAGAGCCAGGTCCGCCCGGCTTCCGCCGGCAGCAGCGCCTGATAGGCGCGCTCGGAGAGGTTGGCGGAGGGCCGCTCGACCAGTTCGCCCGACATCCGGTCGACATGCGGGCCGGCCTCGATCCGGTAGTCGCCGCCGAACAGGCGGGTGAGGCCGGGATGGGCGACCTTGATGTGCAGCCCGTCCGAATAATTGTCGGCGACATTCTTCCAGTTCACGTCGCGCGGCCGCAGCGTGATCCGGCCGAGCGCCTGCATGTCCTCGAACGGATAGGCCGCGGCCTCCTCGGCATAAGGCGCCATCATCTCGGCGACCGACGGCCCGCCGCCCTCCAGCCGCACGAACAGGAAGCCGCGCCAGGCCTCCAGCTCGACCGGCACGAGGCCGAGCCGGGAGGGATCGAGCCCCGGATAGTCCTGCCGGTCGGGCACGCCGATCAGGCGGCCGTCCGTCGCATAGGTCCAGGCATGATAGGGGCAGGTCAGCCGCTTCGCACAGCCCGCCTCACCGTCGACCAGCCGCGAGCCGCGATGCCGGCAGACATTGGCGAAGGCCCGCGCCGCGCCGTCGTCGCCGCGGATCACGACGATGCTCTCGCCCAATATCTCCAGCGTCCGCCAGTCGCCGGTCGCGGGAATGTCATTGGCATGGCAGACGATCTGCCAGGAGGGCCGGATCACCCGCGCCATCTCGACACGGAAATATTCGGGATCGTGATAGAGCCAGCCGGGGAGGCTCTGATTCTCCTGATCGTCTGGGACGGGGCGCAGGCGGGCGACGTCGGACATAGCTTCTTCCCTCGGGCGCCTGTCTAGCCTGCCGCGAAAAGTCGCGCCAGACGACTTTCCGTGCGATGGAGAGACATGGGCCGTCTCCCTCCCGCCGCCCGCCTCGCAGCGGCCTGCGTGGCACTCGCCGCCTGGGCGGGGCTCCTTGTGCAGCTGCAGGCCAGCACCGCGCTGACGGGTTCGGCCGAAGCGGCGCTCTGGGCGATGCTGCGCTACTTCACGATCCTCACCAATTTGCAGGTGGCCCTGGTCTTCACCGGGGTGGCAATGGGGAGCCACCGGGCGGCGCGGCCCTTCGCGCTTGGCG
Organism: Allosphingosinicella sp.; assembly: GCA_044225925.1. Lineage (GTDB taxonomy): Bacteria > Pseudomonadota > Alphaproteobacteria > Sphingomonadales > Sphingomonadaceae > Allosphingosinicella. The sequence continues at coordinate 3,760 of JBGAHY010000029.1, forward strand.
GCACGACGCTCGCCATATTGCTGGTCGGGATCGTCTATGGCCTGCTGCTGCGCGGCCTGCTGGAACTCAGCGCCGGCGCGAAGCTGGCGGACATCTTGCTCCACATGGTGACGCCCGTCCTGGTGCCGTTCTGGTGGTTGGCCTTCGCGCCGAAGGGTGGGCTCAGGGCCCGCGATCCCCTGCTCTGGGCGCTGCTGCCGCTTGCTTATTTTAGCTACGCGCTGGCCCGCGCCGGGCTGGACGGCATCTACCCCTATCCATTCATCAACGCCGCGGCGCTCGGCTGGGGTCAGGTTCTGCTCAATGCGCTGGCGATCGCCGCCGGCTTCGTCTTTGCGGGCTGGCTGCTGGTGCGGCTCGACCGGGCGCTGGCGGGATTGACCCGCCGCCCCCTCGCGCCCACATCCTTGGCCATGGACAAGATGGACCTGCCCGACGCCGAATGGCGCAAGCGGCTTTCGCCCGAACAATATCATGTGCTGCGCGAAGGCGGCACCGAGCGGGCCTTCACCGGCGTGCTCTACGACAATCATGCCGACGGCGCCTATCGCTGCGCCGCGTGCGGCAATGAATTGTTCGACAGCGGCACCAAGTTCGAGAGCGGCAGCGGCTGGCCGAGCTTCACGAGCCCGGCGGCGGCGGACCATGTCACCTTGATCGAGGACAACAGCCACGGCATGCGCCGCACCGAAGTGCGCTGCGCCAAATGCGGCGGCCATCTCGGCCATGTCTTCCCCGACGGACCCGGTCCGGAAGGGCTGCGTTACTGCATCAACAGCGCCGCGCTCGATTTCGAGAAGCGCGACGGCGGCGACGGCAAGTAAGCCCGCGTTAAGCCGAAACGCGCTTCTGCTTGCCCCCGTGACTCCGCGACTCTATCCGTAGCCGACCATGGCAAGCGCCGCCGCACCCCCGCCACAGCCGCGCTCGCGATTCAAGCGGATCATGATCACGACGCTGAAGGTGTCGCTCTACGCCTTCATCATCGGCGCCGTGGCCCTGATCATCGCCGTCTCGGTCGCGGTCAGCCAGCTGCCTTCCTATGCGGAGATGATCCGGCGCGACGATCTCGGCCAGATGATCCGGGTGCGCGCCGCCAATGGCGAGATCATCCAGACGATGGGGCCAAGCTTTGGCGAATGGATAACCTATGACCGGATCCCGCCGGTGATGCGCGAGGCGATCATCGCGGTGGAGGACCGCCGTTTCCGCTCGCACCCGGGCATCGACCCGATCGGCATGGTCCGCGCCACCTGGCTGCGCATCACCGAGGGGCGCTGGCGGCAGGGCGGCTCCACCATCACCCAGCAGCTCGCCCGCAACATCTTCCTGAACAACGACCGCACCTTCGCCCGCAAAATCCGCGAGGGCATTTTGGCGCTGGCGCTGGAGTGGCAGTTCACCAAGGAGCAGATCCTCGAACTGTACCTCAACCGCGTCTATTTCGGCGGCGGCGCTTATGGCATCGACGCGGCCTCGCGGCGCTTCTTCGGGCACAGCGCCACCCAGCTCAGCATCGGCGAGGCGGCGATCATCGCCGGTTTGGTGAAGGCGCCGTCCAATTATTCGCCGACGGCCGACATGCAGGCGGCCCGGGACCGCGGCCGGGTCGCGCTCGGCCTGATGGTCGAGAACGGCGCGATCACCCAGGCCCAGGCTGACAGCGTCAACTTCGACGCGATCCAGCCATCCGCGGTCACCCAAAGGCATGATTCCAACCGCTATTTCATCGACTGGGTGCTGCCGCAGCTCGACACGCTCATCGACGAGAGCCGGGCGCCGCTCGACGTCTGGACGACGATCGATCCCAATATGCAGCGCCTTGCCAGCAGCTCGATCAACGCCAATACGCCGCAGGGCGCGCAGGGCGCGCTGGTGACGCTGGACCGGGACGGCGCGGTGCGGGCGATGGTGGGGGGCCGCGACTATATCGGCTCCAGCTATAACCGGGCGACGCAGGCCAACCGCCAGGCGGGTTCCTCCTTCAAGCTCTTCGTCTATCTGACGGCGCTGGAAGCAGGCTTCCGGCCCGACACCATCATCCAGGACGAGCCGATCACGATCGGCGGCTGGTCGCCGCGCAATTCGAACGGCCGCAATCTCGGCCCGGTCCCGATGCGCATCGCCTTCGCTTATTCGATCAACACGGTGGCGGCGCGGCTGGCCCAGCAGGTCGGCACCAGCGCGGTGGCGGACATGGCCCGGCGCTTCGGCCTCACCACCAGGATCGAGACCAATCCTTCGATGGCGCTCGGCTCCAACAGCGTCCGCCTGCTCGACATGACCCGCGCTTATGCCGCGGTCTCAAGGGGCGGCGTGGCGGTGACGCCCTACGGCATCCGCCGGGTGACGACCGCGGACGGCACCTTGCTCTACCAGCACCCGACCGACGAGCCGCGCGTGCTGGTCGCGCCCTGGATTGCGGCGCAGATGACCGAGATGCTGCAAGGCGTGGTCGAGCATGGCACGGCCCGCGAGGCGCAGCTTGGCCGACCGACCGCCGGCAAGACCGGCACGACCAGCTCCAACAAGGACGGCTGGTTCATCGGCTTTTCCAGCGGGCTCACCACCGGCGTCTGGATGGGCCGCGACGACAATCGCGCCTTGCCCGGCCTCACCGGCGGCCATGCCCCCGCGCGCGCCTTCCACGACCTGATGATCCGCGCCGTCGCCAACCGCCCGGTCGAGCAGTTCCAGACCGACGCCAGCGGCCCCGAATGGGACGTGCAGGGCGGCGACAATCAGCTGCTGGAGGTGGTGCCGCCCAATGACGAGCCCTTCGTCGATGCCGACGGCAATCCGGTCGATCGCGACACCCCGCGGCAGCCCGACGACAATGCCCGGCCCGATGACGGCCTGCCGCCGGACGACAATGGCCCGCCCGAGGACGACAATCGCGACCCGGGCGGGAAACAGAGCCTGGTGCTGGTCTCCTAACGCGGCCCGATGCGGTGGAGGGCGGCGCCCGCACCCTTCAGCCAGAGGCGGGCTGGCCGGGGATCCGCCCCGAGAATCTCCGCGACCAGGGCATGGAAATCAGGCCCGTGATTGAGGTGGACGAGATGCGCCACCTCATGCGCGACCGTGGCGCGCCGCACGAATTCGGGGGCCAGAATCAGCCGCCAGCTATAGCGGATCGCGCCTTTGCTCGAGCAGCTTCCCCAGCGTGAAACCGGATCGCCAATGCCGACGCTGATAAGCCTCGCGCCGGTTCTTTCCGCATAGTCGCGCGTCTCCCGGGTCAGCAATGCGAGCGCCTCGGCCTTCAGCCAGCGCATGATGCGGCGGTCGAGGCCCTCGATCGGACCCCCGCAGACGAGCCGGCCCGCCTCCAGCCTGATCTTGCGCGGGCGTGTGGACAGCCAGTCAATCACATGGGGCTCGCCATGAACCGGGACGATCTCGCCCGGCGCGAAGACGCGCGGCGGGGGGATGTCGGCCAGCTGCCGCTCGATCCATTGCTGATGATCGCTGGCCCAGGCGAGCGCCCGCCGCTGCGAGACGCGGCGGGGCACGGTCAGCAAGACGGTGCGCGTGCGCGGATCGACGCTGAGCCGGAGCTTCCGGGCGCGCGGCGAGACCTTGAGCCGCACCGGCGTCTCGCCGATGCGATGCTCGGAGCGGCCCGGCTCAGAAGGGCCGATCGACGAGATGAAGCTCCAGATCGCCAGCGTCTTCCTCCGATATCGTCCAGCCGCGCACCGACATCCCCGCCGCGTGGATCGTCTCGCGGTCGCCGCTGATCAGATAATGCCAGTCCTTGAGGGGCTGTCCATCGCCGCGCAGCCGGTAGGCGCAGGTCGATGGCAGCCAGTCGATCTCGCGCAACTGCTTCATGTCCAGCCGGACGCAATCGGGGACGATCGCCTTGCGCATCTTGTAGTTGGAGCAGCGGCAGGCGTGCCGGTCGAGCAGGCGGCAAGCGACATTGGTCGGGAAGAGCTCGCCGGTGACCTCATCCTCGAGCTTGTGCAAGCAGCATTTGCCGCAGCCGTCGCACAAGGCCTCCCATTCCTCGCGGTCGAGGCTTTCTATCGGCAGCTCCCAGAAGCGCTCCCTCATCGGACCCAGCGCGCCAGCTCGTCGGCGACCCCTTGCGGACCATGGTGATAGGGGATGATGGTGAGCGGCTCGTTCTCCGGACCGTAGAGAATCGCGGTGCGACTGTGGTTCATCAGATAGGTGCCCGGCGTGGCTCCCTCCTCGCGCGTGAAGGAGGCGCCATAAGCGCGGGCCACCCGGGCGAGCTCGTCCGGCGTACCGGTGAGGCCGATCAGGCGCGGGTGGAAATTGGCGACGAACTGACGCAGCACTGCCGGCGTGTCGCGCGCCGGATCCACGCTGATAAAGATCGGCTGCACCTTCGCGCCCAGTGCGGAATCGCTCTGCTCGAAACGCCTGAGCCCGGCACCGATGACGCGCATGTCGACCGGACAAACGTCAGGGCAGAAGGTGTAGCCGAAATAGATCAGCCGGTAGCGGCCGGCGAAGTCCGTGTCGCTGACCCGCCTGCCATTCTGGTCGGTCAGGGTGAAATGACCTCCCCCGGGGCCGTTCCGGCCCATGGCCGCGCCCTTGACGGGTGAATCGTCCGGGACCGGCGCCTGGCCGCAGGCGCCGAGCAGGAAGGCGAGGAGCAGGGTGAAGATGGCGCCGTGACGCACTGATACGCTTTCGTTCATGACAGGCGCAGCCTTGCTTTGCTAAGGCCCGCGGATCAAGTTCGCATATCATGTAAGGATTACCCGGCGGATGGCCAGAACCAACAGGCTCCTGCTCGTCGCCGCGCTGGCGGCTTCAATTGCCGCACCGCTGGCGGCGCAGAGCTATTCGGACGGCTTCACCTTCCTGAAGGCGGTGCGCGAGCGCGACGGCGCAACGGCCGAGCGCATCCTGTCCAATCCGGCCACGACCGCGCTCAACGTCCGGGACCCGGGGACCGGAGAGACGGCGCTTCATATCCTGGTGCGTGGCCGCGATTCCGGCTGGCTCGGCTTCATGCTCGGCCGCGGCGCCCGGCCCGATACCGGCGACCGCGAGGGCAATACGCCTTTGATCCTGGCCGCCCAACTCGGCTGGGCCGAAGGGGCGAGTATCCTGCTTGCCCGCCGGGCCAATCCCAATCTCGGCAACAGCCGGGGCGAGACGCCGCTCATCTTCGCGGTGCAGCGCCGTGACCTGCCGATGGTGCGCCTGCTGCTGCAGAATCGCGCCGATCCGAACCAGACCGACCATGTCTCCGGCAATTCCCCGATCGATTATGCCCGCCAGGATCCGCGCGCGGCGGGAATCCTGCGGGTGCTGGAGGGCACGCGCCAGCCGAGCTCGATCCAGATCAACGGCCCGACCGCGCCCGCGCCGCACTAAGGCTTAGTCCAGCCCGGCCAGCCCCGGATCGAGATCGCCGGCCAGCCGCCGCGCCGCGCGGCGGGCGAAACGCAAGGTCTCGGCCTTGCGGCGCGCGGCGGCAAGCGGGCGGCAGGGCGCGTCACGGATGATCTCGGCATCGTAGCGGTCGGCGACGATGAGGCCGGCGCAGCCGCCCTCGCAATCGGTGCCGAATCCCTCACCGTCGAACGGCGCGAGGCCGAAGCCCGAGGGCACCGCCCAGTAGAAGAGGTCGCAATAATCGAGATAGTCGGTCCACTTGCAATCGCCCAGCAGATCGGCGCGGCTGACCTTGATCTCGACGATGAGCAATTGCCCGCGCGCGTCGATCGCCATCATGTCCGCGCGCCGGCCATTGGGCAGGGGCACTTCGCAAAGGGCGTGAATCTCGCTGCGGAAGAAGAGCCGGCCGACGCCGCGCGCGACATCCTGCGCGATCAGTGGCGCATCGGCGAAGCAAGGCGACTCGGGAAGCGAAGCCATGTCCGGAAGCTAGAATAAAAGGGGAACGAACGAAAGTGCGACGCGACGATTCAGCCGACCTCGTTCATCCCGGCCACGAAGGCGGCGGCATCGGCGACATCGAGCTCGATGAGCCACAGATCGGGATCCCCCCGGCGGCGGCGGGCGAGCAACTCCCCGAATTCACTGTCGTCCACGCCGGCGCGGCCATTGTCCTGCCAGGCATAGCTGCCCTCCGGCAGCAGCAGCCGCTCGAGCAGCAGCGTCCGCACACCGCGCTGCGCGACGACCACCATCACCGCGCCGGCCGTCGCATCGCCTTTGGCGAGGACCGCGCCAAAACCGCCCTCAGCCTGGGCGCGGCGGATCAGCGAGGAGACGAGGACCTGGGTGGCAAGCCGGGCGCTCACGCCGATTGGTAGCCGTCGAGGCCGGAGAGCGGGATGTGCGAGCGCATGAAGGTGCCGGTGCCGCGCGCCGCCTCCTCGCCGTCGGGCAGCAGCAGCCGCGCCTCGCCGACGAAGACCCGGCGCTTGCCCGAGACCCAGCGCCCCTCGGCGATCACCGGGCCGGCGCGCAAGGGCTGGGTGAAGACCAGGTTGAAGGCGGTGGTGAGCAGGAAGCGGTCGCTGACGAGGGAATTGCAGGCATAGAATGCGGCATCGTCCATCATCTTGAAATAGAGCGTGCCATGGGCGGCGCCGGCAGCATGGAAGCTCGACGGCAGCACCTCGAAGCGGATCCGGGCGAGGCCGGGCTCGGCAATCTCGATCTCCGACTGGAACAGGCGATTGATCGCCTGGCTGCGGTACAGGGATTCGAGTGCGCGGAAGTGCGCCTTCTCGCCGGCGCTGCCCGCCTCAGGCGGCATCGCGCGCTTCCCCGCCGGCGAGCAGAGCGTAGAGCGCGTCGCGGGAGCGCGCGCCCCTGAGTTTCGCGATGGTCTGCGCGTCCCGGAAGATGCGGCTGACCCGGGCCAGCGCCTTCAGATGCTCCGCGCCCGCGTCGGGCGGCGACAGCAAAAGGAAGACCAGGTCCACCGGCATATGGTCGATCGACTGGAAATCGACCGGGGCTTCCAGCCGCGCGAAATAGCCGAATACCGCGTTCAGCCCCTCGATCTTGGCATGGGGAATGGCGGTGCCGCCGCCGAAGCCGGTCGAGCCGATTTTCTCGCGCGCCATCAGGCCGGCGGCGATCGTCTTGGCCGGCAGGCCGGTCTGCTTCGCCGCCGCCGAGGCGAGCATCTGGAACAGGCCTTTCTTGTTCGCCGCCACCATGTCGGCGTCGATCGCCTTGTCGTTCAATATATCCGAAAGATCGCTCATGACCGCACCGTTGGGAGGCGGTGGCCTCCTGGGAAAATGAAATGGATTTGGGCTTAGCGGCCGCCGCGCTCGGGCTCCACCCAGCCGATCGTGCCGTCGTCGCGCCGGTACACCATATTGAACGCCCCCGTCGCGCTGTTCCTGAACATCAGGGCATTGGTGTTCCTCAGATCGAGCAGCATGACCGCGTCCGACACCGAAGCGGCGGGAATGTCCACCCGCGTTTCGGCGATCACCGGCGGATTGTCGGCAGGCACCTCCGCCTCGGGCGGCGGCGCGAACACGGTGTAGCCGGCATCCAGCCCCGCTTCGGCGAAGGCGGCCTGGGCGTGGCGGTCTTTCAGCCGGCGCTTGTAGCGGCGCAATTGCTTCTCGATCCGGTCCGCCGCCTGCTCGAAGGCGACCGGCGCCAGCTGCGCCCCGGCCGAACCTTTCAGCACCACGCCCTGCGGCACATAGGCGACGATGTCGCAGGTGAAGCTGTGGTCATAAGGCCCCTTGCCGAAGGTGACCTGGGCGGAGATCGCGCGGGAGAAATATTTTTCGGCGATGGCGCTGAGCCGCTCATCCACCTGGTGCTGCAGCGCCTCGCCGGTATCGATCTGATGACCGGAGACCCGAATGTCCATCATCGTCTCCACTGCTACGCCCCGCATGTGGGCGCGCCCGCGGCTTTGGTCAACTGGCGGCTTGGGCCGTTCTAGATCCGGCTCCAGACCGGATCCTTGATCTTCGCGACGAAGGCGGCGTGGCGGGCCAGTTCCGCCTCGCTCGGCGCATGCGGGCGGGCGGGACGGACCACGAGCGGCGTGGCGGTCAGCACCGCTTCGGCCGCCGCCATGTCAGCGGCGTCCTCGACCAGCTCCGCGACCAGACCGAGGCCGATCTGCCGGCCGCCGGTCAGCTCGACATAGACCTGGGCGAGCAATTGCGCGTCGAGCAGGGCGCCATGTTTGATGCGTTGCGAGCGATCGACGCCGAAGCGGGAGCAGAGCGCGTCGAGGCTGTGCTTCGCGCCGGGGAATTTCTGGCGGGCGATGGCGAGCGTATCGACCATCCGCGACATGCAGACGCCGGGCCGGCCGCACTGGCCGAGCTCGTGATTGATGAAGCCGAAATCGAAGGCGGCATTGTGCGCGATCATCGGCGCTTCGCCGATGAACGTCAGCAGATCCTCGACCACGTCGTGGAACGGCGGCTTGTCGGAGAGAAACGTGTCGGACAGCCCGTGCACGGCCTCGGCCTCGGGCGGCATGGAGCGGCCCGGATTGAAATAGCTGTGAAAATGCCGCCCGGTCTCGCACCGGTTGAACATTTCCACACAGCCGATCTCCACGACCCGATCGCCATTGAGGGGGCTCAGGCCGGTCGTCTCGGTGTCGAATACGATTTCCCGCATGCTTCGCCTATGAATCCGCCGTCCCGTCCAGGCAAGCGAGAATGCGGCGGACGGAGGCGCGGGTTTCTTCAAGGCTGACATCGGTCGGAATGACGAAGTCGGCACGCGCGCGCTTCTCGGCGTCGGGAAGCTGGCGGGCGAGAATCTGCTCGAATTTTTCGGGGGTCATGCCGGGGCGGGCGAGGACACGTTCGCGCTGCACCGGGGGTGCGGCGGAAACGACGGCGATCCGGTCCCCCTGCGCCGCCCCGCCCGCCTCGAACAGCAGGGGGATGTCGAGCAGGATGACGGGGGCGTCGGCATGGGCGGCGATGAACGCACGCCGCGCCTCCGCCACCGCCGGGTGGACCAGGACCTCGAGCCGCTTGAGCTGCGCAGGGTCGCCGAGCACGCGTTCGGAGAGCGCGGTGCGGTTCACGCCCTGCGGCCCGGTGGTGCCGGGGAAGTGCTTCTCAATCTCGGCGACCAGCGCGCCGTCCGGCCCCTGCAACTGGTGGACCGCGGCGTCGGCGTCGAACACCGGCACCCCTTCCTCGGCGAACATCTTCGCCACGGTGGATTTGCCCATGCCGATCGAGCCGGTGAGGCCGAGCAGCACCGTCATGACGTCAGCCTTGCACGGAGTTCGGCATCACCAGCCGGTGGGGCGACCCCGAAGAAGTGTTCGAAAGCGAGGCGCGCCTGGCCGATCAGGAAGGCCAGACCGTCGACGGTTGCCATTCCAAGCCCTCTCGCGTCGCGCAGCAGAGGCGTTTCCAGCGGATCATAGACCAGATCGCAGACGAGAGTGTCCTCCGGATAGGTATGCAGATCAATGGGGACGGGCGGCTGTCCCCTCATGCCCATGCTCGAAGCATTGACGATGATGAAGGAGTATCGCTGATCGACGCCTCGGTTCGGTTTCACGTCGGGAAAAGCCGGATCATATTCATAATCCGCGCTGCCACCAAGCGCATCCAAGCCGTGGCCGGCACCGTAGTCTCGACCGGGCCCGAATTCGTCGGCGATTGCCTCCGCCTTCGCCGCATCCCGGTTGAAATAGTCGATGTCATAGCCTCGCAGTGCTGCAGCTACGGCCCGCGCAGCGCCCCCCGCCCCGATGAGGTGGAAATAGGTTGCAACATGGTTGGCTCGCTGTGAGACTCCGGTCGAGGGCGTGGATCGGAGCGCAGCGATGAAGCCGGGGGCGTCTGTATTGTGGCCGATCAACCCCCCTGCCTTTGGCACGATGCAATTCACCGCGCCGATGTCGTCATCCGCAACCGCGCTCAGAAGGGATATTACGGCCTGCTTGTGAGGCATGGTCACGTTACAGCCGCGCCAGTGGGGATCGGCCCGCCGGGCCGTGAGGTAGGCGGGTAATTCGTCGGCGGTGACCCGGGTGGCGCGATAGTCGCCCTCGATCCCTAGCTGCTCGAGCCAGAACTTATGAATCAGCGGCGACTTGGAATGTTCGATCGGGTCCCCGATCACTTCGGCATAGGGCACGCTCATCAGCTTTGCAGCAGACCGCGCGTCCGCAAGTAGGCGAGCAGAGGCAGGAGCGGCAGGCCGAGGATGGCGAAATGGCTGCCCGCCACCTCTTCAAACAATTGCGCGCCCATTCCCTCGATCCGGTAGGCGCCGACGTTGAAGCGCACCGTTTCATATTCCGCGTCGAGATAGGCCTGCAGGAACTCCTCGGAGAGCGGCCGGACGTCCATCGCGACCGTCTCGGTCTCGCCCCAGACCCGCGCGCCCGCTTCGACGACGACCGCGGCCGAATGGAGATAGTGGGTGCCGCCGCTCAGCCGTCGGAGCTGGGCGAGCGCCTCCGCGCGCGAGCCCGGCTTGGAGAGCATCGTACCGTCGTCCAGCTCCAGCACCTGGTCCGCGCCGATCACCAGCACGTCGGGCCCGGCGGCCACGCTCTTCGCCTTCAGCTCGGCCAGCATTTCGGCCGTGTCGCGCGGTTCGAAGCCCGCCGCGGCCAAACCGGCCTTCGCCTCTTCTTCATCGAGCGGCGCCGAGGCCGTCTCGAACGGCACGCCCGCCGCCGCCAGCATCTGCCGCCGGGCCTGGCTCTGCGAGGCGAGCAGCAATTTCATTGCGGTTCGGCCGCCTCGCTTCGCTCCGCGTAGAGCTTGACGATCGCCAGCGCGCTCTCCTCGATCGAGCGGCGGGTCACGTCGATCACCGGCCAACCATTGTCGGCGAACATGCGCCGGGCGAAGGCGAGCTCGGCATTCACGGCCTCATTGTCCACATAATCGGTCTCAGGCGCCTGGTTCAGCGAGAGCAGACGGTTGCGGCGGATCTGGATCAGCCGCTCGATATTGGTGGTGAGGCCGACGACCATCGGGTGCCTCAGCGAGAAGAGGCTGACCGGCGGCGGCGATTCCGGGACGAGCGGGATGTTCGCCACCTTGAAGCCGCGATTGGCGAGATAGATCGAGGTTGGCGTCTTCGAGGTGCGCGAGACACCGGCGAGGATGATGTCTGCCTCCTCCCAATTCTCCGCGCCGACGCCGTCATCATGGGCGATGGTGAACTGGATCGCGTCGACCCTGGCGAAATAGGCGGCGTCGAGAGCGTGCTGGCGCCCGGCCCTGCCCTTGGCCTCCTCGCCGCTGACCGCCGACAAGGCGTCGATCACCGGATCGAGCACGGAGACGGCGCGGATGCCGCGCTGCCGGCACTTGCGCTCGAGGTCGCGGCGGATGTCGCGGTTGACCACCGTATAAAGGACGAGGCCCGGCCGCCGCTCGACATCGTCCAGCACCCGGTCCAGATGCCCTTCCGAGCGAACCATCGGCCAGAGATGGTGCAGCGCCTCCACCTTGTCGAACTGGGCGAGGCAGGCCTTGGCGACCATGTCCAGCGTCTCGCCGGTGGAATCGGACAGCAGATGGAGATGAAGCTGTTTCAACGGCGCGCGTCCAAGAGGGTTGGCGCCGGTCTTTACGACGCAACACGCCCATCACCAAAGAGTCATTCGCTGTGGAAAAGCTTGGGGAAATGCCCGGCGTAAGGCTCGGGGCAAAGCCGAGGACGGGATTCGTCCACGGTCAGGCGAAATTGATCCACAGCGGCGCGAACATGGGAAAAAATCCACTGCCCCCATGTGGAAAACGGGGATGGCATCTGCGAATCCGCGGGAATGCGCGGGTCCGGGTGAGTCAAGCTGTTGGCAAAATTTGTGCGAGGCAATAAACCCCGCTCATCTCCTCACTATCAACACCAACAGACTCTCTTATAAGATTCTATTAAGGATAAGAGAGCGGAGCCTTTCCCTTTGACGGTCGCGCCAGCCAAGCCGCTCCTCCATGTGCTAAATGGCGGAAAAAGCGAGAAACTTCCGATCTGGCTGATGCGTCAGGCCGGCCGGTACCTGCCCGAATATCGCGCGCTTCGGGCCGAGAAGGGCGGCTTCCTCGAGCTGGTCAACGACAGCGACGCAGCCGCGGAGGTGACGCTGCAGCCGATCCGCCGCTTCGGCTTCGATGGCGCGATCCTCTTTTCCGACATCCTGATCGTGCCTTACGCGCTCGGCCAGGATCTGCGCTTCGAGGCCGGCGAGGGGCCGCGTCTGTCACCGCCGCTGACCGACGCTTTGCTGAGCGGCCTTGAGGCTGTGCCGGCCCGGCTGGAGCCCGTCTATCGCACTGTGGAGAAAGTGAAGGCGGCCTTGCCCGCCGAAACCACCTTCCTTGGCTTTGCCGGCAGCCCCTGGACGGTCGCGACCTATATGGTGGCGGGCCAGGGCAGCCGCGACCAGGCGGAGGCGCGGGCCGCCGCTTATGCCGATCCGGGCGCCTTCGCCGAGATTATCGGCGCGATCGAGACGATGACGGTCGATTATCTCTCCGGGCAGATCCGCGCCGGGGTCGAGGCCGTGCAATTGTTCGACAGCTGGTCCGGCAGCCTCGCCCCGGCGCAGTTCGAGCAGTGGGTGATCGCGCCGACCGCGCGGATCGTCGCGGCGCTGAAGGAACGGCATCCCGAGACGCCGATCATCGGCTTCCCCAAGGGCGCGGGCGCGAAGCTCCCCGCTTATGCGCGCGAGACCAAGGTGGATGCGCTCGGCCTGGACGAGACGATCGATCCGGACTGGGCGGCCTCCGTGCTGCCGCCCGACCTGCCGCTTCAGGGCAATCTCGATCCGCTCGCCTTGCTCGCCGGCGGGACGGCGCTTGAAAATGCGGTGGGCCGCATCCTATCTAGCTTTGCGGGGAGGCCGCACATCTTCAACCTGGGTCACGGCATCATCAAGGAAACCCCGATCGCCCATGTCGAGCGGCTCCTTGCGCTGGTGCGAGAAGCGCCAGCCGGGCGCTGACGTGAGCTACAGCTTCGGATCGGTTCTGATCTTGCTCTACCCTTGGCTCAAGGCCGGCCACATCATCTTCGTGATCTTCTGGGTCGCCGGCCTGTTCATGCTGCCGCGCTACTACGTCTATCACCAGGAATCGGCGCCGGGCTCCGACGAGGAGCAAAGGTGGATCGAGCGGGAGAAGAAGCTCCGAAAGATCATCATCACCCCGGCGATGATCATGGTCTGGGTGTTCGGCCTGCTGCTCGCTTATGTGATCGGCGCCTGGAGCCAGCCCTGGTTCCTGGCCAAATTCGCGATCGTCGTCGCCTTGTCCGGCTATCATGGCTGGATGGTCGATTACGGCAAGAAACTGGAGCGCGGCATCCGGCCGGTCTCCGGCAAGGCGCTGAGGATCATGAACGAAATTCCCGGCCTTGCCGTGGTCCTCATCGTGTTCCTGGTGATCGTGCGCCCGTTCTGACGGGCCTGCGCCACCTTCGTCCTGGCGAAAGCCGGGACATCCCCACTCTCGCTCGGCTTGACTCGCCAGAGGGCGGAGCATAACGGCCAGATCAGTCGTTAGCCTGCCGTCCGCGCGGGTGTTCAAGCCGCTCCACATTTTCCAGAAATTCCGAGCCCTTCCACGCCCGGATTCCGACTATTCAAGAGATACCCGACATGCATTTGAACGACCTCAAGCAGAAGACCCCCGCCGAGCTGGTGGCCATGGCCGAAGAGCTCGGTGTCGAGGGCGCCTCGACGCTCCGCAAGCAGGAGCTGATGTTCTCGATCCTCAAGGTCCGCGCCGATCAGGGCGGCGAGATCATGGGTCTTGGCACGATCGAGGTGCTGCAGGACGGCTTCGGCTTCCTGCGCTCCGCCGATTCCAATTATCTGGCCGGCCCCGACGACATCTACGTCTCCCCCAATCAGGTCCGCAAATTCGGCCTGCGCACCGGCGACACGGTGGAGGGCGAGATTCGCGGCCCCAAGGAGGGCGAGCGCTATTTCAGCCTCGTCCGCGTCACCCAGGTCAATTATGACGACCCCGACGCCGTCCGCCACCGCGTCAATTTCGACAACCTCACCCCGCTTTATCCCGACGAGAAGTTGACCCTCGACAGCGCCGATCCGACGATCAAGGACAAGTCGGCGCGGGTGATCGACATCATCTCGCCGCAGGGCAAGGGGCAGCGCGCCTTGATCGTCGCGCCGCCGCGCACCGGCAAGACGGTGCTGCTCCAGAACATCGCCCGGGCGATCACCGACAATCATCCCGAAGTCTTCCTGATCGTGCTGCTGATCGACGAGCGGCCCGAGGAAGTCACCGACATGCAGCGCTCGGTGAAGGGCGAGGTCATCTCCTCGACCTTCGACGAGCCGGCCAGCCGCCACGTCCAGGTCGCCGAAATGGTGATCGAGAAGGCGAAGCGCCTGGTTGAGCACAAGAAGGACGTGGTGATCCTACTCGACTCGATCACGCGTCTCGGCCGCGCCTACAACACGGTGGTGCCGAGCTCCGGCAAGGTGCTGACCGGCGGCGTCGACGCCAATGCGCTGCAGCGGCCGAAGCGTTTCTTCGGCGCCGCGCGCAACATCGAGGAGGGCGGCTCGCTCTCGATCATCGCCACCGCCTTGATCGACACCGGCTCCAAGATGGACGAGGTGATCTTCGAGGAGTTCAAGGGCACCGGCAACTCGGAAATCGTCCTCGACCGCAAGGTCTCCGACAAGCGCATCTTCCCGTCGCTGGACGTCGGCAAGTCCGGCACCCGCAAGGAGGAATTGCTCGTCGACCAGGGCAAGCTTTCGAAGATGTGGGTGCTGCGCCGGATCCTGATGCAGATGGGCACCGTCGATGCGATGCAGTTCCTGCTCGACAAGATGAAGGACTCGAAGACCAACGAGGACTTCTTCGCCTCGATGAACCAGTAAGCCTCGGGGCTCATGCTGAACTTCGCCGACATCTTCACCTCGGCCGGGCTGATCGCGCTCGGCCAGGTGATCCTGATCGACCTCACCATGGCCGGCGACAATGTCGTGATCATGGGGACGCTCACCTCCGGCCTGCCGGAGAAGGAGCGCAGGAAGGTCATCATGCTCGGCGTCGGCATGGCCCTGATCTTCCTGATCGGCTTCGCCTTCATCGCCACCCAATTGCTGCACTTCACCGGGCTGATCCTGGCCGGCGGGCTGCTGTTGCTCTGGGTCGCCTACAATATGTATCGCGAGCTGCGGCACAGCCATGCCGACGTGACGGCGGACGATCCGGACACGCCGGCGGTCGAAGGACCGCCCCGGACCAAGACCTTCCTCCAGGCCGCGATCCAGGTCACGCTCGCCGATCTCTCGATGAGCCTCGACAATGTGCTGGCGGTGGCGGCGACGGCGCGCGAGCATCCGACCGTCTTGTTCATCGGCCTCGCATTCTCGGTCACTTTGATGGGCATCGCCGCCAATTTCGTCGCCCGGCTGGTGCAGAAATACAAATGGATCGCCTGGATCGGCCTGCTGATGATCCTCTATGTCGCCTGCCGGATGATCTATGATGGCGTCGCGGACGAGCATTATGGCGTCCTGAAGCTCTTCATGAGGTAAGACCCGATGCTCGACGCCGGTACGATCACTGCCTTCACCGAGGTGCTGCTGATCGATCTCGTGCTGGCGGGCGACAATGCGATCGTGGTCGGCGCGCTCGCCGCGGGCCTCCCCGCCGACCAGCGCAAGAAGGTGATCCTGATCGGGATCGTCGCCGCGCTTGTGCTCCGGATCGGCTTCGCGCTGGTCGCGACCCAGCTCTTGCAGGTGATCGGCCTGGTCCTCGCCGGCGGCTTCCTCCTGCTCTGGGTCGCCTGGAAGATGTACCGGGAGCTCAGCCACAAGCCGCATTCGCCGGGCTCGGAGGAGATTCAGGGCGACGAGCGCTCCGGCGTCCGGCCCGCCAGGAGCTTCGCCGCGGCCGCCTGGGCTGTGGCGCTCGCCGATGTCTCGATGAGCCTCGACAATGTCCTGGCGGTCGCCGGCGCGGCGCGGGAGCATCTCTGGGTGTTGGCGGCGGGCCTCGTCCTCTCCGTGGCCTTGATGGGCCTCGCCGCGAACCTGATCGCCAAATATATCGACCGCTACCGCTGGATCGCCTGGCTCGGTCTGGCGGTGATTCTCTGGGTCGCCGGCAAGATGATCTATGACGGCTTTGTCGACCATCAGGTCGGCGTGCTGAAATATCTCTGGCCCGAGCTGGCGGCCCGGCTCGCCCACTAAGGGCGGGCTATGCTAGCCGACATGCTCCGCGAAGAAGGCCTCGGTGCGGCGGTCCGCCAGCTGCGCGGCCTGCTCGCTGCGGCGCTGGCCCGACTCGGTGGCGAAGCCGTGATCTTCGCCGGGATAGTCGTAGAGCGTGACCTTCGGATGGTCGTCCAGCCCTGCGTGGATCAGGGCCTGCTTGTCGGGCGTCACGAAGTGATCGGCGCCGGCAATGTGCAGCAGCAGCGGCCGGGCGATGGCGTGCTTCTCGCTCATCAGCCCCTCGAGGCCGACGCCATAATAGCCGACCGAGGCGTCCACGTCGGTGCGCGCGGCGGTCATGAAGGCGAGCCGGCCGCCGAGGCAATAGCCGACGCAGCCGACCTTTCCGCCCTCGGGCAGACGTGAGCGCGCGGCGCGGATGCAG
Organism: Allosphingosinicella sp.; assembly: GCA_044225925.1. Classification (GTDB taxonomy): domain Bacteria; phylum Pseudomonadota; class Alphaproteobacteria; order Sphingomonadales; family Sphingomonadaceae; genus Allosphingosinicella. The sequence continues at coordinate 20,301 of JBGAHY010000029.1, forward strand.
GCCTCGATGTCGGCGATCGCCTTGTCCTGATTGAGCTTGGTCATCAGCCCGAGCGCCTCCTGGAACTGCTCGGGCACGTCGGGATCGAGCTCGACGCCCTCGCGGATTCGCCAGAAGAGATCGGGCGCGAGGCTGAGATAGCCTTGGGCCGCCCAATGGTCGCACTTCGCGCGGATCCCGGGATTCACCCCGAAAATCTCCTGGATCACGATGATCGCGCCTTTGGGTGTTCCCTCGGGCTCCGCGAGCCAGGCGTTGAAGCTGCCCTGATGGTCGAGCGTCTCGATCGCGATCCTGGGCATGACGTCCTCCACTTGCGGTTCCGGCCCCTATAGACCTAGAGCGGCGGCAGAAAAGAGCGATGAGGAGAGCGCGGCCATGAAAGTCACGGTGGACGTGGATTGCACGCCGGAGGAGGCGCGCCGCTTCCTGGGCCTGCCGGACCTGAGCCCGGTGCACGAGGCCTATGTCGAGAAGATGAAGACGGCGGTGACCGACGGGCCGACGCCCGAAATGTTCGGCGACATGATGAAGGCCTGGGGCCCGATGAACGAGGCGGGCATGAACATGTGGAAGCAGATGATGGACCAGATGGGGAAGGCGCCGCGCTGAGCGACACGATCTACGCTCTGTCCTCGGGGGCGCCGCCGGCCGGGGTTGCGATCATCCGGATCAGCGGGCCGAAGGCGGCGGATGCGCTCGTCGCTTTGGGGCGGCGGCTGCCGGAGCCGCGGGTGGCGACCTTCCGCCAGCTGCGCGTCGACGGCGAGCTGCTCGACAATAGCGTGATCCTCTGGCTGCCCGGGCCGAAGAGCGCCACCGGGGAGGATCAGGCCGAACTCCACGTCCATGGCGGCCGGGCCGTGATCGCGCGGGCGCTTGCCGCCCTGGGTGCGTTGGACGGGCTCAGGGAGGCGCGGCCGGGGGAGTTCACCCGCCGGTCCTTCGAGAATGGCGCGCTCGACCTGGCCGAGGCCGAGGGGCTTGGCGATCTGCTGCTGGCCGAGACCGAGGGGCAGAGGCGCGCGGCTTTGGCCTTGCTGGGCGGGCGGCTGAGCCGGGAGGTGGCCGGTTGGCAGGACCGGCTCCTGGGGCTGGCGGCGGAGGTCGAGGCGGCGCTGGATTTCTCGGACGAGGATGATGTCGTGCCTCTCGCCGCGGACTTCGGCGCGCGCGTCGCGGGGCTGCGGGGGGAAATGGCCGAGGCTTTGGCGCGGCCCGGGGCGGAGCGGCTGAAGGATGGAGTCCGGGTGGTGATCGCCGGGCCGCCGAATGCCGGTAAGTCTAGCATTATCAATGTGTTAGCAGATCGGGAGGCGGCGATCGTTACCGATGTTGCTGGGACGACGCGCGATCTGGTTGAGGTCCCCGTCGCGCTGGGTGGGATGCCCTTCCTGCTGACCGACACGGCGGGCCTGCGCGACACGGTGGATGTGGTCGAGGCGATCGGCGTGGACCGGGCGCGGGCGTCCATCCGCGGCGCGGACCTCGTGCTCTGGCTTGGCGCGCCGGTTGACGCGCCGCCGGGCGCAGTGCGCGTCCATCCCAAGGCCGATCTCACCCCGCCTCCGCCCGAAGCCGATCTCGCCACGTCCGTCATGACCGGCGAGGGATTGGCGGCGCTGGTCGATCTGCTCGTGGTCCGCGCCCGCGATCTGCTCCCTATCCCTGGGGAGATCGCGCTCAATGCGCGGCACCGGGCGGCCATAGCCGAGGCTGCGGACGCGCTGGGTGAAGCGGCGTCGCCGGATCTCCTGATTGCCGCCGAGGCGCTGCGCACGGCTCGCACCGCCCTGGACCGGGTCACCGGCAAGGCTGGAGTCGAGGACATGCTCGACGCCTTGTTCGGCCGCTTCTGCATCGGCAAGTGACGAGCCCAGACTGTTCCACGTGGAACAGATGCTGTAGGGCGCCGGCCCGTGAGCCTGGATTACGACATCATCATCGTCGGCGGCGGCCATGCCGGGACGGAGGCGGCGGCAGCCGCCGCGCGCATGGGCGCGTCCGTGGCCCTGGTCAGCTTCAGCCGCGACCAGATCGGGACGATGTCATGCAACCCGGCCATGGGCGGGCTCGGCAAGGGCCATCTGATCCGCGAGGTCGACGCCTTTGACGGGCTGATCGCCCGGGCGTCCGATGCGGCGGCCATCCATTATCGCATGCTCAATGCCAGCAAGGGTGCGGCCGTGCGCGGCCCCCGCGTCCAGGCGGACCGCAAGCTCTACAAGGCGGCCATCCAGCAAATGATCGGGGCACAGGCCGGGCTTGAGGTCGTCGAGGGCGAGGCCGCGGCGTTGCGCCTCGCGGGCCGGGGTGTGACCGGGCTCGACCTGGCGGATGGTCGCTCTCTGTCCGCCAAGGCGGTGATCCTCGCCACCGGCACCTTCCTCGGGGGCAAGCTCCATTTCGGGATGTCGAGCTGCGCTGGCGGCCGGGTCGGCGAGCGGGCGGCGACCGCTTTGGCCCATCAGCTCTATGCGCTGGACCTCCCCCTCGCCCGCCTGAAGACCGGCACGCCGCCTCGGCTCGACGGCCGGACGATCGACTGGGCGGCGCTGGAGCGGCAGGAGTCTGACGGCGGAACCTGGACCATGTCGCCGATGAGCGGCGGCCGGCCCCTGCCCCAACTCTTCTGCGCGATTACCCGGACCAACGCCCGCACCCATGAGATCATCCGCGCCAATCTCGATCGTTCTCCGCTCTTCGCCGGCGAGATTAGCGGGGTCGGCCCGCGTTATTGCCCGTCCATCGAGGACAAGGTCCACCGCTTCGCCGACCGGGACGGCCATCAGATCTTCCTCGAGCCCGAGGGGCTGGACGATCCTTCCATCTATCCGAACGGCATTTCCACCTCTTTGCCGGAGGATGTGCAGCTCGCGATGATCCGCTCCATGGCGGGGCTAGAGCGGGCCGAGATCAGCCAGGCGGGTTATGCGGTCGAATATGACCATGTCGATCCGCGCATTCTCGAGCCGACGCTTGGCGTGCGTGACGTCGAGGGTCTCTATCTGGCGGGCCAGATCAACGGCACCACGGGCTATGAGGAGGCCGCCGCGCAAGGCTTGGTCGCCGGCCTGAACGCCGCCACCTGGGCGCAGGGCAAGGCGCCCATCCTGTTCGAGCGGGCCGATAGCTATATCGGCGTGATGGTGGACGATCTGGTGCTGCAGGGGGTGACCGAGCCCTATCGGATGCTCACTGCCCGCGCCGAATATCGCCTGCGCCTGCGCGCCGACAATGCCGCGGCGCGGCTGACGCTCAAGGCGATCGCTGCGGGCTGCGTCTCGTCAGAGCGGCAGGCGCATTTCGCGGCGAACCGTGCGGAGCGGGAACGGGTCGAGACAATCCTCGGTCATAGGGTCGAGAAGCAGACGCTGGCGGATCGGCTTCGCTATCCCGAGACGGAGGCCGACGCGCTGATCGCCTTGGCTCCAGGCCTCGCAGATGTCCGCCCGGACGTGCTCGAGGAAGCAATCCAGGATTACCGCTACGCCCCCTATGTAGCCCGCCAGGATGACGAGATTGCCCGGCTCCGGTCGGATGAAGCGGTGCGGCTCCCGGCGGCGCTGGATTATGCGGCCATACCCGGTCTCTCCAATGAGATGGTCGAGCGCCTCTCAACCGTGCAGCCCGCCACCCTTGGGGCGGCTGCGCGTATCCGTGGGATCACGCCCGCCGCCCTCGCCGCGATCCTCGTTCACGCCCGGCGCAAGGCTGCGTAATGACTGAAGACGAAGCCCGCGCCTGGGTGGAGCGCACCTTCACTGTTCCACGTGAAACAATGGCGAAGCTCGACGCCTTCGTGGATTTGTTGCGCGCAGAGAATGAGCGCCAGAACCTTGTTTCACGTGGAACATTGGATCAGCTCTGGCTGCGGCACATCGCCGATTCCGCCCAATTGCTCCGCTTCGCCCCCGCCGGCGCCCCCTGGGTCGATCTCGGCACGGGCGCCGGCTTCCCGGGCCTGATCGTCGCTGCGCTGCATGACGGCCCCGTTACCCTCGTCGAGGAGCGCCGCCTCCGCGTCGAGTTTCTGCGCGCCGCCGCAGAGGCGATGGGCCTGCGAATCGAAATCCTCCACGCCAAGGCAGAGCGCGTCCCGCCGCGCCCCTATGATGTGATCAGCGCCCGCGCCTTCGCGCCTTTGGAAAAGCTCCTCAGCTTGGGCACAGCTTTCTCCACACAAAAAAGCCTGTGGCTGCTTCCGAAGGGACGAAATGCGGAAGCGGAACTGGCGGCGCTCGATGCAACGTGGCAGGGTGAGTATCGGCTCGAACCGAGCGTGACCGACGCGGAGGCGCAGATCATTGTGGCCCAGGGCGTCCATCGCGCCACCTCGCGCCGGGTAGGAAAGGAAAAGCGTCGATGATCCGCATCGCGGTCGCCAATCAGAAAGGCGGGGTGGGCAAGACCACGACGGCGATCAATCTCGCCACCGCGCTCGCCGCTTCGGGCCTCCGCGTGCTGCTGATCGATCTCGATCCGCAGGGCAATGCCTCGACCGGGCTCGGCATCACGCATGCCCAGCGCGCCCTCTCCTCCTATGAATTGCTCACCGGCCAGTCGACTCTGGAGGAAGCGGTGGTGCCGACCGCGGTGCCGCGGCTCGACATCGTCCCGGCGACCGTCGATCTCTCCGGCGCGGAGATCGAACTCATTGATTTTGAAGAGAGAACGCACCGGCTCGACAAGGCGCTGGAGGGCAATGCGGACGTCAAATGGGATGTCTGTCTGATCGATTGCCCGCCTTCGCTCGGCCTGCTCACCGTCAATGCCCTGATCGCCGCCAATTCGATCCTGGTGCCGCTGCAGACCGAATTCTTCGCGCTGGAGGGGCTCAGCCAGCTGTTGCAGACGGTCGAGCGGATCCGGGCGCGGTTCAACCCGGAGCTGTCGATCATCGGCGTGGCGCTGACCATGTTCGACCGGCGCAACAATCTGTCCGGGCAGGTGTCCGACGATGTCCGCGCCTGTCTCGGCAAGGTCGTGTTCGACACGGTGATCCCGCGCAACGTGCGGCTGTCCGAGGCGCCGAGCCACGGCATCCCGGCCTTGATCTACGATCATCGCTGCCCGGGCTCCGAGGCCTATATCGCTTTGGCGCGTGAGCTGATCGGCCGCCTGCCCCGCCAGACGAAGGTGGCGGCATGAGCGACGCCGCCCCCCGCAAGCGGCCCGCCGGCCTCGGCCGCGGCCTCTCCTCCCTTCTCGGCGAGGCCCAGCAGGAGGCGCCGGTTCGTCTCGACCCGGAGGGCGGCGCCCGCAGCGGCTCGGTCCAGCTGATCCCGGTCTCCAGCATCGAGCCGCATCCGGCCCAGCCCCGCCGCGTCTTCGCGGAGGAGGCCTTGGCCGAGCTCGCCGCGTCCATCCAGGCCCGGGGCGTGATTCAGCCGATCATCGTCCGCCCGCATGGCCATCGCTTCCAGATCGTCGCCGGAGAGCGACGCTGGCGGGCGGCGCAGCGGGCGCGGCTGCACGACATCCCGGCGATCGTCCGCGACTTCAGCGACGACGAGACGCTCGAAATCGCGCTGATCGAGAATATCCAGCGGCAGGATCTGAACGCGATCGAGGAGGCACAGGCCTATCAGCGCCTGGTCGATCAATATGGCCATACCCAGGAGGCCCTGGGCAAGCTGGTCAGCAAGTCGCGCTCGCATGTTGCCAACCTGTTGAGATTGCTTGATCTTCCGGCGAAGGTGCAGACTCTGGTGGGGACCGGCCAGCTCAGCATGGGCCATGCGCGCGCGCTGATCACCGCCAGCGATCCGGAAGCGCTTGCCGAGGAGGTGCTGCGCCGCGGCCTCTCTGTCCGCGAGACCGAAAAGCTCGCCGCCTCGGGCAAGCCCGCCCGCCAGAAGAGCCTGCCGATCGAATATAAGGGCGCCGGCGCCGACATCGCTGCGCTGGAGCGGCAGCTGGGCGACCTGCTCGGCCTCAAGGTCTCGATCAAGCACAGCCCGAAGGGCGGGCAGGTGACGCTCGGTTACACGAGCCTCGACCAGCTCGACATGATCTGCCAGCGGTTGAGCGGGGAGAAGTTTTAGCGACCGCGGAGCGTGCGGGGCACGCTTCGCCGCCAAAACTCTAGCGCAGCCGCGCCGCCTGCCGGCAGATCGCGAACAATTCCTCGTCGGCGGCCAGGGGCCCGATCCCGCCCGAGGCCTTGACCTGCCGCTCCGCCTCGATCAGCCGCGTCATCGCCTTGGCCAGCAGGTCCGCGCGCCAGCGGCCAAGCTGACGGCTCACTTCTTCTTTCTCTTTCCAGAACAGCGACTTGCCGGATGACGCCATGACGGCGGACGGGCTGTTGCCCTGCTCCACCTCGGCGCGAAGGCGGGCGAGCAGGCTCATCCGGCGGAGCATGGCGCGGATCAGGGGGATGCCCTCCTGCCCCTCGGCATGGAGCCGCGCGAGCTCGGCCTGCAGCGCAGCGGAATCGCCGCCCACGGCGCTGTCCACCAGCCGGGAAAGGTCGCCCTCGTCGCTGTCCGCGCCCAATGCGTCGATCACGTCATGGTCGATCGCCTTGGGGGCCTCGGGCGATGCGCCGACATAGAGCGCGAACTTGACCAGCTCCTGCTGGATCAGGGCGCGGTTGCCGGCGCAGCTCTCGGCGATCCGCCGGGCGACGTCGGGGCGCAGGATCAGCCCTTCCACTCTCCCAAGCTCCGCAGCGAGCCGGTCCGCGTCGCGCGCCTCCGGGGCGTAGGAGGCGAACGCCACCGCATCCGCCGAGGCGAGCGCCAGCTTTAGCAGCTTGGAGGCGGGCTTGAGGCTGCCAGCAAGCAGGACAACCGGATTGCCCGCGACCGGCACCTCCAGCAGCGCCTCGACCGCGGGCACGCATTCGTCGCCCGCCGGCTCGACCAGGATCCAGCGGGCGCCGCCGAACATGGAGAAGCTGGCCGCCTCGTCGGCCAGGCGGGCGGGATCGCCTTTCAGGTCGTTGCCCGACAGATCGACCCGCTCCGCCTCCGCCCCCATGCCCGCGCCGAGCAGGCGCGCCAGCGCGCGGCTCCCCGAATCGTCGGGGCCGTGGAGGAGGAAGAAGCGGGTTCCGGCCGGCGCCTTCAGCGCTTTCTCGGCCTGCGCCCGGTTGGCCTTCACCGTGCGGAGGGGCGGCGGCCGCCGCGCTGGGCGTAGAGGGCGATGCGCGAGACGATCTGGTCGGCGACCTCGGTGGCGAGCCGCTCGAGCGCGGTCTGCTCCGCGGCGACGGTCGCATATTCGCTGGAGACGACGTCGATGCCCGCATCCGAGCCGGCGGTGGCGTCGAGCACCACCGTGCCGCGTTCGGCGTCGACCAGCCGGTAGCGGGCGCGCAGGGTCCGCCGCTCGCGCGTCACCGCATTGTCCGAGCGGATGCCGAAGCCGGTAATGTCGTCGCTGAGCTCGACCTCGAGCCGGTAGCGGACGGCAGCGCCGCGATTCTGACCGAGCCGGTCCTGCAAGGCGGTGCGGACCAGCCAGCCATTGCGGCCAGGAATCGGCGCGACCTGCACCCCGCGCAGGCTCTGCACCACCGGGCTCGATTCGCCGCCGGCATAAAGCGGCCGCAAGCCGCAGCCGGAAAGCGCGAAGGCCGCGAAAGCGGTCAAGGCAAGCCGCACCCTCATGCGACGATGTTCACCAGCCGGTCGGGCACCACGATCACCTTGCGAGGTTCGGCGCCCTCCAGCATCCGCTGCACGGCGGTATTGGCAAGCGCCATCGCCTGCAGAACCTCTCTCGATGCTCCCTTGGGTGCGGTCTCGGTGTCACGCAGCTTGCCGTTCACCTGGATGGCGATGGTCACTTCGTCCTCGACCAGCAAGGCCGGGTCAGCCTCGGGCCAGGCGGCGTCAGCGACCAGGCCAATATGGCCCGCTTCGGCCCAGGCTTGCTCGGCGACATGGGGCACCATCGGCGCGACCAGGCGCATCAGCATCGCCACCGCCTCGGTGCGCGTCGCGGACGGCGCCGCCTTCTCGATCGCATTGGCAAGCTCATAAATGTTCGCCACCGCCTTGTTGAACGCCAGCGCCTCGATATTGGCTCCGACCGCAGCGATCGTCTGGTGCAACTTGCGCGCGAGCGCCTTGTCCTCGCCCGCTCCCGCCGCTTCCGTCGAAGACAGCCGCCACAGCCGCTGGATGAAGCGCCAGGCGCCCTCGATCCCGGCCTCGCTCCACTCCAGATCGCGTTCCGGCGGCGAGTCCGACAGCATGAACCAGCGCACCGCGTCCGCGCCATATTGATCGACGATCGGCTCCGGATCGACGGTGTTGCGCTTCGACTTGGACATTTTCTCGACGCGGCCCGCGGTCACCTTCTGCCCGGCCGCTTTCGCCGCCTCGGCCTCCTCCGGCAGCAACCAGCCGCCCGCCGCGTCCTGAAAGGTGCGGTGGGTGACCATGCCCTGGGTGAACAGGCCTTTGAACGGCTCCTCCAGGTCGAGCATGCCGATATGCTTGAGCGCGCGGGTCCAGAAGCGGGCGTAGAGCAGATGCAGGATCGCATGCTCGACGCCGCCAATATACTGGTTCACCGGCAGCCATTGCTCCGCGACCTTCGGGTCGAACGGCCGATCCGTCGGCTGGCTCGCGAACCTTATGAAATACCATGACGAATCGACGAACGTGTCGAGCGTGTCGGTCTCCCGCACCGCCGCACCGCCGCAGCTCGGACAGGCGACGTGCTTCCAGCTCGGGTGCCGCTCCAGCGGGTTGCCGGGCGTCTCGAAGTCGATGTCCTCGGGCAGGACGACCGGCAGCTGATCCTTCGGCACCGGCACCGCGCCGCATGTCCCGCAATGGACGATCGGGATCGGCGTCCCCCAGTAACGCTGGCGCGACACGCCCCAGTCGCGCAGGCGCCAGACCGTCGTGCCCTCGCCCCAGCCCTCGGCCTCGGCGCGGGCGATCACCTCGGCCTTGGCCTCCTCGACGCCCATCCCGTTGAGGAAATGCGAGTTGACCAGCACGCCGTCGCCGCTTTCGGCCTCGCTGCCGACCGGCACGTCCGCCTCGTCCTCGCTGGCCGCGACCACGCGGTGGATCTCCAGGTCATATTTGGTCGCGAACTCGAAATCGCGCTGATCGTGCGCCGGCACGCCGAAGATCGCGCCGGTGCCGTAATCCATCAGCACGAAATTCGCGATGAAGACGGGCAAGGCCCAGTCAGGATCGAGCGGGTGGATGGCTTCGCCGACCTCGAGGCCCAGCTTTTCGGCGGTCTCCAGCTCGGCCGCGGTGGTCCCGCCCTGCTTGCAGCGGGCGATGAAGGCGGCGACCTCTTCGGACTTGGCGGCGAGCGCCGTGGCCAGCGGGTGGTCGGGAGAGACGGCGACGAAGCTCGCCCCGAAGATCGTGTCCGGCCGGGTCGTATAGACCTCGATCTCGGGGACGGGGGGCTGGTCCGCGGGGTCCAGCGCGAAGCGGAACTTCATGCCGCGGCTCTTGCCGATCCAGTTCTCCTGCATCAGCCGGACCTTGTCGGGCCACTGGTCGAGCGTCGCCAGGCCGTCGAGCAATTCCTCGGCGAAATCGGTGATCTTCAGGAACCATTGGTTGAGCTTGCGCCGCTCGACCAGGGCGCCGGAGCGCCAGCCGCGGCCGTCGATCACCTGCTCATTGGCGAGCACGGTCATATCGACCGGGTCCCAGTTGACCTCGCTCTCCTTGCGGTAGACCAGCCCGGCCTTGAACAGATCCACGAACAGCGCCTGTTCATGGCCATAATAATCGGGCTCGCAGGTGGCGAGCTCGCGGCTCCAGTCGAGCGCGAAGCCGAGCCGCTTCAGCTGCGCCTTCATCGTCGCGATATTGGCCCGGGTCCATTCGCCGGGATGGACCTTGCGCTCCATCGCCGCATTCTCGGCCGGCATGCCGAAGGCGTCCCAGCCCATCGGGTGGAGCACCTCGAAGCCCTTCATCCGCCGGTAGCGGGCGAGCACGTCCCCCATCGTGTAATTGCGGACATGGCCCATATGGATGCGCCCCGACGGGTAGGGGAACATCTCAAGGACATAGGATTTCGGGCGACCGCTCTCGTCGGAGGCGCGGAACGTTCCGCCCTCTTCCCAGACTTTCTGCCAATGGGCATCGGCCTTTAATGGATTGAAGCGCGATGCCATCGCGAAAGCTTACTCCGATAGAGGATTATCTCGCCAAAGCGGTGCGGCGCAGGTCGCGGGCCCGGGTCAGGATGATCTCTTCCAGCCGCTGCACGGTGGCGGCGGTGACCGGCGCGTCGGCCCACTGGCCGTTCTGCAGCGTCTGGCGCGAGGCCAGCACGCGCAGCGCGTCGGCGCGCAGATCCCGGTCGAGGATCGCGACGCTGACCTTGGCGCGCTCGGACGGATTCTGCGGGTTGGTGTACCATTCGGTCACGATCACGCCGCCATTCGAATCGGCCTGGGCAAGCGGGGCGAAGGACAAGGTGTCGAGCGAGGCGCGCCACAGATAGGCGTTGACGCCGATCTGGGTGACCTGGCTCGCGGCCATGTCGGTGCGCATCGCCTGCTGCTCGGGGCTGCGGCCAAGCGTCCGGTTGATATCGTCCCGGATGAAGTTGCAGCCGGCGAGAGTGACGGCGGCCGCCGCAGCCAGGCCAATGGTGAGTACGCGAGCCATATTCTGTCCTTGAAACGGAAGGGATTGAGCGCCGTTATAGATATCGCCGCGCCAGCGGCAAGCGTCTTGCGGCGCGGCAATTTGATGCTGAGCGGAGATGAACGCTTCATGTCCGGTACAGCCGATTGTGTGAATGATGCAACATGAGGGAATGATTCAGGGATCGGGGCCCAGCGATTGCTAGGCAGGACCAGCCGCAGCCATTAATGGCCAAGTGGAGGGGAGTGAGTCTTTTGAGGAAGTTGCGCGCCATCGGGACGACGGGAGGTGTGTCGCTTGCGGCAGCCCTTTTGCTTGCCCCGGCTCTGGCCGCGCCAACCCAGCGCCCGCAGCAGGTCCGGATGAACGGCGCCGCCGTCGGCCGCCCGCTCGGCGCCTTCACCCCCGCCGTCACCGATCCCCGCCTTGGCGCCCTCCTGGCCCGCCGGCCGAGCGTGTCTTTGGGCAGCGGCTTCGGCTTCACGCCGGCCTCCGCGAACAATGAGCGCGCGAATCGCGGCCTTCGCATCGCCGTCCGCGGCCGTGCCAGCACGCCGGTCATGGCCTCCGCCGAGGTTGGGCCATCCTCCTCCGCCGCGGTCACTGCGATCACGCCAAGCTCTTATAATCTCGGCGTTTCGGTCGGCTGGCGGCGGTTCGCCATTTCCGGCGACGTCGCCCAGGCCGATCGCGGCCTGATCTCCGGCGTGCGCGAATCGGCGCGGGTCGGCATTTCCTACCAGCCGACCCAGCGGCTGACCGGCCGGGTCGCGGTCGGCGCCGAGCGTGCCGATGGCGCGCAGCGGATCGTCGCCGTGGACGAGGCCTATTCGCTCGACGTCGGCGGCGCCTACCGGGTCGCCCGCAACATCGATGTGACCGCCGGTGCCCGCTATCGCATCTCCCGCGACCGGCTCGATCCGACCGGCGCCGAAGCCCGCCGCGACAGCCAGGCCGTCTATATCGGCACCGCCTTCCGCTTCTAGGCTTGCGCGATTTCGGCCTGCGACTCGGACGTCGCCGGATCAGGCTTTCTCCGACCAGGCGTCGATTCCCGCCCAGCCATAAGCGCCGGAAAGCGTCTTCGCGCGCGCCGCGTTCATCCCGCCCAAAGCGATGACGGGCAGCGTGGCCTGCCCGGCGAGCGCGGCGAACCGCTCCGCGCCGAGCGCATGCGCGCCCGGATGGGAGCGAGTCGGGAAGACTGGCGACAGGAAGATCAGCGCGGCGCCGGCCGCCTCCGCCGCCCGAATCTGCGCAAGATCATGGGCGGGCGCGGTGGTCGCCCCGTCGTGACGGCCGTGGCTGCCGTCCGCGCCCCAGGCCGAAGCGAGCGCGGCCGGGCCGGCGAGCATGACCGGGCCGGGCGCGCTTCCCCTGACCCTCTCGAACAGGGCGCGGCGCTCCGGCTCGGCCAGGCTGTAATGGCGAAAGACGATGCCGGCGCCCGCGGGCAGGCGCGCGACGGCGTCCAGCAGGCCATCGCCGAGCCGTTCGTCGGTCATCAGCCAGAGGCGCGGGAGAGGCTGGCGGGCGGGCATGGCCCTTTCTATAGCATTCCCCATGGCGCTTTCACCGCTCGACGAGATCAGGCAGAAGATCGACCGCGCGGAGCGGCTCGGCGGCCGGGTGCCGGACGACGTGACCCTGATCGCCATCTCCAAGACGCAGAGTGCCGAGGCGATCGAGGCCTTGATCGAGCAGGGCCAGACGGAGTTCGGCGAGAATCGGGTCCAGGAGGCGCAGACGAAGTGGCCGGCGCTGCGCGCCCGCTTTCCGGACCTGCGGCTCCACTTGGTCGGCCAGCTTCAGTCCAACAAGGCGGAGGAGGCGTCCGCTTTGTTCGACACGATCCATTCGGTCGACCGGCCCTCGCTCGTCACAGCGCTCGGCAAGGCCGTGGCGAAGACCGGGCGCAGCCCTGACTGCTTCCTGCAGGTCAATATCGGCGACGAACCGCAAAAGGGCGGCTGCGCCGTCGCGGACCTGCCGGATCTGCTCCAGTCGGCCCGGGATGCCGGGCTCAAGGTGGTCGGCCTGATGGCGCTCCCGCCAGAGGGCGTCGAAGCCGCACCCTATTTCGCCTTGCTCGCCAAGCTGGCGCGACGTCATGGCCTCGGCGGCCTGTCGATGGGCATGTCGGCCGATTACGAGACCGCGATAATGTGCGGCGCGACCCATGTCCGGGTCGGCACCGCGCTGTTCGGGGAAAGGGGAACCGCCCATGGCTGAGCGCAAGCCGGGATTGTTCGCACGCCTGCTCGGGCCGGAGGCGGCGGCGGCGATGGAACGGGAATCTAGGGCCTGGCTGGTCGTCTGTCCCAATTGCGGCTTCTCCCGCTCGGTCTGGGATATGGGCGGCACCCGCTACAAGGCGTCGGGCACCTCGCGAATCCGAGTACAATGCCCCAGCTGTGGTCAGACGAGCTGGAACCGGGTGCAAAAAGGCCCGAACTTTCCCACGGATACGGGGCCGGCCTGGCCGTTGGTCCGGCTGATCATCGGCATGGTGCTGTTGATCCTGCTCGCCGTCGCCGGAGTGCTGCTGCTGGTCTTCAAGCTGACGGGCCTGATCTGAGCGCATGCGCTTCGACGGCCTGATTCTGGATTTCGACGGCGTCTTGCTGGAGAGCGAATATGCCGGCAACGCGCACATCGCCGACTGGCTGACCCGGAGCGGCCATCCGACCACCGCCGAACAGGCGATGGACCAGTTCATGGGCCTGTCGGGGCTGGATTTCTTCGGCGCGGTGGAGCGCTGGATCGGCCGGACCCTGCCCGATGATTTCCACGAGGCCCGCGCCGCCGAGGACAAGAGGGCGGTCGAGGAGGGGATCGCGGCGGTCGAGGGCGCCGTTGCCTTCGTGCGCGACCTGCCGCCCGGCCTGCCCAAGGCGATCTGCAGCTCCAGCTCCAGTTATTGGGTGGAAAGCCACCTCCGCAATCTCGGCCTCGACGCCTTGTTCGCTGGGAAAGTCTTCTCCGGCAAGGAGCATGTCGCGCGCGGCAAGCCGGCGCCGGATCTCTATCTGCACGCCGCGGCGGCGTTGCGCGTACCGATCGGGAGACTCCTGATCATCGAGGATTCGCCGGTGGGCGTGCAAGGCGCATTGGCCTCCGGCGCGACGGTGCTCGGCCTGGTCGCGGGCAGCCATTGCGGGCCTGACCATGAGGCGCGGTTGCGGGAACTCGGTGTGGCGCATGTCGCGCGCAACTTCGACGAGGTTGCAGCCTTTCTCGGTTAGAGCTGGTGACCCGAGCGGTCGCGCTTGGTGTCGAGATAGGCCTGGTTGTGGGCCCCGGCGCCGGCCTTCAGCGGCACCCGCTCCGCAACCTCGATGCCCAGCCCAGCAAGCGCATCGACCTTCTTCGGATTGTTGGTCAGCAGCCGGATCTTCCGCTGGCCAAGCGCCTCCAGCATCCGCGCCGCCACCGTAAAATCACGTTCGTCGTCCGCGAACCCCAGGCGGAGATTGGCGTCGACCGTGTCGAAGCCCTGATCCTGCAATTGATAGGCGCGCAGCTTGTTGACCAGGCCGATGCTGCGCCCTTCCTGCCTGAGATAAAGGAGCACGCCCCAGCCCGAGGCGGCGATCGCCTCCAGCGCGGCGCCGAGCTGCGGCCCGCAGTCGCATTTGAGCGAGCCCAGCGCATCGCCGGTCAGGCATTCGCTGTGCACCCGCACGAGCGGCGGCTGCCCGTTCGGCGCGCCGATCAGCAAGGCGACATGCTCGGCCGTATCACCATCGCTGCGGAAGGCGACGATCTCCCCCTGCTCCGCGAAGCGGTTGGGCAGGCGGGCGCGCGAGACGATGTGGAGATCGGCGCCGGTCCCGAACGTCATGACGTCGGCCACCTCGGCGCGCGCCTCGGCCGGGCCGTCGCGCCGGGTGAAGAGCGCCGGGAGCAGGCCGGCGAGCCGCGCCAGCCGGAGCGCCGCCCCCGCCGTCTCGGGCGAGCAGAGCGGCGCCGTCTGGAACGGGCCCTTGAATGGATTGGCCAGGTCCAGCGCCGGATCGGCAATCGCATTGGCGGTGTCGAGATCGATCCAGGGCGCGCGCCTGATCAGCACCGGCGCGGCCGGCTCGGCGTCGCGCTGGTTGGTGAGCTTCAGGGTCGCCGCGCGGTTGCCGGAGATGAGCAGGCTCGCCGGCGCTTCGCTCCCGTCGAAGGCGGCCAGGCCTTCGGCGTCGGCGGTCTCGATGGCGAGGAAGGCGATGTCGCCCAACGCCACCGGCCAGCCGCGGCGCAGCGCGTCGATGGCGCGGGCGACGTCCCGCGCGCCCATCAGAAGGCGAATTCCGTCACGAGCGGGACATGGTCCGATGGCCGTTCCCAATTGCGGCAGAGCTCATGGACCTTGTGGCCGACCGCCTGCTTCGCGACCTCGCCCGTCGCCCACATATGATCGAGCCGCCGGCCCCGGTCATTCTTCGTCCAGTCGGGCGAGCGGTAGCTCCACCAGGTGTGCAGCCGCTGCGGCGCCGGGAAGAAATGGCGACCGAGATCGACCCAGTCATTGCTCCCCTGCAGACGGGTCAGCGCCTCGACCTCGACCGGCGTGTGGCTGACGACGTTGAGCAACTGCTTGTGGCTCCAGACATCGCACTCCAGCGGCGCGATGTTGAAATCGCCAACGATAATTGTCGGCCGGTCCAGCGTGTCGGACCAGCGGGTCATCCGTTCCACGAAATCCAGCTTCTGGCCGAATTTCACATTCTGCGCGCGATCGGGAATGTCGCCGCCGGCGGGGACATAGACATTTTCCAGCCGCACCCCATTCTCCAGCAGGACGCCGACATGGCGCGCCTCGCCATTGTCCTGCCAGTCGTGGCGGTGATCCTCGCGCAGCGGCACCCGGGAGATGATCGCCACGCCATGGTGCATGGGCTGGCCGCAGATCAGATTGTGCTTGTAGCCGAGCCGGCGGAACAGCTCATGCGGGAACTCGCTGTCGCGGACCTTGGTCTCCTGCAGGCAGAGGATGTCCGGCGCCTCCTCGGTCAGGAATTTCTCGACGATCGCGGTGCGCGCCCGCACCGAGTTGATGTTCCAGGAGGCAATTCTGAGAGAGGAAGACATCCAACGGACTTAGCGGGCAGGCCCGAAAATGGAAGGCCCCCGCTCCGGGGGCGTGGAGCGAGGGCCACCAAGCGTTGTTACGCGAGGTCAATTGTGACGGCCGACCGGGCAACAGGGGGAAAACCCGGCACGGATCGCCGCAATTGCAGTCTCGAATATTAGCGGGCCGACCTGTCGCGTGGATGAACGGAATGAGACCTTTTTGCGGCCCTTTTGTCTCGCCCTGTATCGGCAGTGTCGGTTTGAGACCGTCGCCGCGCCCGCGCGACGCTAACGCCTGGGCCCGCGGCGCTGGATCGGCCGGTAATCGAAGGCGCTGTCGGCGACCGGAATGTTGAAGCGCTGGCCGGTCAGGTTGACGACCGTCCGGTTGTTCTGCGCGTCGACCGTGTTCCAGCCCTCGAGGATCAGCCCGCCCGGCGCGCCGGCGGACTTGATGAAGCGGACGGTGATCGTTCCGAATTCGCGCCGGCGCGGGTCGCGCGCCTGCAGCAGCAGGAAGCGCGGATCGTCCTGCACCACCCGGGCGAAGCGGCTGAGATCCTGCGCCGGGTTCAGGAAGACGGAGAGCGGCGAATCGTTGATCGGCCAGCGCTGCTGCTGGTTCACCGAATAATCGAGGAAGGTGAGCGCCCGCCCGTCGCCGACGATCAGCATATTTGCCTGCCGGCCATAATCGAAGCGGATCCGCCCAGGCCGCTTGATCGTCAGCATGCCGGAGAGCGAGCGGCCGCGCGCATCGGTCTGGGTGAAGGTCGCGGTCATGGTCTGCACGGCCTGGAGGTGCGCCTGCACCTGGGCGAGGCCGGTTTGCGCCTGGGCTGCCGCCGGGGCGGCGATCGCCAGAGGCGCGGCGAGCAGAAAGGCGCTGAAGCGCGTCATTGAAATCCATCCTTCGGTCACGGAAAGTCGCCGCGCCCTATCGCGCGCGCCGCTTGAATGTCCAGTGAACCCGCCGGGTTCCGTTGGCGTCAGACCAAAGGCCGCCCTTCCGGGTCGACCAGCACCTCGCGGCGGCCGACATGGTCGGGGGCGCTGACCACGCCCTCCTTCTCCATCCGCTCGATCAGGCGGGCGGCATTGTTGTAGCCGACGCGCAGCTGGCGCTGGAGATAGGAGGTCGAGGCCTTCTGGCTCTCGGCGACGACCTGGACGGCCTTGCGGAAGAGCTGGGTCTCGGCGTCGTCCTCGCCGACCGGCTGGCCCTCGAACATATAGCCGCCGTCCTCGGGCTCCTCGGTGACCGCCTGGACATAATCGGGCCGGCCCTGGCTCCGCCAGAAATCGGCGACCGCGCGCACCTCCTCGTCGGAGACGAAGGGGCCATGGACGCGGGCGATCTGCTTGCCGCCGGGCATGTAGAGCATGTCGCCCTTGCCAAGCAGCTGCTCGGCGCCCTGCTCGCCGAGGATGGTGCGGCTGTCGATCTTCGAGGTGACCGAGAAGGAGATGCGGGTCGGCAGGTTCGCCTTGATCACGCCGGTGATGACGTCGACCGAGGGGCGCTGCGTCGCCATGATCAGGTGGATGCCGGCGGCGCGCGCCTTTTGCGCCAGCCGCTGGATCAGGAACTCGACCTCCTTGCCCGCGGTCATCATCAGGTCGGCGAGCTCGTCGACCACGACCACGACCTGGGGCAGGACTTCGTAGTCCAGCTCCTCCATCTCATATCTGGGCTGGCCGGTTTCGGGGTCGTAGCCGGTCTGGACGCGGCGGCCGAGCGGCTGCCCCTTCATCTTCGCCTCACGCACCTTGGCGTTGAACGAGGAGAGCTGGCGCACGCCGACGGACGCCATCATCCGGTAGCGGTCCTCCATCTGCTCGACCGTCCATTTCAGCGCGCGGATCGCCTTGGCCGGCTCGGTGACGACCGGCGCGAGCAGATGCGGGATGTCGTCATAGACGCTGAGCTCCAGCATCTTCGGGTCGATCAGGATCATTTTGCACTGCTCGGGCGTCAGCCGGTAGAGCAAAGACAGGATCATGCAGTTGAGCCCGACCGACTTGCCCGAGCCGGTGGTGCCGGCGACGAGCAGATGCGGCATCGGCGCGAGATCGGCGACGACCGGATCGCCGGCGATATTCTTGCCGAGGATGATCGGCAGCGAGGCGACCTGGTCCTCGAAGGCGGGGCTGGAGACCAGTTCGGAGAAGCTCACCGTCTCGCGCTTCACATTGGGCAGCTCGATGCCGATCACCGCGCGGCCCGGAATGGTGGCGACGCGGGCGGAGAGCGCGGACATGTTGCGGGCGATGTCGTCGGCCAGCTGGATGACGCGGCTCGCCTTGATCCCGGAGGCGGGCTCGAGCTCGTACATGGTGACCACCGGGCCGGGCCGGACCTCGACGATCTCCCCCTTCACCGAGAAATCGTCGAGCACGCTCTCCAGCAGGCGGGCGTTGCGCTCCAGTCCCGCTTTGTCGATCGCGACATTGGCCGGCGGCGGCGGCGGGTTGAGCAGGTCGACCGAGGGCAGGGTGTAGCTGTCGCCAAGCGCGAGCGAGGGCTGGCGCTCGCGCAAGGGGCGCTGGCTGCGCTCGCGGGTCCGCGCGGGCTCGGCGATCACCGTCGCGCGGGAAGGCCGCTCCGCGACCGGCGCCCGGGCGGGGCGGCTGGCGGGGACCGGCACGTCGTCCAGATCCTCGTCCACAGCCGCCGCAGCGCTGCGCCGCGCCAGCCGGCGCGAGGCGATCCAGCGCCGCTCCTCGGCGGTGAGGCCGAGGCCGAGGATCACCAGAGCCAGGCCGGCGACGGAGAAGATGGCGATGATCGCGATCCGGAAGGGATGGACGATGCCCGGATCGCCGAGCAGGTTCAGCAAGGCGTCGGTGCCCCTGGCCAGTATGATGCCGATGCTGCCGCCCCAGCCCGACGGCAGGCCCCACACGCCATCGCCCGCGAACAGGCCGCCGGCGGCCCCCATCAAGGCGACGCCGGCAAAGGTGATCAGCAGATTGCGAATCCAGCGGCCCGCATCGACGCCGCGCAGCAGCCGGATTCCGATGATCAGCAGCAAAGGCAGGAACAGCCCGGCGGGCAGGCCGAGGAAGGTCAGCAGGATGTCAGAGACCCAGGCGCCGAGCCCGCCCATCCAGTTCGCCACCGGTCCGGCGGCGCTGGTGTTCATCGCCGGGTCGGTCTGGTGGTAGGAGATCAGGGCGACGCATGTGAACACCGTAAACAATGTGATCGCCAGGCCCGCGACAAGGCTTCCCGAGCGGCGCGCCAGCTTTTTGGAGCCGTCGCGCAACTGCTCGAGACGGCCGGGCCCTGCCTTTCGCCCGCTGCTTGCCGCCATCGCCTGTGCCCCAAATGTTCCCGTCACTGCACTAATGCGCTTGTGGCGACTCCCCGGTCAAGCGCTTGGCGACGTATCGTTGGAGCGTTAGGGGAGAGAAATGCAGCGCGCGGACGTCATCATTCTCGGCGGAGGCCTGGTCGGCCTCACCCTCGCCATTGCGCTCGACCGGCATGGCCTCTCGACCGTCGTCGTCGATCCCGCCGATTCGGCGACGCAGATCGCGCCCAGCTATGACGGCCGCGCCACCGCTATCTCCAGCTCCTCCTGGCGGATGCTGGAGACGCTGGGCGTCGCATCGCATCTCGAGGGCGTCACCTGCGCGATCCGCGCGATCCGGGTCAGCGAAGGGCTGAAGCCCGGCGGCATCGCCTTCGAGCCGCAGGAAGACGACGATCCGCTGGGCATCATGGTGGAGAACCGGTTGCTCCGCGGCGCCCTGCGCGACACGGCGCTGGCCGCCGAACGGCTCGGCCTGCTGATGCCGGCCAGGCCCGCCGACGTGGTCCGCGACGGCACCGGCGTCCGCGTCACGCTCGCCGATGGCCGCGCCATTGCAGCGCCGTTGCTGATCGGCGCGGAGGGCCGCAACTCGCCGACCCGCACCGCTTCGGGCATCCAGGTTGCGCAATGGCGCTACGATCATGTCGCCATCGTCGCCACCATCGCCCATGAGAAGCCGCACGACGCGACCGCTTATGAGATTTTCTACCCCGCCGGCCCGTTCGCGATCCTGCCGATGCTGGACGGAGAAGAGGGCCGCCCGCGCTCGGCCATCGTCTGGTCGGTCAAGGCCCGCGACGCCGCGCCGACGCTCGGCCTGCCCAACCGCGCGCTCGCGCACGAGATCGAAAAGCGCATGGGCGGCTTCCTCGGCGCGATCGAACTGACCGGGCCGCGCTTCAATTATCCCTTGGGTTTCCACCATGCCGCCACGATCACCGCCGAGCGCCTCGCTCTGGTCGGCGACGCCGCCCATGGCATCCACCCGATCGCCGGCCAGGGCCTCAATCTCGGCTTCCGCGACGCCGCCGCCCTTGCCGAAGTGCTGGTTGAAGGCGCCCGGCTCGGCCTCGACCTCGGCGACGCGCAGCTGCTCGCCCGCTACGAGCGCTGGCGCAGCCTCGACACCTTCTCGGTCGCGCTGGCCACCGACAGCCTGACCCGCCTCTACGGCGTCCCCGGCCGCGCCGCCTCTGCGGTGCGCCGGCTCGGCATGGGCATGGTGCAGCGCATCGGCCCGCTCAAGGAGCGGCTGATGGCGGAAGCGCGCGGCGAATCGGGCGAATTACCGCTCCTGCTGAGGGGCCTGCCGATCTAGGCGGCGGCAATCCCGCCAATAAGTTTACACCGTTATCTTACCGGGCGCTCACTGCAGTGTCTCGGGCCCGTCCGCCCCGCCCGGGGCCATGCGCTGGAACTGCATGAACTGGACGAGCAGATCGGCGCGGTCGGCGAGATCCGCCGCCTCCAGCAAGGCCTGCTTCGAGCCGATGTCGAGCGGCGCGATCTGGGCGATGCCGTTGACCAGATTCTCGTCGTCCAGCCGCGAGACCTCGCCCCATTCCACCATATAGCCGAGCGCATCGGCATAGCGCCGCGCCTCGCGCTCCACTTCGGCGCGCTGGGCCAAATGAAGGACGGCATCCTCCTCCTCGACGAAGCCGGAGCGGTCGGCGTCGATCTGGCGGTAGAGCGTGTCGACCTCCGCCTCGCGGGCGATGCGGAAGCGGCTGAGCCCCTCCAGCACGATATTGAAGCGGCCGTCGTCCAGCTCCTCGCACATGCCGATCCGGCCGAGGCACCCCACGTCGAACAGATCGGGCGGCTCTGCCTCATTCCTGGGCTGGACCATGGCGATGAGCCGGTCTCCGGCCATCGCGTCGCGGACCATGGCGCGGTAGCGCGGCTCGAAAATATGCAACGGCAGCTGGCTGTGGGGGAAGAGCATGGCGCCGGCGAGGGGGAAGACGGGCACGCGAAGGAGAGTGCTCATCCGAACAGGATCGCGGAGAGTCGGCGGCGCTGCTGCCCCGCCCAAGGGTCTTCGAGGCCGACCGCCTCGAGAATCTGCAGCAGTCTTTTGCGGGCGGCGCCCTCCTCCCATTCGCGGTCGCGGGCGATGCTCTCGAGCAATTGGTCCGCGGCGCCGTCGCGGTCGCCTTTGGCCATCAACGCGCCGGCCAGGTCGAGCCGTGCCTGATGATCGTCCGGATTGGCGGCAACCTTCGCCTCCAGCTCGGCCGTCTCGCCGGCCTCGGGGGCGGCCTCGGCCAGCGCCAGCGCGGACTGCGCCCGCGCAATGGCCGGATCGCCGGCGGCTTTCTCCGGCGCGGCATCCAGGGCGGCCTTGGCCTCGTCGTTCCGGCCGGCGGCGACCAGGGCGCGGGCCAGTCCCGCAATCGCCTCGGGATGCTCCGGCGCCATCTCGACGATCTGCTGGAAGATATTCACCGCCCGCTCGGCGTCGCCCTCGGTCAGGACCTGCTCGCCCATCGCGATCAGGGGCTCGATCTCCGCCTCCTTGGCCTGGGCCTCGCCCTGGACGGGGAGCTGGCCGAGCAACTGGTCGAGCGCGCCGGCCAGCTGGCCCTCGGTGCGGGCGGTGGAAAGATCGGCGACCGGCTGGCCCTGGAACAGGGCATAGACGGTCGGGATCTGCTGCACGCGGAACTGCGCCGCGATGAATTTCTCCTCGTCGACATTCACCTTGACGAGGGTGACGCCGCGATCGGCATAATCGGCGGCGACCTTTTCCAGCAAAGGCGTCAGCTGCTTGCAGGGCCCGCACCATTCCGCCCAGAAATCGAGGATGACGAGCGAGGTCATGCTCGGCTCGATCACGTCGCGGCGAAACTTCTCAACGGCTTCGCGCTCGGCTTCGCTCAATCCCAGGGTGGCCACGTCGATCCTCTCCGCAAGAAGCTTGTCTCGCGCCCTATGTGGGATCGGCCCCTGTTATGCCAAGCCGGATTCGGGGGTTGCGGGGGTGAAGACCCCATGCTAGCAGCCGCCGCCTTACCCGGACCGGCCTCGCCGGTTTCGCTCAGAGCGGGCGTAGCTCAGGGGTAGAGCACAACCTTGCCAAGGTTGGGGTCGAGGGTTCGAATCCCTTCGCCCGCTCCATTATAAGTCCAGCGATGACTCCGATTCTCGCTCTCCTGCTGATCCAATCGACAGCCGCACCGGCTCCGCCGCCCGCGGAGCCGCCCATCGTCACCACGGCCTCGGGTCTGCGCTTCCAGGTGCTCCAGCCGGGCACCGGTCGCCGTCCGACGCGGGCCGATGCGGTGGTGGTGACCTATGAGGTGCGCCTCGCCGCGGACAATCGCCTGGTCGAATCCACGCCCACGCCGGCCGGCGTCCCGGTCGCCGGGTCGATTCCCGGCTTCACCGAGGCGTTGCTGCTGATGAACGAGGGCGGCCGCTACCGCTTCTGGGTGCCGGCGCGGCTCGCTTACGGCCATCGGGGCAATCCGGGCATGGTGCCACCCGACGCCGATCTGGTCTTCGACTTGAGCCTGCAACGCGTGGGCCGCCCGGCCCGGCCAACGCGCCGCTGATCAAGTCTATCGCGCCGCGGGCGCGGCGGGGCGGTTGGCGGGCGACGGCGTCCCGGGCTGGCGGGCGACGCCCGGCGCCGGGCGCGCCGGCTGCGGCTGCGCCTGGGGTTGTGCCGGCTGCGTCTGGGGCTGGGCCTGCCCCGGTTCGCCCGGCGCATGCGGCTCCAGCAGAGCGGCGGTCTCGATCAGGTCGAGCGCCTGATGGGCAAGGGCGTAGCGGCGCGCCCTGGTCACCCAGTCGGCCGCATAGGCATTACCCGGCATGCGCTGCAC
>JBGAHY010000030.1:0-41051 GCA_044225925.1 Allosphingosinicella sp.
GTGTCGTTGCCGGCCCCGCCATACATCACGTCAGCGCCAGCGCCGCCGTCGAGGAAGTCGTTCCCCGCCCCGCCCACCAGCGTGTCGCTGCCATCCTGCCCGTGCAGGCTGTCGTCGCCGTCGCCGCCATCGAGGAAGTCGTTGCCGTCGCCGCCAAGCAGGCCGTCTTTGCCCTCCTGCCCATGCAGGCTGTCATTGCCCTCGCCCCCGTCCAGCTCATCATCCCCAAACCCACCCAGGATACCGTCATTGCCGCCGAAGCCGTTGATCATGTCGGCCGAGGCCGTGCCGGACAGCAGCTCCGAGAAGTTGCGGAAATCGAAAGTGGAGATGCCGGGATCATGGTCGGAAATGGCCAGGCTGTTGCTTGGGTTGAAGCCGGTATTGAGGTGGACGACGTCATAGGTCGCCACGTTCGCCAGCAAATCGTTGACGACGATATGGTCGATCGCCTGGCTGCGTCCGTCGAACGTGTAGGTGTAGCGTTCGGCTTCCGGCAGGGTCAGCGTCAGATTGTCGAAGCGCGCGCCGCCCACCCGG
This sequence comes from Allosphingosinicella sp., assembly GCA_044225925.1. GTDB lineage: Bacteria > Pseudomonadota > Alphaproteobacteria > Sphingomonadales > Sphingomonadaceae > Allosphingosinicella. The sequence goes on from JBGAHY010000030.1 coordinate 541, forward strand.
GCGGTCCCGTCCGCATTGGTATAGCCGGTGAGCGTGGTCAGCGGCCGGTAGAAATAGAAGTCGTTATAGTCGCCGCCCGAGATGATGCCGACATTCGGGTTGGACTGCTGAATCAGGTTCAGCATCGTGTAGATGTCCTGCGCCTGATCATTGCGCTTGTCCCAGCCGGCGTTGAGCGGATCGCCCGTGCCCAGATCCTGATCGAACTGCCAGAATTCGCCTGAGCCGCCCTTGGCGGAGAAATGGTTGGCGGTCACGTAGACGGTGTTGCCGTGGAAGGTGAACTCGCCGAGCAGCGAGCGGCGCGTGCTGGACCAATCGCCGCTGTTGATCTCGCCGGCGATCATGGAATCGTCATAGGCGATCCGGTCGCCGGCATCCCGGACCCCATCGCCGACCCGGTCGGTAAACTGGCGGCGCTCGGCGAGCGTCGCATTGGCGTCGAGATCGCCGAGCTGCACCCGGTCGGTATTGTAGAGGAAGCCGACGCGGATGTTGCCGCCGGGCTCGCCGCCCTCGGCGCCGTTCGTCGGCGCCTGATCGACCCACTGATAGTGGGCCCCGGTTGCGAGGTTCAGCGCATCGACCAGCATCTGCCAGGTGGTCGACGCGTCGGTCGTGCCGTCGTTCGTCGCGCCGTTATTGTCCTGGATCTCCTCGATCGAGACGATGTCCGGCATATTGAGATTGTGCGCGATGGCGTTGGCGATCGCGGTGAACCGGGCGGCGCCGTCGCCCGGATCGAGATTGTTGACGTTGAAGGCCGCCATGGTGAGGGCGCGATTGTCGCCGCCGAAAGCGGTCGTTTCCACGGTCACCTGCGTATCCACGAAGGACCCGGGGTTCATATTCGTGACGTAGAGCACCCGGTCGGTGAAATCGAAATCGATGATCCCGGTCACGTCGCCGAGATGATCGCCCATCGAGGCGGCCGCGCGGAGTCCGTCGGGGCCGGTCATGCCGAACCCACCGAATTCGAGCTGGATGACGTCCGGATTGACGTCGCCGTCATGCAGGACGAGGCCGCCATTGTGCGTGTCGTCGCCGGTGCCGGGCGTGTCCGGCGGGCCGACGGGCGGGTCGCCCGCGATCGTATAACCGCCCCGGCTGTTGATCTGGTCCGGATTGGCGCTGTCCAGCGAATAGGCCTGGAAGAAGGGCGACGCGGCCGAACCCTGGGCGAAGCCGTCTGCGACCACCATGTTGGGAATGGTGACCAGCATGCCCTCGACGGTCTCGAAATAGGAGAGGGCGTAGGTCGATGCGTCGAAGCTGTCGCCGGCGCCGTCGGAAGAGTCGAAATAGTCCGGCGTGACGCCGGTCATCACCGCGTTGGGGATGTTCGTCAAAGTCATTACTGGCAGCGGGTTGCCCGTGGAGATGACCGACAGGCCGGTCGGGTTGACCAGCATGGTGCGCGGCATGTTGCTGAACGCCTGATATTCCATGACGTTGGCGCTGACCTGGACCAGATCGCCAACGGTGACGCCGGAGACCACATTGCCGACGCCGGCATCGTTCCGGGTCATTACGAAGATGCCCTCGGACGTGTAGCTGTTGCCGTCCCAGTCGGAATATTCTTCGGTCAGATAATAACCCTGCCGGTTGCCGTCATTGTCGACCGCGGTGACGATCGCGCGGACGATGACCGTGCCGGCCGACGCGATGTTGAAGGCGTTAATCCCCTCGCCGGCGAGGATCGGGCTGAAATAGGACGTGCCCTGGATGTCGTGGATGTAGATCGGATCGTCGCCGGCGATCGTGCCGACCCCGGCCGGATCAGTGAGCACCGCAAAATCGGTCGCATTCGAGAGGACCATGTTCAGCGTCTCGCCGAGCTCTGAATCCGTGTCGCCGTGGATGGTGACGGTGATGGTCTGGGACGTCTCGCCGGTGGCGAAATGAAGGATGCCGCTGGTCGCGTCATAATCGCTGCCCGCGGTCGCGGAGCCGTCCTGGGTCTGGTAATTCACGTCGAACGCCCCGGTGCCGCCGGTGCGGGTGACCGTGAAGGTCATCAGGCTGGTGCCGGAATCGCCCTCGGTCACGGTGACGTCGTTGATCGAGACCAGCGGCGGCTGGCCGTCGTCGTTGACGATCGTGCCGGTGCCGACGCCGTCGCCCACCGTGCCGCCCGCCACGTTGGACAATGTGACGGTGAAATTCTCGTCGAGCTCGGGGCCGACATCGCCGGCCACATTGAGCGTGATCGTCGCCGTGGTCTGGCCGTCGGCGAAGCTGACCTGGCCCGTGAAGAGCTGGCCGGCCGCGAAATCATCGCTGGTGGCGCCGTTGATGCCGCCCGGGAAATTGACCGTGTAGTCCGCGGTCACCGCCCCCACGCTGCTGCCGGCGCGAGTGACGGTGAAGGTGACCGGCGTGGTGCCGGCATCGCCTTCATAGACGGCGGTGTTGCCGATCGAGAGGATCGGGCCGCTCTGCTGGCTGGAGATGACGATGTCGTCGACGCCGACCCATTCGTCGCTGCCGGTCGCGTTGGTGGTCAGGAAGCGGATCTCGAGCGTGGCGGCGCCATTGGCGTCGGACGGGAGCGTGATGTCGACCGCCGTGACCTGGGTCGCCGAACCGCCGGTGGTGACATCGGAGAAATAGCCGCCGGGCGCGTTCAGCCAAGGCCCGGTCGGGCTGGTCCGGTACTGGACGGCGATCTGCTGCGCGGCGTCGTCGGCGCTGCCGTCAATATCGCGGAGATTGGCCTGGACCCGGATGTCCGAGCGGCCGCTCGCATCCATGTAGAGTGCGAGATAGGGGGCATCGGCGGTCCCCGACCCCTGCAGGCCAACGACCGGATTGGCGATCGTATCGAATTCGGTGACGCCGCCGCTGGTGTTGGTGTCGGGGTTCGTCTGGTTGGCGTTGACGTCGATGACGTTGCTGGTGGTGGTGATGGTACGGGCGTCGGCGCCGACGGCGGTGGTGAGATCGTCGCCACGGAAGCCGATAATGTAGGGAACGCCCGACCAATTGTCGCTGGTCGTGATCAGGCTGGTATTAGTCCAGTTCTGGGTGAAGCTGCCGCCGGCGAGGCTGTAATAAGCCGCGCCGTCGTCATTGGCGATCGTGCCGAGGCCGCTGCCGTCGCCGATGCTGCCGTTGACCGGATTGCTCAGCGTGACCGTGAGGGTCTCGCTTGCTTCCGAAGTGGAGTCGCCGATGATCGGGATCGAGATGGTCTGCGAGGTCTCGCCGGGCGCGAAGCTGATCTGGCCGCTATGGGCGACATAGTCGCTGCCCGCGGTCGCGGTGCCGTCGGCCGTGGCGTAGTTGAAGGTGACAATGCTCGTCGAGCCGTGGTCGAGCGAGACGGTGAACGTCAGGTAGGTGACGCCGTCCGCGCCCTCGGCGGTGGACACGTCGTTGATCGAGCCGACCGGCGGGGAATCGTCATTGGTGATCGTGCCGGCGCCGACGCCGTCGGTGATCGTGACGCCGCCCTGCGGATTGGAGAGCGTGACAGTGAAGTTTTCGTTAGGCTCCTCGACCATGTCGCCATTCACAGTGACGGTGATGGTCTTCGAGGTTTCGCCGTCGAGGAAGGTGACCGTGCTGGACAGGATGCCGGAGACGTCCGAGGCGTCCGCGTTGCCGGCGCCGCCGGGCAGGTTGACGGTGTAGTCAGCGCTCACCGTGCCGTCGTCGCCGCCGCTGCGGGTGACGGTGAAGGTGAAATCGGTCGTGCCGCTATTGCCCTCGGCGAGGGTGACATCGTTGATCGACAGCGTGCCATAATTGTCGTCGTTGGTGATCGTGCCCTGGCCCTGCGTGTCCCCGGCGGTCGCGCCGACCACGTTGGTGACGTTGACGAAGAAGGTCTCGTTCCCCTCGGGCACATCGTCGCCGTTCACGGTGACGTCGAACGTGTAGGTGCTGGCGCCTTCGGGAATGGTCTGGCTGGTCAGCGACCGGGCGACATAATCATTGTCCGCGGTTGTGGCGGTGTTGTTCGCCGTAGCGATATCGAAGGTGACGCCGCCGACCGGCGCCGGACCGGTCAGGCTGACGGTGAAGGTGTAAGTGACGGTCCCGGAATCTCCTTCGACATGGCTGACGTCATTGATCGAGAGGGTCGGGGTGCCGCCAGCGGCGACGAAGGTCTGGCCCGTATTGACCCCGCCACGCGTGGCGGCGACGCCGGCTGCCCAGGTGAAGTCCGAATATTGTTGGCCGCTGCCCTGTAACTGCAGGGTGAAAGCATCGCTCTGCGTTCCACCTTGCGAAACCCCGATATCGACGCTCGTCATGCCATTGGCGGGCCCGTTGGTGGCGGTGAACGAGCCTTCGTAGCTCAGGAACTGGACGACATTGCCGTTATTGTCGACCAGCGCGATGCCGTCCGGCGCGCCGTTCTGGAGACCAGCGATGGCGACATAGACGGTTCCAAAACCATTCTGCTGATTGGGAATCGTTCCGCTCAGCGAGCCCGAAGGGGTGTAGGTCTGTCCGTTGCCGCCATTGTAGGGGATCAGCGTCCAGCCGGTCAGGTCGGTTCCGGCGACGCCCGCAATCTCGATGCCCTCGTTCGTATCGGTGCTGGTGTTGTCGTAATGGATCTCGTTGATCCATACGGTAGTCGCCGGCGCAAGGTCCACCGGACCCTGATGGGGCGCCTGCGCCGTCTGCGGACCGTCGGTCGCCAGACCCTTGGTAAGAATGTCCACACGGTGCCCCGAGAGGTTCGAGCCGTCCGCCCGCAGCGTTTCGGCCTCGTCGGACCAGATACGGGCGCCATTGCGGAATGCGAGCGGCTTAATCTTCATGGCAGTGGACTCCCCTGTCTCTTGGACGCAGCCGTGGAACCCGGCCGCAAGCGGGGGTGCGAATCCCCCGTCTGATGGGGGGAGGTTGGCAGCGCCGGATTACAGCTACAAGACTCTAAATGCGGGATTAACTGTGGGAAAAGCCGCAGGTCGCTACACTCAGGCCAGCGGCAGCTCGCGCTGTTCGGGATCGAAGCGGCGCCAGCCGCCGGGGCCCAGCCGCTCCAGCGGGCGGAAGCGCGACTTGTAGGTCATCCGCTTCGCCTCCTCGACCCAATAGCCGAGATAGACATAGGGCAGGCCGGCCCGGCCGGCGCGGACGATATGATCGAGGATGATGTAGGTGCCGAGCCCCTGACGGACGGCCGTGTCGGGCTCGAAGAAGGAATAGATCATCGACAGGCCGTCGGCCTGCTGGTCGGTCAGGCAGGCGCCGACCAGGCGGCCCGGCGTGCCGTCCACCGATGGCTCGCGATATTCGACGATATAGGTTTTGACCGGGCTCTGCTCGACCATGTCGCTGAAATCATGCTCGTCCATCTCGACCATGCCGCCTTCGGGGTGGCGGGCGTTGAGATAGCGGCGGAGCAGTTCATATTGCTCCTCGGTCGCCCAGGGCTTGCAGGCGGTGACCTCGAGGTCGGCATTGCGCTTCAGCAATTTGCGCTGGGTCGCGTTGGGCACGAACTCGCCGGCGACGACGCGGACCGAGATGCAGGCCGAGCAATCGAGGCAGGAGGGGCGGTAGGCGACATTCTGGCTGCGCCGGAAGCCGATCCGGCCGAGGGCGTCGTTAAGCTCGCCCGCATGCGGCCCGCTCAGTTCGGTGAACACCTTCCGCTCGGTCTTGCCCTTGATATAGGGGCAAGGCGAGGGCGTGGTCACGAAGAACCGCGGAAAGCGGAAAGGTGCGCTCAAGTCGACTCCACCGGCAGGGCTTGATTGCCCCCGCCATTCTTATGATCCGCGCGTGCGCCGTTGGGAAGCGCGATCGCCCGTCGGCGGGCCCGGATGCGATGGTCCGTGTCAGGCTGGGACGGCCGCTCTCCCGATCGATGAACAGGAAGAGTTACCGCGCTTCGGAAGGGGCCTGCTCTTGCTGGAATCCGGACCACTGGCGCGGCGCGCAAACAGGCCTTATCGCCTGCGGCATGAAGCGCCTCTTTCTCTTCTTCGCCGCCCTGCTCCTGGGCGCCGCGCCCGCCGCCGCCGATATCCTGGTGGACAATGTCAACGGCTATACGCTGCGGGAGGACGGGCGGCTGTTCCGCTTCCAGGCGATGTGGATCGGCGATGACGGGCGGGTCCGGCAATTGTTCGAGGCCGGCGACCGGCGGCCGGCGCGGACCAGCTTCCGGCTCGACGGGCGCGGGCGAACCCTGATCCCCGGCCTGATCGACGCGCACGGCCATGTCATGGGCCTCGGGATGAGCGCCCTGCTCATCGACCTCAGCGACACGAACAGCCTCGAGGAGGCGCAGGCGCGGATCCGCGCTTATGCGGCCGCCAACCCGACCCCGCGCTGGATCATCGGGCGCGGCTGGAACCAGGAGCGCTGGCATCTCGGCCGCTTCCCGACCGCCGCCGATCTCGACGCCGCGGTCGCCGACCGCCCGGTCTGGCTGGAGCGGGTGGACGGCCATGCCGGCTGGGCGAACAGCCTGGCGATGCGCGAGGCGAACATCACTGCGACGACGCAGGCGCCGCAGGGCGGCCGGGTCGAACGGATCGGCCGCGCGCCCAGCGGCATCTTCGTCGACAATGCGATGAACCTGATGGAGCGGGCAGTGCCGCCGCCCTTGCCGCTGCAGCGCGACCGGGCATTTGCGCGGGCGCAGGAGATCTTGCTCTCCTACGGCGTCACCAGCACCGCCGACATGGGCACCACTGCCGCCGATTGGGAAGTCATGCGCCGGGCAGGCGACCTCGGCCAGCTGCGCGTGCGCATCTTCTCCTATGCGTCCGGCATCGACAATCTGCTGGCCATCGCGGGAACGCGGCCGACGCCCTGGCTCTATGACGGGCATCTGCGCATGGGCGGGGTGAAGCTCTACCTGGACGGCGCGCTCGGCTCGCGCGGCGCGTGGCTCAAGGCCGATTACCGCGACGCGGCGGGGCAGCGCGGCCTGCCCCTGCTCAGCGACACCGAGCTCAAGAACCAGATGAGTCGGGCGGCGATGGACAATTTCCAGATCGCCGTCCACGCGATCGGCGACGCCGCCAATGCCGAATTGCTGGCCGCGATCGAGGAATTGTCGGACACCTACAAAGGCGACCGGCGCTGGCGGATCGAGCATGCCCAGATCGTCGACCCGGCGGACCTGCCGCGCTTCGGGCGCAACTCGATCATCGCCTCGATGCAGCCGACCCACCAGACCTCCGACCGGTTGATGGCCGAGGCGCGGATGGGCACGGCCCGGCTCGGCGGCGCCTATGCCTGGCGCTCGATGCTGCAGAATCACGCGCCTTTGGCCTTCGGCTCCGATTATCCGGTGGAAAGCCCCAATCCGTTCCCCGGCCTCGCCGCGGCGGTGAGCCGGGAGGATGCGCAGGGGCAGCCGCCCGGCGGCTGGTTCCCGCAGCAAAGGCTGTCGATGGAGGAGGCGTTCGCCGCCTTCACCCGCGGCGGCGCCTTCGCGAGCTTCGCCGAGGACCGGCTGGGCACGCTGGAGCAGGGCCATTTCGCCGACTTCATCTTCATCGACCGCGACATCTTCGCCAATCTCGACCAGCGCGCCGTCCGCGAGACGCGGGTGCTGGAGACCTATGTGGCGGGGCGGCAGGTGTGGAGCCGGGAGACTGCCGCGACTACAGCGCGGTAAGCTGCCCCGTGGTGAGGAGCTGCGGCAGCACCTGCGGCTGCGCCTGGCCCGGCGCGTAATAGAGATAGAGCGGCACCCCGGAGCGGCGCTGCGCCTCGAGGAAGCGGCCGATGGCGGCGTCGCCGAGCGTCCAGTCGCCGACCAGCACCTTGATGCCGCGCTGCCGGAAATGTTCGGCCACTTCGGTTGAGGCCAAAGCGCCGCGCTCGTTGACCTTGCAGGTCAGGCACCAGTCGGCGGTGAAATAGAGGAAGACCGGCGTGTTCGCGGCGCGCAAGCTTGCGAGGCGCGCCTCGCTGAACGGCTCAGCGGGCAATGGCGCCTCGACGGCGCGGGCTTCGGGCGGCAGCGGGCGGAGCAGCCAGATCGGCCCGGCGATCGCGGCGAGCAGGAGCAGGCGGGGGAGCCAGCGCCCGCCGCGCCCGATCCACCAGAGCGCGATGCCGAGGAGCAGCGCTGCGAGCAGGCCCCAGGTCATGCCGTCCACACCGGTCTGCTTGCCGAGCACCCAGGCCAGAGCGAGGGCGGTCAGGAACATCGGGATGGAGAGGATGCGCTGCAATTTCTCCATCCACGCGCCCGGCTTGGGCAGCCGCCGGCGCAAAGCTGGCACGAAGCCGAGCAGCAGGAAGGGCAGAGCGAGGCCCAGGCCCAAAGCGGCGAAGAGCGCCAGCGCCTGCCAGGCTGGCAGGATCAGGGCCGCGCCAAGCGCTGCGCCCATGAAGGGGCCGGTGCATGGCGTGGCGATGAACGCGGCAAGCGCGCCGGTGAAGAAGGCGCCGATCGTGCCGCCTTTGGCCGCCAGCCTGCCGCCCCCGGTGAAGGCCGGGAGCTGGAACAGGCCGGCGAGGTTCAGGGAAATGGCGGTGACCAGGAGGAGCAGGATGAGGATCACTTTCGGATCCTGGAGCTGGAAGGCCCAGCCGACCGCCGTGCCGCCGGCGCGCAGGATCAGCAAGGTCGCCCCGAGCGCCAGGCAGGTTGTGACCACGCCGGCCGCATAAGCCAGCGCTTCGCGCCGCGCCGCGGCTTCCGTTTCGCCGGCGCGGGCGAGGTTCAGCGCCTTCAGGCTGAGGATCGGGAAGACGCAGGGCATGACGTTGAGGATCAGCCCGCCGACGAGGGCGCCAAGCAGGGCGGCGAAGAAGCCGACGCCGTCCGGCCCCGTGCTGCCTCGCGCCGCGACCGGCGTTCCCGCCGCGGGCACGTCGCCGGGCCGGGCGGTGAAGGCGAGGCCATTGCCGGCGCCGAGCTGGAGCACGCCCTCGACGCTCTGCTGCTGCGCGGCCTGCAGGCCCGCAGCGCCCTCGACGATCAGGAAGTCGCCGTTGCGCGAAATGCTCTCCGGCTCGCCCTCCTTTATCACGTCGTCGTTCGCGACAAAGACATAGGGATCCGGGAGCGCAGTGGCGGCGCTGAGCGGGATGGCGAGGCGCAGCCGATTGCCCTGCACGGCGAACCGCGCCGGCTCCGCCATCGGCCGGGGAAGGGCGCTGCGATAGCGGTCGAAGGCGGGGTTGCGAGCGCCGGTACGGCCGGTGGTCACCTGCACGGTGACGGTCGCGGTCTCCGGGACGCAGATTTCGGTGGTGCAGACGAGGTAATCCAGCCGTGCGTCGATCGGGAAAACCGAGTCCGGTTCGGCCTCCGGCGGGACAGCGATCGCGACGAGCAGGGCATGATCGCTCTCATAGACGTAATTCATCAGGCCCAGTGCGACGAGGCGCTGCGGCACCGGATATTGCAATGGGCCTGCGCTCCAGCCTTCCGGCAGCCGCCAGGTCACGCGCGGCTGCTGGCCCGCATCGCCGGGATTGCGCCAGTAACCGTGCCAGCCGGGCTGCGGCCGCATCACGAAGGCGAGCGTCAGCGTCGTCCCCGGCTGCACCGTCGCCGTCTCGGCGGCGAGGCTCACCGCCATGTGCCGGTTCTGCCCCGGCTGCGCCATGGCCGGCGCGGCGAAGAGCAGCAGGACGGGGAGGAGGACCAGGGCCCAGAGGCGATTCATGCGGGCCGCTATAGCCTGTGCTTCGGGCCGAGGGGAATTGTGACTTTCAACGCCGGATCGCCTGCCATAGGCTCGGCCCCATGTCCGATCTGCTCGCCGGCCTCCCCGATCGCGTGCGCCTGCCTTTGGCCTTCGACCCGGCGCCGCTGGCGGCCGATCTCGCCGCCTTCGGTGAGGAGGAATGGATCCGCCATTTCGTGCGCAGCAATTACGAGGGCGAATGGAGCGTCATCCCGCTGCGCGCCGCCGCGGGCGAGACGCATCCGATCCGGCTGATCGGCACCCATCCGCTCGCGGAGAGCTTCGTGGATACGCCCTGGCTGGCCCGTGCGCCGGCGCTGCGCGCCTTGCTGGCCGGGCTGGCCTGTCCGTTGAAGGCGGCGCGACTGATGCGGCTGACCCCCGGCTCGCGCATCCTGGAGCATGAGGACCATGATCCGGACGCCGAAAACGGTCTCGGGACCGCGCGGCTGCACTTGCCGATCACCACCAATGAGGATGTGGAGTTCCTGCTCGACCGCCGCCCGGTGGCGATGCGGCCCGGGGAGCTCTGGTATCTGCGCCTGTCAGAGCCGCATGCCGTCGCCAATCGCGGCGCGACGGATCGGGTGCACCTGGTCGTGGAGGCGCGCCTCAATGACTGGCTGCTGGGATTGCTGGACGAAGGCGCCCGCGCGGCGGCGTGATGCGGCGCGGTCAGGCGGGCAGGGGCGTCACCGCAACGGCGAGACAGGCGACGGCAAGCAAGGCGAGATAAAGCCGGGTCATGCCCGCCAAGTGACCCGGGGCGGCCGCCATGTCGAGGCCGGAACGGGGTTAATATCCCGGTGACCCGGAACGGGACGCTCAGCGCTTCGACTTTACCGGCGGCGCCTCGAGTTGTCGCGGCGGCGCCGGCGGCAGCGCGATGACGCCGGCGGTCACCATCTCGACCTGTGGAGGCGATACCAGCCTCGGCGGATGCGGTACGCGGCGGCTGTGGTGGCTGGCCTGGGGGGTGGCCGCGGCGGGGATGGCGACGGCCGCCGATGCGGCGATGAGGGCCGCGGCCAGCGCTGGCCCGGCCTCGAACCGGTAGCGCACGCAGGCATTGCCGTTGCACGCTTCGAAAAAGGCCGCGCGCTCCGCGTCGTCCAGGCCGGTAATGTCGTGGACCTCGCGGTTGCACAGCCGGCAGACATCGCCGTCCATCATCGCGTCGAGCCGATCGAGAACGGGGCAGGGCTTCTGGACCCAGGGGAGCAGCGACATGAGCGTTCTCCTTTCCCAAGGATGTAACAGTATAACATTTCATACGTCAAGGGATGTGGCGTGAGCCGGATTCCCTTTGCCTTCCCAGTCCCTTCGTAGGAAAGTGGGCGGGAAAGACGGAGCGGGCTCATGCGCAACGGGATGAGACTCTGGCTGGCCGCATCGGCCTCGGCATTGATGGCGCAGAGCGCGCCGCCAGCACCCGCGCCGCCGCCCGCCGACATCCTCTGGTACACGATCGCCGCCGATACGGGCGCGCGGGTCGGCCGGTCCACGCGCCAGACCGTCGACACGCCCGAAGGCCGCCAGGTGATCGACTCGAGCGAAATAAGGCTGCGCGAGGAAGGCGATCCCGAGCAGAAGATCGTCCAGCGCAGCGTGACCAGGCTCGATCCGGCCGGCCGGGTCGTGTCGATCAGCGACTCTTCTCAAATGGGGCTGATCCGCTCCTCGGTCGAGCTGCGGATCGACAATGGCACGGCGGAGATCACGCGCAGCGCCGACGGCGATGAGCGGACGACGCGGGTGCCGCTGCCCGCCGGGATCCGCTTCGACGGCGGCGAGGGGCTGCTGCCCGGCTGGGACATGCGCGCGACGCCCCGGCTGGAATTCACCAACTTCAACATCGCCTCCATGGCCCCCGAGCGCGTGGTGATCGTGCCGTTGAACAATGGCGCCGCCAATGCGGACGGGCTGATCTCGGTGCTGCGGACTCGCTATGACGGCGCCGACCTGCGCGCCGTGGCGCGGCTGGAGCTCGATCCCCGGGGCCGGATCGTCGCCATCACCCAGCCGATGTTCGGAACGCACATCACCACCCGCCTCGCCGATCGCGCCATCGCCATGCAGTCGTTACGGCCCTACCAGCCGATGCAGAATGCGATGATGCGCGCGCCCTACCGCGTGCCGAACGAATCCATCTTCGGCCATATTCGCTATCGCTTCTCCTTCCGCGACGGCGTGGAGTTCCCACTGCCGCAGACGGGCGAGCAACGGGTGCGAGCCGAGGGCGGCCAGGTTGTGGTGGACATCTGCCAGGCCTGCGGCCCCGGCCTTCCGAGCGACGCGGCGAGCCTTGCCGACGCCCGGCGGCCGACCGCCTGGCTGCAGAGCGATCATCACCGGTTGCGGGACATCGCCACGCCGATCGCGCACATGCAGATTTCCGATACGCGCAAAATGGAGATGCTGCTCGCCCGCGCGGTGCCGCTGATCCCGCGGGTCGATTATAGCGGTCATGTCTCGGCGCTCGAGGCGATCAGGCGGCGGGCCGGCGATTGCACGGAGGCGGCGGTGGTGCTGGCCGCGCTCGGCAGGGCGGCCGGCATCCCGACGCGGGTGGTCAGCGGCCTGGCTTATTCACGCGTGCCGATCCTTGGCTCGGCCAACGCCTTCATGCCGCATAGCTGGGTCGTCGCTTATGTGGATGGGCATTGGACGAGCTTCGACATGGCGCTCGAGCGCTTCGATTCTGCGCATATCGCGCTGACCGTCGGGGATGGCGACGCGCGTTCGATCATGGCTGCGAGTCAGCTCGCCAGTCTGCTCAATTGGGAAGCGATGGCGGAGATCAGGCCGCGGCCGAGGCCGGCGGCCTGAGTCATCCTATCCGTGGGTCGGCCGCACCGCGGGCGCCGGGCCCTGGGTGCGTGCCGGCGCAGGCGCCGGTTCGTCCTCATAGATGATCGGCAGGTTCTGCAGCTCTCTTGAGGAAGCAGTCCGGTTCACCGTCGGGCGGCCGTCGCTGGTCGCCCCGGTGACGACAATATGCTCCTGATCCTGCGCAGCGCCGGTGACCACGATATGCTCCTGGTCCTGCATGGCGCCGGTGACGACGATATGTTCCTGGTCCTGCATCGCGCCAGTCACGACGATATGCTCCTGATCCTGCATCGCGCCGGTCACGAAGACATGTTCCTGCTCCTGCGCGGAGGCCAGGGAAGGCGCCGCAAAGGCGGCGGCGATAATGAGGAAGCTACGGTAAGAGCCCATGTCACGTCCCCTTTCCGCGGCCAGTCTACGCCTTTCGGCGTAGAAAATCCTTCCAAATTAATGGTGTGACGGGATCAAGTAATCTCAGTCCAGATTTGGCCTGAGCCAGCGGGTCGCCTGGTCGAGATCGACGCCGCGGCGGGCGGCATAGTCCTCGACCTGGTCCGGGCCGATCCGGGCGACGCCGAAATACTGGCTGTCGCGATGGCCGAAATAGAAGCCCGACACCGCCGAGGTCGGCAGCATCGCGAAGCTCTCGGTCAGGGTGACGCCGGCCGGCCCCGCATCGCCCTCGCCGCCGCCGAGCATATCGAACAGGATCGGCTTCAGGCTGTGGTCCGGGCAGGCCGGATAGCCGGGCGCGGGGCGGATGCCGGTGTATGTCTCGCGGATCAGGTCGGCATTGGTGAAATGCTCGGTCCCGGCATAGCCCCAGTGGCTCTCGCGGACATGGGCGTGGAGAGTTTCGGCGAAGGCCTCGGCAAGGCGGTCGGCCAGCGCCTTCAGCAAGATGTCCGAATAATCGTCATTGTCCGCCTTGAAGCGGGCGAGGTGCGGGTCGATGCCGTGCACCGCGACCGCGAAACCGCCGATCCAGTCCTCGCCGTCCGGATCGATGAAGTCGGCGAGGCACATGTTCGCGCGTCCCTCGCGCTTCTTCACCTGCTGACGCAGGAAGGGCAGGCGGGTCTCGTCATTGCCGGCGAGGACGAGGACGTCGTCCCCCTCGCGCCGACAGCGCCATAGCCCGACCCGACCCCGCACGGTCAGCCAATGTTCGGCGATGATCCTGTCGAGCATCGCCTGCGCGTCCCTGAACAGGCTGGTCGCGCTTTCGCCGACCACCGGATCGGTGAGGATGGCGGGATAATTGCCGGCCAGTTCCCAGGCGCGAAAGAAGGGCGTCCAGTCGATCTGGTCGCGCAGCTCGCGCAGCGGCCAGTCGTTGAAGCTCTGCACGCCGGGGCGTTTCGGCGCCGGGGCCTTGCCGGAGGCGTCCCAGGGGAAATGGTTGGCGCGGGCCTCGGCCAGTGTCGAGAGCTCGTTCTGGCCCTTGGACGCGCGGGCGACGCGGATTTCCTCATAGTCGCTCCGCGTCTTCTCGACGAGCGGATCGCGCTGCGTGTCGGAGACGAGGCTGGAGGCGACGCCGACCGCGCGGCTGGCGTCGAGCACATGGATCACCGGGCCGTCATAGGCCGGGTCGATGCGCAAAGCGGTGTGGACCCGGCTGGTGGTGGCGCCGCCGATCAGGAGCGGGAGCGACAGGCTCTCGCGCTGCATCTCGCTGGCGACGGTCACCATCTCGTCGAGCGAGGGCGTGATCAGGCCGGAGAGGCCGATCATGTCCGCCTCATTCTCGTCCGCGGCCTTGAGGATATCCTGCCAGGGCACCATCACGCCGAGGTCGATCACTTCATAGCCGTTGCACTGCAGGACCACGCCGACGATGTTCTTGCCGATATCGTGGACGTCGCCCTTCACGGTCGCCATCACGATCCGGCCCTTGGCGGTGGAGACGCCGCTCTTTTCCTTTTCCGCCTCGATGAAGGGGATCAGATGGGCGACCGCCTTCTTCATCACCCGGGCGGACTTCACCACCTGCGGCAGGAACATCTTGCCGGAGCCGAACAGGTCGCCGACCACGTTCATCCCGTCCATCAGCGGGCCCTCGATCACCTCGATCGGGCGGGCCTTGAGCAAGCGGGCTTCCTCGGTATCGTCGACGACATAGGCGTCGATGCCCTTGACCAAAGCATGTTCCAGCCGTTTCTCGACCGGCCAGCCGCGCCACTCGGCCTCGGCCTTTTCGCGGGCCGGATCGGTCCCGAGATATTTCTCGGCGAGCGTCACGAGCCTTTCAGTGGCGTCGTCGCGGCGATCGAGGATCACATCCTCACAGGCCTCCCGCAATTCCGGGTCGATCGTGTCGTAGACATCGAGCTGGCCGGCATTGACGATCGCCATGTCGAGCCCGGCCGGGATTGCATGGTAGAGGAAGACGCTGTGCATGGCGCGGCGCACCGGCTCGTTGCCGCGGAACGAAAAGCTGAGATTGGAGAGGCCGCCGGAAATGTGGACGTGCGGGCAGTTCTTCCTGATCTCGCGGCAGGCCTCGATGAAGTCGAGCGCATAGCGGCGATGCTCCTCGATCCCCGTCGCGACCGCGAAGATGTTGGGATCGAAGATGATGTCCTCGGGCGGGAAGCCGTTGGCGGTCAGCAGCTCATAGGCGCGCGAGCAGATCTCGACCTTGCGGGCGAGCGTGTCGGCCTGGCCGGTCTCGTCGAAGGCCATGACCACGACCGCGGCGCCATAATCGCGGACGAGGCGGGCATGGGCGAGGAATTCCTCCTCGCCTTCCTTCATGCTGATCGAATTGACGATCGGCTTGCCAGAGACGCATTTCAGCCCGGCCTCGATCACCGACCATTTGGAGCTGTCGATCATGATCGGGACGCGGGCGATGTCCGGCTCGGCGGCGATCAGCTTCAGGAAGGTGACCATCGCCGCCTCGGCGTCGAGCAGGCCCTCGTCCATGTTGACGTCGATCACCTGCGCGCCATTCTCGACCTGCTGGCGGGCGACCTCGACGGCGCGGGGATAATCGTCCGCCATGATCAGTTTCTTGAAGGCGGCGGAGCCGGTGACGTTGGTGCGTTCGCCGATGTTGACGAAAGTGCTGCGCAGCGTCGCCTCGGGGGCGGCAACATCTTCTTGCCTGGTGGACATGCTCAGGCGGCCAGGATCATGGGTTCAATGCCGGCAAGACGGGTGCGCCGCTCGACGGTGGGAATGGCGCGCGGCTTATAGCCCCGGACTGTCTCCGCTATGGCCTGGATATGCGCCGGAGTGGTGCCGCAGCAGCCGCCGACGATGTTGACAATGCCCTGCTCGCACCATTCGCGGACCTGCAACGCGGTGTCCGCGGCAGCCTCGTCATATTCGCCGAGATCGTTGGGCAGGCCCGCATTGGGATAGGCCATGACCAATGTGTCGGCGAGCGGCGACAGGGCCGCGATATGGGCGCGGAGCTGGGCGGCGCCGAACGAGCAGTTCAGCCCGATCGTCACCGGCTCGGCATGGCGGACCGAGGCCCAGAAGCTCTCGATCGAATGGCCGGAGAGGTTGCGCCCAGAAAGGTCGGTGATCGTCATCGAGAGCATGATCGGCAGATCGCGGTCGACCCGGCGGGCGGCATGGACCGCGGCCTTGGCGTTCAGCGTGTCGAACACCGTCTCGATCAGGATGAAATCGACGCCGCCCTCCACCAGCGCCTCGATCTGCTCGACATAGATGTCGGAGACGAAATCGAAATCGACCTCGCGAAAGCCGGGATCGTTGACGTCGGGCGAGAGGGACAGGGTCTTGTTGGTCGGCCCGAGCGCGCCGGCGACCCAGATCTTGCGGGCCGGATCGGCGTCGGCGACCGAGCGGATGATCTTCGCCGCCTCGCGGTTGATCTCGCCGACCAGATGCTCGGCGCCATAATCGGCCTGGCTGATCCGGTTGGCGTTGAACGTGTTGGTGGCGAGGATGTCGGCGCCCGCATCGGCGAAGCTCTGCGCGATCTCGCGCACCAGCGCCGGCCGGGTCAGGTTCAGCAGGTCGTTATTGCCCTTCTGGTCGCGGCCAAGCTCGAAGCCGCCCCGATAATCGGCCTCGACGAGCTTCCGCGCCTGGATCTGCGTCCCATAGGCGCCGTCCTTCACCAGGATGCGCTGGGCGGCGGCGGCCTTAAGCTGCGTTGCGGCGGTCATTACGGTCGCTTCCGGGCCGGAGGCCGAGCAGGTGGCAGATGGCATAAGCGAGCTCGGCCCGGTTCAAGGTGTAGAAATGGAATTCGCGCACGCCACCAGCGTAGAGCTCGCCGCAGAGTTCCGCGGCGAGGGTGGCGGCGACCAGCTGGCGGGCGGCGGGCAGATCGTCCAGCCCCTCATAGAGCCGGTCCAGCCAGGGCGGGATGCTCGCCCCGCAAATCGCCGCGAACTTGCGGGTCTGGGCGACGTTGGAGACGGGGAGAATGCCCGGCGTGATTTCCGCGTCGATCCCGGCCGCCGCGACCGCGTCGCGGAAGCGGAAGAAGCATTCGGCGGAGAAGAAGAACTGGCTGATCGCGCGGTCGGCGCCGGCGTCGATCTTGCGCTTCAGATTGTCGAGATCGGCGGGCGCGCTCGCCGCCTCCGGATGGCATTCGGGATAGCAGGCCACCGAAATCTCGAACGGCGCCACCTTCTTCAGCCCCTCCACCAGGGCCGCGGCATTGGCATAGCCTTGTGGGTGCGGTGCGAAGGCCTTGCCCGCCTCGGGCGGATCGCCGCGCAGCGCGACGATATGGCGGACGCCGGCGTCCCAATAGGCCCGGGCGATGTCGTCGATCTCGCTTTTGCTCGCCTCGACGCAGGTGAGGTGGGCGGCGGCCTGCAGGCTGGTCTCGCGCTGGATGCGCGCGACCGTGGCGTGGGTGCGCTCGCGGGTCGAGCCGCCGGCGCCATAGGTGACGGAGACGAAGCGCGGGCCGAGCGGCTCCAGCATCTTCACGCTCTCCCAGAGCGTCTCCTCCATCTTCGGCGTCTTCGGCGGGAAGAATTCGAAGCTGACCGCGATATCGCCCGGGACATCCTCGAACAGATGCCGCCCGAGCTCGGGAGAGGGTGCGCGCTCACTCATATTTGCGGATATAAAGATATCTTTATATCGGTCAAGTTAATGGCAATTATACCGTTAACTTTGCAGGACTCGCCCGGACCCTGCGCTGCCAAAGGGAAACCCTGTGCCAAGCGCTACGACTTCGGCGGATCAGTTAGATAGGGCAGCTGCCCTCGTTTCCAGTTATGATCCAGAGTGGAATCGTCCACAGGATGTTGCGCTCGCCACTGCTGAAACCATTTCGGGGCGCGTGTGGTCGGTCCATGAAGAAACTGGCCGGCCCGTATCGGCCCGGGCCACTTCCTGAAAAGGGCCACCGCCTCGATCCCCACGTAGGAAGCTGTGCAAAGCCGGCTTTCAAGTGCGGGCAGATCAGTGGCCTTGAGGGGGTTGTGAATTTGCTTCGGATGGCGGGCGCAAATGTCCACCGTCTTTGTTCGCGGATTCGCTCGCCAACCCCAGCATCCATGAAAGGCATGGTTTCGTTTGGCCTTCGTATCGTTCAGGTGATCGTAGAATTCTTTCACCTTCTCGCGGATCAACGCGTCTTTGATTTTCGGTATGCCTGGCTTCAGCAGATCCAGCTTCGGTCCCATGGGCTTCTCGCCGATGAACAGGGTGCGCTGATGCTTAGTCAGTTTCAGTACGTTGAGCAGCAGTTCGTCTAGGGCGAAATCGATGTATCCCCAGAGAAGGGCAATCCGCCCCAGTTGGGCGTGTTGATCATGCGTCAACGGTGATAGGAAGGCCGAAATGTCGCTAGGATCATCCGTCATGCCTGACTCCGATCAAAAGGGTGAAACCTACTCCGAAGCCGAGACGGACGCCCGGCGCGCAGCGGCGCTAAAGCTTATGCTGACTCCCCCGCCGAAGCCGCACAAGGCGATGAAGGGAAAGCGGAGTTGGCGGTCCTAGAAGCGCGGCTGCGGGAATCCGGTGAACGGTGCCCGCTGACACTCGCCCATGTCCGAGAAGATCAGTTCTCCTAGTATCGTGGTGCTGGTGTAGAGGCCCGTTTCGCGGTTGACGCGAGTTATGTTGCCACTCGGATCGCCTCGCGCGGCCCGATCGAAACGGAAGACAATTTCCCCCTGAGTCACTTCGGCCAGTGCTTCGGTCGATCTACACTCGCCGGAGCAATAACGCCCGCGATGCAGATCCACCCTGTAGGTTATGGAAAATGGTGTGCCGTCCCGCGATCCAAGGGGTGTGGCCATCGTCATCGGTCCTTCCCGATGCTGGCCTGTACAAACGAGATTGAACGCCGCGACCACTTGAAGCGCTAGTGCGATCATTTTCCCCTCCTGAAGCGTCGGGGGTGAGCCGAAACTCACCCCCGTCGCCGTCACCGGATCAGGAAGACCGCTAACCACACAAGAGCCATGAGGCACTTGTGGACTTCGCAGTTCACCGTGACGGTGACTGTTCTCGTGTGTCGAGGTTTCATTGTCTGGCACCTCGGCCCACGGCGCGCCGCAGACCAAAGGTTGCGGTGTTGGCCACGGACGAACGGATTAACCGCCGTTCACCGCGTGCTCGGCTCACCATCGGCGATCTAGAAACGCTCCTGGTATGCACCCTTGCCGTCCGGACCCTCACGCTCCCTTGCGGGTGGGCGGGAAGGTTTCCCGGGAGTGCGTGCCGGGGCCGAGCGATCGAGTTGGCGACTCGATTTCGGGGATACCGACAGTCGATGGTGAGCCGTTTCATGGTCCTGAGTCTACCCCGTTAGTTACGGAGCAAGAATTGGACCTAATCAGGTCTAAGTTGAATCGCGGGGATCAACTGGAAATTATATAGCTGATTGAACAGCTGTCGCCGGCTTCCAGGCGACCTGATGGATTCGCTGCCCTAGCCGCTCGCCGAGCCAGATCGTCGCGATCAGCATCGTCTCGGTGGTGAGACCCGCCGGCGCTCCGGCATCATCCGGCTTGCAGTGCCGGTGCCGTGATGCGAGTGTCCAGTCACAAAGGGGGTGGGGACGATGCCCTTTCGCAGAGCGTGGCTGTATGTGCTGGCGTTGCTGGTCCTGACCTTCGTCGCCTTCTGGCCCGGCTATTTCTCGAAGCTGCCGGACAAGAAGATCGCGCATCATTATCACGCGGCGAGCGCGGTCCTGTGGATGCTGCTCGCCATCGCGCAGAGCTGGACGATCCACCACCAGCGCATTGCCCTGCACCGGAAGCTGGGCCTCGCCATCTTCGTGCTCTTCCCCTTCTTCCTGATCGCGGGACTCTGGGTCATCCATGTCGAAGCACTGACCCTCGCCGGCGATTTCACCAGCAGCGAGGGCCAGACGATCGCGCAGTTCGGCTTCTTCGACCCGCTCGCCAATATCGCCTTCGCGGTCCTGTTCTATCTCGGCCTCAGACATCGCGCCCAGGTCCAGCTCCATGCCCGCTACATGCTCGCGACCTTGCTCTTCGTGATCAGCCCGGTCGTCTTCAGGCTGCTCCCCATTTTCTTCCCATTCTTCAGGTCCGACGAGCATTTCTCCTATGCCATGGCGGGCGGCAACCTGACTGCCCTCGCCATCGCACTCTTCCTCTGGTGGCGGGCGCCGAGGCATGGCCGGCCATGGCTGATCGCCGCGGGCTTCATTGCCGCGCAGGCGATCACCTTCGATACGCTGGGCCGCATCCCGGAATGGGCGCCCATCTTCGCCAGCGTCTCCAATATGAACCTGCCAGTCCTGCTCGCGCTGACCGGGATCGTCGGCCTGGGCATCGCCTGGCGGGGATGGGTGTCCGGCGCGCGTCCGGGGCCGCCCAGGGGAGCGCTGGCGGCCTGAAGTCCGGCAACGGGGGAGCCTAAGCCGATGCGGGTCCGCCGTCAGGCGACCTTCCTGATCCGCTGCTCAGGGCGCTCGCCGAGCCAGATCGTCACGGTCAGCTCGCCGCCCCCGAGATGCTCGACGACGCGGCCGTCGAGGCCGGCCTCCTCCAGATTCTTCAGCATCGCCTCGTCGGCGAAGCCGAGGCGAAGATGGGCGTCGGTGCTGCGCAGCTCCTCGCGCTCATGCGGGGCGAAGTCGACGATCACCAGCCGGCCGCCCGGCCCGAGCAGGCGCGCCGCCTCGGCGACCGCCGCGGCGGGGTTCTGGGCGAAGTGGAGGACCTGGTGGATGATCACCGTGTCGGCCGCGCCTGAGGCGAGCGGGAGCGCGTACATGTCGCCCTGGCGCAGCTCCGCATCGAGGCCGGCGGCGGCGAGCTTGGCGCGGGCCAGGCGGAGCATTTCCGGGCTGCGGTCGATGCCGAGCGCCTGCTCGGCGCCGGGGCCGAAGAGCTGCAGCATGCGGCCGGTGCCGGTGCCGACGTCGACGAGACGGCCGATCGGCCGGCCGGCAAGGGCGCGGCCGATCGCGGCCTCGACCTCGCTCTCGGCGACGTGGAGGGAGCGCAGCGCATCCCAATCGGCGGCGAGGCCGGCGAAATAGAGCTCGGCGGCGGCGGCGCGGTCGGCGCGCACGGCGGCGAGGCGGGCGGCGTCCGCAGTGGTCCAGGGATCGGCGCCGTCGAGATCGGACCAGCGGTCGATCAGCTGGAAGAGCGGCTCGATCCGGGCGCGCTCGCCCAGGCTCAGGAACACCCAGCTGCCTTCCTTGCGGCGCTCGGCGAGGCCGGCGTCGATCAGGATCTTCACATGGCGCGAGACGCGGGGCTGGCTCTGGCCGAGCACCTGGGCGAGCTCGCCGACGCTCAACTCCATGGCGCGCAGCAGGGTCAGGATTCGCATGCGGGTCGGATCCGCCAGGGCCGCGAAGATGCGTGAGGGCTGCGCCATATTTGAAGATATAAAGATATCTTTATGCCGGGATCAAGGCGCGTGCTCGCGGCCCCGGACACCCCCAAATATTCCAAGGACTTGGAAGGTTGTTCCCGCGATTCACAACCCGAATGGTAGAGAAGGCTAGACTCGGGCGTTTCGATGCAATAATATCCCTAATTGCTGGTAGGCCATGAGGGGGGCCTTCGGGCCGCTTGCGGTGCCTTCCAGCCTGAACAAGGTTCCCTCGCAAACCCGCTATTCAACGTGAAGGATTACTCATGAAGAAGATCGCTCTCGCTCTCGTCGTCGCTTCGTCCGCCGCTCTCGCCGCTTGCGGTGGCAGCCAGCAGTCGGCCGCCAACGAGGCCGCCGCCAACGCGATGAACGCCGCTTCGGCCGCCATGAACGACGCCGCTGCCGCCGCGCAGAACGCCGCCGCCATGGTCACCAACGAGGTGAGCGCCGCTGCCAACCAGGCTTCGGCCGCCGCCACGTCGGCCGCCAACTCGGCGATGTCGGCCGCGTCGAACGCGACCAACGCCGCTGCCGCGCACTAAGAACTAGAGCGGCTCCGGCCGCTCCATTCGGGAACAGGGCCGTGCGTCTCACCAGACGCACGGCCCTTTTTCTTTGCCGCGCGTTCAGGCACTATCCCCCGGGGCTCGGGGCGGGAGAGACATGATCATGAGAAAAGGTCTGACCATCATCTGCGCGGCGCTCCTGGCGACGAGCCTTGCGGCCTGCAAGAAGAGCGGGGGCAATAGCGACGAGGACCGGCTCAATGCCGCCGCGGCGCAGCTCGACAGCAACGGCGTCTATGACACGTCGGCGGACGATGCGGCGATGAACCAGGCCGAGCTTCCGGCGGATCAGGCCGGACCGGGCAATGGGGCGGCGCCAACCGGCAATGTGGCGGCGAATGCGCCGGCGCCTGCTGGCAATGCCGCTGCCAGCAACGGAGCCGCCGCGGCGACCAACCGGCGCTGACCTTCGTTGCGCCACGCCCGGAGTGGCGGAATCTCTGCGCATCCGCCGAGATCAAAGAAAAGGGCCGGAGCTTTCGCCCCGGCCCTTTCTTTTCGACTGAGCGCCGAACGGTTGGACTAGAAGTCCATGCCGCCCATGCCGCCCATGCCGCCGCCGCCCATGGGCATGGCCGGCTTGTCTTCCGGCAGCTCGGACACGGCGGCTTCCGTCGTGATGAGCAGGCCGGCGACCGAAGCGGCGTCCTGGAGCGCGGTGCGGACGACCTTGGTCGGGTCGATCACGCCGGCGGTGACCAGGTTCTCGTAGACGTCGGTCTGGGCGTTGAAGCCAAGCGTCTCGTCCTTGCCGTCGAGCAGCTTGCCGACCACGACCGCACCGTCGCTGCCCGCATTCTCGGCGATCTGGCGGATCGGCGACTGCAGCGCGCGGCGGATGATGTCGATGCCGCGGGTCTGGTCGTCATTGACGCCCTTCAGGCCCTCAAGCGCCTTGGTGGCGTAGAGGAGAGCGGTGCCGCCGCCGGGGACGATGCCCTCTTCGACGGCCGCGCGGGTCGCGTGCAGCGCGTCGTCGACGCGGTCCTTGCGCTCCTTCACCTCGACCTCGGACGAGCCGCCGACCTTGATCACGGCGACGCCGCCGGCGAGCTTGGCGAGACGCTCCTGGAGCTTCTCGCGGTCATAGTCGCTGGTGGTGTTCTCGATCTGCGCACGGATCGCCTCGACCCGGCCCTTGATCGCGTCGGAATCACCGGCACCGTCGACCAGCGTGGTGTTGTCCTTGTCGATGGTGACGCGCTTGGCCTGGCCGAGCATCGCAACGGTGACGTTCTCGAGCTTGATCCCCAGATCCTCGGAGATCATCTCGCCGCCGGTCAGGATCGCGATGTCCTCGAGCATCGCCTTGCGGCGATCGCCGAAGCCCGGCGCCTTCACGGCCGCGACCTTGAGGCCGCCGCGCAGCTTGTTGACGACGAGGGTGGCGAGCGCCTCGCCCTCGATGTCCTCGGCGATGATCAGGAGCGGACGGCCCGACTGGACGACCGCTTCCAGGATCGGGAGCATCGCCTGGAGGTTGGAGAGCTTCTTCTCGTGGATCAGGATGTAGGGGTCGCTCAGCTCGACCTGCATCTTCTCCGGATTGGTGATGAAGTAAGGCGAGAGATAGCCGCGGTCGAACTGCATGCCCTCGACGACGTCCAGCTCGAACTCGAGGCCCTTGGCCTCCTCGACGGTGATCACGCCTTCCTTGCCGACCTTCTCCATCGCCTCGGCGATCTTCTCGCCGACGACGGTGTCGCCATTGGCGGAGATGATGCCGACCTGGGCGATCTCGTTGGAGCCTGAGACCGGCTTGGAGCGGGCCTTGAGGTCCTCAACGACCTTGGTGACGGCGATGTCGATGCCGCGCTTCAGGTCCATCGGGTTCATGCCGGCCGCGACCGACTTCATGCCTTCGCGCACGATCGACTGGGCGAGCACGGTGGCGGTGGTGGTGCCGTCGCCGGCGAGGTCATTGGTCTTCGACGCGACCTCGCGCAGCATCTGCGCGCCCATATTCTCGAACTTGTCCTTCAGCTCGATCTCCTTGGCGACGGTGACGCCGTCCTTGGTGATCCGGGGAGCGCCGAAGCTCTTGTCGAGGACGACGTTGCGGCCCTTGGGGCCGAGGGTGACCTTCACCGCGTCGGCGAGGATGTCGACGCCGCGCAGGATGCGCTCCCGGGCGTCGCGCGAAAAGCGTACGTCTTTGGCTGCCATGTTGCTTATTCCTTCTCAAATTTCCGTGCTCCGGCGAAGGCCGGAGCGTTGCGCGCAGGGCTCCGACCTTCGCCGGAGCACATCAGCGAAATTCAGCCGACGATGCCGAGGATGTCGCTCTCTTTCATGATGAGCAGGTCCTCGCCGTCGATCTTCACCTCGGTGCCCGACCATTTGCCGAACAGGATGCGGTCGCCGGCCTTCACGTCGAGCGGGGTGATGGTGCCGTCTTCGGCCTTGATGCCGGTGCCGACGGAGACGACTTCGCCTTCCTGCGGCTTTTCCTTGGCGCTGTCGGGGATGATGATCCCGCCGGCCGTCTTCTCCTCGGCCTCGACGCGGCGGACGAGCACCCGGTCATGGAGCGGTCGAAATGTCATGCCTTCACCTTTCTGATGTGCAGTGCGTATTGAATGATCTCTGTTAGCACTCAGTCCCCCCGAGTGCCAATGCGGGCGATTTAGGGCTTTGCCCCGGCGGATCAAGGAGGTTCGCAGAAAGATTTTTACAGCGTGGGACGGCTGGGCTAGCCGGAAGCGGGTGAAGGAGCCTTCGTGATGCGCTTTATCGGCAAGGTCTGGCGGCTGCTCGTCGGGATCAAGGACGCGCTGGTGCTGCTCCTGCTCCTGTTCTTCTTCGGCGGCCTCTACTCCATCCTGTCGGTGAGCCCGTACAAGGACAGCGCCCGCGAAGGCGCGCTCCGTCTCGACCTCAGCGGCGCGATCGTTGAGCAGCCGAACCGCACCGGCCCGTTCCAGACGATCCTCGGCGGCGGTCCGGCGGTGCGTGAGTACCGGGTCGCGCAGCTGATCCGCTCGCTCGACGAGGCGGCGACCGACCGGCGCATCCACGCGGTGGCGCTGGACCTCGATATCTTCGTCGGCGGCGGCCAGACCGCAATCACCGACGTCGGCGCCGCGCTCGACCGCGTCCGCCGCGCCGGCAAGCGCGTCCTCGCCTACGCGACCGGCTATGCGGATGACGGCTATCAATTGGCAGCCCATGCCGACGAGATCTGGCTCGATCCCCTGGGCGGGGTGCTGCTGACCGGACCGGGGCGGACCAACCTTTATTATGGCGGCCTGCTGCAGCGGCTGGGCGTCAACGTCCATGTCTACCGGGTCGGGCAGTTCAAGTCGGCGGTGGAGCCCTATACGCGCAGCGACATGTCGCCCGAGGCGCGGATCGCGGCGCAGGCGCTCGTCAACACGCTCTGGGAGTTCTGGCAGGAGGACGTCACCCGCGCCCGGCCCCGCGCCCGGGCCCGCGAATGGGCGGCCAATCCACAGAGTTTCGTGGACGCGGCGGGCGGCGATCTGGCCCGGGCCGCGCTCAACGCCGGGCTGGTCGACCATATCGGCGACCGCGACGCCTTCGGCCGGCGGATGGCCGAGCTGGTCGGCAATGACGATGAGCGGGTGCCCGGCCGCTACAATGCGGTGCGCTACGAGGCCTGGGCCAACGAGCATGACGTGACCCGGGACGGCGGGCGGATCGGCATCCTCACCGTCGCCGGCGAGATTGTCGACGGCCATGCCGGGCCGGGCACGGCCGGCGGCGACACGATCGCCGAGGCGATGGAGCGCGGACTGGCGACCGGCGATCTCAAGGCGCTCGTGGTCCGGGTGGATTCGCCGGGCGGCTCGGTGCTCGCCTCGGAGCGGATCAGGCGGGCGATCCTCGCGGCGAAAGCGCGCGGCCTGCCGGTGGTGATCTCGATGGGTTCGGTCGCGGCCTCGGGCGGCTATTGGGTCTCGACCCCGGGCGACATCATCTTCGCCGAGCCTTCCACGATCACCGGCTCGATCGGCGTGTTCGGCATATTGCCGAGCTTCGAGGGCACGCTGCAGCGGCTGAACGTCGGCGCGGACGGGGTGCGGACGACGCCCTTCTCCGGCCAGCCGGATATCTATCGCGGGCCGTCGCCCGAGGCCTCGCGCCTGCTGCAGACCGGGATCGACAGCACCTATCGCCGGTTCCTGCAACTGGTCGCCGACGCCCGGCACCTGCCGCTGCAGCGGGTCGCCGAGATCGCGCAGGGCCGTGTGTGGAGCGGCGGCGCGGCGCGGCAGATCGGGCTGGTCGACCGGTTCGGCGGGCTGGACGATGCGGTGCGCGAGGCGGCGCGGCGCGCGGGCCTCGATCCGGCGCGGGCCGAGGTCACCTATCTGGAGCGGCGGCCTGGCTGGCTCGCCAGCCTGTTGAGCGCCGACGGCCAGGGCGGCGACGCCTCCGCCGCGGCGCCCCGCGACATCTTCACCCGGATGACGCAGCAGCCGCAGGCGCTGCTGGAGCGGGCGATGTACGACGCGCAGCGCCTGCTCAGCGGCCCGGCGCTGCAGGCGCGCTGCCTCGAATGCCCGGCGGTGGCGCCAGTGCCGCGGGCCAGCGCCGATCCGGGCGAGTCCGGGCTGGTCCGGCTGTTCGCAACCTTGTTGCGGTGAGGATCCGCGCGGCCGGCGCGGAGGACGCGGCGGCGATCGCCGCGATTTACGCGCCTTATGTGACCGGCTCGGTGGTCTCGTTCGAAACGGAGGCCCCGGACGCGGCGGAGATCGCGCGGCGGATGGCGGGAGATGCAGACCGATATCCCTGGCTGGCGGCGTGCGGCGAGGATGGGGCGTTGCTCGGCTATGCCTATGCGACCGCGTTCCGGGCGCGGCCGGCCTATCGGTTCTGCGTCGAGACGACCGTCTATGTCGCGGCGGACGCTCATGGCCGCGGCGTCGGGCGCGCGCTCTATGCCGCCTTGTTGCCGATGCTGGAGGCGCAGGGCTTTGTGCAGGCGATCGCGGCGATCACCCTGCCCAATCCGGCGAGCGTGGCCCTGCACGAGCGGTTCGGCTTCCGACGGATCGGCGCTTATGAGGCGGTCGGCTTCAAGCAGGGTGGGTGGCACGATGTCGGCCTTTGGCAGCGGGCGCTGGCGCCGCCGAGCGAGGCGCCGGAGGAGCCGAAGCCGCTCAGTGCGCCGGGCGTGGCCTGACCTCCGCCGCCGCAATAGCCGCCCAGTCGAGCGGCCCCGACACGAAGCGCTGATAGAGGTGCTGCAGCGAGATACGGTTGCCGACGCGGAAGAAGCCGAACAGGAGCCTTCCGGCTTCGTTGTCCGCATAACCCGTGCCGGTCAGGCGGACTCGGGTGTGGCCGGCGTCGACGCTCTCCAACTCGATGATGATGGTGACGCGCTGGTAGACGTCGAAATGCGGGAAGGCCAAAGGCGCGCGGACGGTCCGGAAGACGAGCAGCCGGCCGGGCAGGCGGGCGAGGAAATGCTGGCGGATCAGGTCGGTGCCGCCCGGCTGGGCCCGCGGATTGTAGCTGCCCTCCACCGCGTCAGGATCGTCGGCCGGCACCCAGGAGACCGGCGTCGCCCAGGTTCGCCAGCCCTCCGGCGTGGAGACGGCCGCATAGACGGCGTCGCGCGCCGCTGGGACGACGATCTCGTGGGAGAGGGTGAGCGTGCCGTCCGCTTCGCGGCGCTCGGTGACGGTGACTTCCTGCGCGGGTGCGGCGGCCGGGGCCAAGAGGAGCAGGGCGGCGAGGGCGAGTCTCAGCATGGCCACAATCTTGATTGAACGTTCAATCAAGTCAATCGCAAAGTTCAGCGGCGATAGGCCGGCAGCGCCCAACCGCGGAGAATGGCGAGGCCACGCAGAGCAAAACCCGCCACGGCGGCAATGATGGCGGCGAGCCCGCCCTCGACGCCTGCCAGAGTGAGGCCGACGAAGAGTGCGGCGGAAAGGCCGGCGGCGGTGACGTAGAGTTCGGGGCGGAGCAGGATGCTGTCCTCGCCCGCGAGCACGTCGCGGATGATGCCGCCGAAGCAGCCGGTGAGCACGCCCATCGCGAAGGCCGGGAGCGGCGCAAGGCCGAAGGCGAGGCCCTTGGCGGCGCCGTAGGTCGCGTAGGCGGCGAGGCCGACGGCGTCGAGCCAGTCCAGCGTCTTGCCCTTCCAGAGCTTCGCCGGGAGCACCCAGACGGCAAAGGCGGCGCCGATGCAGATCAGCAGGGTGACGTTCTGGTGCACCCAGAAGACCGGCGCGCCGATCAGCAGGTCGCGGACCGTGCCGCCGCCGACGCCGGTCACCACCGCGAAGAAGACGAAGGTGACGAGCGTCTGCTTCTTCACCGCCGCGAGCAGGGCGCCGGAGAGCGCAAACACGGCGATGCCCGCCATGTCGAGGAAGTCGAGAATCGGGCCGAGCGCGGCGGGGAGGTGGGTGACGGGCATGAGCTTACGCTAGCATAACTCCGTCACTCCCGCGAAAGCGGGAGTCCCGCTGCCTTCTTTTAGGCAGTTCAGAAAGGAGAAGCGGGATTCCCGCTTTCCCGGGAATGACGGGAAGTGGCTCAGACGCCTTTCCTCAGATGTGGATCGGCTTCCCGGTCACCGCCATCGCCGCTTCCTTGATCGCCTCGCTGTGGGTCGGGTGGGCGTGGCAGGTGTAGGCGATGTCCTCGCTGGTCGCGCCGAACTCCATGGCGAGCGCGCATTCGGCGATCATCGTGCCGGCGACCGAGGCGATGATCCAGGTGCCGAGCACCCGGTCCGACTTCGCATCGGCGATCACCTTGACGAAGCCGTCGCCTTCCTTGTTGGTCTTGGCGCGGCTGTTGCCGAGCATCGGGAACTTGCCGACCTTGACCTCATGGCCGGCCGCCTTCGCGTCCTCCTCGGTCAGGCCGACGCCGGCAATCTCCGGCATGGTGTAGACGACCGACGGGATCACGTCGTGGTTCACGATGCCGATCTGGCCGGCAAGGATCTCGGCGACCGCGATGCCCTCATCCTCCGCCTTGTGGGCGAGCATCGGGCCCGGGACGACGTCGCCGATCGCATAGATGCCGGGAACCGAGGTCTTGAAGTCGTGGTCGACCTCGATCTGGCCGCGCTTGTTGACGGCGAGGCCGGCCTTGTCGAGGTCCAGCCCGTCCGTGTTCGGGCGGCGGCCGATGGAGACCAGGACGGTGTCCGCCTCGATCGTCTCGGCAGCGCCGCCGGCGGCCGGCTCGACGGTCAGGGTGACGCCTTTCTTCGAGGCCTTGGCGCCGGTGACCTTGGTCGAGGTGCGGAAGACGAAGCCCTGCTTCTTGAAGATCTTCGCGGCTTCCTTGCGGACGTCGCCGTCCATGCCGGGGAGGATCTGGTCGAGATATTCGACGACGGTGACCTGGGCGCCGAGGCGCCGCCAGACCGAACCGAGCTCCAGCCCGATCACGCCGCCGCCGATCACGACCATGGTCTTGGGGACGGCCTTCAGCTCCAGCGCGCTGGTGGAATCGACGATGCGGCCATGATCGATCTCGACGCCGGGCAGCGGGGTGACGCTGGAGCCGGTGGCGATGACGATGTTCTTCGCCCTGTAGGCGGTGCCGGCGACGTCGATGCTGTCCTTGCCGGTGAACCTGGCATGGCCCTTCAGCCAGGTGACCTTGTTCTTCTTGAACAGGAACTCGATGCCCTTGGTGAGCCCGCCGACCGCCTCCAGCCGCGAGCCATGCATGGCGTCGAGGTCGAGCTCCAGCCCGGAGGTCTTCACACCCCATTTGGCGAGCGCGCCACTGTGCGCCTCCTCGTACAGCTCGGAGGCGTGGAGCAGGGCCTTGGAGGGGATGCAGCCGACGTTGAGGCAGGTGCCGCCCAGAGTCTCGCGGCTCTCCACGCAGGCGGTCTTCAGGCCCAGCTGCGCGGCCCGGATCGCGGCCACATAGCCGCCGGGGCCGGAGCCGATGATGATCACGTCGAAATTGTTGTCGTCTGCCATGCTTCGTTTCCCTTGGGCGTCATCCCAGCGAGAGCTGGGATCTCATTGCCTTCCTTCAAGAAGGGAGATTCCAGCTTTCGCTGGAATGACGGGTCAAATCACAAATCAATCAGCAACCGCGTCGGATCTTCCAGCGCTTCCTTCATGCGGACGAGGAAGGTGACCGCCTCGCGGCCGTCGATCAGGCGGTGGTCGTAGCTGAGCGCGAGGTACATCATCGGGCGGGCGACGATCTGGCCGTCGCGGACAACCGGGCGCTCCTCGATCCGGTGCATGCCGAGCACGGCGCTCTGCGGCGGGTTGATGATCGGGGTGGAAAGCAGGGAGCCGAAGACGCCGCCATTGGAGATGGTGAAGGTGCCGCCCTGCATCTCCGCCACGGTCAGCGTGCCGTCCTTCGCGCGCTTGCCGAAGTCGGCGATGGTCTTCTCGATCTCGGCGAAGCCGAGGTCCTGCGCGTCGCGGATGACGGGGACGACGAGGCCGTTGGGCGCGGAGACCGCGACCGAGACGTCCATATATTTGTGGTAGACGATCTCCTCGCCCTCGATCGAGGCGTTGACCGCGGGGACATCGCGCGCGGCGAGCACCGCCGCCTTGATGAAGAAGCCCATGAAGCCGAGGCGGATCTGGTGCTTCTTCTCGAACAGATCCTTGTACTTTGCCCGGGCCTCCATCACCGCCGTCATGTCGACGTCGTTGAAGGTGGTGAGCATCGCCGCGGTGTTCTGCGCCTCCTTGAGGCGGCGAGCGACGGTCTGGCGGAGGCGCGTCATGCGGACGCGCTCTTCCTGGTGGTCGCCGACGGCGCGGGCCGGCGGCGCGTAGGGCGCGGCGGCCGGGGCTGGTGCAGGTGCGGCGGGAGCGGGGGCAGGCGCCGGCTCGGGCGCCTTGCTGGTCTCGGCCGCGGCGAGCACGTCGTCCTTGGTGATCCGGCCGTCCTTGCCAGTGCCCTGGATCTTCGAAGGATCGAGATGATGTTCGAGCACGACCCGGCGCACGGCGGGGGAGAGCGTCAGGTTCGATCCCTCGTCCGCTGCAATCGTGGCGGGCGCCGGTGCGGCGGCTTCCGCGGCGGCCTTGGGGGCAGGCGTCTCGCCCGGGCCCGGCGGGTTGGCTGGCGTGGCGGCGGCGCCGGCAGTGATGTTCGCGATCACGGCGCCCACGGCCACGGTGTCGCCGACCTTGACCAATTGGTCGCCCATCGTGCCGGCGACCGGGGAGGGGACCTCCACCGCGACCTTGTCGGTCTCCAGGCTCGCGATCGGCTCGTCCTGCGCGACCGCCTCGCCAGGCTGCTTCAGCCAGGCGCCGAGCGTCGCCTCGGTGATCGATTCGCCCAGCGTCGGGACTTTGACTTCGGCCATTGTGACTCTTTCTAGCTGGCTTTGCGTTGGGCTTCGGTGTCGGCGGCATGGCCGAGCGCCTGGGCGATGAGGGCGGCCTGTTCGGCCAGATGGCGTTTGGCGAGGCCGGTGGCGGGCGAGGCCGAGGCGACGCGGCCCGCATAGACCGGGCGCTTCGGCTTCAGATTGGCTTCGCCGAGGCGGCGTTCAAGCCGCGGCTCGATATGCGCCCAATAGCCCTGATTCTGCGGCTCCTCCTGCGCCCAGACGACCTCTTCGAGATTGGTCATGCGCTGCACGAGGGGCTCGCCGGGGCAGGGGCAGGGCTTCGCCCGGGAAGGGATAAAGGCGCTCGATACGGACGACGATACGGACGACCGACGTGTGCTTGTCGCCCGCCTTGTCGCGCGCTTCCAGCAGTTCGTAGGAGAGCTTGCCGGTGCAGAGGACGAGGCGCTTGATGTCCTTGTCCTTCGGCGCGTTCGGATCGGAGAGGATGCGCCGGAAATGGCTCTCGCCGGTGAAATCGGCGAGACTGGAGACCGCCAGCTTGTTCCGGAGCAGCGACTTCGGCGTCATGATGATCAAAGGCTTGCGGAAGTCGCGGTGCATCTGGCGGCGGAGCAGGTGGTAGTAATTGGCGGGCGTCGTGCAGTTCGCGACCTGGATATTGTCCTCCGCGCAGAGCTGCAGAAAGCGCTCGGGCCGGGCGGAGCTGTGCTCGGGGCCCTGGCCCTCATAGCCGTGCGGCAGCAGGAGGACGAGGCCGGAGGCGCGCAGCCACTTGGCCTCGCCCGCGGCGATGAACTGGTCGATGATGGTCTGCGCGCCATTGGCGAAATCGCCGAACTGCGCCTCCCAGAGAACGAGGGTCTGCGGGCTGGCCAGTGACCAGCCATATTCGAAGCCAAGCACGCCGAATTCGGAAAGCGGGCTGTCGCGGACCTCGAAGCGGGCCGGGCCGACCTGCGTCAGCGGGATATATTTGTGGCCGTCATTCTGATCGACCCAGACCGAGTGGCGCTGGCTGAACGTGCCGCGACCGGAATCCTGGCCGGAGAGGCGGACGGGATGGCCTTCGCGGACCAGGGTGCCGAAGGCGAGAGCCTCACCTGTCGCCCAGTCGAAATTCTCGCCGCTGTCGAACATCGCACGGCGGGCGTCGATGATCCGCTGCAGGGTCGGGTGGACCGCGACGTCGCCCGGGACAGTGGTCAGGATCCTGCCGATCTCCCTGACCGTCTCCTCGGGCACGCCGGTGCCGACATTGCGGCGTTCGGTGATCGCCTCCTGCGGCTTGTGCAGGCCGGCCCACTTGCCCTCGAACCAGTCGGCCTTGTTCGGGATATAGGAATTGGCGGCTTCGAACTCGGTTTCGAGCAGGCTGTTGAAGGCGGCGACCTCGCGATCGACCCAGCCGGCCGGGACCACGCCTTCCTTCTCCAGCCGCGCCGCGTAAAGCTCGGAGACCAGAGCGTGCTGGCGGATTTCCTTGTACATGAGCGGCTGGGTGAAGCTCGGCTCGTCGCCCTCATTGTGGCCGAAGCGGCGGTAGCACCACATGTCGATGACGATGTCGCGCTTGAAGCGCTGGCGGAACTCGATGGCGAGCTTGCAGGCGAAGGTCACCGCCTCGGGATGGTCGCCATTGACGTGCATGATCGGCGCCTGGACGGCCTTGGCGACGTCCGACGGGTAGGGCGAGGAGCGGGCGAACTGGGGGGAGGTGGTGAAGCCCACCTGGTTGTTCACGACGAAGTGGATGCAGCCGCCGGTGCTGTAGCCGGGGATGCCGGAGAAGCCGAAACATTCGGAGACGATGCCCTGGCCGGCAAAGGCGGCGTCGCCATGGAGCAGGACCGGCAGCACTTCCGAGCCGTCGGCGTCATCGCGCGCAACCTGCTCGGCGCGGGTCTTGCCGAGCACGACCGGGTTCACGGCCTCCAGATGGCTGGGATTGGGGACGAGGCTGAGGTGGACCTTGATCCCGTCGAACTCGCGGTCGGACGAGGTGCCGAGATGGTATTTGACGTCGCCCGAACCGCCCACGTCCGTGGGATTGGCGGAGCCGCCGGCGAATTCGGAGAAGATCACGCGATAGGGCTTGCCCATCACGTTGGAGAGGACGTTGAGCCGCCCACGGTGGGACATGCCGAGCACGATCTGGCGGACGCCGAACTGGCCGCCATATTTGATCACCGCCTCGAGGGCCGGGATCATCGCCTCGCCGCCGTCCAGGCCGAAGCGCTTGGTGCCGACATATTTGCGGGCGAGGAATTTCTCCCACTGCTCCGCCTGCACGACCTTGGTGAGAATGGACTGCTTGCCCTCGGGGGTGAAGCGGATCTCCGCCTCGCGGCCCTCCATCCGCTCCTGCAGGAAGCGCCGCTCCTCCAGGTCGTTGATGTGCATATATTCGAGGCCGAGATGGCCGCAATAATTGCGGCGGAGGATCTCGACGAGCTCGCGCACCGTCGCCTTTTCGAGGCCGAGCGCGCCGCCCAGCCACACGTCGCGGTCAAGCGCCGCCTCGGTGAAGCCGTGAAATGCGGGGGTCAGTTCCGCCGGCATGTCGCGCTTGGCGAGGTGAAGCGGATCGAGATCGGCGGCGAGATGGCCGCGCACCCGGTAGGTGCGGATCAGCATCATCGCGTTGATCGAATCCTTGGCGGCCTGCTCGACCTCGGCATCGGACGCGCCGGTTGCGGCCGCGACGGCCTTGGCCTTCGTCGCCACCGCCTCGATCGACATCAGGGTCGGGTCAAGACCCTGGTTCAGCGCGTCCAGCTCGATCAGCGGCCAATTGGCGCGTTCCCAGCTGGGACCCTGCTCCCGCTCGCCGTCAAAATCGCTCATTCACTCTGCCTTCTTTGCCCCGCCGGGGCCGACGGGGATGGCCCTAGACGATTTGCCCGCGGTTCTAAAGGCAGCTCTAGCCCGATCTGGTAAATCTTATGGAAACCATGTTTCACTCCCTTGATCTGGGAGTGCAGCACGCACATTACCACGGCTATCCTGGCCGGCGGCGATGATCGCTTCGCCGACGATCAGCCGGCAGATCACCAGCGCATTGCCCTCGGTCTGTGTCGCCTCGTCCGCCTCGGCGCCGACCGCAGCGATTTTCGGGAAACGCACCTCCAGCAGCGGCACGACCCGGCCCTCGAGGAAAGCAAGGAGGCGTTGCTTGAGGGAGAATGTCTCGGCCCAGGCTGGATCCGCCTGCCGGTGGGCCGTGTGATATTTCTCCCATTCGATGCCGGCGAAGGCGATCGCCTCCGCGAACTCCTCCTGGACATAGGTCTCGGCCGGCGTCGGCTCCGGTGGGTGCCGTGGTTCTCCGGGGTAACGGAAGAACCGCATCCCGTCAGGCGTCGGCGAGGAATTCGGCCAAAGTGGTGCCGAGCTCCGACGGGCTTTGCGAGACGCGGATGCCAGCCGCCTCCATCGCCGCGATTTTGTCCTCGGCGCCGCCCTGGCCGCCCGAAACGATCGCGCCGGCATGGCCCATGCGCCGGCCCGGAGGCGCGGTGCGGCCGGCGATGAAGCCGACGACGGGCTTGGAGCGGCCCTTCTTCGCCTCGTCCTTCAGGAACTGGGCGGCTTCCTCTTCGGCGCTGCCGCCGATCTCGCCGATCATGATGATCGACTTCGTGGCGTCGTCGGCGAGGAACAGTTCCAGCACGTCGATAAAGTTGGTGCCGTTCACCGGATCGCCGCCGATCCCGACCGCCGTGGTCTGGCCAAGGCCGGCATTGGTGGTCTGGAACACCGCCTCATAGGTGAGCGTGCCGGAGCGGCTGACGATGCCGACCGAGCCTTTCGAGAAGATGCTGCCGGGCATGATCCCGATCTTGCACTCGCCCGGGGTCAGCACGCCCGGGCAGTTCGGGCCGATCAGCCGCGACTTCGAACCGGAAAGCGCGCGCTTCACCTTGACCATGTCGAGCACCGGCACGCCCTCGGTGATCGCGACGATCAGCGGCACTTCGGCGTCGATCGCCTCGAGGATCGAGTCCGCGGCGAAGGGCGGCGGCACATAGACCACGCTGGCGTCCGCGCCGGTCGCGGCGACGGCTTCGGCGACGGTGTCGAAGACGGGGAGGCCGATATGGGTGGTGCCGCCCTTACCCGGGGTGACGCCGCCGACCATCTTTGTCCCGTAGGCAAGCGCCTGCTGGGTGTGGAAGGTGCCGGTCTCGCCGGTCATGCCCTGGGTGATGACCTTGGTGGACGCGTTTACGAGGATGCTCATTCTTTGCCCTTCGTCGGGATGATATTCAGGGCTCAGGCCAGCGAGCCGTCGATCCCCTTGCAGGCCTCCAGCAGCTCCTTCACCGCATCGACGCTCACCTGGAGATTGGCCTTGGCCTCGTCGTCCAGCGCGATCTCGACGATCTCTTCGACGCCGCCGGCGCCGATGATGCAGGGGACGCCGACATAGAGGCCGTCCAGGCCGTATTTCCCTTCGACATAGGCGGCGCAGGGCAGGAGGCGCTTCTGGTCGCCAAGATAGGCTTCGGCCATGGCGATGCCGCTGGTGGCCGGGGCGTAATAGGCCGAGCCGGTGCCGAGCAAAGCGACGATCTCGCCGCCGCCGCCGCGGGTGCGCTTCACGATCGCGTCGATCTTCTCCTTAGTGGAGCGGCCCATCTTGATCAGGTCGGGGACGGGAATGCCGGCGACGGTCGAATATTGGACGACCGGGACCATCGTGTCGCCATGGCCGCCGAGCACGAAGGTGGTGACGTCGCGGGCGGAGACCTGGAATTCCTCGGCGAGGAAGTGGCTGAAGCGGGCGGAGTCGAGCACGCCGGCCATGCCGACCACGCGCTCGTGCGGCAGGCCGGAAAATTCGCGCAGCGCCCAGACCATCGCGTCGAGCGGGTTGGTGATGCAGATCACGAAGGCGTCCGGGGCGTTGTTCTTGATGCCCTCGCCGACCGCCTTCATCACGCGCAGGTTGATGCCCAGCAGATCGTCGCGGCTCATGCCCGGCTTGCGGGCGACGCCGGCGGTGACGATGATCACGTCGGCGCCCTGGATGTCCTTGTAGTCGTTCGAGCCGATGATCTTCGCATCGAAGCCCTCGATCGGGCCGCACTGGCTGAGGTCCAGCGCCTTGCCCTGCGGCACGCCCTCGACCACGTCGAACAGGACGATGTCGCCAAGCTCCTTCGACGCGGCGAGATGAGCGAGCGTGCCGCCGATATTGCCGGCACCGATAAGCGCGATTTTCTTGCGAGCCATGTGGGCCCTCCCCAGACCAGGAAACAGGACTAATGCGAGAGGGGGCCACGGACGCGGCCCGCCTATGCGGCGTCCGCTTAGACCCGCCGCACGCGGGGGGCAACCGGTTAGGACAGAGTTTCAGTCCTGAGCGTCGCCGCCGGCCTCGACATAGCGCCGCTCGCCGGTTTTCGTGTTGAACCAGACGGTGACCATCGCCCCGCTTTCCGTGTCGCGGAAGCGCTCGGCGGTCGGCGCCCAGCCGGGGCCGCGCGGGGCGCCGCCGCCGCGGGCAAGAGTGCGCTCGAAGAAGACCGCCGCCGCCATCAGGCCGGCCCAGATGAGGAACATCCAGGAGGCCGGTACGATCACGAACAGCACCAATGCGCCGAGCAATTGCAGGATCGCAAAGCCCTGGATCAGGTCGCGCAACATCAGGCCGGCTCGATCACCACGGCGGTGCCGTAGGCGACGACCTCGTTCATCGTCGAGCCGATGTCGCCGCTGTCGAAGCGCATCATGACGATTGCGTTGGCGCCCATGGCGGAGGCATTCTCGACCATCCGGTCCAGCGCCTGCCGCCGGGTGTCCTCCACCAGGCGGGTATATTCGTGAATCTCGCCGCCGAAGAGCGAGCGGAAGCCGGCGCTGATGTTGCTGCCGAGGCCGCGGCTGCGCACGACCACGCCGAAACACTGGCCGAGGCTCTGGGTGACGCGGTGGCCCGCAATATTCTCCGTGGTGGCGACGATCATCGGCCCGCTCCCTTGTTGCCCGCTTCGATCATAATCGTGGCGCGGCGGGCCGTCGAGGCGCTAGGCCATCCTCTGGAAATTGAGCTGGCGCGTCGCCGGGTCGGCGGCGAGCAGCTTGACGTGGAGCGTGTCGCCGGGATCGACATTGTGCGCGGCGACGCGGGCGACGATCGGCAGGTCCCGGAGCTGGATGCGGGCGCCGCGCTCGTCCATGTCGGTGACCACGGCGTCGAACCTCTCGCCTTCGCGGCCCTGCAGCATCACCGTCTCGGCGAGGTCGATGACTGCGCGCTCGATCTGTGAGCCGCGGGCGTCGGCGACGGCCATGACCTTGGGCAAGCGATCGAACGCGGCCGTGACCGCGGTGGGCACCGGCGCGCCGTTGGCGATGG
Organism: Allosphingosinicella sp.; assembly: GCA_044225925.1. Taxonomy (GTDB): domain Bacteria; phylum Pseudomonadota; class Alphaproteobacteria; order Sphingomonadales; family Sphingomonadaceae; genus Allosphingosinicella. The sequence goes on from JBGAHY010000030.1 coordinate 38,047, forward strand.
CAAGTGTCGCCTGCACGACATAGCGGTCGGCGAGCCGGCGCAAGGGGGCGGTGGCATGGGCGTAGGTCGCCGCCAAGGCCGCGTGCCAGGGGACGACGCCCTCCTTGTAGGGGACGTAACCGGCACCCTCGCCGGCGCGGCGGATCGCGGCCATGAAGGCGGCCTGCTTGGGGTCGGCGGGGTCGAGGCTGCGCTCGCGCTCGGTCAGCGGCTGCGCGGCCGGCCAGTCGAGGCCGAGCGCGCGGGCGGTGAAGCGCAGGCGCTTGACGGCGCGCTCGTCCGGCCCGGCCATCACCCGGAAAAGGCCGGTCTGATGGGCCTGCAGCGCGTCGGCGATGGCGAGATTGGCGGCGAGCGAGAGCGCGGCGTTGCGGTCCTCCGCGGCGAAGCGTTCGCGGAAGACGAGCTGGTAATGGCCGTTGTCGGCCGCGACCTCCTGCTCCGGCGGATCGACGCGGGCGGCGCCGCGCCTCTGCTCCGCCGCCTGCACGCGTCCGGCGAAGTCGGTGAAGCCCCCGGGGAGCTCGGGGTCGGTGGCGGAGGAATAAGCCAGCTTCGCCCGGCTGCGGATGATTGCCCGTTCGGCGCCGTCGAGGCTGGCATTGCCCTCCGGATCGAGGCGGACGGTGAAGACCACCGCCGGCCGGGGGCCGTCGGGCAGCAGGCTCGCCGCCTGCTCGCTCAGCACCGCCGGGTAGAGCCGCGCCTTGCCGTCGGGGAGATAGAGCGTGGCCCCGCGCCGCCAGGCCTCGGCGTCGATGACGCCGCCCTCGTCGACGAACCAGGCGACGTCGGCGATCGCATAATGGAGCAATAGGTCGCTCCCCGCCGCCTCGATGGTGAAGGCCTGGTCGAGGTCGGTGGAACTGGCCGGGTCGAGCGTGACGAAGGGACGGTCGGTGCGGTCGATATGGGCGGTCGGCGCGCGCTTCGCCGCTTCATCGGCCGCCGCCTTCACCTCCGCCGGGAAGTCGGCCGGCACCTGATATTGCGTGCGGATCGCGGCGAGGCCCTCGGCGAGGACGGCATCGGGATCGCGGAGCGCTTTCAGGGTCATTGCTCAGGCCTCGCCATGGCCGAGGGCGAGATAGTCGGCGCTCTGCATTTCGAGCAGGCGCGAGGCGGTGCGCTCGAATTCGAAGGCGCCGTCGCCGGCGACGTAGAGGTCCTGCGGCTCAGCGTCGGCGGCGGCGAGCAATTTCACCTTATGCTCGTAAAGCGCGTCGATCAGGGTGACGAAGCGCGCCGCCTCGTTGCGGTTCTCCGGCCCGAGCTTGGGGATGCCGACCAGGATCATTGTGTGGAAATGGCGGGCGATGGCGAGATAGTCGGCCGCACCCCGCGCCTCGCCGCAGAGCCGCTTGAACGAGAAGACGGCGACTCCCTTCAGGCTCTTCGGCACGTGCAGGCTCCGGCCGCCGGCCAGCTTCAGATCCTCGGTCGGCACCTTCGCCCGGTCCTCGACCGGATAATCGGTCAGCCGGAAGAAGGCCTCGGCGAGCGCCTTCGTGGCGTCCGGCCCGTTGGGCACATACCAAGTCGGCATCCCGCCGAGCCGGTCCAGGCGGTAGTCGGTCGGCCCGTTCAGCGGCACCACCTTCAGCTCGCGCTCGATCAGGGCGATGAAGGGCAGGAAGAGCTCGCGGTTGAGGCCGTTCAGGTAGAGGTCTTTCGGCGGCCGGTTCGAGGTGGTGACGACGGTAACGCCGGCCTCCAGCAACTGCGAGAAGAGCCGTGAGAGGATCATCGCGTCCGCGCTGTTGTTGATCACCATCTCGTCGAAGCAGAGCAGCTTCGCCTCGGCCGCGATCGCCCTGGCGACGGGCGGGATCGGGTCGCCTTCCTCTTTCGCCCGCTCGATGCGGAGGCGCCCGTGCACCTCCTGCATGAATTCATGAAAATGGACGCGGCGCTTGGGGGCGTAGGGGATGGAGTGGAAGGCGAGGTCCATCAGCATGGATTTGCCGCGCCCGACCCCGCCCCACATATAGACGCCTGCCGGCGGCGCCTTCATCCGCCCGGCCAGCCGCCAGATGAGCGAGCCGCGATTCTTCGTCTCCGCCAGCTCCTCGGCAAGGTCTTCGAGGATCCCCACCGCTGCCGCTTGGTCCGGATCGGGGCGAAGCTCCCCCGCCGCGACCAGTTCGGCATAACGCTGGGCGACGTCTGTCACGATTTGCGCGACGCCTTGCGCAGCGCGCCGGTGAAGGAGGCGACCAGCTCGCCCTCCTGGGTCACCTTCCCGTCAAGGAAGACCAGCCGGCCGGTTTCCTTGAGCAGCTCCACCTCGGCGTCGAGCGGCACGCCGATCCGCCCGGGGCTGAGGAAGCGGGTGGAGAGATCGAGCGTCACCGCCCGGATCACGTCCGCGCCGGCCATCCGCCCGCCGGCGAACAGGGCCATGTCGATGAAGGTCAGGATCGCGCCGCCATGGATCATGTCGCCGAGATTGGAATGGCTCCGGTCCGGAAACATCCGGCAGATGCCGCGCCCCGGCCCGCCATCGCGGACCAGCAACTTGCCGAGCACCCGGTTGAACCGGTCATCGACCTTCACCGTCCAGCTCCACCAGCCGGGATGGTCCGGATCGGGCCGGTGATCGATCAGCGGGTGGACGTCCATGCCGGAAGCAGTGGCGGGGAAGCGCAGCGCTGGCAAGTTCGCCGAACCCTAGTGACAGGCGGTCGTGGGCAATTTGCGCGCCAGGCGCTCGACGATCAAGCGGCCCTCAGCCTCATCCAGCCCCTCGGCAGCATAGATTGTTCGGCCACCATAATTGAATTTCACCGCGCCCGACCGGGTTCTCATGATGAACGGGATCTGGAACTGAAACCTCGCGAAGAAGGTCGATTCAGCAGCTGACAGGTTTCTGATGTCGCTGCCGCGATAGCACCTGGCACGCGCGAAGCCGAAGAGGCGGTGGCTGATTTCCAGATCGCCCGCCGTGACCGCAATCAGCTCGGCGCCTGCGATCATCCAGGCCACGATGAGCGCCACTGCGACCC
>JBGAHY010000031.1:0-40103 GCA_044225925.1 Allosphingosinicella sp.
AGCGTGTTGGCCGAGATTCCGGGCAGGTCGGCGCGGATGTCACTGAACCGTTTCGGCCCGAGCATAAGCTCGCGCATGACCAGGAGGGACCAACGTTCACCGATCAGCTCGAGCGCGTGCGCGGTGCCGCAGCCGTCCTCATAGCGGCGGCGCGACGGGCCGTGTAACGATGTAGTTAAGTTTCCTAACTGCATAGTTGCTTTTCATAACTGAGCGGCGCATCAGCGTCAAATCCCGATTCGCAAGAACGAATCAAAAAAGAGCGGGGCCGAGGGAGAGGATGATGAGCGAGACCGCGACATTGCCGCCGCAAGCGGCCCTGAAATCCGCGCGCGACATGGCCGAGGCGCTGCCGACCCGCTGGGCGGGCGAGAGTCCCGATTACCGGCACGCCCGCACCGCCTTGCTCGCGGAGGAGATTGAGCTCCGCCGCCAGATCCAGCGCGTCGCGGAGCATCGCAGGGCGCTGCCGGTCGGCCCGGTCGCGAAGGATTATCGCTTCCTCGACGAGCAGGGCAATGAGCTCGGCCTGGTCGATCTGTTCGGCCGGCACGACACGCTCTTCACCTATTTCTGGATGTTCGGGCCGCAGCGCGCCCGGCCATGTCCGATGTGCACCTCCTTTGTCGGCTCGCTCGACGTCCCGGCGCCGGACATCGAGCAGCGCCTGGCCATCGCCATTATCGGTCGTTCGCCGGTGGCGCGTCAGCTCGCCTTCGCCCGCGAGCGCGGCTGGACGCATCTCAAATTCTACCAGACGGTCGGCGAGGATTTCGGCCGCGACATCCACGCCGTGACCGACGACGGAGAGGGCGCGGCGGTCGTGGTCTGGCGCCGCAACGGCGACGAGGTCCGTCTGTTCTGGGCCGCCGAGGGCGGCGCCGAGACCGCCGATCCGGGCTTCGACCCGCACCTCGCCCCCGACCCGACCCCGCTCTGGAACATCCTCGACTGGACCCCGGAGGGCCGGGGGAAGGGCTGGTACCCGAGCCTCGAATATAATCGCGACTAAGGTCCCGAAGCCCATTCAAGCAGGAGTAGAGAGTATGTCCGACACCTATCTGGCGATCTTCCTCGGCAACAAGGACGGCGCCCGCGCCCGCGAATGGAACGCCCTGTCCGAGGAGGAGCGCGGCGCGCGCGCAGCCGAAGGCATGGCCGGCTGGAAGGCCTGGGTCGAGAAGAACCAAGGGTCGCTCGTCCAGATGGGCGGGCCGCTCGGCAAGACCAAGCGCGTTTCCGCCGACGGCGTCCAGGACATCAGCAACCAGCTGAGCGCCTTCACTGTCGTTCGCGCGGACTCGCACGAAGCTGCCGCGAAACTGTTCGAAGGCCATCCGCATTTCACGATCTTCCCGGGCGAGGCAGTGGAGATCATGCCGGTCATGCCCATTCCGGGCGCCTGACCCACACCCAAACCCGATGGAGCATGCCCCATGTCCAGGATGATTTTCGTAAACCTGCCGGTCGCCGACCTGCCGAAGTCCAGGGCCTTTTACGAGGCGATCGGCTTCACCAATAACCCGCAATTCTCGGACGATTCGGGGGCCTGCATGGTGCTGAGCGATACGATCTACGTGATGCTGCTGACGCACGACAAATACGCGCAGTTCACCACGCGCGCGATCCCCGACGCCCACAAGACCGCGCAAATGCTGCTCGCTTTGTCCTGCGACGACCGCGCCGGCGTCGATGCGATCACCGCTGCCGCGCTCGCCACGGGCGGGACCTTGGCGCACGATCCGGAGGACCTGGGCTTCATGTACAGCACTGGCTTCCACGATCCGGATGGCCATGGCTGGGGCCCGTTCTTCATGGACATGGCCAGCTTCGAGGCGCAGCAGGCCGCGCCCGAGCCGGCGAACGCCTGAGCCGGGGCACCCGACATGAGCAAGCCGGTCATCACCTCCTACACTTGGTCGCCCGACAAAGGCGGCGGCTTCGTGCGCGACATGCGCGTGCGCTGGGCGCTGGAGGAAGTCGGCCAGGCCTATGACGTGCGCTATCTGGACTGGGGCGAGCAGAAGGCGCCGGACCACCGCGCCCGCAGCCCGTTTGGCCAGGTGCCGACCTTTGAGGAGGACGGGCTGGTCCTGTTCGAATCCGGGGCGATCGTCCTGCATATCGCGCAGCGATGGCCGGGCCTGCTGCCGGACGATCCGGCGGCCCGGGCGCGGGCGATCGAATGGATGTTCGCCGCGCTGAACAGCGTCGAGCCGATGGTCTGGGACCTGACGATCGCGCGGATCATCGAGGGCAAGGAAGATTGGGCGGAGGCGCGGCTTCCCAAGGTGAAGGAGCGGCTGCGGACCCGCCTGGACGACTTGTCCGCCCGGCTTGGCGACAAGGAATGGCTCGACGGGCAGTTCAGCGCCGGCGACCTGCTCATGGTTCACGTGCTGCGCAACCTGAAGCCGTCGGGCACGCTGGACGGCTGGCCCGATCTCGCCGCCTATGTCGCGCGCGGCGAAGCGCGGCCGGCCTTCACCCGTGCGCTCGCGGACTTGCGGGCCGGGCAGACCGGAAAGCAGCCGGCGGACTGGCCCTATTGATTTCTGAATTTGGTGGGCAGCCAGACAGAGACGAAGGAGAGACGGAATGACCTATGTGCAGGGCTTCGTGGTCGCGGTGCCGACCGCGAACAAGGAGGCGTTTCGCGAGCATGCCGAGACGCTGGCGCCCTTGTTCAAGGAGTGCGGGGTGCAGCGCCAGGTCGAAAGCTGGGGCGACGACGTCTCCCGCGGCAAGGTCACCGATTTCTACGGCGCGGTGCAGGCGAAGGACGATGAGAGCGTGGTCTTCGCCTGGTTCGAATATCCGGACAAGGCGGCCCGCGACGCCTCAAACGAGATGATGCGGAGCGACCCGCGCATGCAGGATTTGCCCGCGCCGCCCTTCGACGGCCAGCGCATGATCTTCGCCGGCTTCACGCCGATCGTCGAGGAAGGGGAGGGCCGGCAAGGCAGCTACAATGATGGCTTCATCGTGCCGGTGCCCGGCGACCGGAAGCAAGCCTATCTCGACATGGCGCGGAAGGCCGCGCCGATCTTCCGGGAACATGGCGCCACCCGTGTCATGGAGGCCTGGGGCGACGACCTGCCCGACGGCAAGGTCACCGACTATAAAATGGCAGTGAAGGCTGAGGCCGGGGAGAACGTGGTCTTCTCCTGGATCGAATGGCCGGACAAGGCGACCCGCGACGCCGGCTGGGCCAAGATCATGGCTGACGAGCGGATGCAGCCGCCGGCGGAAATGCCGTTCGACGGCAAGCGCATGTTCTGGGGCGGCTTCGCGCCCCTGGTCGATAACGCGGCCTGAAGGAGGCGATGATGACGTTGCAAGGCAGCTGGATCTGGTACGAGCTGATGACTCCGGACGCGGAGGGCTCGAAGGCATTCTATGACCGCGTCGTCGGCTGGAATATCCAGACCACCCATGGCGAAGATACGGGCTATGGCTTCATCAATACCGCCGATGGCGGGATGACGGGCGGGGTGCTGCATATCACCCCCGATATGCAGGCGCATGGCGCGCGCCCGTGCTGGATCGGCTATATCGGGGTCGACGACGTCGATGCCACCCTCGCGGCGGTCGAAGCGGCGGGCGGGAAGGTGCTGATGCCCGCCCGCGATATCGAGATGGCGGGGCGGATCGCGATGGTGGCCGATCCGAACGGCGCGCCCTTCTACATCATGACGCCGACGCCGCCCCCAGGCGGCGGGGAAAGCACCGCTTTTTCCCCGACCTTGCCGGGACGCTGCGCCTGGAACGAACTGATGGGCGAGGATCAGCAGGCGGCGCTCGATTTCTACACCGGCCTGTTCGGCTGGTCGCTGCCCGAGCCGATGGATATGGGGCCGATGGGCACCTACCAGTTCGTCGCCCATGACGGCGTCAATGTCGGCGCGGTCATGCGCAAGCCGCCGCAGGCGCCGGTCTCCGCCTGGTCCCATTATTTCCGGGTCCCCTCCATCACCGACGCCAAAGCTGCAGCGGAGGCGGCCGGCGGCACGATCATGATGGGCCCCATGGAGGTGCCGGGCGGCGACTGGATCATCCAGGGCATGGATCCGCAGGGGGCATTTTTCGCTTTGGTGGGCGCCAAGGGTTGAGGAGAATATGATGTCGAAGAACAAGCTGACCACCTGCCTCTGGTTCGACCATGGCCAGGCCCGCAAGGCAGCGGAATTTTACGCCGCGACCTTCCCCGACAGCCAAGTCGGCCCGGCCCATGACGCCGCCTCCGATTATCCGGGCGGCGAGCAGGGCAATGAGCTGACCGTCGAGTTCACCCTGCTCGGCCAGCCCTTTGTCGGCCTCAATGGCGGCCCGAACTTCACGCCGAACGAGGCGGTGAGCTTCATGGTCGTCACCGAAGATCAGGCGGAGACCGATCGCTACTGGGACGCGATCACCGGCAATGGCGGCGCGGAGAGCATGTGCGGCTGGTGCAAGGACCGCTGGGGCTTCTCCTGGCAGATCACGCCGCGTGCCTTGCTCGATGCCATGTCCAACCCGGACAAGGCCGCCGCCAAAAGGGCGATGGAGGCGATGATGACCATGCGCAAGATCGACATCGCCAGGATCGAGCAGGCGCTCGAGCCTGCGGATGCCTGAGCCGAAGGGCGCCGCCGCGGTCGACGCCTGGCTGGCGGGACTGGATCACCCGCTGAAAGACGTCGTCGCGGCGGTGCGCGCGGCGCTTGCCGCCGCCGAGCCCCGGCTCGGCCAACAGCTCAAGTGGAACGCGCCGAGCTTCACTTGGGAGGGCGAGGACAAATTGACCTTCAACCTCAGGCCGAAGGCGCCCTTGCTGCTGATCTTCCACCGCGGCGCCAGGGCGAAGGACAATGAGGGTTTCGCCTTCGCCGACGAAACCGGCCTGATGGACTGGAAGGCGCCCGATCGCGCGGTGGTGACAATCGCCAGCGCGGCCGATTGGGACCGCGACCGCGACGCCATACTCGCGCTCGCCCGCCGCTGGGTGGCCGTCGCCTGAATGATCAGGCTGGCGCGGTGCCGGGCCCCGGGGCCCCACCTTCCGGCGGGACCTGCTGCTGTAGCTGGGCCTGCAATTGCGCCTGCACCATCGCTTCGAGCTGCGCCTGCGACATGCCCTCGGGTAAAGGCGGCCGTCCGGCCTGAGGCTGCTGTCCGGGCTGTGGTTGCGGCATCGGCATATGGGGCCGCGGCGGGAGCTTCCCGAGCCGCCAGCCAAGCCAGCCCAACAGGCCGCCCAGCAGTGCCAGGAAGAAATAGCGCCAGCTCGGCTTGTCGATCATCAAAGCCGCTTCGCGCGGATCCTGCGGATTGTAGATGACCTCCGTATCGGTCCCGGTCTCGAGGAAGGCGAGCTCGCGCGCCGCCACGTTCGCGCTGCCGAAGCTCCGCCGCTCGTCGAGCCACATCGTATCGCCATGATAGGCGCGGCCATTGACCGTATAATCGTAGCGGACATGCGGCATGAAATCGCCCTCATTGCCGACCTCCTGGCGATGGAGCGTGTCCACCCGGCTGTCCGTGATATGCGCCTGCGCCCGCGGCCAGTGCCGCGTCTCGGCGCTCCGGATATAATTCTTCGCGAAGAGATACCCGCCGCCGCCCAGCATGATCAGACCGGCGAGCAGCACGGCAATACGCAGAAACTTCATGGGTTTACGATTCGAGCCCCCGATTTCGCGTGCGCTTGTGGCCGAGTTTCCCGATTGCCGCCAGACCCTGATCCGATCGCGTTGCGATCGGTGAATCAGGGTCGCTTTCCCAAAATAGACCAGGATTCACGGATCGAGCTGATTCAGCTCGGTCCGATCTTGGTCTAGAACCCTCGCCATGAGCTTCGAATCCGTCCGCGCCTGGCTGGCCGAGCATGCCCCCGACCTGCGCCTGATCGAGGCGCATGCCAGCACCGCGACCGTCGCCGACGCCGCCGAGACGTTGGGTGTCGCCCCCGGCCAGATCGCGAAGACGCTGACCGTGCGCGCCGGCGACGAGACTTTCCTCGTCGTCGCCCGCGGCGATGCCCGGCTCGACAACCAGAAGTGCAAGGCCGAATTCCACGCCCGCCCGCGCATGCTCGACGCGGAGGAGACGCTGAAGCTGACCGGGCATATCGTCGGCGGCGTCTGCCCGTTCGGCCTGGCGACGCCGCTCTCCGTCTATCTCGACGTCTCGCTCAGGGATTTCCCGATCGTCTATCCGGCCGGCGGCTCGCGCAACGCCTCGGTAGAGGTCGCGCCAGAGCGGCTCTCCGAGCTGGTCGGCAAGCGCTGGGTCGACATCTGCCGGCTGCCGGAATGACGCCCATCATTGACGCTAAGGTCGCTTGCCAAAACGATTTTTTCGGCTACGGAACATCTCCATGGTCGACGAGGAAAAGACGCGCCCTCCGGCTGAACTGATGGACCAGCGCTTCCAGCTGCTGATCAACGCGGTCACCGATTACGCCATCTACATGCTGGAGCCGGACGGCACGATCGCCAGCTGGAATCCCGGCGCCCGGCGCTTCAAAGGCTATGAGGCGGGCGAGATTCTCGGCCGCAATTTCTCGGTCTTCTTTACCGAGGAGGACCGCGCCGCCGGTCTTCCTCAACTGGCGCTGGAAGCCGCTGCGCGCGAGGGCAGGTTCGAGGCGGAGGGCGTGCGCCTGCGCAAGGACGGCAGCCGCTTCTGGGTCAACGCCGTCATTGATCCGATCCGCGATGAGGCCGGCAATCTGCTCGGCTTCGCCAAGATCACCCGCGACATCACCGAGCGCCGCGCCGCGCAGGAGGAGTTGGAGCAGGCCCGGGCCCAGCTCTTCCAGGCGCAGAAGCTGCAGGCGCTCGGCGAGCTGACCGGCGGGATCGCCCACGATTTCAACAATCTGATGACCGTGATCCGCGGCTCCGCGGAATTGCTGCGCAGCGAGGGCCTCTCGGACGCGAAGCGCAAACGCTATCTGGACGCGATCATCGAGACCTCGGATCGCGCCACCAATCTCACCAGCCATCTGCTCGCCTTCGGCCGCCGCCAGGCGCTGAAACCGGAGGCCATCGATCTCAACCTCAGGCTCGACGCGTTCGTCGAGATGGTCTCGCGGACGATCGGAGGCCAGATCGAGATCCTCCTCGATCTCACACCCGGGCTGTGGACGGTCGAGGTCGATGCAACCCAGCTCGAGACCGCTTTGCTCAACGCCGCGATCAACGCTCGTGACGCCATGCCCGGCGGCGGCCGGCTGACCATCGCCGCCTGCAACGTGCCGGGCGTGGACGGCGCGGCCGACATGGTCTGCGTCAGCCTTGTGGATAGTGGCGAGGGCATGTCGAAGGAAGTGCTGGAGCGGGTCTTCGATCCCTTCTTCACGACCAAGCCGGTCGGCAAGGGCACCGGCCTCGGCCTCTCCCAGATCCACGGCTTCGCCGCCCAGTCCGGCGGCCACGCCGAGATTGAGTCGGTCGTGGGCATGGGCACGACGCTACGGCTTTACCTCCCCCGCGCGACAGGAGAGGCCGGCAATGCGCAAAGCCGGGACACGGGCCTCGCCAAGGGCGACGGCGTCACCGTGCTGCTGGTCGAGGACAATGATCAGGTGCGGGCCTTCGCGGAAAGCCTGCTCGCCGAGCTCGATTATCGGGTGGTGAGCGCAGCCTCCGCCCAGGAAGCGCTCGAAGCGCTCGCCGCCCGGGACGTGGACCTGTTGTTCACGGACGTGATGATGCCCGGAATGAGCGGCATCGAGCTTGCGGAGCGGGCACGGGCGCTCAGGCCGGACCTGCCGGTGCTGCTCGCCAGCGGCTATAGCGAGGAAATGGCGGGCAGCACCGCCGCCGTCTTTCCGGCGCTGGCCAAACCCTATGGCGCCGCCACTCTGGGCGCGGCACTCGCCGCCGCGCTGACGAAGGCCTAGCCCAGTCCGTTCCGCGCGAGGAAACCCGCAATGTCGCTGAGCACCGGCGCATGGCGGCGGAACGGCCGGGCGAGCGCCTTGAGCGGGCCGGTATGCGTGACGCCCGGATAGAGGATCAGCTCTGCCTCGCTGCCCGCCATGCGCGCCCGCGCGGCGAGCTCTGTGGAATGGCGCGGGCGGACGGTGGTGTCAGCATCGCCGGTTATCAGCAGCAAGGGCGGCGCGCCGGCATGGACGTGATTGACCGGCTGCGTGGCCGACAGGTCCCCGGCATGACCGAAGGTGCGGGCCGTGACCGGACTGTCGAAGGGCAGGAAATCGTAAGGGCCGGCCAGACCGATCGCAGCCTTGATCCCGACCGCCGTGTCCCAGCGCGGGTCGAGCGCCAGCGTCGCCGCGATATAGGCGCCGGCGCTGTGCCCGGCGAGGGCGATCCGGCCCGGGTCGCCGCCATCGCCGGCGATGTTGGTGCGGACCCAGGCGAGCGCCGCGCCGGCATCTTCCATGAAGGCCGGATAAGGCCGCTCGTGCGTATGCGTATAATCGGGCAGCACCGTCACATAGCCAAGCGAGGCAAGGGCCCGGCCGGCAAAAGCATAGTCCCGCTTCTCGCCCGAATCCCAATTGCCGCCATAGAAGAAGACCAGCACCGGCCGGTTCGCCCCGCCGTCGCGCGGTGCGTATATGTCGAGCCTCTGCCGCGGCGCCGGGCCATAGGCCAGGTCGCTGGCGACACGCCGGGCCGAACGCCCGGCCATGGCCGCGTCGAGCAGGTTCAGCGTCTTCAGCAGGAAGCTCATCCCCGTTCTATGCCGGGCTGAAAGGAGATCGTCACCCGGTCGCCTCCGCCAGACATGAAGAAGCCCTCCAGCGGCCCGAGGGGGGAGGGGCTGCTTGGAGGGCTCCTGTTGCGCCCCGGCGCGTCTCTTTCAATCGGCAACCGGTCCGGCGTGAAAACTGATCTAGGTCATGGACGGTTCCATGTCAAGAACATATATAGAACAAATGGCCCAGCTCGACGTTCAGCAGAAGCTCGCGATCCTCGCCGACGCCGCGAAATATGACGCCTCCTGCGCCTCTTCGGGTTCGACGAAACGCGACAGCCGGGGTGGCAAGGGGATCGGCTCGACCGCGCCCGGCATGGGCATTTGCCACGCTTATGCGCCGGACGGTCGCTGCATCTCGCTGCTGAAGATCCTGCTGACCAACAGCTGCATCTTCGACTGCCATTATTGCATCAACCGGAAGAGCTCGAACGTCCGCCGCGCCCGCTTCACGGCGGAGGAGGTCGTGCAGCTCACCCTCGCTTTCTACCGGCGCAATTATATCGAGGGCCTGTTCCTCTCCTCCGGCATTATCCGCTCCTCCAATTACACGATGGAGCAGATCGTCGAGGTCGCGCGGTCCTTGCGCGAGGATCACGATTTCCGCGGCTATATTCACCTGAAGACCATCCCGGACGCAGACCCGGCATTGATCCACCAGGCCGGACTCCATGCCGACCGGCTGTCGATCAATGTCGAGCTGCCCACCAAAGCGGGCCTCGCCCGGCTCGCGCCCGAGAAAGACGAAGGGCGGATCGAAGGCGCGATGCGGGCGCTGAAGTCGGACATCGCCGACGGCGCCGACGCGAAGGCGCGCTACAGATCGGCGCCGGGCTTCGCCCCCGCTGGCCAGTCCACGCAGATGATCGTCGGCGCCGACGCTGCCACCGACGCCGCCATCGTCACCCGTGCCGCCACGCTCTACGGCCGCTTCCGCCTGCGCCGCGTTTATTATTCGGCCTTCTCGCCAATCCCGGATTCGAGCGCTGTCCTCCCGCTCGTCCGCCCGCCGCTGCTGCGCGAGCACCGGCTCTACCAGGCCGACTGGATGATGCGCTTCTACGGTTTCTCGGCGCGAGAGGTGGCCGGCGCGGCGGAGGCGGGCGGCAACCTCCCGCTCGACATCGATCCCAAGCTCGCCTGGGCACTCAAGCACCGCGATCAATTCCCGCTCGACGTGAACCGCGCCCCGCGCGAGGCTTTGCTCCGCATCCCCGGCCTGGGCACGAAGGCGGTCGATCGCATCCTCGCCGCCCGCGCCCACCGCCGCCTCCGCCTCGATGACGTCGCCCGCCTCACCCACTCGATCGCGAAGCTGCGCCCGTTCCTGATCGCGGCGGACTGGCGCCCGGTGCGGCTTGCCGACGCCATCCTGCCGCGTCCGGGTCCCAAGACCGAACAGCTCGAACTTTTCGGGGGAGGCTGACACACAGATGGCAAGTGTCAGGTTCGTGAACTTCGTTGGATTTGAAACCGGTTCGAGGGCTCGCCGGTTGAGCAGCGAAATGATCCGGAAGGATTCCGCTCGTGGCCACCCGCGCATTTGATCGGCGGCCGATCCGCACCGTCCGCCTCGCCGCGCCGGATGATTTCGACGGCTGGCGCGAGGCGGCGCGTGCGCTCGCCCTGATCGGCGCGGCGCCGTCGGAAGTGGTCTGGGAGGTCGTGGGCGAGGAGGCGGATCTGTTCGGCGCCCCGGCCCCGGCGCCGCCCGCGCCCGCCGGCCTGTTCAGCGTCCCGCGCCCCTTCGTCGCGCTGGCGAAGCAGGTGATCTGCCACAAGGATCCGGCCCGTTTCGGCCTGCTCTACGCGATGCTAGTGAAGCTGCGCGAGCGGCCTGACGCGCTGGAGGACAAGTCCGATCCGGTCGTCCACCGGCTGGAGGGCATGGCGCGGCAGGTGCGGCGCGACCTCCACAAGCTGCACGCCTTCCTCCGCTTCCGCGAGATCGCGACGGAGGCGGGGCCGCGCTTCGTCGCCTGGTTCGAGCCGGAGCATCACATCCTCCGCGCCGCCGCGCCCTTCTTCGTGCAGCGTTTCGCCACGATACACTGGTCGATCCTGACCCCGGACGGCTCCATCCATTGGGATGGCGAGACGCTGACCGAAGGCCCGGGCGCCACCCGCGGCGATGCGCCGGAAGGCGATTCGGTCGAGGAGGTCTGGAAGACCTATTATGCCTCCATCTTCAATCCGGCCCGCGTGAAGGTCGGCGCGATGCTGCGGGAAATGCCGAAGAAATACTGGAAAAATATGCCCGAGACCGCGTTGGTCCCGGAGCTGCTGAAGGGCGCGCAGGCGCGGGAGACGCAGATGGCCGCAGCCTCGGCTGTGAAGGTCGGCGACAATGTCGAGAAAAGCTGGGCCTCAATCCGCGCCGAGGCAATGCACTGCACCCGCTGCGAGCTATACAAATGCGCCACCCAGACCGTGTTCGGGGAGGGCCCGCTCGATGCGCCCCTGGTCTTCGTCGGCGAGCAACCGGGCGACCAGGAGGATCTGGCCGGCACGCCCTTCGTCGGCCCTGCCGGCCAGCTCTTCGACAAGGCCTTGGCCGAGGCCGGGGTGCCGCGCGAGCGGACCTACGTCACCAATGCGGTGAAGCATTTCAAGTTCGAGCGCCGCGGCAAGCGCCGCATCCACGCCAAGCCCGATGCCGGCGAAATCAATGCCTGCCGCTGGTGGCTGCAGCAGGAGCTGGCCCTGATCCGCCCGCCGCTGGTCGTCGCCCTCGGCGCCACCGCCGCCCGCTCATTGTTCGGCAGGGCGGTCACCATCGCGTCACTGCGCGGCAAGGCGCACAAGCTGGAGGACGGCGCCGAGGCCTGGGTCACCGTCCACCCCAGCTTCCTCCTTCGCGTCCGCGACGACAAGGAGACGGAATATGCACGGTTCGTGGAGGATCTCAGGCGGATCGGGGAGCGGCTGAAGGAGCTGGCCTAGCCCCGCGACGCATCCGCCCAGCGGTGGACGTCGGCGACCATCTGATCCAGCGGCCGTGAGCCCTGCCCAAGCACGACCTGGTGGAAATGCCGAAGGTCGAAGTGCCGTCCCATCACCCGCTCGGCATAACGCCGCGCCCCCATGATCCGGTCATAGCCGAGCATGTAGGAAAGCGATTGGCCCGGGCTGGCGATATAGCGGTCCACCTCGACGGCGATCTCGGCATCGGAGAGCGTCGTGTGGCTGCGCATGAAGGCGATCGCCTGCGCCCTTGTCCAGCCGCGCAGGTGCAGGCCCGGTTCCACGACCAGCCGGCTCGCCGCCCAAAGATGCTTGGCCATCATTCCCGCCCGGTCGGTCTCGGACGAATAAAGCCCCATCTCGTCGGCCAGATATTCGGCGTAAATGCCCCAGCCCTCGGCATAGCCCGAATTGAACCGCCCTGCCGGCAGCCCGAGCGCGGCGCGGATATGATGGCCGGGCAGCGTCTCATGAAAGGCGATCACCTCGGTCATCAGCCGCCGTTCCTGCGGCCGGGAGAGGTTGATCACATAGGCCGCAGGCCGCCCGCTTTCGGCGGGGCGGTAGAGGCCGGCGGGCGAATCCGTCTCCATCGCCGCCGGCATCGGGTCCACTCCCACCGACTGTTGCGCGCCGCCGAGGAACATGCGCGGCATCGCCGCCGTCGCCCGCGCGATGGCGGCGCGGGTCAAAGCGAGCAAGTGGTCTCGGTCGAAGCCGGGCTCGCGCTGATCGCGGAGGCGCGCAACCAGGGCCGGCATGCCACCTGGGCGGACATGATAGAGCCGTGTCAGCTCCGCCTCGGTCTCGCCAAGCAGCCTGTTGCCAAGCGCCTCGATCTCCTCTGGCGGCATGTCGAGGCTGGTGAAGGTCCGGACCGCCTGCCGGAAGCAGCGCGCCGCGTTGGGAATGCCGCTCAGCCCGGCCGAGGAACTGGCGACGGGAAGATAGGTGGCGCGCAGGAAATCGCGATAATGGGCGACGGCCGGCGCGATCTGCTCCGCGAACAGGGCCGTCCATAAGCGGCGCAATGCGGGGTCGGCATCGGCCCGCACCGGCGGCGCGCTCTGGCTCAGCCGCGCCGCAAGCGCCTCGACCTGGCCGAGGACGCGCTCGACGATGATGCGGGGTGCCGTGCCTGCGCCGCTCTTGGCGCTGCCGCCCAAGGCCGCTTCGTCGCTCCGGAGCGCCGCCGGCGCTGTCCGCCACTGCGCGATTGCGGCGCGCAGCTCGGCGTCGGACGCGGTGGCGAGGCCTTCCCAGTCGCGCTGCCAGCTCGCCTGCCAGCCGAACACCTGATTGAGGTAAAGCAGGTCGGTGCGGCAGCCCTGGATGCCCGCCGCGCCGAAGCCAGCGCCCGCCTCCACCCGCTCCTGCGCGCCCGCAGCGACAGGCGCCGCGAGCAGAAGCAGTGCGAAGGCCAGCCGCCTCACAGCTTGACCAGCATCTTCCCGGTATTGCCGCCGCTGAACAGGCCGAGAAAGGCGTCGGGCATTGCCTCGATTCCTTCATGGACGGTCTCGCGCGACTTGACCGCACCCGAGGCGATCAGGCCGCCCATGTCGCGGTAAAATTCGCTCATTTCGCCCATATAGTCGGTGTAGATGAAGCCCTTCAGCATGATCCGCATCGCGATGATCCGCATGATGAAGCGGAATTGGTAAGTCGAACCCTTGTTGTAATCGTCGATCATCCCGCAGATCGCGAAGCGCGCATTCTGCCGGGCGAGGGCGAAGGCGGCGTCGAGGTGCTCGCCGCCGACATTGTCGAAATAGACGTCGATCCCCTTGGGCGCCGCTTCCTGCAGCTGGGCCAGCACCGGCCCCGCCTTATAGTCGATTGCCACGTCCGCGCCGAGTTCGCGCACCCAGGCGCACTTGTCGGCGCCGCCGGCCGAGCCGATCACGGTCATCCCCTTGGCCTTGGCGATCTGCACCACCGCCGAGCCGACCGCGCCCGCCGCCGCCGAGACGAAGACGATATCTCCCTCCTTCGCCTGCGCCGCGCGGAGCAGCCCGAAATAAGCAGTGCCGCCGGGCAGGCCGAGATTGCCGAGCCAGTCCTGGTCGTTGACCGGCAGAGGCGGCATCTTGTTGAACGCTTCCGCCGGCGCCACCGCCTGCTCGCGCCAGCCCAGCATGTGGAAGACGGTGTCGCCCACCGCGAGGTTGGGCGACCGGCTTTCCACGACCGTGCCAACCGCACCGCCCTGCATCGGCTCGTCCAGCTGGAAGGGCGGGACGTAGGATTTCACGTCGTTCATCCGGCCGCGCATATAGGGGTCGACCGAAAGCCATTTGTTCTCGACCCGCGCCCAGCCTTCCTGCAGCGGCGTGGCCGGCTGCTCCTTCAGCGCGAAATTGTCATGGGTCGGAAGCCCCTGCGGGCGTGACATCAAATGCCAGGCGCGGTTGCCGCTCATCTGTCTCTCCTTGCGTCTTTCCCGTTCCATCGGCGGAATGACGCAAGGAGTCAAAGGCAGGCGCGGGCCGCTATTTCCTGTCGCTGGAATAGGTGCCGCTGAATGCGCGCTCCAGGCCGTGCGGGCCGTCGCTGCCGCTGTCCTTGCGCTCGAACAAGGCGCGGCTGCGTTCCTCGACGCGCCAGCGCTGCCTGGCTTCGTCCGCGTCCAAAGACAGATGAACCTTGTCGTCCACCTTGGCGACCCAGCCGGTGGGGATGGCATGATGCGCGCCGCCGGCATTGGCGTCGTTCTTCGTCAGCACGATATGCTCGCCGCGCAGGCAATCGACCATGCCGACATGGCCGCCATCGGCGCCGCGCACCTCCACATGCGCGCGGATCTTCTCGATCTCCCGATGCCAGGCCTCGTCGCGGATCGCGAAGCCGTCGCCTCCCGGCGCCGCGCCATAGCCACCCTTGGTCAGGTCGCCCGCCTTGGCGCCAGCGCCGAAATTCGCGCCCGCGACATCATTGTCGGCAGGTGGCTCATGCGTCGTCTGGTTGCCCCAGCCCGCGCCGAAGCTGTCGTCGCCCTGCCATTCGGGGCCCCGTTCTTTGCCGGTCATGATCGTAACTCCTCCTTGGGCCGCGACAGGCGGCTGTCGGAGGAAAAACGCTGGCAAGAAGGGCGGGTTGCATCGGGCGGGCGCCGTCGCTATCTGGCGCTCCCTAAGAAGGTGCGGGGCTGTAGCTCAGATGGGAGAGCGCTGCAATCGCACTGCAGAGGTCAGGGGTTCGATTCCCCTCAGCTCCACCACTCCCGCCTTCTTTCCAGCCTGATCCCCGCCATTGCCGCGTCCCGGCGCGAAGCCTAGAGCGACTCGCATACCGGACAGGGGTGCGAGGAGAACCGACATGAACGAGATGAGCCGCATCAGCGCGCAGCCGGCTTATTCGGAGGCCGCTCAGCAGGCGCTGGCCCGCAAGCCGCAGCTGTTCATCAACGGCGCCTGGGTGGATTCGACCGGCGGCGCCACGCTCCCGGTGATCGATCCCTCCACCGGCCGCGAGGTCTCCCGCTTCGTCGATGCGACCAACGAGGATGTCGACCGCGCCGTCGCCGCGGCGCGGACCGCCTTCGATGACGGCCGCTGGACCGGCCTGCCATCGAGCGTGCGCCAGGGCCTGATCCTCAAGCTCGCCGACCTGCTCGAAGCCAATGCGGACGAATTCGCCGAGCTGGAGGCGATCGACAATGGTAAGCCGAAGAGCTTCGCCGCGGCGGTCGACATCCCCCAGTCGATCCGGATGCTGCGCTATATGGCCGGCTGGGCGACCAAATTGGGTGGCGACATGATCGATCCGCAGGGCGCGCCCTCCGGCGCCTTCCACGCTTATGTCCGCCGCGAGCCGATCGGCGTCGCCGCGCAGATCGTGCCGTGGAACTTCCCGATGATCATGGCCACGCAGAAAATCGGGCCGGCCCTCGCCGCCGGCTGCACCGTGGTGCTGAAGCCCGCCGAGCAGACCTCGGTGACCGCGCTCCGCCTCGCCGACCTGGTCGCGGAGGCGGGGTTTCCGGGCGGCGTCGTCAACATCATCACCGGCCTCGGCGAGACCGCCGGCGACCGGATGGTCCGCCACCCCGATGTCGACAAGGTCGCCTTCACCGGCTCGACCGAGGTGGGCAAGCTCATCAACCGCGCCGCCACCGACACGCTCAAGCGCGTGACACTGGAGCTTGGCGGCAAGTCCCCCGTCGTCGTCCTGCCCGACGTCGATGTCGACGCCACCGCGGCTGGCGCGGCCGGCGCGATCTTCTTCAATTCCGGCCAGATCTGCGTCGCCGGCTCGCGCCTGTTCGCGCACCGCTCGATCTTCGACAAGCTCGTCGAGGGTGTCGCCGCGAACGCGCAGCATTGGGCGCCGGGGCCGAGCCTCGATGCCGGCACCCGCATGGGCCCGCTCGTGTCCGACGAGCAGCAGCGCCGGGTGATGGACTATATCGACCAGGGCAAGAAGGCCGGCGCCTCGATCCTGACCGGCGGCGATGCCTGCGGCTCCGAAGGCTATTATGTGAACCCGACGGTGATGGTTGACGTGCGACCGGACATGAGCGTGGTGCGCGAGGAGATATTCGGCCCCGTGCTCGTCGCCCAGCGCTTCGACGATCTCGACGAGGTGGCGAAGGCCGCGAACGACACCTGCTACGGCCTCGGCGCCAGCATCTGGACGAAAGACCTCTCCAGCATGCATCGCCTCGCCGCCAGGATCAAAGCGGGCATCGTCTGGGGCAATTGCCACTCGGTGATCGATCCGGCCTTGCCCTTCGGCGGCTACAAGCAGTCCGGCATCGGCCGCGAGCAGGCGCGCGCGGGCGTCGAGGCCTATACCGAGCTGAAGACGGTGGTGATCGCGCTCTGATGGACGGCATCGACGACAAGGTCGCCGCCGCGGCGTTCCGCCGGCTGGTCGACCATTTGCGGCACCGGCAGGACGCGCAGAATATCGACCTGATGGGCATGGCTGGCTTCTGCCGCAATTGCCTTGCCGACTGGCTGGCCGAGGCCTCGGCAGAGGCGGGCCACCCTCTGAGCCGCGACCAGGCGCGCCATGCGGTCTACGGCATGGACTATGCCGAATGGAAGAAAGCCCAGCCCGAGGCGACCCCGGAACAGCTCGCCCGCATGGAAGCGAGCGTTGCGCGCAACCGGGGCCGAGGCGTAAGCTGAACCATGGAACGACGGCCGGATCTGATCGACAGCTATGGCAGGCGGATTTCCTATGTCCGCCTCTCGGTCACCGACCGCTGCGACCTGCGCTGCCGCTATTGCATGAGCGAGCGGATGGAGTTCCTGCCGCGCGCCGAACTGCTGACGCTGGAAGAGCTGGTCCAGGTCGCCGACGCGTTCATCGCCCGCGGCGTGACCCGGATAAGGCTGACCGGTGGCGAGCCTTTGGTACGGCGGGGGATCGGCCAGCTGGTGACCTGGCTGGGCGAACGGCTCGGCAACGGCCTCGAGGAACTGACCCTCACCACCAACGGCACCCAGCTCGCCCGCTTCGCCGCCGACCTGCGCGCGGCAGGGGTCCGGCGGGTGAATGTCAGCCTCGACAGCCTCGACCCGGATCGCTTCCGCCACATCACCCGGCGCGGCGAGCTGGCGGATGTGCTTGGCGGGATCGCGGCGGCGAAGGCGGCGGGGCTCCGGCTCAAGGTCAACATGGTCGCGCTCAAGGGCCTAAACGAGGACGAGATCGCACCGATGGCCCGCTGGTGCGCGAGCGAGGGCCACGATCTGACCCTGATCGAGACGATGCCGCTCGGCGCGGTCGAGGACGATCGCACCGATCATTATCTCCCGCTCGACGCGGTGAAGCGGAATCTGGAGCAGAGCTTCACCCTGACCCCATCACTTGGCCGGACCGGGGGCCCCGCGCGTTATTATGATGTCGCGGAGCTCGGCATTCGTCTCGGCCTCATCACCCCGCTCACCGGCAATTTCTGCACCGGCTGCAACCGCGTCCGGGTCGCCGCAACCGGCACCGTCTATGGCTGCCTCGGCCAAGACCAGAAGATCGAGTTGCGCGATACGCTGCGCGCCGGGCAATCGCTCGATCCGGCATTGGACGCGCTGATGCAGGCCAAGCCCAAGGGCCATGATTTCGAGATCGCCGCCCCCCGCCCTGCCGTGGCGCGCCACATGAGCGTCACCGGCGGCTGATGGACACCGGCACGCTGCTCGCCATCGCCGCGTTGATGGCGGTCGCGGCGGCGCTCTATTCCTCGGTCGGCCATGGCGGCGCCTCGGCCTATCTGGCGATCATGGCGCTCTTTTCAGTGGCGCCGGAGACGATGCGGCCGACGGCGCTGGCGCTGAACCTCGTCGTCGCCGGTTTCGGTGCGGCGCGCTACGGGCTCAGGGGCCAGACCAACTGGAAATTGCTGTTCGCCTTCGCGGTGGCCGCGACGCCGGCCGCGTGGCTTGGCGGCGGCATCCATCTGCCCCCGGAATATTACCGGCCCCTGGTCGGCGCCTTACTGATCGCTGCGGCGCTGCGGCTCTTCTGGTCGCCGAAGCAACTGGCCTGGCGTGAGATCAGGACGCCCGGCTGGCTGGTGACGCTCCCGGTGGGCGCCGCGCTCGGCTTTCTCGCCGGCCTGACCGGGACGGGCGGCGGCATCTTCCTCAGCCCGCTCATCATCCTCTTCGCCTGGGAGACGCCGCGCCACACGTCCGGCGTCGCCGCGGGCTTCATCTTCCTGAACTCGACCGCCGGCCTGCTCGGCAATCTTGCTTCGGTGCGCGGGCTGCCGGCGGAATTGCCCTGGCTGATCGGCGCGGTCGCCGCCGGCGCAGTCCTCGGCACCTGGCTCGGCGTCGAGAAACTGCCGCGCGAACGCCTGCTGCAGGCGCTCGGCCTGGTGCTGACCCTGGCCGGAGCCAAACTGATCTTCGGCGGATGAGAATCGTCATCCTCGCGGGCGGGGAGGGCCGCCGGATGGGCGGCGGCAAGCCCCAAAGACTCTTGGGCGGCGAGACGCTGCTGGACCGGGCGCTGCGGCAGGCGCGAAGCTGGTCGGACGAGGTGCTGGTCGCGGCGCGCGAGGGCGGCGACCTGCAGGACGATCCGGCCATCGAAGGTCCGCTCGGCGGGATCGCGGCAGCGCTGGCGCTTGGCGGCGACGTCCTCACCATCGCCTGCGACATACCCTTCCTGCCGGACGATCTGGCGGCGCGGCTAAGGAGCGACGCCGCAGCGACGGTCGCGGCGAGCGGCGGCCATCTCCATCCGGTCTGCGCGCTCTGGAAGGCGGAAGCCGCGGCGGGGCTGCCGGCCTATCTCGCGACCGGGCGGCGTTCGCTGACCGGCTTCGCGGAAGCGGTCGGCTATCAGGCGGTGGAATGGCCGACCGAGCCCTTCGACCCCTTCTTCAACGTCAACGACGAAGCCGATCTCGCACGGGCTGAAGCGCTGCTCAGAAGTCGATGATTTCGACCGCCTCGCCGACTTCCGCGGCGGGCGCGCCGGGGCGGCGGCGGATCAGCAATTCTGCATCGGCCAACGTCTTCTGCGCCGCAGAATCCTGATAGCTGGCCGGAAGCACTCGTTCGCCGTCCCACAATGCACGGACGAAGGTCTCGCGCTCGTCGCAGGGGCCGAGCGGGGCGGCGAGCGCGGCCGTGCGCCAATGGAGCGCTGCCGGGCGCCCGGTCAGCCCCGCAATCAGCGGCGCGAGCAGCAGCCGAGCCGTCACCATAGCCGAGCTCGGATTGCCCGGCAGGCCCATGACCAGCCGTCCGCCGGCCCGGCCAAGCCAGACCGGCTTGCCCGGCTTGATCGCGACCTTGGCAAAGATCAGCTCCAGCCCGGCCGGTGCGAACATTTTCTTGGCATAGTCCTTCTCGCCCACCGAAGCGCCGCCGGTGACGACCACCAGGTCGGCCCGCTCCAGCGCCCAGCCGGCCATCTGCTCCAGCTCCGGCAGATTGTCCTTCAGGCGCCGGCTCATCACGATCAGGCCGCCGCATTCCTCGGCCAGAGCGGCGACCCCGGGGATCAGGCTCTCCGGAATCATGCCCGGTTTGTCCCGCGCTCTGCCCGCCTCCGTAAGCTCGTCGCCCGTGCCGAAAATAGCCAGCAATGGCTGCCGCCAGACTTCGAGTTCGCCGACATCCGCGCCGGCCGCTGCAACCAAAGCGCGCGGGTCGAGCCGCCGCCCCGTATCAAGCAGCATTGTCCCCCTCGTGAAGTCAGCGCCGCATTTACGGATATGCCGCCCGCCCGCCGGCGCGCCGAATGTGGCGACGTCACCGTCGCGCTGCACCTCTTCCTGGATGACGATCCGGTCGGCGTCCTCCGGCACCGGCCCGCCCGTGAAGATGCGGATGCAGGTGCCGGGCTCGAGTCTAAGCACCTTTTCGCCCGGATAGGCCGTGCCCGTGACCGGTAGCCGCCCCGGCAAATCGGCCTCGCGCACCGCATAGCCGTCCATCGCCGAGACGTCGCGCGGCGGGGCATCGACCATCGCGATCACCGGCTGGGCCAGCACCCTTTTATGCGCCTCGGCCAAAGTCACCGGCTCGGTGCCGAGCGGCTTCGCGGCCTCGGCGATCAGGGCCAGCGCCTCGTCGAAGCTGATCACCAGCCGCCCGATTTGCCGCCGGTCTTGGATATGACCGCGATCCCGCCAATCTCCATGTTCCGGTCCACCGCCTTCAACATGTCGAACAGGGTGAGGCAGGCGACCGACACGCCGGTCAGCGCCTCCATCTCGACGCCAGTCGGCGCGTGGGTCCGCACCTCCGCAGTCACGCGGAAGCCGGGGAGCGCGTCGTCCATCTCGATGGTGACGCCGACCTTGGTCAGCGGCAGCGGGTGGCAAAGCGGAATCAGGTCGGCGGTGCGCTTGGCGGCCATTGTGCCGGCCAGCTCTGCGGTCTGCATCACCGCCCCTTTGGGCGTGGTCCCCGCGCGAACCCTTGCCAGCGTCTCCGGCTGGCATTTGAGCCAGCCCGAAGCAGTTGCCGTCCGGTCGGTCGGCGCCTTGCCGGTCACGTCGACCATGGTCGCGCGGCCGTCCTCGCCGACATGGCTGAGCTTCGTCATGCGCAAAGATGCCTGAGCCGCGGGATCTGCCCGGCGAGCGAGCAGGGCCGGTAGCGGCTATCCAATTCCAGCGCGAGCACCAGATCCCAGCCGTCGCGGCAGGCGCCGGTCGAGCCCGGCAGGCAGAAGATGAAGGCGTCGTCGATCTGCCCGGCAAAGGCGCGGGACTGGAGGGTGGAGACGCCGATCGTCCCCTCGCTGGCGCGGTGGAAGACCGCAGCGAACCCATCCATTTCGCGGCGGATGAGCGGCTTCACAGCCTCGGGCGTCACGTCGCGGGGGGCGAAGCCGGTGCCGCCGGTGGAGATGATGACATCCACCTCCGGATGGCTGGCCCAGGCGGTCACCTGCTTCTGGATCGCCTCGATGCTGTCGGTGACGATGGTCTTGCCCGCCAGCACGTGCCCGGCCGCGGTCAGCCGCTCGACAAGCAGGGCGCCGGATTTGTCCGTCTCCTCGGTGCGCGTGTCCGACACGGTCAGCACCGCGATCTTCAGCGGGTAGAAGGTCAGACTGTCATCGATCCCGGGCATTTTCACTCCCAGCGCGCACGGTCGGCGCGGTCGGCCTCGGTAGGCTCGATCCAGCGCGAGCCGTCAACCCCGTCCTCGCGCTTCCAGAAGAGCGCGTCGGTCTTCAGCCTGTCCATCAGATAGTCCACCGCCTCAAAGGCGGCGCGGCGATGTGAGGCGGCCGCGGCGACGAAGACGATCGCCTCGCCGGGGGTGATAGCGCCGGCGCGGTGCACGATGCGCACCGCCTCGATCCCGAAGCGCGCGGCAGAGGCGGCGATGTCGTAGAGGCTATGCTCGGTGAGGCGGGGGTGGTGATCGAGGAAGAGGCTGCCGATCGGCGCGCCTGCCTTGGTCGTGGGACGGCAGAGGCCGGTGAAGCTCGCCACCGCGCCCGCGCTCCCGGCGTCGAATGCAGCCAGCTCCTCCTCCGGGCGGAAGCTCTCATCGACGAGGCGCGCGTCGATCCGCATTTCAGCCCCCCGAGAGCGGCGGCAGGAAATCGACGCGGTCGCCGGGGCTGATCCGCCTGTCCTCGCCGGCCGACTCGTCATTGACCAAAGCACGCACTGCGGCGGCGTCGAGCCCATCGAAGTGGGCGCGCAGGTCCGCGACCGTCGCACCCTCGGGGAGGTCGACTTCCGTCTCCCGCCCGAACTGCTCGGCCAACCTGCCGTAAAAGCCGACTTTCACCATGGCCGCCTTGTATCGCTCCGCGCGGGCGAAGACGATGGCTCACTTGTGATCACCGCCAATCGCCGTCATGCTGCGAGGTGCACCATGCCCACCGACAACAAAACAAAGCGAGCTCCGATAGTTACCGCACTCCATGCTGCGCACAAAATCGGCGTGGATGGCAGCGGGGTGGAGCAGCCGCGCGAGGTGCCTGCGGAGATGCCGGTGGCGATCAGCTTCCTCGGCATCGGCTATGCGGTGATGATGGCGACGCCGAATGATCTGGAGGATTTCGCTTATGGCTTCGCGCGGTCCGAGCGGTTGATCGACAGCGCCGCCGACGTGATCGGGATCGAGGTCGGCGCTGAGGAGAAGGGCGTATTGCTCGGGATCGAGCTGGCCCCGGCGCGGCACGACCGCGTGCTGGCCCGGGTGCGCCACCGGGTCGGCGAGTCGAGCTGCGGTCTCTGTGGCATCGAGAATCTGGAGCAGGCGTTGCGGCCTTTGCCGACTCTCCCGGCGCCAGCGCACATCGCTCCGGCGGCGATCTTCCGGGCGCTGGAGGCGATCCGCGTCCATCAGCCGCTCAATACCGCGACCGGCGCCGTCCATGCCGCGGCCTTGTGCGACGCAGCGGGCAATGTGCTGGCCGTGCGCGAGGATGTCGGCCGCCATAACGCCTTCGACAAACTGGTCGGCCATTGCCTGCGCGACGAATTGGACATGGCGTCGGGCTTCGCCCTGCTCACCGCGCGTTGCTCCTATGAGCTGGTCGAGAAGGCGGCGTTGGCGGGCATCCCGGCGCTGGTCACCATCTCCGCGCCGACCAGCCTCGCGGTGGAGCGGGCGGAGGAAGCGGGGCTGACCCTGATCGCTCTGGCCCGCCCGGATTCAATGCTGGTGATGACCGACCCGCACGGCCTGTTCGCCTAGCCGGCTTCGGACCCCGCCCCAGACGCGCCCTGATGCGGGGCGTTGAACTCCGTCGCCTTGGTCACGGGCGCCGGCCCGGCATCGCCGACCAGTTTCGCAACCGCCCCTCGTGCAATCTCGCTCAGCCCATCGCCGCCCGTGTGGAGATGCGCGACGATCATCGACCGCATGCGCGGATCCCAGAAATGCCAGAGATGATCCCAGGTCGCCTCGACCGCGTCATGCGGCCGCTGACCGGCGAATTCCCGCCCGATCTGGTTGACCATGTAGACGAGCCGGTCGAGCGTCTGGGCGCTCATTCGGCAGCCTCGGTGGCGGCGGCGATGCGGCGGCTGTGCATCGCCTGGATCTCATAGTCCTCCTGCCACTCGGTCGGGCCGTTGGAGGGCATGACCTGGACCGCCGTCACCTTGTATTCGGGGCAGTTGGTGGCCCAGTCCGAATATTCGGTGGTGACCACGTTGGCCTGGGTCATCGGATGGTGGAAGGTGGTGTAGACCACGCCCGGCGCGACCCGGTCGGTAATCGTCGCGCGCAGCGTCGTTTCGCCCGCGCGGCTGGCCAGCTTCACCCAATCGCCCTCGCATATGCCGCGCTGCTCAGCGTCGTGCGGGTGGATTTCCAGCAGATCCTCCTGATGCCAGACCACGTTCTCCGTCCGCCTGGTCTGCGCGCCGACATTATACTGGCTGAGGATGCGGCCGGTGGTGAGCAGCAGCGGATAACGCGGCCCGATCTTCTCGTCGGTCGCCACATATTCGGTGAGCACGAACTTGCCCTTGCCGCGCACGAAATGGTCCATGTGCATGACCGGCGTGCCCTCGGGTGCCTGGTCGTTGCAGGGCCACTGGATCGAGCCAAGCTCGCCCAGTTTCGCAAAGGAGACGCCGGCGAAGGTCGGCGTCACCGCGGCGATCTCGTCCATGATCTCGCTTGGATGGGTGTAGGTCCAGTCCAGGCCCATCGCCCTGGCGAGCAATTGCGTGACCTCCCAGTCCGCATAGCCGTTCTTCGGCTTCATCACCTTGCGGACCAGCTGGATGCGCCGCTCGGCATTGGTGAAGGTCCCGTCCTTCTCCAGGAAGGTCGAGCCCGGCAGGAAGACATGGGCGTAATTGGCGGTCTCGTTGAGGAAGAGATCGTGGACGACCACGCATTCCATGGCCTTCAGCCCGGCGGCGACATGCTTCGTATTGGGATCGGACTGCAAAATGTCCTCGCCCTGGACGTAGAGGCCCTTGAAGACCCCATCGACGGCGGCGTCGAGCATGTTGGGGATGCGCAGGCCCGGCTCGGCGTCGATCGGCGTGCCCCATAGTTTCTCGAACATCTCGCGCGTCGCCGGATCGGAAACGTGGCGATAGCCCGACATTTCATGCGGGAAGCTGCCCATGTCGCAGCTGCCCTGGACATTGTTCTGGCCGCGTAGCGGGTTCACGCCGACGCCGGGCCGGCCGATATTGCCGGTCGCCATGGCGAGATTGGCGATTGCCATCACCGCGGTCGTGCCCTGGCTGTGCTCGGTGACGCCAAGCCCGTAATAGATCGCGCCATTGCCGCCGGTCGCATAGAGCCGCGCGGCGCCGCGCACGTCGGCGGCGGGCACGCCGGTATAGGTCTCGACCGCCTCGGGGCTATGCTCCGGCCGCGCGACGAACTCTGCCCATTCGCGATATTCGTCGAGGTCGCAGCGCTCGGCGATGAACGCCTCGTCGGCCAGCCCCTCGGTCACGATGACATGGGCCAGTGCCGTCAGCATCGCGACATTGGTGCCGGGCTTCAGCGGCAGGTGATAGTTCGCCTCGATATGGGGGGTGCGGACCATGTCGATCCGCCGCGGATCGATGATGATCAGTTTCGCGCCCTGGCGCAGGCGCCGCTTCATTCGGCTGGCGAAGACCGGATGGCCGTCGGTCGGGTTGGCGCCGATCACGATCATCACGTCGGCCTGCATCACGCTGTCGAAATCCTGCGTGCCCGCGGACGTGCCGAAGGTGGTCTTCAGGCCATAGCCGGTCGGCGAATGGCAGACGCGGGCGCAGGTATCGACATTGTTGTTGCCGAAGCCGGCGCGGACCAGTTTCTGGACGAGGAAGGTCTCCTCGTTCGTGCAGCGCGACGAGGTGATCCCGCCAACCGCCCGATTGCCATAGGCTTTCTGGATCCGGTGGAACTCGGCGGCGGTGTGGCTGATCGCCTCCTCCCAGCTGACCACCTGCCAGGGGTCGTCGACCGAGGCGCGGATCATCGGCTCCAGCACCCGCTCCCGGTGCGTCGCATAGCCCCAGGCGAAGCGGCCTTTCACGCAGCTGTGCCCGCGATTGGCCTTGCCGTCCTTCCACGGCACCATGCGCACCAGCTGCTCGCCCTTCATCTCCGCCTTGAAGGTGCAGCCGACGCCGCAATAGGCGCAGGTCGTGATCTCGGACCATTCGGGCTGGCCGATCTGCTTCACGGCTTTTTCCTGCAGCGAGCCGGTCGGGCAGGCCTGGACGCAGGCCCCGCAGGACACGCATTCGGAGGCGAGGAAACCTTCATCCTGACTGGCGGCGACGTGGCTGCCGAAGCCGCGCCCGGAAATGGTCAGCGCGAACGTACCCTGCACTTCGTCGCACGCCCGCACGCAGCGCGAGCAGACGATGCACAAGGCCGGGTCGAAATCGAAATAGGGATTGGAGCTGTCGCAGGGCGCGCCGAGATGTTGCGCGACCGGCAGATACCGGTCGCGCGCCGCGCCGACCATCGCCGCCATCTCCTCCATCTGTCGCTTTGGGTCACCACGGCCATGCCTTCGGCGACCGGCGTGGTGCAGGAGGCGGGCGTGCCCGCCCGGCCATCGATCTCGACCAGGCAGAGACGGCAGGAGCCGAAGCTCTTCAAACTGTCGGTCGCGCAGAGCTTCGGGATTGAAGTGCCTGCAAGGCTGGCGGCGCGCATGATCGAGGTGCCGGCGGGGACAGTGACGCTCGCGCCATCCACGGTCAGCGTGATCTGCTCGGCCGCTTCCGAGGCGGGCGTCCCGTGATCGCTTTCACGGATCAGGGTCATGACATCGTCTCCACTTCGCGCGCGCGGGCGAAGTCTTCCGGGAAATGCTTCAGCGCCGACATTACCGGATAAGGTGTAAAACCGCCGAGGGCGCAGAGCGATCCGAACTTCATCGTTTCGCACAATTCCTCGATCAAAGCGAGATTTGCGGCGACGTCGTCGCCCGCCAGCGCCCGGTCCAGCGCCTCCATGCCGCGGATCGAGCCGATCCGGCAGGGCGTGCACTTGCCGCAGCTCTCTGCCGCGCAGAATTGCATGGCGAAGCGGGCCATCTTCGCCATGTCGACCGTGTCGTCGAACACCACGATTCCCGCATGGCCGATCAGCCCGTCGGCGGCGGCGAAGGCCTCATAGTCGAAGGGCAGATGGAATTCGGATGGGGGGAAATAGGCGCCGAGCGGCCCGCCGACCTGCACCGCCCGCACCGGGCGGCCTGAGGCGGTGCCGCCGCCAATATCGTAGACCAGTTCGCCCAGCGTGATCCCGAACGCGGTTTCGTAGAGGCCACCGTTCTTGATGTTACCGGCCAGCTGGATCGGCATCGTCCCGCGCGAGCGGCCCATGCCGTAGTCCGCATAGGCCTTGGCGCCCTCGGCCAGCACATAAGGGACGGCCGAAAGGGTCAGGACATTGTTGATGATCGTCGGCTTGCCGAACAGGCCTTCGAGCGCGGGAAGTGGCGGCTTGGCCCTAACCTCGCCGCGCTTCCCCTCGATGCTCTCCAGCAGCGACGTCTCCTCGCCGCAGACATAGGCGCCGGCGCCGACGCGCACCTCCATGTCGAACTCATGTCTTGAGCCGAGCAGCCGCCCGAGCAACCCGTGCTGCCGCGCCGTCTCGACTGCCTGCTTCATGGCGTGGACGGCGTGCGGATATTCGGAGCGGATGTAGATATAGCCGTAGGTGGCGCCGACCGCCAAACCGGCGATGGCCATCCCCTCGATCAGCATGAAGGGATCGCCCTCCATCACCATCCGGTCGGCAAAGGTGCCGCTGTCGCCCTCGTCGGCATTGCAGACGATGTACTTTTGCCCGGCTGTCGCGCCGGCGGCGGTGCGCCACTTGATCCCTGCCGGGAAGCCGGCGCCGCCCCGGCCCCTGAGGCCCGACTGGACGACTTCCTCGACGGCGGCTTCCGGCCCGAGCGCGATGGCCCGCTCCAGCCCTTTCAGCCCGCCATGCGCCTTGTAGTCGTCCATCGACTGCGGATCGGTGATCCCGCACCGGGCGAAGGTCAGGCGGGTCTGGTCCTTGAAGAAGGGCAAGCTCTCGACATCGCCAATGAAATTGGGGTGCAGCCCTTCCAGCACCGCGCCGCAATCCGCGGCGGTGACGGGGCCATAGCCGTCGCGCTTGCCGGGCATCTCGCGATGCTCCAGCTCGACCAAGGGCTCGATCGGGAAGAAGCCGCGGCTGCCGGTGCGGACGACCTCGCAGCCCATCTCCGCAAAGGCCCTGGCCACGTCGTCCGCGCCGAGCGCGACCGAGGCCGCATCGCCGCTGATATAGACACGGTGCTCCCCGGCCCAGGCGCGCAGGTCGGCCGCGTGGTCGCTCATGCCGCGACCGTGTCGGCGAGCCGCCGCGCCTCGTCCGCGTCGCGCAGAACATGGACCTGATCGCCGACCAGGGCGGAGGGGCCGATCGCGCAGAGCCCGAGGCAATAGACGGTCTCGACCTCGATCCGCGCGTCGCCTTCGAGGATCGGCGCGATCGCGTCGACCCCGCGCGCCTGGCAGGCCTCGGCGCGGCAGAGCTTGATCACCGGCCTGGTGGCGGGCGCAGCCTTATAGTCGTGATAGAAAGTGACGACCCCATGCACCTCGGCACGGGAGAGGTTCAACGCCGCGGCGATCAGCGGCACCGCCGCCGTGGGGACATGGCCGAGCGCCGCCTGCACGTCGTTGAGGATCGGGAGCAGCGCCCCGCCGCGACCCTCATGGCGGCGCAAGATCTCGCCGACCGACTCCTCGACATCCACGCTGGCCGTTCCTCCTCGATCCGCAGGCCAAGGAGCTTAACGGACCGCGCGCCGCACGGAAAGGCGCGCCGCCACAACTTGTTGCGGCGCGTGGATGAATGCCGGCCGGTCAGAGCCCGTGGGCGAGAAAGTCGGTCAACCGCTCGACCGCGAGCTCGGTCATCTCCACGATCCGCATCTTGCGGGAGCGCGGCGCCCGGCGGCGGGTGATCAGGCCCTCTTCCTCCATCCGGTCGAGCAGCCGGCGCCCTGTCGTGTCGGAGACCCCGGCCGCGTGATAGGCCTTGCAGAGGATCATCGCCTGGCCCCTGTCGCGCGCAATGAACATGGCCAGCAAGAGGTCCCAGGCCGGCTCGCCGAACAGCTCGTCGGGGAACAGGGCGTCGCGGCGCCGGCGCTCCGCATAGAGGCGCTCGGCCCAGATGCGGGCCCTGGTGCGCTCCTCGGCCTGATCGGCGGCGGGCGCGGCGAAGGCGGGTCGGGTGTCGAGACTATTGGTCTGGTGCATCAGAAATACCCCTCGGCGCGAAGGCTCGTCCACCCGGAGCGGGCGACGATCAGGTGGTCATGGAGCTTGATGTCGAGCGCTTCCGCGGCCGTGGCGACGAGGCGGGTGACCCGGACGTCCTCGCCGCTGGGCTTGGGATCGCCCGACGGATGGTTGTGGGCGAGGATCAGGGCGGTCGCCCCGACCTCGAGCGAACGGCGGACGATTTCGCGCGGAAATATGGGCGCGATGTTGACCGAGCCTTCGGCCACGATCTCGTCGAGCAGCAGGCGGTTGCGGCTGTTGAGATAGAGGACACGGAGCTGCTCGACCGGCTCGTGCGCCATCGCGGCGAACAGATAATCCGTCACCGCCTTGGAATCGCCGAGCACCGGCCCCTGCAGCGCCTCGCGCCGCAAGGCGTGCAGCATGGCCGCGCGCAGGGTGGCGAGCCAGGCGAGCACCTCTTGCTCATTCCCGATGACGCGTTGCTGGGCGGCGGGCGGCGCGGCAAGCACTGCGCCGAGCGAGCCGAACTCGCCTAAGAGGCGGTCGGCCCAGGCGGAGGCGGCGGGCCCGAGCGGGCGGAGGAGCTCGTCGAGGATCTGCCGGCAGAGTGCTTCCGGCGCTGCCAATGCAGGAAGGTGCCCAGCGCGATCAGTGCGATGATCGGGTAGCTCCAGATCACCAGCACGAACGCATAAGCCCGCCAATAGGTATCCGGCATCATCAGCTTCGCCAGATGCCCAAGCACGCCGATCCCGAGAAAGGCGCTCACCCATAAAGGCCAGAACCGGTCGGCACGCAGCGCGATGGCGATGAAGATGAGGAAGGTGACGACATCGACGATGAACACTCCCGCTTCGAGGTCCCACCACATCTGGTCGTGCATCAGCAGGAACAGGACGGTGACGACCACGGACAAGGCGTAGACGGCGGCCCCGACGCGCTCCGGCCAACCTCCGGCCCAGAGGGCGAAGAGCGTGACCAGGGCCAGCGGAACGACGAAGTGGATGTTCACCGCTCGACCGGATCATGGCCGCACGATCCGGTCAAGCGGCGGCGGGTCAGGCGACCGCACGCAGCTGCGCAACGGGGACCTCGGCGGCCGCCGCTTCGGTGAAGCCCGGCTTCGGCACGGCATCGCCGGTCGCGACCTCCTTGAGGCCGATCTGCAGCCGCGCCTCGTCCAGCGAGGCATGGGTCGCGACGATCCGACGGCGGGCTTCGACCAGTGCGGTGAAGGCCTCGGCGGCCCGGTCGAGCGCGGTCTGGCCGACCATGGCCGGCAGGCGGGCGTCGCTCCGGGCCTGCGGCATGGCGGCGTTGAGCTCGGCAGCGCGGGTCAGCGCCAGATCGATGGCGCTCTCCACGGCGAACAGGCGATCGGCCACTTGCTGGGCCACGGCTTGGCGTAGTCTGGGCATGTCTTGTCTCCCTGCGCCGGCGCGGGCGCCGGCACATCCCACTGTTAAATCTGGACTTTAAGCCGACCTAGTTTCGACCGAGCCTGGACAAGGCTTCCATCCCCGCAAGAAAGACGCCGAAGGCGAAGGCGATCATCAGCATCATGCCGAAAATCCATCCCAGCCTTTGCAACGCGTTCAGGTCACCTGGCCTGCCTCCCCGGACTGGGAGCGGTAGCTGGAGCCGCTGCGGCCGGAGCTGCGGGACCGCCTCGAACACGGCCTGTTCTTCCCGCATCGCCCCGATCGAAGCCGGCCCGTCCTCCCGCCCGCTTTCGGTCGATGAGCCGAATGTCCCCGGATCGGCGGCGGAAGCAATGTCCCGTGGCGGGTACACCAGCGGCTGGTAGGGATCCTGACCCTCCGCCTGGGCAAGAAGCAAGGCCGCGTCGCGTCTCTTGTTGACACCGAGCGTCCGCATCGCCGTCTTGATCCGCTGGTTTACGCCATCGGGGCTGATCCCCAGTTCGCGCGCAATCTCCTTCGTCTCCATATGACGATTGACGCGGCGCAAGACCTCGCGCTGGCCCTCGGTGAGTTTGTCGATGCGCCCCCGACTCATGACTGCAGAATAACCTGAGTTTCATCTTCAGGGAATTGGGCCGGACTGGCGCAATAGGATTTTGGTCTTTTGAACCCAAGAACATAGCCGGCGCCGCGCGAAGCCCCTTTCCGGGGCCGATTGCCGCGCCTAGCTAGGGTCGATGGCCGAGCCCGACGAACCCATTCCCGCCGCCACGCTCGTGCTGATGCGGGAGCGGCCAAGCGGGCCGCCGGAGGTGCTGGTCATGGAGCGGACCGGGGGGATGGCCTTCGCGGCCGGGGCCCTGGTGTTTCCGGGCGGGCGCATCGACGCGGCCGACTATGAAGCAGCCGCTTCATTCGGGCTTCCCGACGCCGCCGCCAGGATTGCCGCCATCCGCGAGACGATCGAGGAGACCGGCCTCGCCCCGGGACTCGCGCCCGCGCCGACTCTGGCGCTGGCCGCGGGTTTGCGCGCCGGGCTCACGGTGGAACGGCCTTTGGCCGATCTACTCGCCGAGCATGGCCTGGCGCTGGACCTCGACGCTTTGACGCCCTTCGCCCGCTGGTGCCCCAATTTCCGCGAGGCACGCCGCTTCGACACGCTTTTCTTCCTGGCCGAGGCAGCTCCCGACGCGCCGGAGCCCGTCATCGCCGAGGCCGAGGCGGTGCGCGCCTTCTGGGCGAGCGCGGCGGAAATTCTCGCCGAGGTCGCGGCTGGTCACGCCCACGTCATCTTCCCGACCCGGCGGAACCTGGAGAGGCTCGCCCGCTTCGCCTCGATCGAGGAGGCGCGCGCCGACGCCGCCCGGCATAAGGTGACGAAGATCACGCCTTGGGTGGCCGAGGTGGATGGCGCGCCGCACGTCTGCATCCCGGAAGGAATCGGCTATCCGGTGACCAGCGAGTTGCTGGAGACCGCGAAACGGCGCTGAGAGCGCGTCCGCACTTTCCGGACGCGGCTGGACGATAGCCACGCCGCATCGACTCCATAAGGAGAGACGATTTCAAACCGACGGCGAGATCGGACAGACCGGCTGGGCATCTTTCAAGGGAGTCCAATGTCATGAAAACCCTCTTCCTCGCGAGCGCCGTTCTCGCACTCGCGGCGGCCTTTCCTGCCGCCGCCCAGCCTGCATCCGCGAATGCGCCCGCCGCGGCCACCGCGCAGGCACGCGGCGTCGTCCGCCAGGTTTCCAGCTATGGCTTCGACGAGACGATCCGGCGCATTCGTGCTGATCTCGGCACGAAGAATATCCCTGTCTTCGCCGAGATCGACCAGCAGCGGCTCGGCGCCGGCGCCAATCTTCCGATCCGCCGCTCCACCCTGCTCCTGTTCGGCAACCCGCCGCTCGGCGTGCAATTCCTGCAGGCCAATCCGCTGGCCGGCCTGGACTGGCCTGTCCGCATGCTGGTCACCGAGGATGCCGGCGGCCGGGTCTGGATCGCGTGGACCGACTTCGCCTTCATCGCCGACCGTTACGCGATCACCGGCCGCGAGGCGCAGCTTGCCATGGCCACGCAGGTTGCGGCGTCTGTCGCTGCCTCCGCGCGTTGAGTCAGTCGATGCGCGGCCTCATGGCCGCGCTGACCGCCTGTCGCCGCCATGTCCCGCCCGTTCGCCATATGCGGGCTGGGGTCCCTCACATTTTGCCGAGCTCTGGTACATGTTCGATCATCTGGTTCAGGAGCGCTGGTCCTGGACGGCCGGGGACAGGCGGCTGGCGGACGCGATGACCGCCTATTGGACCAACTTCGTCAAGCGCGGCGACCCCAACGGCCCCGGCCTGCAGCGCTGGCCCGCCGCTGGAGCCGACGGCGCGCCGCTGATGATCCTGCGCGACCGGCAGCAAATCGGACGCCCTGACCGGCCGGAAGCGCTCGGCGTCTTCGATGCTGTCTACGGGCAGTTGCGGAGGCTGCCGCTGCCCTGAGGCGTCGCTACACTTCTCAATGGGTGTCGGCCTGGCTTCCCCAGATTTCGCGCAACCGCTCATCCTTGCCGCAGCCGGCGCGATAGCGGGCATAGAGGGCCGGGTTCCGGCGCGCGAAGTCCTGGTGCCACCCCTCGGCCGCGTAAAAGGGCGCGGCTTCCCGCACTGGCGTCATCACCCGGCCGCCAAGGATTCGGTTCGCCTCCGCCACGGCCGCTGTGGCCTCGCGGCGCTGGTCAGCATCCAGCGCGAAGATCGCGGTGCGATAATCGTCCCCGCGATCGCAATATTGACCGCCGCTGTCGGTCGGATCGATGGTTCGCAGGAAGCGGCGGACGAGGCCGGCATAGCTGATCCGCGCCGGATCGTAAGTCACCTGAACCGCCTCGAGATGACCGGTGCCGCCGCGCGAGACCTGCCGATAGGTCGGATTGGGCACGCTACCGCCGGCAAAGCCTGAGACCGCGTCGACCACGCCCGGGATTCTTTCGACATCGCGTTCTGCCGACCAGAAGCAACCGCCGGCGAACAGGGCGGTCTGGGCATTGCGGGGCCGCGGCGTGAGCTGTTGCTGCACATTGGTGTCGACGGTCGCGGCGCCGGCCATGTCGGCCTTGCCCTGCCCGCAGGAGGCGAGCAACAGGGCCGCCAAGGCAAAGCCCCTGAGCTTGAAGTCGGTCATCTCTGGATCTCCACCATCCTTCATCGTGGACCGTCACCGGTTTTCGGCTGTCTCCAGGACGCGCGGCCAGTTCGCATGACCCCGGGCGATCGCGCCCATCAGGTCCGCCTCCCAGAGCGCCTGCGCGCGATGGTTGAAGTTCAAATAGAGACGGCCGTCGACGATGCGCCAGACCTGGGGATCGCCGGGGGCGATGTAGTTCTGGCTGATCGCCCAGGCGCAATAGCCGCCGAAGGCCGGAGCGTAGGCCTCGGGGTTCGCTTCGAAACGGGCGCGGGAAGCGGCGGAAGCAAAGCGCCAGGTGGCGCCGTGCCAGCTGAAGGTGAAGGCGGGAGAGCCGGCGACCGGGTGGCCTTCGGTGAAATAGCCGACCGGGTCATAGCCGCCGATGGCGATGCCGTCCTCGGTGGCGGAGATTGACGGCGCCGGGTTGGCCGAAGCCAAGGCCGGAACGCCGAGTGCGAGAAGCAACGCGAAGAGGAAACGCATGGGGTTATTCTCCGAAAAGGAATGTGGGTCAGGGGATGCGGACGAGGCGGTCGAGCGAGAGCTTGCCGCCGCCCATGGCGATGATCGGCAGCATCAGGCCCAGCCAGGACAGATGGGTCGGCCAGGCGTCCGGGTAGACGAAGATCTGGATGACCAGGGTCATGCCGAGCAGGGCCGTCGCGGAGAAACGGGTGAACAGGCCGAGCACGAGCAGGATCGGGAACAGATGTTCGGCGATCGTCGCCGCATAGGCCGCCGGGGTGGGCGAGATGAAGGGCAGGGCATAGTCCGTCTGGAACAGGTAGAAGGTGCTGTCGGTCAGTGTGAACCAACCCTCCACCTTGCTCCGGCCGGACAGGAAGAAGATCGCGGCCAGGCCGAAGCGCTGGACCAGCAGGATGAGGTCCACCGGAATCTTCCCGGCGAGGCTGGCGAAAAGGGCGAAGGGCCCGCGGCGGCGGGAGGGCGCAGCGGTTTCGGCGCCGGTGTCGGTGCGGATGATCGAGGCCATGTTCAGTTCCTTTCGAGGCTTTGGGGACGGGCGAGCGCGCCCGCATTGACGAGGGTCGCGAAGGCCGAGGCGATGTCCGCCTCGGGGTAGGTGGCGGCAGTCGCTGCAGCGGCCTGGCCGGCGGTCTCGCCGAGCCTGAGGCCGAAGATCAGGCGGTGCGCGGGGGCATCCAGCTCGTGCACTTGCAGGACGCCCTCGGGGCGGGTGACCAGAACGCCCTCGGCACGCCATTCGGGCGCGAGCGTCTCGAAGTCGGGCGTCTCGTGATGCGCGCGCCAGATGGTGAGCGCGGGCGTCGTCAGCCAGGCAATGCGCGTCGCCGGGTGCGGGCGAAGGCGCAGCGTCGGCCACTGGTCGGTGCCGAGCTGCACGAAGTCGGCGAAGGCGAGCGCGGCCGCATCTGCGGCCATATGGGCCTCGGTGCGGAGCCGCTCGATCGCCGCCACATCCGGGAGATAGGGCAGATCCGCTATCCACTCCTGTTCGGCGAGGAAGGCGGGGAAGGCCGGACCGTAGCCGAGCAGCACCGGATCGCTGGCCGGGTGATGGCGGGCGTAGGCGAAGGCCGTCTCGGCAAACAGGGCGTCGCCGAGCAGCTCGGCAACCACCGGGTAGCTGGCGCGCAGCGTCTCGGCGAGCGCGACGGGCGTCGTGTTGCGATAGACCGCGAAGCCGGGCTGGCCCTCGAGCGAGCCGCGCGTGCGCGTGCCGGTCAACGCGGTCGCGAAGGCGAGCTGGAAGGACGCGAGGTCAAGCATAGCGCACCGCCTTGCGCGGCGCGCGCATCAGGGCGGCGGCCCGCTCGCGTTCGTCCACCAGCTCGGCGAAGGGCGGCAGATTGCCGTCGCGCTCGATCAGGGTCGGCACCGGGCCGGTGCGCTCAAGCAGATGGTCGTAAAGCGCCCAGACCTGCTCGGAGACCGGCGCGTCGTGACTGTCGATCAGCAAGGCGTCGCCATGCTCCGGGTCGGGCCGGTGGCCGGCCAGGTGGATCTCGCCGATCGCGTCGACCGGCAAGGCGTCGAGATAGAGATAGGGGTCGAAGCCGAGATTGTTGGCGCTGACCGCGACGTTGTTCACGTCGATCAGCAGCCGGCAGCCGGTCTTCTTCGTCAGCTGGCGCAGGAAATCGACTTCCGCGAAATCGTGTCCCTCCAGCGCGACATAGAGCGAGGGATTTTCAATCAGGATCTGGCGGCCAAGCGCGTGCTGGACGATGTCGATGTTGCGCGCGATCCTGAGCAGCGCCTCAAGCGTGCGCGGGAAGGGCAGCAGATCGGGGAAACAGGTCGTCCCTTCGCGCGACCAGGCGAGATGCTCGGAGACGAGCATCGGCTTGTAATCGTCGGCCAGCCGCTTCAGCCGGGCGAGATGCGCGCGATCCGGTTCGGTGGCGCCGGCAAGGCTGAGGCCGACGCCGTGGAATGAGAGGGGCCGCGCCTCGCGCAGCGCGCGGAGCAACGCGAGCCGCGGCCCCCCGTCCACCATGTAATTCTCAGGGTGGATTTCGAACCAAAGCCCGGCCGCCGGCGCGGCGCGCGCCTCGTTGAAATAGCAGGGCTTGAAGCCAATGCCGGCGGTCGGGGTCATGGCGCTTACCGGTTGACCGGGGTGAGGGAGCCAGCCCCGCGCGGGGTCTGGATGCGGGTGCAGGTGCCGCGGGCGACATATTTCCAGGCATTGCCCTGGTAGTTGCGCACCGAGGTACCGGCGCAGCTCGTGCCGGGGCCGGCAGCGCAGTCATTCTGGTGCGCCAGGCTGATGCCATAGCACTTGTCCATCGTCGGCTGCGGACGGACCGGCTCGGCGCCGGCGGTGCCGGCCGCGACGGCGGCGGTGAGGACGGCCGCGGCGGCGGCGATCTGAACGGTCTTCATCTTGATCTTCTCCTGAACTTCGGGGCGCCGCGCTCCGGGGGTGGGTCGCGGCGTGCGGACAGGACTAGGGAAGCGGCTTGCGGCCGTGAAATCGCGTCTGTTTATGGTGTCGATGCGCTCATGTTATTGGCGCGTTGCGCGCGCGACCGGCTAAGCTGGCACGGTTCGTTGCAGCGCTGTAATAAGGCGCGCGGAGGGGATCCAGGCATGGAGATGCAGCAGGTCCGCTATTTCGTCGCCCTTGCGGACGAACTCAATTTCACGCGCGCCGCCGATCGCTGCAATGTCAGCCAGCCGGCGCTGACCCGCGCCATCCAGCAGCTCGAGCACGAGCTTGGCGGCCCGCTCTTCCACCGCGAGCGGGGCAATACCCATCTTTCCGAACTGGGCCGGATGATGCAGCCCTATCTGCAGACGATCCATGACCAGACGATGGCCGCGCGCGAGCAGGCCAAGGCGATCCGGAAGCTGGACAAGGCCACGCTCACCATCGGCACGATGTGCACGATCGGCCCGAGCCTGATCGCCGATCTGCTGATCCGCTTCAGTGCCGCCCACCCCGAAGTCGAGGTCCAGGTGATCGACGCCGGCGCGCCGCAGATGATCGAGAAATTGGAGAAAGGTGAGCTGGAGATCGCGGTCGTCGGCATGCCGGAAGAGCTGCCCGAGACGCTCCACCAGCTGCCCATCTTCGAGGAGAATTTCGTCATCCTGCTGCCGCCCAATCATCGTCTGGTCGCGCACAATCCGATCCAGGCGAAGGAATTGCACGATGAGCCTTATGTCAGCCGCTCGAACTGCGAGGTGTTCGCGCCGGTCCGCGCCGACCTCAACAGCCGCGGCATCTACCTGCGTAAGG
The DNA here is from genome assembly GCA_044225925.1 of Allosphingosinicella sp. Lineage (GTDB taxonomy): Bacteria > Pseudomonadota > Alphaproteobacteria > Sphingomonadales > Sphingomonadaceae > Allosphingosinicella. Next base: position 36,668 of record JBGAHY010000031.1, read on the forward strand.
TGTTCAGCTCGCCGCGTGACGATTGGGTCCAGGGGATGATCAAGGCTGGGCTCGGCCTCGGCTTCTTCCCGGAGTTCGCGGTCACCCATCCGGACCTGGTCGTGCGCCCGCTGGTCGAGCCGAGCTACAGCCGGACCATCTATCTCGCCACGGTGCGTGGCCGGCCCCATTCGCCGGCCGTCGGCGCTTTCGTGCAGGAGGCGCGGCGTTATCCCTGGCCGCCCAAGGGACAGGGGCCGTCCCACAACGAGGTGGCTGCCTAGGCTCCTTCGCTTTCGATCAGCAGATCGTGGCACTCCGCGAGCGCGTTGAGCGCGGGCGGGAAGCCGGCATAGATCGAGATCTGCATCAACAGTTCGACGATCTCCTCCCGGCTCATGCCGAGATTGAGCGCCGCGGTGACATGGACGCGGAGCTGCGGGGTCCGGCCCAGCGCGGCGAGCGCGGAGATGGCCGCGGCCTCCCGCGTCCTGAGGTCGAGAATGCCGCGCGAATAGAGATCGCCGAACGGGAACTCGATCGTCATCCGGGCGAAGTCTGGTGCAATCTCGGCGACCTTGTTGGTCACCTGCTCGATCGATTCTCCGGAAAGCTGCTGGAGTACGTCGATGCCCCGGCGGTAACGATCACTGGCCAGATCCATATTCATTCCTCTTCAGACAGGCCGCGGCCGAGCCAGGCGGCGAAGGCGAGCGCGGCGAAGACGCCGGCCACGGCGGCGGTCCAGCCGGCGCGGTCGAACAACTGGCCGACCAGTGCCGCGCCGGCGAGGCCGCCGCTATAGTAGAAGGACAGATACAGGCCGCTGGCCGCGGCACGGTCGCTCTTCGCGCGCCGCCCGACATAGCCGGTCGCCACGGCCTGGCCGAAGAAGGTGCCGACGCCGACCAGGACGAGGCCGAGCAGCACGGACGGCAGGCTCGGCAGGAGCAGGAGCAGCAGCCCGGCAAGGGCAAGCGCCAGCGCCAGCGGCAGCACGAGCGGCGCGCCGAAGCGGGTCACCACCGAGCCCGCCAGCGGCGTGGTGATCATCGACGGGAGGAAGACGAAGAAGACCAGGCCCGTCGCCATCATCGACAGCGCCAGCGGCGGCGCGGCAAGGACGAAGCCGATATAGGTGAAGGTGCCGATGAAGCCGAACAGGATCAGGAAGCCGATCGCGAAGGCGCGCTGCAATTTCGGATCGCGGAGATGGTCGGCGCTGGCGGACCAGAGATGGCGGCCGGGCTCCGGCATCGCCATCATCGGCGGGACGCCGGTCAGTGCAGCCCAAGCCAGAGCGGCACCGGCCAGGTTCAGTACGGCGAAGAACCAGAAGGTCGCCTCGGGCCCGGCATAGCTGGCCACGGTCGCCGCGCAGAGTCGGCCGATCAGGTTGGAGGCGACGCCGCCGGTCACGTAGGCGGCGAGGGCGCCCGCCGCATCCGATTTGCTGCAGCGCTCGCCGAGATAAGCGAGCGTCAGGGCGAAAGCGCTGGCCATGCAGAGGCCTTGGACGACGCGCAAAAGTGCGAAGATCGTCAGCGTCGGCGCGGAGGCGAGTAGGGCGGTCGGTACCGACAGCAGGGCAAGGCTCAGCCAGACGCCGCGACGGCGGTCGATATTCTGGCCGAGCGCGCCAACCAGCAGGCCGGCAATCGCCATGCCGATTGTCGAGGCATTGGCGGCGACGCCGATCTGTGACGGGGTCACGCCATAATGGCGGGTCAGCGCTGGCAGGATCGCCTGGGTCGCGAACAGGTCGACGAGCGTGAGGAAGCCGATCAGGCCGATCACCAGCGAGCGGCGGAGCGCGCCTGGGGAGACGTGCTCGTCCATCGTCGCGGAGGCCGTCGCGCTCAGGGCCAGCTCGGTCATCGTCATCGCCTCATCGGGAAGGGGGCGTGGCGCTCCGCCCCGGGGCAGGCGGAGCGCCACTGGAGTGCCGGCGCGCGGGGAGGGGCGCGGCGCGCCGGGCGGGGATGGTTCAGTCCTGGGCCTTCACGTCGGCCGAGAGCAGGATGGCCGGGGCGTTGCCCTCGTTGACCCAATAATGGGAGATGCCGTCCGCCTCGCGGGCGACCTCGCCCGCATGGTGGACGATGCCGACGCCACAGGTGGACCGGAACTCGGTGATCTCGCCGCTGACCGTGATGATCAAAGCCGGGCGGCCCTGGTGGCTGTGATAGGGGACGATGCCGCCGGGCTGCACGACGAGGCGGCGCAGGCGCAGGTCGCGGCCATTGACGCCGATTTCGCGGCCGAGGTCGACGCTGCCGATCACATCGTCGGTGACCATGCTGGGCGCGGTCGGGTGATTGGAAAGGGCGTTGGCGCGCTCCTGGCCGGCGGGACACTGGCCCGCGAAGGCCGGGGTCGCGGCGCTGAAGGCGGCGGCGCTGATGGCGATGAGGCCGAGGCCCCGGATGGTCGATCTGATCACTTGAAACTCCTTTGAAAAGCGAGGGCGGGGCCACCAGGGCCGGTCGCGGAAGTGAGGGACTCTAAGGCTCCCGTGTCAGCTTGCTCCGGACCGGCCTGGTGACGAGCTGGAAATTACGGGGCGGCGGGCCTCTCGTGAAATCGCGTCTGGTTATGGAGTTCATGCACAGCCGGCATTTCAGCTGACGCGCGCGATCCGCCATCCTTTGCCCAACTTCAGCAAAGGAGCATCGATCATGGACGCTCAGGTCCTCGCGAAACTCGACGTCGTGCCCAGCCTCGCCGGGCGCGTCGCCATCGTCACCGGCTCGACCAGCGGCATCGGCCTCGGCGTCGCCCGCGCGCTCGCCGCGGCCGGCGCCGACATCGTCATCAACGGCTTCGGCGATCGGGACGAGATCGACTATACCTGCGCCGAGATCGAGCGCGATACCGGCGCGCACGTCGAGTATGACGACGCCAATCTCATGGATCCAGTGGCAGCTGCCGGTCTGGTGACGCGGACGATCGCCGGTTTCGGCCGGGTCGACATCCTCGTGAACAATGCCGGCATCCAGTTCGTCAGCCCGGTCGAGGACTTCCCGGTCGAGAAATGGGACGCGATCCTGGCGCTCAACCTGTCCGCCGCCTTCCACACCTCCAAGGCCGCCTTCGCCGCGATGAAGGACCAGGGTTTCGGGCGGATCATCAACGTCGCCTCGGCCCATGCGCTCGTCGCCTCGCCCTATAAGAGCGCCTATGTCGCCGCGAAGCACGGCGTGCTCGGCCTCACCAAGGTGCTGGCGCTGGAAGGGGCGGAGCATGGCATCACCGCCAATGCGATCTGCCCCGGCTATGTCTGGACGCCTTTGGTCGAAAACCAGATCGGCGCCACCGCCGAGGCGCGTGGGATCAGCCGCGAGGCGGTGATCCGCGACGTCCTGCTCGCGGCGCAGCCGACCAAGCGCTTCGTCGAGACCGATGAAATCGGCGCGCTCGCCGTGTTCCTTGCCGGCGAGGCTGCGAGGTCGATCAC
>JBGAHY010000032.1:0-39259 GCA_044225925.1 Allosphingosinicella sp.
AGCGGCTGGTTGAGCTCATGCGCGACCGTGGACGCCATCGTCCCCATCGCGCTGACCCGCGAGACGTGGATCAGGCTCAGATGCTGGGACTGGATCTGGGCATGGGCGTCGTGCAGCGCGGTGACATCATGGCCCTCGACGAAGATGCCGGTGACCGGCGCGTCGGCGCTGGCGCGGATGGGCTGGAAGGTGAAGTTGACGATGAGCTGCCGCGCTTCGCCGCCGGGCTGGTCGCGATATTCGAAGGTCAGGCCGTTGCCGACATAAGGCTCGCCGGTGGCATAGACCCGGTCGAGGAGATCGACGATGCCGTTGGTGACCAGTCTGGGCAGGGCCTCCGCCACCGTCTGCCCGACCAGATCGTCCCGGCCGAGCAGCCGGTTGTTGGCCGCGTTCGAGAAGGTGTAGCGATGCTCCGGCCCCGCCAGCATGGCCATGCAGCCCGGCGCCTGCTCCAGCATGGCGTGGAGCGCGTCCCGCTCCGCGACGACCTCGTGCCAGGATTGCTGCCGCCCCGCCGCTTCCGCAAGCGAGCCGAACAGGGCAGTGACGTTCCCGGCTTGCTCCCGGGCCGGCGCGTCAAGCGGACGCGCGCGCTTTCGGGCGATGCTCATCCAAGATTGGCCGCCAGCTCACGGGCCGTCGCCGGCCCGATCAGGAAGGCGACTTCCTGCCACGCCTTGCCGAGATAGGCCTCTTCGCTCGCGGCGAGGGTCAATCTGAGCCCGTAGCTTCCGTCCGGCAGGCGTCCCACGTCGGCCTTCACCACATAGGGGATTTGCGGTTCCTCGCTCATGATCGCCCCTTCTCCTGGCAGGCTGAGGCGCGAGCGAGGCGAGGTTTTATGCCTCTTGGATCCTCGGGGTACTGGAACATCTGGTCCTCCCTTGCGTGGCCGTCGCGCGGGTTAATGCACACACGGTGATTTCACTACCGTATAAACACGGTATGTGATTTGCGCACTAAGAGCAATGATTTGGTTAACAAACCTTAAACGGAGTCTCGGCTCCGGCGGCAGATTCGGGCGAGCGGAACGCCCCCGGGTCGCATTTTCTCTCTTGTGTCCGCGCAATATGGGCGGTGCCGGCACCGGCAATAAATTGCCGCCTGCCCAGGCCGGCGCCGAGGTGGCTGCGCCGAATATGAGGTGCGGGCGTCGCGGGGAGTGCCGACGAGACTGCCCCAAAGCCATCACAGTGAATACCGTATTTACCCCATATTATTAACCTTCAGCCGATATCTGCACCCCACGAGGTGGTGATTCATGCGTGATTTGAAGTGCAATGCGGGCCGCGGATCTCAGAAGCGACCGCTCGGCCGTTCTCCCCATTTCAAGGCGGTTCTGCTGGCCGCCGGAATGTTGGGCGCGGCCGGCCCGGCTTATGCAGCGCGCACGCCAGCGGGCACCGTGATCAACAACAATGCCACCGCGACCTATGATCTTCCCGGCGGCGGCCAGAGCAGCGTCACCTCCAATACGGTGAGCCTCACCGTGGACGAGTTGCTCGACGTCGGCGTCGCCTGGACCGACGGCGGCGATGTCGGCGTCATCCCCGGCGCCACGAACCGGGTGCTCAGCTATCGCGTCACCAATGCCGGCAATGGCAGCGAGGCGTTCCGCCTGAGCGCGCGCGACAGTGCGGGGGGCGACGATTTCGATCCGTCGACGACCTCGCTCGTGCTCGATGCCAATGGCAACGGCATTTACGATCCGGGGCTCGACACCGTCTATGTCGCCGGCGCGAACGAGCCGGTACTGGCGCCCGAGCAATCCGCCATCGTTTTCGTCCTCTCGACCATCCCGGCGGGTGCCAGCGATGCGCAGCGCGGCCGCGTGGACCTGGTCGCGACCGCCGCGACCGGCTCAGGCGCGCCCGGCACCACCTTTGCGGGTCAGGGGCAGGGGGGAGGGGACGCCGTCGTCGGCGCAACCCATGCGCAGGCCGAGGATGACGGCTATTATAAGGTGTCGGGCGGCAGCGTCGCCTTCGTGAAAAGCGCCACCGTCGCCGATCCGTACGGCGGGACGACCAGCGTCCCCGGCGCGATCGTCACCTACCGTCTGGTCGCCACGGTCAGCGGCTCCGGCGGCCTCGCCAATCTGCGCATCGCCGACCTCATTCCGCCCGGCACGACCTACCGAGCGGGCACGCTCACTCTCGAAGGCGGCGCGCTCAGCGACGGCGCCGACGCAGACGCCGGCGAATTCACCGGCACCGGCATTGCCGTCCGGCTCGGCAATGTCGCCGGCGGCAATGCCCGCACCGTCACCTTCCAAGTTTCGATCGATTGAAGGAGTTTCCCATGAGGTTTTTGTCGATTCTGCTCGCGTTGACTTTGCCCGTGGCGGCCCAGGCCCAGAGCCAGGTCGCGTTGACGAGTAATGTGATGGTCGAGCATACGATCACCGACGCGAATGGCGTGGCCCGGACCTCGCTCGACGCGCCCGGCATCGTCACGCCGGGCGACAAGCTCGTCTTCGTCCTCGCTTACCGCAACAATGCGGCAAGCCCGGCCACGGATTTCGTGGTGACGAACCCTATTCCGGAATCGGTAAGCTACAATGGATCAGAAAGTGCCGATTCGGTACTTTCTGTGGATGGCGGGCGCACCTGGGGCCAATTGGCGGCCCTGAGCGTGCGCAATGCCGACGGCAGCCGCCGCCCGGCGACGCTCGCCGACGTCACGCATGTCCGCTGGCACATGGCCAGGCCGATCCCGGCCGGCGGCGCCGGCGAGCTGAGATTCAGGGGCATCGTCAAATAGGCGACCCCGGACCCGCTCAGCAGCGCCGGCGGGGGTGGACTTGGCGCTCACAACCTAATCGGATTGGACCACGACCATGAAGACAATAACACGCTTCGGCGTGGCAGCGGGCGTGCTCGCTGTCGCGGCGGGAGCGGCGACGCCCGCCTTCGCGGCCGGCACCACCGCCGGCTCCACGATCACCAATAACGTCACCGTCTCCTTCCAGGTCGGCGGCGTCAACCAGAACAGCGTCTCGGCCAGCAACAGCTTCACGGTCGACCGCAAGGTCAACTTCGTTGTCGCCGAGGACGGCACGTCCACGACCCAGGTTTCGCCGGGCCAGCAGTCCGCGGTGACCAGTTTCATTGTGACCAACTCGTCCAACGCCCCGCTCGATTTCGCCCTCGCGGCGACCAATCGCTCGGGCGGCACGGCGGAGCATGGCGGCACGGACAATTTCGACGTGTCGAACTTCCGCATGTACCAGGACACCAACAATAACGGCGCCTACGATGCCGGCGTCGACACCTTGATCACCTATCTGGATCAAGTCGCCGCCGATGCCAGCGTGCGCGTGTTCGTCCTCGCCGATGTGCCCCTGGGCCGTTCCACCGGCGACGTCGCCGGCGTGCGCCTGACCGGCACTGCGTCGGAAGCGACGGCCGCCGGCTCGCTCGGCGCCACCGTCACGCAGACTGCCGGCGCCAATACGGCCGGCGTCGACACCGTGTTCGCCGACAGCAATGTCGGCAGCAATACCGCGCGCGACGGCATCCACTTCGACGAGGACGATTATACCATCCTCGCCGCCAATCTGACCGCGACCAAGACCAGTCGCGTGATCAGCGACCCGCTGAACGGCACCACCAATCCCAAGCTCATCCCGGGCGCGGTGGTCGAATATTGCATCAGCGTGGCGAATGCGTCGGGCAGCGCGACGGCAGCGAACGTCGCGATCTCCGACAATCTGCCGAGCCAGACGACCTATGATTCCTCGTTCGGGGTCAAGGTCAACGGCACGGTGACCAGCGGAACCTGCAACGCCGACGGGGCGATTGCCGGCGCCCACGCCTCGGGCGTGGTCAGCGGCACGATCCCGAGCGTCGCGGCGGGCGATACGCGCACGGTCCTGTTCCGCGTGACGATCAACTAGGCGAGCGTCGGGGACAGCGGAAATGTCCGCCAACCTGATGAGTATCCAGTTGAAATCCCGGGCCATCCTTCTCGGGGCGACCTTGCTCGCCTTGCTGGCGTCGCTGCTTTTCGCGACGCCAGCCACGGCGGCTGCGCCTGTGCCGCGCACCGTCAGCAATGTCGCGACCATCGCATGGGACGTGGGAGGGCGGCGTTTCGAGCTCCCCTCGAACCAGGTGGACATCAATGTTGTGCCGTCGGCGGGCGCCGTCCTCGAGACGCTCCGCCTGACCGACGGCACCTTTTCTCCCGCCATTCTCGGGGGCACCTGCGGCGCCGCCGTGCAGCGCGACGCAATTGGTGGCGGCGGCGCCTCCGTGCCGCCGCTCACAACCTATGATATGGTGGTGACGACCGAGCTGCTTGCCGGACGCCCCCTCATCCTGGCGGTCAACCGCCCGAGCTTCAACCGCGACCCCCGGGCGATCGAGACGATGCGCGTCGTCGTCGCCACGCCCTGGGGCGACCGCGAGGAAATCAATCTTGTCGAGACCGGCGCCGACAGCGGCCGCTTCATCGGCATCATGCTGACCACGACCAATGCGCCCGTGCCGGGCGACTGCCGCCTGTCCGTCCATGGCGATGAGGCGGTGAACCTGCTGCTGACCGATCCCGGCGGCGGCACCCCGTTCGTCCAGGGCTCGGTGCGGATTCTGGTCGATCCGTTCGGCATCACCTTCGATAGCCGCACCGGCGCTCCGGTCTCGGAGACGCGCCTGACCCTGATCGACGATGCCACGGGGCAGCCCGCCCAGGTCTTCGGTGATGACGGCATTTCCGCCTTCCCGGCGACGATCGTCACCGGGCAGAGCGTCACCGACAGCAGCGGCAACCGCTACGCCTTCCCGGCCGGCGAATATCGCTTTCCCCTGGTGCGGCCGGGCCGGTACCGGTTGCTGGCCGTGCCCGTGGCGCCCTACACCGCGCCATCGACGGCGACGCGGGCGGAGCTTGCGCCGCTGCGAAGGCCCGACGGGCTGCCCTTCACCGTCGTCGCCGGCTCCTATGGCGCGGCGATCACCCTTGCCGGCGCCAGTCCGGTGCGGATCGACATTCCCCTCGATCGGCCGATCACGCCGATCGTCCTCACCAAGACGGCATCCCGGCCCGAAGCGGAAGCCGGAGATCTCGTTCAATATCGCCTGGTCGTGCGCAACCCGGATGCGGCCACGGCGACCGGCGCCCTGACTCTTACCGATCGGCTCCCCGGCCAAATGCGGTTGCGAACCGGAACGGTTCGTGTGGACGGAGTCAGGGCGCCGAACCCGGTTCAGAACAGCGATCGGGTGCTCAGTTTCGCGCTCCCGTCCATCCCGGCGGGCGGCCAGCTCGTTCTCACCTACACGCTCGAGGTCCGTCCGGACGCCCGCAATGGCGATGCGCTCAACCGCGCGCAGGCGGCAGGCCCTCGCGGCAATCTCAGCAACGTCGCCGACGCCCTGGTCCGCATCCAGCGCGAGACCATTCTCGACCGGATGACGATCACCGGCCGGGTGGTCGACGGCGGCTGTGGCGTCGATCCGCGCACCAGGCCCGGCGTCGCCGGCGTCAGGGTGATGCTGGAGGACGGCAGCTATGCGGTGACCGACGGCAACGGCCTCTATCATTTCGAAGGCGTGCTGCCGGGCACGCATGTCGTCCAGATCGACGATGCCACGCTCCCCGCGGATCGCGCCGCGGTGGATTGCTCCGCCGATGTCCGCTCCGGCGGGCGCGCCTTCTCCCGCTTCGTTTCGGGGCAGGGGGGATCCTTGCTCCGCGCCGATTTCCACGTCGCGCCGACGGCGCCCCGCGCCGCCGCGGCGCGACGTACGATTGTCCGGCCGGAGCCGGCCAGCGATGCCGAGGCAGCGGGTGCCGAGCGCGACTGGCTGGCGGGTCAGCAGCCGGGTATCGACTGGCTGTTCCCGACGGTGGAGCATAATCCGCGGGCGCCGGTCGTCCGGGTCGCGATCAAGCATCTGCCGGGGCAGAGCGTGCGCCTGCTCGCCGACGGCCGTCCGGTCGATCCGATCGCCTTCGAAGGGGCGCGGACGAATGAGGCCGGCACCGTTTCGGTCAGCCTCTGGCGGGGTATCCCGCTGGCGAACCGCACGACGCTGCTCACCGCCGAAATCCGCGACGCCCATGGCGCGGCGGTCCAGACATTGACCCGCGCCGTCACCTTCTCAAATGCCGCGGTCCGCGCCGAACTGGTTCGCGACCGCTCCCTGCTGGTCGCCGACGGCGTCACCCGGCCGGTGATCGCGCTGCGGCTGACCGACAGCAACGGCCGCCCCGTCCATCACGGCCTTGCTGGAGATTTCCAGCTGCCCGCGCCATATTATCCGGCGGTCGAGGCGGACGCCCAGCAGGCCCGGCAGCTCGCCGGCCTGGAGCGTGCGCGCCCGGTCTGGCATGTCGAGGGCGACGACGGCATCGCTTTTGTCGAGCTGGAGCCGACCACGGCGTCCGGCACGGTCAGCTTGCGCTTCACCTTCCGCGACGGCCAGGCCGTGCGCGAGCAGCGCCTCGAAGCCTGGCTCGATCCGGGCGAGCGGCCCTGGACCCTGGTCGGTCTCGCCGAAGGTACGATCGGCTACAACCGGCTCAACCGCAACATGGAGCGGCTGCAGCGCAGCGACCGGCGCTGGCTCACGGACGGCCGGCTCGCCCTCTACGCCCGGGGCCGCATCCTCGGCCGCTGGCTGATGACGCTCGCTTATGACAGCGACCGGCGCGAGGAGGACAGCCGCTTCGGCGGGGTCATCGATCCGAACCAATATTACACGATCTACGCCGACCGCTCGGAGCGCCGCTACGACGCCGCCTCCCAGCGCCGCCTCTACCTGCGCCTCGAACGGCCGCAATTCTATGCCTTGTTCGGCGATTACGACACCGGCATCGATGAGCCCGAGCTGGCCCGCTACGTCCGCTCGATGAACGGCCTGAAGGCCGAATATCGCAGCGACCGCGTCGCCGCGACCGCCTTCGCCGCCGATACGCCGAACACGCACCGCCGCGACGAAATCCAGGGCAATGGCCTCTCCGGGCCCTATGCGCTGGGCAGCCGCAACATCCTCGCCAATTCGGAGCGGGTGACGCTCGAAGTCCGCGACCGGCTCCATTCGGACCGGATCCTTGAGAGCCATTTGCTGACCCGGCACATCGATTACGACATCGACTATGTCGCCGGCGTTTTGCGCTTCCGCGAGCCGATCCTCAGCCGCTCGTCCAGCCTCGATCCGCAGTTCATTGTTGCCGATTATGAAGTGGATGGCGTGGCCGGGCGGCAGCTCAATGCCGGCGCCCGCTTCGCCTGGCGCAATGCCGCGCAGACCTTGCAGGTCGCGGCGACCGCGCTGCACGACGATGACGGCAGCACCCGCACCAATCTCGGCGGCGTCGACGTCCGCTACCGGCCGACCCCGTCCACCGAAATCCGCGCGGAGGCCGCGATCAGCGACGCCCGCGCGGCGCGCGGCGCCCCCGCCGGAGGAGCGGGTGGCACCGCCCTGGCCTGGCAAATCGAGGCCGAGCATCATGACAGCCGCTTCGACGTGCTTGCCTATGTCCGCGAGCGGCAGGCGGGCTTTGGCGTCGGCCAGCTCAACGCCTCCGAGAACGGCACGTTCAAGGTCGGCGTGGATGCGCGCGCGCGCTTCGGCGAGACCCTGTCGCTGACTGGCAGCGCCTGGCGCGAGGATTATCTGGGCAGCGACGCGAGCCGGACCGCGGGCCGGGCCCTGCTCGAATATCGCGGCCGCGATTTTTCGGCGCGCGCCGGCATCACCATCGCCGACGACCGGCTCGCCGACGGCCGCCGCGCCAGCTCGCAAATCCTGCAGTTCGGGGCGACGAAGCGGCTGTTCAGCAACCGGCTGGAGCTCGATGCGCAGACCGAACTGCCGATTGGCGGCCATAGCGACAGCATCGACTTTCCGGCCCGCCATCGCCTCTCCGCGCGTTTCGCGATCAGCCCGAGCGTGGCGCTGATCGGCGCCTATGAGATCGCCAATGGCGACACGATCGACGCGCGCACGGCGCGCCTGGGCTTCGACATCGCGCCCTGGGCCGGCGCCCGGATCGCGCTTAGCGGCAATGTCCAGAACAGCAGCGAATATGGCCCGCGCAGCTTCGCCGCCTACGGCCTGTCGCAGTCCTTGGTGCTCTCCGAGCATTGGTCGCTCGATTTCACGCTCGACGGCAACAAGACGCTGAGCGGCGTCGAGCCGGCGCTGGTGCTGGATCCGCTCCACCCGGTGGCGAGCGGCGGCTTCACCGGCGACGGCACGCTGCTGACCGAGAATTTCACCGCGGTGACCGCCGGCGCGACCTGGCGGGCGGGCCCGTGGAGCGTCACCGGCCGCGCCGAATATCGCAATGGCGCGCAGGAGAATCGCTACGGGGTCACCCTCGCCGCGCTCCGCCAGATCGGCGAGGGCCGGGCGGTCGGCGGCGCGCTCAACTGGTTCACCGCGGACGGTGTCGGCGGCAGCCGCACGCGCACCGCCAACATGCAGCTGACCTGGGCGCACCGCCCCCCGGCCAGCGCCTTCTCGTTCCTCGACAAGTTCGAATATCGCGAGGACATGGTGCAGGGCGCGGTCGCCGGCCTCGCCAGCCCGACCGGCTCGCCGTTCAATATCACCGGGGACGCCCGCGCGCGGCGGATCGTGAACGCGCTTTCGGTCAATTATTCGCCTTACGGGCATGTCGGCGACGAGGGCTATTTCGGGCGCACCGAATTCGCCTTCTTCTGGGGCACGCGCTACGTTTCGGACCGGGTCACGACCGAGGACATTCGCGGCTGGAGCAATGTCGTCGGCGGGGACATCCGTTTCGATCTCGGCCGCATGGTGGAGGTCGGCGTCTCGGGCACCGTCCGCTACGGCGTCGGCGGCCGCAGCGTCGCTTATTCCGGCGGCCCCAGCATCGGCATCCGCCCGTTCGAGAATGGCTGGCTGACCGTCGGCTGGAATGTGGTCGGCTTCCACGACCGCGACTTCAGCGACGACCGCTACACCCGCACCGGCCCCTATGTGACGATGCGGATCAAGTTCGACCAGCTCAGCTTCGCCGGCCTCGGCCTGGGGAGGCGATGATGCGTATTCTCTCCTGTCTAACCGCCGTTTCGACGCTAGTGCTGCAGGCGGCGCCGGCTTATGCCGCGTGCGATGCCAACAACACCTACAGCTTCGCCTTTTCGAGCGTGGCGAACGCTTCGCTAACCTACGGCAACACGTATTCTTATACCGCAACAAACCCACTTGGTGCAACGCAGAGCTTGACGTTCCGCGCGGTGAACAACGGGCTGAGCTCGATCCAGGTGAACGGCCAGAATATGCCGCGGATCAGCAGCGACGTGACCAGCAGCAGCGGCGGCAAGACCTTCCAGCTGGGCGGCGTCTTCCCGTCCCGCACCGCGAGCATCACCTCGAACACCCGCACGATCAGGCTGACGATCACCTTTGCGACGCCGGTGCGCGACATCATCGTCAACACGCACGACCTCGATTTCACGAGCAACCAGTTCCGCGACTGGCTGCACGTCACCGGCAGCGACGGCACGTCGAGCTACGTGCCCGTCCTCTCCGCCCCGGCCGGGAACAATAACGGCGCCGGCGCGCGGACGGCGACGGGATCCTCCGTCAATTTCGGCGCGTCCACCTCGCCATTCTCGCTGACCAGCAACGAGGGCGTCGGCAACGCCACGAGCGCCGACACCGGCGTCACCACCGGCGACGTCGTCATCAGCTTCGCCCAACCGGTGACCACGGTCACGATCAGCTACGGGAATTTCCCGCTGCAGTCGGGGGAGTCGGCCACCGGCCAGCAGCGCGTGGGCATCTCGCAGGTGCGCTTCTGCCCGATGCCGGCGCTCGCGGTCGCCAAGACTTCCGCGCCCTATATCACCACCGCCGGCTCGCCCGACCGGTTCAACGCCCCGGGCTCCGACGTCGCCTACACGCTGACCGTCACGAACAGCGGCGGCAGCCCGGTCGACCTCGGCAGCCTGGTGCTGACCGACGTCCTCCCCCCGAATGTGACCTTCTACAATGGCGATTACGATCCGGCGGTGCCGGGCACGGGGCCGTTCCAGCTGACCGCCGGCACCAGCGGCGTGACTTTGGCGGCAAGCGGCCGGGCCTATTCAAACAACAATGGCTCGACCTACGCTTACACGCCGGCGTCCGGCTACGACGCCAATGTCGACGCGGTGCGGCTGACCCCGACCGGCAGCATGGCCGCCAATTCGAGCTTCACCATCCGCTTCCGCGCCAGGATCAACTGACCGGGCGCGCAGCCCGCCATCCCCGCCAGCCTGCAACTTGTAAGAGGAGTGAGTGAAATGCAGATCGCCGCAAGGATTGAACCCATCGACGCCGTCAATGTCATCGAGGCCGGGGAAAGCCGCAGCGCGCCGCGGCGGCGCGCCAACCAGATGGCATCGCTGCGCCAGCGCAAGGCGCCGCCGGAGATGATCCAGGTGGTGGACATCTCGGCCATGGGCTGCGGCTTCCGGTCGCGCTGGCCCTTCGTCGCCGGCACCCGCGTCTGGCTCAGCCTGCCGGGCCTCGAGACCTGGGCCGCGACGATCGCCTGGTATGAGGACGGCAAGGGCGGGCTGCAGTTCGAAAACCCGCTCCACCCCCTTGTCGCCGAGCGCTACGCCTCCGGCCTCTGACGCCGGGTGGCGCTCACCGCGCCGCGATGTCGAGCGGGCGCGGCGTCAGGCCGAAGGTGATCGTGTAGCCGAGATGGTCCGACAGCATGCCGCCGTCCGGCTCCCGGCCGAACGGGACGCTGATCGCCCGGGGGGTCAGCGCGGCAAGGCTGCCGGGCGCGAAGAACTCGAAATCGGTGTTCCGCCGGATCACCGCTTCGGTGTCGGGGGCGAGCGGCGCCTGCTCCGCCCGGCCGACCACGGCCAGCGCCTCGGACACTGGCACATTCGCGCCCCAGGCCGGGAGGCTCGCTGCCAGCGCGGTGCCGCGGTCCGGTGCGCGGCCGACATTGAAATCGCCGGCGACGATCAGGGGATGCGCAGGGTCGTGGTTCGCGGCGATGAACTGCGCGAGCAGGGCGACCTGGCGGGAATAAGCGTAGAGCGACCTTGAGTCCGCCACCCGGGCATGATGGCGGCTGTTGAGGTGGGTGGTGACGATGTCCACCGGCGCCGGCGCGCCGGGGATCTCGACGGTCGCCAGCAAGGCGCCTTTGTTGGCCATGCAGTCGATTCCGGCGCAGGCAAAGGCGGGATAAGAGAGCCGGTGGACGTTCGTCACCGGGAAATCCGAGAGCAACATCAGGCCGCTATCGACCAACTTGCCCGACCGCTCGCCATGGAAGAAGCTTCTGGCGGCGAGAAAGGCGGCATCGGGCGCGGTAACTGGCTCCGGATTGCGCGCATTCGCATCCGGCCCCTGGACCACGAAGCGATAACCGGCCTGGCGCGCAATTGCCCGGGCGTCGCCGCTGAACGCCTCCTGGAGGAGCACGATATGGGGGTTCTGCCCCGCGGCCCGCAGTTGCGCCAGCCGCGCCCCGATCGCGCGCAGGTCGGCGCCCCGGCCGTGCGTCACCGGCCAGGGCCCGCCCTTCACATTATAGGTCATGACCGAGAGTGAGCCGTCGAAGGCCGGCGCCTGTCCGGCCGATTGGGCCGCCGCCGCGGTGCCGGCGCAGATCCCGAAAGCTGCCAGAAGAAACCGTCTCCAACCCGCCATGATCGTCCTCCGCAATCGCGTTCGACCTGAGACGGCGAAGGGCGCGATTTGCCGCACCCCCGCCGAGACGTGCGGAATTCGCGACGTGAGGCCGTCTCAAGGGGAAGGAGTAGAGCCATGTACCCCGCAGACGCGGCGATCAGGGACGCCACGCCAGCGATCCAAAGGTGCACGCGATGAGCGTCGCGCTGGCCGCCCGCAATTGCCCCTGGCCGCAGCCAATGTTAGGCCCGCGTCAGTTGCGGCCCTTGGGTCGACTCTCGCGAGCGCCTGTCATCAATTACACGCCGGACATCGCCGTCAGCGGACTTCAGGCAGCGGTCCTGCAATATCGGGCCGAACTGCTGCGTTTCCTGTCTGCGCGGCGGGCCACGGCGGACGAGGCGGAGGACATCCTCCAGGATCTCTATGTGAAGGTCCGGGCGCAGCATGGCGGCCCGGTCGCCGAGCCGCGCGCCTATCTCTACCGCATGACCGCCAATCTGCTGCTCGACCGGCGTCGGACGGCGGCAAGGCGGACGGCACGCGAGCGGCATTGGACCGACGCGCAGCTGGGCGCGGAGCAGGAACTGGACGACCGGCCGACCGCGGAGCGGGAACTGGCCGCCCGCGAGGAGCTGGCCATCGTCTCCGGCGCGATCGGCACCTTGCCCGAACGGACGCGCGATATCTTGCGCCGCTATCGGGTGGATGGCGACGGCCAACGGGAAATCGCGGCCGAACTCGGCATCAGTCTCAGCGCCGTTGAGAAGCATCTGCAGCGCGCCTACCGCGTCGTGGTAGAGGCGAAGGCGCGGATCGATGCGGACCTGACCGTCCCCGCGGCGGGAATGGGGGAATGATGGCGAGCGAAGCCCATCAGGACGTCCTGGACGAAGCCATCGCCTGGCACCTGCGCTTGCAGACTGCGAAGGACGAGGATTGGGACGCCTTCGTCGCCTGGCTGGAGGCCGATCCCGCGCGCTCTGACGCCTATGACCGGGTCGAGGCCGGTCATGCGGGAATGACGGCAGAGGCCTTCCCGCCTGCCTCCGCACCGCTGCCGGTCGCCGCCAATGACGAGGCGCCCACCAAGCGCCGTTTCTGGCCCTGGGCGAGCGGTTTCGCCGCCATCGCCGCGATTCTGCTGGTCGCCTTCGTCAGCCTGCCGATGCTGCGCGGCCCCGACCGCTACGAGATCGACACCAGGCCCGGCGAGCAGCGCAACGTCACCATCGCCGACGGCAGCTCAGCCATGCTGAACGGCGGCACGCGGCTGATCCTCGACCGCAACGATCCGCGCTATGCGGAACTGGCGAGCGGCGAGGCGACCTTCACCGTGCGCCACGACGAGGCCCATCCCTTCACGATTGTATCGGGCGACCATCGGGTCCAGGATGTGGGCACTGTGTTCAACCTGATCAGCGATCATGGCGATTTCTCCGTCGAGGTGATCGACGGCGCGGTCCTGTACAATCCGGAGCGCGAGGCCGTGTCGCTGACCGCCGGTCAGACACTCTCGGCTTCGGGCACCAACCGGCCCGTCGTCGCCCGTTCGGATCCGCAAGCCATGGCCGGCTGGCGGCGCGGCCGATTGAGCTATGCCGGAGCGCCGATGCGCCGCGTCGTGAGTGATGTCTCGCGCAGTCTTGGCGTCCAGGTTTTGGTGAACGGCAGTGCGTCGTCGCTTCCCTTTACGGGCTCAATCCGCATCCAGCGCGATCCCGCCGCGACCATCGGCGACCTCGCCTCATCCGTGGGCCTACGTGCACGGCGAACAGGTACTGGCTGGACCATCGAGCCGTAGCCGCGTGCGCTACGTCGAACCCCTTGCCTGCCTCGTAGTCTGCCTGGCGGCGACGCCAGCGGCGGCCCAGACGGCCAGTTTCAACATTCCCGCCGGGCGGCTCAGCGACTCCCTGATCGTGCTCGGCCAACAAGGCGGGCTGACGGTCGGCGCCAGCGATCCGGGCCTCGCTTTGGCGCGCGCGCGGGCGGTGCGCGGCCGGATGTCGGCGCAGGCGGCCCTGTCGCGCCTGCTGGCCGGAACCGGCTATGGCTTCACCTTCGTCGGCCCGCGCACCGTGCGGATCACCCGCGTCCCGGTTCGTCCGCCCCGCCGCGCCCCGCCGCCGCCTGCACCGCCCCCGATGGCCCCGCCGGCCCTGCCGCCGCCCGGGCCGGAGACGGAGATCATCGTCACCGGCAGCAAGCAGGGCGTGGCGCTCGACCGGTTCGCCGGCACGGCGCACCTGATCGATCTCGATCCGACCGACGTGGGCCGCTTCGGGATACGCGGCAGCGAAGCCGTGCTGAGCCGCCTGCCCATGCTGGCCTCGACCAATCTGGGGACCGGGCGGAACAAGATCTTCATTCGCGGCGTCGCCGACAGCAGCTTCAACGGGCCGACCCAGGCGATCGTCGGCCAGTATCTTGGCGACGTGCGGCTCACCTTCAATGCGCCGGACCCGGACCTGCAACTCTACGATATCCGCCGGGTCGAGGTGCTCGAAGGGCCGCAGGACACGCTCTACGGGACCGGCGCGCTGGGCGGCATCCTCCGCATCGTCCCCAACGAGCCCGATCCGTCCCACGCGTCGGGGTCCATGTCTGCGGGCGGAATGCTGACCGCGCACGGAAATCTGGGCGGCGACTTGTCCGGCATCGTCAATCTGCCACTCCGCTCGGGGCGGCTGACCTTGCGCGCGGTCGGCTTTGGCTCGGTCGAAGGCGGCTATATCGACGATGCCGGCCGGAACCTCCGCAACGTCAACCGCACCGATGTCTATGGCGGACGCGCGGCCTTGCTCTGGACGCCGGGAAACGACTGGGAGCTGGAGTTGAGCGGGGCGGGGCAGTTCATCGCCACACGCGACGGCCAATATACCGAGCGGGGTCTGCCGCGCCTGACGCGCAGCTCTACCCTCGCCCAGCCCTATGACAATGATTACCGCCTCGCCGCCTTGACCGTCCGCAAGCGCTGGTCCGGGGTCGAGCTGATGTCGGCGACCAGCATCGTCCGGCACGACCTCGAGACGCAATTCGATGCGACCGGCCTCTCCGGCACGACGGGACCGCAGCTCTTTGTCGAGGATATCGGCATCACCCTGTTCGCCAACGAGACCCGCCTGTCGCGGCCGGACGCGCGCGGGGCCGGCTGGGTGCTCGGCTGGAGCCTGATCTACAATCACAGCGATCTGAACCGGCGGTTGGGTCCGCCCGACGCCACTTTGCCGATCATCGGCGTCCGCAACGAGACGAGCGAGGCGGCGCTCTTTGGCCAGTACAGCATCGCGATCACGCCCCGGCTGACCGCCACGATTGGCGGGCGCCTCACTTTGTCCCATTCGACCGGCCGCCCGCTCGACACGCGCGACAAGAGCGCCGAGCCGACCCGCAACGAATCCCGCGCCTCGCCCACCGCCGCCTTGAGCTGGCGCCCGGCCGACAATTTCCTCGTCTATGCGCGCTACCAGGAGGGGTTCCGGGCCGGCGGCCTCGCCGTCTCCGCCACCGGCTCGACCGTTTCGTCGCAGCGCTTCGACTCCGACAACCTCGCCTCCTTCGAGGCGGGCGTCCGCGTTGGCCGGCCCCGTATCAGCCCGTTCAGCTTCAGTGCGGCGGTCTCCTACGCCCGCTGGGGGAAGATTCAGGCGGATCTGGTCGACAATCGCGGCTTTCCGTTCACCACCAATATTGGCGACGGGCGCATTTACGGGCTTGAGCTGGAAGGGACATGGCGGGCCACGCCCGCGCTCAGCTTCGAGGCGGCGGCCTTCATCAACGAAAGCGCCCTGACGCATCCCGATCCGGCCTTCGCCGCCGCGGACGAAAAAGACCTGCCGAATGTCGCGGGGCAGGGCGCGCGGCTTGCCGCCCATTATCAGACCAATGTCGCGCAAGGGGTCATGCTGAACGTTGACGGGGCCGTCCGCTATATCGGCCGCTCGTGGCTCGGCATCGGTGCGCCGCTGGACGTCCGGCAGGGCGGCTATCTGCTCAGCCAGCTCGGCGCGCGGCTGGATTTCGGTCGGTTCGGCATTTCCCTCGATGTCGACAATGTCGCCGACTCGGACGGCAACCGCTTCGCCTTCGGCAACCCGTTCGGCATCTCCGCCCGCAACCAGGTTACCCCGGTGCGCCCCCGCACGGTCAGAATCGGCTTCGACGCCAGATTCTGACGCGGTCACAGGTGCGGGCTTCGCGCCGCGTCGCCGTCTCAGGGCGTGGAGTCCGCACCTGTATCCTCGTCCGGCAAGCGCCTGCTCGCGTCGATCCATGACGTAAGTCCCTGTTTCGAAAGCCAGGTAGATCAGCTGACCGACCGCCTGCAGGCCTTGTTGGGCGCGCCGCGCTTCGCCATGCTGGTCGTGCCGGATTATTGGGGCCGCGCCCCTCTCGCGGAAGCGCCGGCCTTTCGCGCGCGGCTGCGCCGCTGGGCGGACCAGGGTGTCGAGATGCTGCTCCATGGCTGGAGTCATCGCGACGACAGCCAGCACGGGAATGCCGCGGCGGCGTTCAAGGCGCGCCATCTGACGGCTGGCGAAGGCGAGTTTCTCGGCCTCTCCTGCGCCGAGGCGACGCGCCGGATGTGGGACGGACGCGCCTTGCTCGAGGACGTGATCGGGAGGCCCGTGTCGGGCTTCGTCGCCCCCGCCTGGCTCTACGGCGATGGCGCGCGGCGGGCGCTCAGGCAAACGGGCTTCACCTTCGCCGAGGATCATTTCCGGGTCTGGCGGCCGGCGGACGATGCCGTGCTGTGCCAGGGGCCGGTGGTCACCTGGGCAAGCCGCAGCCGGGCGCGCCAGGCCAGCTCGCTCGCCTTCGCGGCTTTGGCGCGGCAGGCCCTGAGGCCCCTGCCGACGGTGCGCGTCGCGGTCCATCCCGGGGATGCCGCCGTGCCGGCGATCCTCGCGAGCATCGACAAGACAATCGGGGGGTTCGCCGAGGACCGTCGTCCAGCCGCCTATGCCGAGGTCGCCGGCCATGTGCGGCAATCCAGAATTGAGGCCGTCTCAGGCCAGTGAGAGCGTTCGAAGGGCAGTGCATGTATCGCGCGGAAACGGCCGACGACCTGACCAAACCCCTTTTCCCCGGCGGAGCCCCGACACTCCGGCCGGACCCTGTCGCGCTCCCCATCCCGTCGCGCTCCTGGCTGCAATGGCTGGGCATCGGCATCTCGGCGGCCACCTTCGTCGCGATGCTCTACCAGCTCAGAACGGTCGAGCCGGCCCAGGTCTTCGCTTTGGTGCCGCGCTCGCCGGTCTTCTGGCTGGTTTTCGCACTCTATTATTCCGGGCCGGTGCTCGCGGACTGGGTGATCTTCCGGCGGCTCTGGGGGATTCCCGTCACCGGTCTCTTCGCGCTGACCCGCAAATATGTCGGGAATGAAATCCTGCTCGGTTATATCGGCGAGGCCTATTTCTATATCTGGGCCCGCAACCGGGTGAAGATGGCCGGGTCGCCCTTCGGTGCGATCAAGGATTCAGCGATCCTCTCGGCGACGGTGGGCAATGCGGTTTCTCTCGTCCTGCTCGCTCTGGCCTTCCCGGTGCTCGGGCGGATCGACGTCGGCGCCAACGGCCATGCCCTCTATCTGTCTTTGGCCTTCCTGGTGGCGAGTTCGGGCGCGGTCCTCTTCTTCCGGCGGCGGCTGTTCAGCCTGGCGGGGCCGGACCTACGCTTCGTCGCTTTGGTTCATCTCGCCCGGTCGCTTGGCGTGATCCTTCTCGCCGGTCTGATGTGGCACCTGGCTCTGCCCGGCATCTGGCTCGGCTGGTGGCTGCTGCTCGCCGCGCTCCGCCAATTGCTTTCGCGGCTCCCCTTCCTGCCCAACAAGGACATCGCCTTCGCCGCGCTCGCGGCGCTGATCCTGGGTGGCCGGACGGAGATCGCCGCTTTGCTCACCATGATCGCCGGCATGCTGTTGCTGACCCACGTCGCGGCCGGCCTGATCTCGTTCGCCGCCGAATTCGCTGGCCAGAAGGAGCGGGCATGAGCGTGCTGCTGATGCTGGCGGTGGCGGCAGTGCCGTCCAGCCCCAATCTCGGCATCGCCGAGGGTCGCTGCCGCGCGGGTGAGCCGGGTCCCGCGTTCCTGGTCAACGTTCAGGGCCTGCATGACCGCCAGGGGCGGATCAAGCTGGAGGTCTATCCGTCGAACAACCAGGATTTCCTCGCCGACGACAATGTCCTGATCAATGCCGGCAAGGTGTTCCGCCGGGTGGATGTGCCGCTTCCCGCGTCCGGCCCGGTGCAGCTCTGCATCCGCGTGCCGCAGGCGGGCGCCTACAGCCTGATGGTCCTTCACGATCGCGACTCCAACCATCGCTTCGGGCTGAGCGGCGACGGCATCGGCTTCGGCGGCAATCCGCGCCTGCGCTGGGGCCGGCCGAGCGCCGCCGAGACGCGGGTCGCCGCTGGCCCGGGGATCACCCGGATCGACGTCGTCATCAACTACCGCCGCGGCATGGCCTACCGGCCGCTGGGGCGCTGAGATGAAGATCGTCGACGTCTGCGCCTTCTACGCCCCGCAGGGCGGTGGGGTGCGCACCTATGTCGACCAGAAGCTCGCGGCAGGCCCGGCCCGCGGCCATGAGATCGTCATCCTTGCGCCTGGCCCGGAGACCCGCACCGAATGGCGGGGCACCGGCGCCCGCATCGAATGGGTGGCCGCGCCGCGCCTGCCGGTCGATCGCCGCTACCGCTATTTCGAATCCAGCGCGGCCCTGCACGCTCTGCTCGACGAAGAACGGCCGGACTTTGTCGAGGCCAGCTCGCCATGGCGTTGCGCATCCGCCGTGGCGAGCTGGCGGGGTCCGGCGCCGCGCGCCCTGGTCATGCACGCCGATCCGCTCGCGGCTTACGCCTATCGCTGGCTGGAGGCCTTTGCGGAGCCGGATCTGGTGGACCGCAGCCTCGATTGGGCGTGGCGCTATTTCCGGCGGCTGGACGAGGCCTTCACCGCGGTGGTCAGTGCCAGCAAGAGCCTCTCTTCGCGGCTCGTCGGGCAAGGGCTGCGCAACGTCGTCACGGTGCCGATGGGCATCGATCAGTCCTGCTTCTCGCCGGCGCTCCGCGATCCGGAGCTGCGCGCCCGCCTGCTGGCGCGCTGCGCGCTGCCACCTGAAGCGACCCTGCTCCTCGGCGTCGGCAGGCATGCGCCGGAAAAGAGATGGCCGATGGTCGCGAAGGCGGTGATGGCGGCCGGCATCACCCACCCGGTCGGCCTGATCCTCGTCGGCGACGGCCGCGACCGGGCCCGCGTCGTTCGCCAGATCGACGGCAATCCGCATATTCAGACCCTGTCACCGATCGGCGACAGGCTGGAGCTGGCCCGGCTGATGGCGAGCTGCGATGCGCTCATCCATGGCTGCGAGGCGGAAACCTTCTCGATGGTCGCCGCCGAGGCCGTCGCCTCCGGCCTGCCAATCATCGTCCCCGACCGGGGCGGGGCGGCCGATCATGCCTTGGCGGGCAACGGCCTGACCTACGCCGCCACGGACGCGACAAGCGCCGCGCAGGCCATCCGCGCGTTCATCGATGCGCGCGCACCCCGGCCACGGGCCCAAGCGCGGACCATGGCGCAACATTTCGACGAATTGTTCGCGCTCTACGAAGCCTGTGCCGAAAAACGGGCCGCGGCATGAGCAGTGCCGCGATCAAGGCCACCGGGCGGCCGTTGCCGGATCTCTCCCTTCTTCCGGTGCTTCCGCGAGTCTGGGCCTGGCGGAAGCCCGCCTGGTGGCCGTCGATCGTCGATCTCTACATCCTGCGCCCGACGCTCGGCTGGTATGCCGCAGTGGTCGGCACGATGCTCGCCTTGCTCTGGCTCGAAATCCTGCCGCGACTGGTGGACCAGCTGGGCAAGGTGGATAGCGGCGCCCAATTGGTGATCTCCACCCTCGTCGCGCTGATCCCCGAATATCTTTCGCTCGGTGTCCCGCTCGCCGTCTTCCTGGGTACCGCTCTGGCCTTCCGCCGTCTGGCGATGGCGGGAGAGATCGACGTGCTGGCAGGCGCCGGCCTCTCCGACCGGCGCCTGCTGCGCTGGCCGGTGGTTGTCGCTCTGGCCTCCTGCCTGTTGCTCATTGGCCTCCGCTTCTACTGGCAGCCAGCGGGCGAGCGCCGCGTCGACGCGATCGCGAGCGCGGTCTCGAACGGCGATTACGGCTTCGGCCTGGAGGCCGGCACCCCCCATGTCTTCGGCCCGCGCAACAGCGTCTATTTCGACCGGATCGGGCCGGATCGGGTTCTCGAAGGCATCGTCGTCGAGCAAGGGCCGGTCATCGCCACCGCCCGCATGGCGCGCATCGGCATGGCGCCCGACGGTCAGGCGGTCATCCGCATGGAGGATGGCGCGGTGACGACGCAGATGCCGGACCATGCGGTCCAGGCCGTGCATTTCCACAACTTCCTGCTAGCCATCCCGCTCCCCGGCCAGAGGCCGCCCGCCCGCCAGTCGCACCGCACCCAGCTCGATCGCTTCGCGCTCCCGGACCTGCTCAACCTGCCGCCGCGCGCCATCGCCGCCGGCCTGACCCCGCTCATGGCGACGGCGGCCGTCTCGGGGCGCGTCGCGACGATCCTGTTCTGCGCCTTGATGCCTTTGCTCGCCTTCGCGCTCGCTTTGCCTCCGAAACGGTCGCGCTCGTCCATTGGCCTCGGCCTCGGCATCGCTCTCATCGTCACGTTCTGGAAGGTCGCGGCGCTTTTCGAGGATACGGCCGGCGCCGCGGCGCCGCTCGCCCATGCCGGCCTGCTCCTGGCCTTCGCCGCCCTCATCGTCTGGCTGCTGCACCGCCAATATCGGCTCGGCCATGGCGCGAACGAAGCTGCGCTCGACCGCAGCCTGGGCGGACTGGCGCGTCGCGTGGCGACCTATTTCGGGGGACGCCGGTGATGAAGACGCAGAAGCAATCCTTCAACAGGGTGTCCAGCTCTCGCAATGGCGGCTGGCCACTCTTCTGCCGCCTGCTGCTCTGGGCGACCCGCAACAATCATGCGTGCGAGCGCGTCCCTGACTCGCGTCCCCAAGCGAAGCCTGCGCCCCGCCGGCAGCCGCTCCAGCGCATCGCCGACGGCATCCCTGCCTGCTCGCTGGTCGAAGCGGGTTCGCCTTCAAAGACCTGAGAGGCGCGCCGGAAGCCAGATGAAGAAGGGCCGCGCTCTCCGGGGAGAACGCGGCCCTTCATGCCGTTTCGGGCGAGCAGGGTTTAGAAGGTGAACTCCGCGCCCATCACGTAGGACCGGCCCCGCGGATCGGCGACGCGCGGTTCCCAGGAGCTGCCCGCGCCGGTGTTGCTGTCATAGGTGATCGCGAAGGGCGGATCACGGTCGAACAGGTTCCGGACGCCGGCGGTGAGCCGCAGGCCGTGGATCAGGCCGCTATACGTGACCGTGAAGTTGTAGGTCATGTAGGCGCTCACCCGCGGGTTGTAGTCGGGCCGCGTCGCAGAGGCCGGCAGGGCGAAGTTCAGGTAACCATTCCGGTAGATCTGCGTGAGCGTGAAGTTCCAGCTGTCATTCTGCCAGCTGATGAAGGCGTTGTGCTTCCAGCGCAGGCCCAGGTCGCCCGTCAGCGTGAAGACACCAATCTGGTCCGTATAGGCCAGATTGGGCAGCAGCTTCTCGCGCTTCACGAGCAGATAGGTGCCGTCCATCCCGGCCCTGAAGGTGCCGCCGAGGCCGTCCATCGCGCCACGGAACGAGACGTCAATGCCCTCGGTCCTGCGGGAACCGAAATTGCCCGTCCGCAGGTCGACCTGGGTGATGATGCCATTGGTGCGCGTGATTCGCCCAGGGAAGGCGGCGATGTTCGCAAGCAGCTGCGGGATCGTGATCGAGCCGATCACATTGTCCACCGCGATCCGCCAATAGTCGACCGAGAAGCTGAACCGGTTCGAAGGCTGGATGACCATGCCCAGCGTATATTGCTCGGAGGTCTCCGGCTCGAGGCCCAGATTGCCGCCGCTCAGCGAATCCGGCGTGATCGGCGCGCAGGCAGGCTGCGGGCCGGCGGTGGTACCCTGCGGACACAAGGTCGGATCGACCAGCGCGTTGCCCGGATTGGGCGAGATCGTCGTTCCGTTAAAGATCTGGTTGAAGTTGGGAACGCGGAAGCCGGTTCCATAGGAACCCCGAAACAGGATCGGTTCCCACGGCCGCCAGCGGAACGAGACCTTGGGATTGGTGGTGCTGCCGAAGCCGGTATAATCATCGATCCGGACGGCGCCGATGATGTCGAGGCCGGGCAGAACCGGGAACAGGGCCTCCGCATAAGCGGCGATCACGCGCCGATGCTTCGGCGTCAGCGCGTTTACGTTGTCGAACGCCACGTTGAAGATGTCCGGCGTGCCGGCCGCCGCGGCGGGCGAGCCGTTAAACTCATAGGTCTCCCGGCGATAGTCGACGCCCATGGCGAGCTGCACATCGCGCCCACCGATGGAGAAGAGCGAGCCGGACAGCGAGCCATCCATCTGCATGGTCTGGTAGCGGCCGCCGTAAAGCACCGTGCCCTCGGCCGACACCGCCCGGAGGGCGTCGATCGCCTGCTGGGACTGGGTAAGGCTGAATGGGTTGAGGATGCCCGAGTTGAGCAGGCCGATAATGCCCGGCCCGGACGCGCCGGGCGCGGTGGGTGCGCGCGGATCATTGGCGCCTCGATCATCGATGGCCGTCGCGGGATCGTTGACGGTCTGCACACCGCGATAATAATAGCCGGAGCCGAGCGTCGACTGCGCTTCGCTGCGCGCATAGGATGCGCCCATGCGATAGGACCAGTCGCCGAACCACATCGGCCCCTCCAGGCCGAGCGCGGCGCGGAGCGTCTTGGCGTTGGTTTGATATTCGCGTGGACCGCAGATGGTGCAGCGCCAACGCCCGGCGATCGGCCGGCCGTAGCGGGCATCGAGCGCGGCGATCTGGGCCGCCCGGTTCGGGTTGCTCGCAACGTCGAACGCCGCGCGGATCGCATTGAACACCTGGTTGTACGTCGCCGCCGTATTCGCGTTGAGCGGATAAGCCCAGGGCAGGGTCGTCGCGCTCGCGCTATATTGGTTGGCGGAGAATTGCTTGGACGAATCCGCATCAGAACCGACGAGCTCCGCAGTGAGCCGGGACTGGCCCACGCGCGCGACGCCGCGGATGAGATAGGTGAGCGTCTGGATCGGCTGCTGGATCACAGCCGCGCGACCCGTATCCCAGGCGCAGGCATATTGCGCGCTGGGGTTGGCCCAGAGGACCTCATCATAGGCCATGCCGCCGTCCATCGATTCGCAGCCGGCGCCGCCTGGAAGATCGAGGATGTTGATTCCGCCCGAGGCCCCGTTCGCGCCGTTCGGCAAGGTCAGGGTCAGGCCGGTGAGCAAGGTGCCGGTCGGCGTCTGGTTCACGTTCGCGCCGATGTTGAACACGGTCGCGATCGGATCGCCGCGCGTATCGATCGAGAGGCCGCGATTGGGCTGGTTGCCGTTCACGAAATCGCGGTCGGAGCCGCGCAGGATGCGATTCCAGCTATAGGAGATCGCGCCCATGATGTTGAAGCCGTCGCGGCTGAGATCGCCATAGCCGGCAATGGCCGAGAGGCGGTAGATGTTGCCGCCGCCTTGCTCGGTGATGTCGCTGAAGCCCGACACGGTGACGCCGCGGAAATCGGTGCGGGTGATGAAGTTGATCACGCCGCCGATCGCATCCGTGCCGTAAATGGCCGAGGCGCCGTCCTTCAGGATTTCGACCCGGTCAATCGCGGCGAACGGGATCTGGTTGACGTCGACCGCCGAGCCGGAAAGGCCGTGGGCGGCGACGCGGCGGCCGTTCAGCAGGACCAGCGTCGATGCGCTGCCCTGGCCACGAAGGTTGGCTGAGGACAGGCCGTTGGTGCCGCGCTGGGCGCCGGTCACCACGTCGGAATTGGATGCGAGATTGTCCGGACCAGTGCCGTTGCTCGGCAGGTACATCAGCAGCTGTTCCGGACTGCTGATGCCGTTGCGCTGAACTTCCTGGTTGGAAATGATCTGCAGCGGCAGTGCGCTGTTGTTCGGATCCTGGCGGATGCGCGAGCCGGTCACGAACACGGTGTTGCTGTTGTCGTCATTCTGCGACGTCGCCGGCGCCGGTGTCGGCAGCGAGCTTGGCGGGTTCGTGCCCTGCGCAGCTGCGGGACTCGCCATCGCAATGCTCATTGCGGCAAGCGCGGTGCCCGAAACCAGAAATGATTTCAGCGTCGAATCAGACATTTGAATTGCCCCCCTAGAAACCCCTCGCTGCAAGTTTGCACCAATTCACAATTCTGTCACCCCCCAGCTTGTATCAGCCTTCAATTCTGTTCGGCGATGAGCACCAGGGCCGCATCCATGGTGGCGGTCGCGCTGGCCCCGTCGGGCACGTCATTGGCGTAGAATGAGAAGGTCAGCGTGCGGCCGCTGCGCGCGATCAGGTAGCCGGACAGGGCCGAGGTGGCGTTGAGCGAGCCGGTCTTGGCGAAGATCCGCCCCTCGAGCGCGGTGCCGCGGAAGCGCCGGGCGAGGGTGCCGTCCACGCCGCCGACTGGAAAAGTCGCGCGCCAGGCCGCGCCCCAGGGCTGCGTTGCGCCCCAGCGGAGCAGCGTCACCACGCCGCGCGGCGTCACCCGATTGTAGGTCGACATGCCGGAGCCGTCGGAGAAATCGTAATCGGTGCGGCGGAGGCCGGCGCGTGCCAGCACGTCCCTGACAATGGCGAGCCCGTCGGCGATCGCGCCGGCGCCGGTTTGCCGCCCGAGTCGGCGGAGCATCAGCTCGGCGTGGAGATTCTGGCTTTGCTTGTTGATCGTGCGCAGATCCTCGGCGAGCGGCGGCGGGGTGAGATGGAGCAGCAATTGCCGTTCCAGGCCGCGGGCCGGCCCGGGAGTCGCGGCGGGCGCGACCGGCCTGTGGCGCGACCAGACACTGCCGCCGACACGGACGCCGCGGGTTTCCAGCAAGGCGCGGAGGCGCCAGGCGGCGAAATGGGCCGGGTCATCCACGCTGAGCCGAATCCGCTCCGGCGCCGCGCCCGCGAGGATGGTGCCGGTCAGAACGAGGTTGAAGCTGAACGGCAGCCGGTTGATCTCGATGTTCGTCACGCCGCTCGCCACGGTCACCACGCGATTGTCGATCTGGTAATAAGGCAGGACGTCGAGCATCGGCGGCTGCCCCGGCGCCCCGGCGGTCACGCGCAGCGGCAGCTCATTGTCGTCAAGCGTCAGCGCGGAAATACCGGTGCCGGACCAGCCGGAAATATTGTTCCAGCTCATCCCCGGGCTCCAGCGCTGGTCGGGGTAGAAGCTGTCATCGCCGATGACGTTGCGCACCCGCCGCGTGCGCGCCGCCACCGCGTCGGCGAGTGCGGCGAGGCAGTCGGTGGCGCAGTCCGCCGCGCTGGACAGGCGGGCGTCGCCGAAGCCCTCGACGATCACGTCCGGCGCGTGACCGCGCTCCATCTCCAGCGCGACCGAGGCGCCGCCGGCCGTGTCGGGCCGGTCTAGGCCCGGCAGCATGGCGAAGGCGGCGGCGGTGGTGAAGAGCTTGGTGTTGGAGGCGGGCATGAAGCGGCCGTCCGGGGAGATCGCTACCAGCTCACGCCCGCTCTCGTCGGCGACCACCAGACCGAAGCGGACGCCAAGGCCGGCCTCGGCCAGCCGCGCCTCGACGCGCTGCTGCAGCGCCTGCGCGGCAAGGGGTGCAGCGGCGCCAAGCGCCAGCGCCACGATCAGGGTCCGAAACGCGATCATCCATCCTCCCCGCTCGTGGCGGACCCTAAGGCGAAAATACGCCGCAGAAAACAGGGCGCGAGACGGACCGAAATCGTGTAGCCGACAGGAGATGATGACACCGGTGTTCCAGGTCGATCCGCGTGACAATGTCGCGGTCGCGCTGCGCGATCTGTCGGCGGGGGAGGCGGTGGCCGGGATCCGCGTCGCCGAGCATGTCGCCAGAGGACATAAGGTAGCGCTGCGTCCGATTGCCGCGGGGGAGGCGGTGCGCAAGTTCGGCTTCCGGATCGGGCTGGCGACAAGCGACATCCCGGCGGGCGCGCATGTCCACAGCCACAATCTTGCGACCGCGCTGGAGGCGCAGGGCGATTATGCCTGGCGTCCGTCCGCCGCGCCGACGCCTGCGGCGCCCGATGCCGAAGGTTTCTTCGGCTATCGGCGCGCGGACGGACGGGTCGGCACGCGCAACGAGATATGGGTGATCCCGACCGTCGGCTGCGTGGCGCGAACCGCGGAGAAGATCGCCGCCCGCGCCGCCGCCCGCCATGCCGGCAAGGTCGACGGCATTCACGCCTTCGCCCACCCGTTCGGTTGCTCGCAGCTTGGCAGCGATCTGGAGGGGACACGCGGTCTGCTCGCGGCGCTTGCCAGCCATCCCAATGCCGGCGGCGTGCTGCTGCTCGGCCTTGGATGCGAGTCCAACCAGCTCAGCCAGCTGCTGCCGGGCGTTGCGGAAGGCGCGAACGTTCGTACGCTGGGGGCGCAGGCGGCCGGCGACGAGCTTGAGGAGGGGCTGGCGCTGGTCGACGAGCTGGTCGGGATCGCCAGTCAGGCAAAGCGCGAGCCGGCGCCGCTTTCCGCGCTCGTGCTGGGCGTGAAGTGCGGCGGCTCGGACGGCTTTTCCGGGCTCACCGCCAATCCCCTTGTCGGGCGGATGAGCGATGCGGTGACGGAGGCGGGCGGCAGCGCGATCCTCACCGAAATCCCCGAAATTTTCGGCGCGGAGCAATTGCTGATGGACCGCGCGGTGACCGAAGACGTGTTCGATGGGATCGGCAGCCTGGTGAATGGCTTCAAGGCCTATTTCACCGCGCATGGGGAGGGCGTGTCCGACAATCCCTCCCCCGGCAATATCGCCGGCGGCATCACCACGCTGGAGGAGAAGAGCCTCGGCGCGGTGCAGAAGGGCGGGCATGCGCCGGTGACGGACGTGATTGCCTATGGCGAACGCGTTCGCCGGCCAGGCCTGACTCTGCTCGAGGCGCCGGGAAATGATGCGGTTTCGTCGACCGCTTTGGCGGCGGCGGGGGCGACCGCCATCCTGTTCACCACGGGCCGCGGCACCCCGCTTGGCTTTCCGGTGCCGACGATCAAGATTGCCTCGAACAGCGAGCTTGCCCATCGCAAACCGGGCTGGATCGATTTCGACGCTGGCGCGGTGCTGGAGGACGGCTTCGAGGCGTCCGGGGCCGCGTTGCTCGACGCGATCCGCGCTGTCGCGTCCGGGCAGGAAACGGCGGCGGAGCGCAATGACGAGCGCGAAATCGCGATCTGGAAACGGGGCGTGACGCTTTAGGCAAAGGGCGCGGAAGCCGGGGCTCCCGCGCCCCTCGGGTCAGGCGTTCAGCGGAATGGCCGAGCGCACCACGACATCGTCGTTGAGCGGCTCGTCGCGGAAGAAAGCGAGCAGATCGGCATTCACGATATCCGGATGGGTCTGGCAGCAGCCGTGCGGTAGATCCTTATAGGTCTTGAGCGTACCGTTGCGCAGCAGCTTGGCGGAGAGCGGTCCGGAATCGGCATAAGGCACGATCTGGTCGTCCTCGCTGTGGATCACCAGCACCGGCACCTCGATCGCCTTCAGATCTTCGGTGAAGTCCGTTTCGGAGAAGGCCTTGATGCATTCATACTGGGCCTTGATGCTGCCCATCATGCCTTGCCGCCACCAGTTGCGGATCAGCCCTTCCGACACGGTCGCACCGGGCCGGTTGAAGCCGTAAAAGGGGCCACTCGGGATATCGAGATAAAGCTGGGCGCGGTTGGCGGCGAGCGCGGCGCGATAGCCGTCGAACGCCTCGATCGGCGTGCCGCCGGGGTTCGACTCCTTCTTCACCATGACGGGCGGGACGGCCTCGACCAGCACCGCTTTCGCGACCCGGCCCGGCTCAGCACGCGCGACATAATGGGCGACTTCACCGCCGCCGGTCGAATGGCCGACATGGATCGCGTTCCTGAGGTCGAGCTCGGTCACCAGCGCGGCGACGTCGGCGGCATAAGTGTCCATTTCGTTGCCGCCGTCCGTCTGGCTCGAACGGCCATGGCCGCGCCGGTCGTGGGCGATCACGCGATAGCCCTGGCCGAGGAAGAACATCATCTGATTGTCCCAGTCATCGGCACTGAGCGGCCAGCCATGATGGAAGACGATCGGCTGGGCGCCGCGCGGGCCCCAGTCCTTGTAGAAAATCGAGGTGCTGTCGGAGGTGGTGATGTAACCCATGATACGTCTCCTGCACGAGGCGAGGTTGAGGGGGAATCGAGTCGCCTGGGCAGCTCGGCTATAGGCCCCGACCGATTACACGGATAAGACTTTGGTGCGGGCGGAGGCGTGGCTGCGCCCGGAGGTTGATGGCGAAAGGAAGCAGGATGGCGGAGGCCTATATCGTGGCGGCGGTGCGCAGCGCCGGGGGACGGCGCAACGGACGGCTGGCGGGCTGGCATCCCAATGATCTGGGCGGCGCGATACTCTCCGCCGCCGTCGAGCGGAGCGGCATGGATCCGGCGGCGGTGGACGACGTGATCATGGGCTGCGTCAGCCAGGCCGGCGAGCAGGGCCTGCATATCGGCCGCAACGCCGTGCTCGCCTCTATCCTGCCGCAGAGCGTGCCAGCAGTGTCTATCGACCGGCAATGCGGCAGCTCGCAGCAGGCGATCCATTTTGCCGCCCAGGCGGTCATGTCCGGGACGCAGGACGTGGTGATCGCGGCCGGCGTCGAGAGCATGAGCCGCGTGCCGATGGGGATCACCGCTCTGCCGGGAACGGGCGCGAAGCCGTTCAGCGACAAGGTGCTCGCGCGGTTCGGCGTGAGCAGCTTCAGCCAGTTCCAGGGCGCCGAGATGATGGCGAAGAAGCACGGCTTCTCCCGCGAGCAGCTCGACGCTTATGCGCTGGAGACCCATCGCCGCGCCGCGGCGGCGACCGAGCGCGGCGATTTCGCCGAGGAGATCGTGCCGCTCGAGGTCGAGCTGCCGACCGGGCGTGAGACCCACCGGGTCGATGAAGGCATTCGCTTCGATGCCAGCGCCGAGGGGCTGGCGGGCCTCAAGACGATTGCCGACGGCGGGGTGATCACGGCCGGCAATGCCAGCCAGGTCTGCGACGGCGCCTCGGCGGTGATGATCGTCTCGGGCCAGGCGTTGAAGGATCATGGCCTGACCCCGCTGGCGCGGATCGTGAACCTGACGGTCACCGCCGGCGATCCCGTGATCATGCTGGAGGAGCCCCTCTTCGCGACCGACCGGGCGCTGCAGCGGGCCGGCCTCTCGATCGGGCATATCGACCTGTACGAGGTGAACGAGGCCTTCGCGCCGGTGCCGATGGCCTGGGCGAACCATGTCGGTGCGGACCCGGCGCGGCTCAACGTCAATGGCGGCGCGATCGCGCTGGGCCACCCGCTCGGCGCGTCGGGCACGAAATTGATGGCGACTCTGGTCCATGCGCTTCGCAAGCGCGTCGGGCGTTACGGCCTGCAGACGATGTGCGAGGGCGGCGGCATCGCCAACGTCACCATCATCGAAGCGCTCTGATGGCGGGACCTCTCGCCGGCATCCGGATCGTCGAGTTTGCCGGCATCGGGCCGGCCCCGTTCGCGGCGATGATGCTGGCGGATCATGGCGCGGAGGTGATCCGGATCGACCGACCCGGTGCCGTCCTCGACCGCACGGACCCGGCCCTGCGCTCGCGGCGGTCGGTGACGCTCGACATCAAGACAGCGGAGGGCGCGGCCCAGGCCAAGGCGCTGTGCGAGACGGCGGACGGCCTGATCGAGGGATTCCGCCCCGGCGTGATGGAGCGGCTGGGGCTCGGGCCGGACGTGCTCCTCGCCGCTAATCCGAAGCTGGTCTACGGGCGGATGACCGGCTGGGGGCAGGACGGGCCGCTGGCCCAGGCCGCCGGCCACGACATCAATTATATCGCCTTGTCAGGCGTGCTCGCCACGGTCGGCCGGGCCGGGGAGAAGCCGGTGCCGCCGATCAACTATGCCGGCGATTTCGGCGGGGGCGGCATGCTGCTCGCCTTCGGCATGTGCGCGGCGCTGGTCGCGGTGAAAACGGGCGGCCCCGGCCAGGTGGTGGACGCAGCGATGACCGAGGGCTCGTCTTTGCTCGCCGGCATGCTCCGCTGGCTTGGCGAGACCGGGCGCTGGCGCGGGGAACGCGGCGTCAATCTCCTCGATGGCGGCGCACATTTCTACGACAGTTACGAAACCGCCGACGGCCAATATGTCGCGATCGGCGCGATCGAGCCGCAATTCTATGCTCGGCTGCTGGAGGCGCTCGGTCTGAGCGGCGACCCCGAGTTCGGCGCGCAATTCGATGCGGCC
The DNA here is from genome assembly GCA_044225925.1 of Allosphingosinicella sp. GTDB lineage: Bacteria > Pseudomonadota > Alphaproteobacteria > Sphingomonadales > Sphingomonadaceae > Allosphingosinicella. The sequence continues at coordinate 29,963 of JBGAHY010000032.1, forward strand.
CGCTGGCCCGCGCTCAAGGATCGGCTGGCCGCCATCTTCCGCACGAAGACCCGCGACCAATGGTGCGCCTTGATGGAGGGCACGGATATCTGTTTCGCCCCGGTCCTCTCGCTCAGCGAGGCGCCGGGCCACCCGCACAATGTCGCTCGCAACGCCTTCGTCGAGTTAGGCGGCATGACCCAGCCCGCCCCCGCGCCGCGCTTCTCCGCGACCCCCGCCGATCCGCCGCGCCTGCCGCCCGAAGCCGGCGCCGACAACGACGCGCTGCTCAGCTAGGCAGTAATTCCTTCAGCGGCACGCCCGTGTCCGCCAGCGCCGCCTTGTCCGGCACCAAACCAGCCTCGACGAGCTTGCGCCCCTGCACATAATCCTTGACCGCATTGACGCAGTCGAGCGCGATCACCCGGCCCGCTTTCAGATAGACCACGGAGAAGCTCCGCGCCGCCGGCTCGCCGCGGACGACGAGATCGTCATAACCCTGGCACAGGCCGACCGTCTGCAGCTTCAGATCATATTGGTTCGACCAGAACCAGGGCGTGGCGCCATATGGCTCGGGCGCGCCCATGATGGTCTTCGCCACCACATTCGCCTGGTCGTTGGCGTTCTGCACGGATTCGAGCCGGATGCGCGCCCCGCCGGCGAACCGGTTCTCGTGCGCGGCGCAGTCGCCGATCGCATAGATTTCGTCGAGGCTGGTGCGGCAGAAAGCATCGACATGGACGCCGTTGCCGGTCTCGGCACCCGCTTCGGCGAGCGGGCCGATGGCGGTGTCGATACCGATGCCGGCGACGATCAGGTCGGCGGGCACCACCTCGCCATCCGCCAGCCGCACGCCCTCGGCGACGATGCTGTCCATGCCGGTGCCGGTGCGCACATCGACGCCATGGGCGCGATGCTCGGCCTCGTAGAAGCGGGAGATCGGCTCGCCGGCCACGCGGGCGAGCACCCGGTCGAGCGCCTCCAGCAAGGTGACCTTGCGGCCGAGTTTGGTCAGCACCGCCGCCGCCTCCAGCCCGATATAGCCGCCGCCGATCACCGCGACGCGTTTCACCTCGGGAAGTTCGGCGAGCAGCCGGTCGACATCGGCCCGGTCGCGGATCGTGTGGACGCGCTCGAAGCCCTCGCAGGAAAGCCGTTTCGCCTTGCCGCCCGCGGCCCAGATCAGGGTGCCGTAACCCAGCTGTGTCTCGTCTTCGAGGGTGACGAGCTTCGCCGCCGGGTTGATCGCGACGACCGGCTGGCCGAGGATCAGTTCCACCTGTCGTTCCGCCCAGAAGGCGAGGGGGCGGATCAGCAGCCGCTCGAACGCCTTCTCGCCGGCCAGATAGTCCTTGGAAAGCGGCGGACGCTCATAAGGCGGGTAGGGCTCGGCGCCGACGATCGCCAGCGAGCCGGCAAAGCCCTGTTGGCGGAGTGCGATCGCCGCCTGGGCGCCGCCATGGCCGCCGCCAACGATCAGGACGTCATAGCTGGTCATCCGCTTTCCTAATCGTGGCCCGGGAGATTTTTCAATTGCACGCCGCGGGGCGCGCCGCCATCGCTGCCGCGATGCAAATGATGATCGACCGCCACGGGCTCCGCATCGCCGAGCCGCTCGTTCGCTTTCTCGAAGAGGAGGCGCTCCCCGGCACCGGGCTGGATGCTGATGCCTTCTGGCGGGGCGTCGCGGAGATTTTCGGGCGGCTGACGCCGGAGAACCGACGGCTGCTGGCGATCCGCGACGAGATGCAGGCGAAGATCGACGCCGAACCCGCGCGCAGCGGCGACGCCACGTTCCTGCGGGAGATCGGCTATCTGGTGGAAGAGCCCGCGCCTTTCACGATCGACCCGCAAAATGTGGACGATGAAGTCGCCCGGATCGCCGGACCGCAGCTGGTCGTGCCGGTGCTCAACGCCCGCTTCCTGCTCAACGCCGCCAATGCGCGCTGGGGGAGCCTTTACGACGCGCTCTACGGGACGGATGCCTTGCCGGGGAAGGCGCAGGGGCCGGGTTATGACGCGGAGCGCGGGGCCCAGGTGATCGCAGGGGCGCGCGCCTTTCTCGATGAGACTCTGCCCGGCTGGAAAGGTGCGGTTGCCGGCGGCGCGCATCCGGCCCTGGTCGCGCGCAGGGACGACGCCCTGCTGTTCCGCCATAACGGCCTGCATATCGAATTGGTCATTGACCCAAGCCACCCGATCGGCCGCGACGATCCGCTCGGCATTGCCGATGTCGTGCTGGAATCGGCGCTCACCACCATCGTCGATCTGGAGGACAGCGTCGCGGCGGTGGATGCCGAGGACAAGGTTGCCGCCTATCGCAACTGGCTCGGCCTGATGAAGGGCGATCTCACGGCCAGCTTCGACAAAGGCGGGCGCAGCGTCGACCGCGCCCTCAACGGCGATCGCGACTTTGGCGTGGTGACGCTCCCCGGCCGCTCACTTCTGTTCGTGCGCAATGTCGGCCACCTGATGACCACGCCTGCGATCCAGCTCCCGGATGGATCCGAAGCGTCGGAAGGCATTCTGGACGCCATAGTCACCAGCCTGATCGCCCTCCACGACCTCAAGGGCCTCGGCCGCTTCCGCAACAGCCGCGCCGGCTCCATCTATATCGTGAAGCCGAAGATGCACGGGCCGGACGAGGCGGCTTTCGCCAACGACCTGTTCGACGCGGTCGAGGATCTGCTCGGCCTCGCCCGTCACACGATCAAGGTCGGGTTGATGGACGAGGAGCGGCGGACATCGGCCAATCTCGCCGCCTGCATCCATGCGCTCCGCCACCGCATCGTGTTCATCAATACCGGCTTCCTCGACCGCACCGGCGACGAGATCCACACCTCGATGCGCGCCGGGCCGATGATCCCGAAGGCGGAGATGAAGGGCTCAGCCTGGATCAAGGCCTATGAGGACCGCAACGTCCGCATCGGCTTGGCCTGCGGCCTTTCCGGCAAGGCGCAGATCGGCAAGGGCATGTGGGCGGCGCCGGACCTGATGGCCGACATGCTCGCCCAGAAGATCGCCCATCCGCAGGCCGGCGCGAACACCGCCTGGGTGCCGAGCCCGACCGCGGCGACCCTGCATGCGCTTCATTATCACCAGATCGACGTCTTCGCCCGCCAGGCGGAGCTGGCCGGGGAGGCGCCGCCGCCGCTCGACGCCTTGCTCACCGTGCCGCTCGCGACCGGGCGGAACTGGACGCCGGAGGAAGTGCGCGCCGAACTGGACAACAATGCCCAGGGCATTCTCGGCTATGTCGTGCGCTGGATCGATCAGGGCGTCGGCTGCTCCAAGGTGCCGGACATTCACGATGTCGGGCTGATGGAGGACCGCGCGACCCTGCGCATCTCCTCCCAGCATATCGCCAACTGGCTGCTGCACGGTGTCTGCACGGCGGACGAGGTGGACGCGGCGCTGCGGCGCATGGCGGCGCGGGTCGATGCGCAGAATGAAGGCGATCCGCTCTACCGGCCGATGTCGGGCCATGAGGAGACGAGCCTCGCCTTCCAGGCCGCGCGCGCGCTCATCTTCGAAGGCGCGGCCCAGCCCAATGGCTATACCGAGCCCCTGCTCCATGCCTTCCGCCGGCGCGTGAAAGGGGAATAAGGTTACGCGGAACTGTCACATCTTCGTCATGGAACCTCCCGAAAACGGCTATAGCCGGGTCAAATGATCCGCTGCGCCGGACCGGGGGAGGACCTGCCCAGATGATGAATGGCAATTTGCTGCTGGTCGAGGACGATCCCGCGCTCGCGGATCTGCTCAAGTGGCATTTCGAGCGCGAGGATTTCAATGTCGCGCACACGCCGGACGGCGACGAGGCGCTGCTGCTCGCCGCCGAAACGCCGCCCGACATCATCCTGCTCGACTGGATGATCGAGGGCATTTCCGGCCTCGAAGTCTGCCGCCGCGTTCGCCGCGCGCCGGAGACCGCCAACGTACCGATCATCATGCTGACCGGGCGCGGCGAGGAGGCGGACCGGGTCCGCGGGCTGGAGACCGGCGCCGACGATTATGTGACCAAGCCGTTTTCCCCACGCGAACTGGTCGCCCGGGTGCGCGCGGTGCTGCGGCGGGTAAGACCGGCGCTGGCCGGGGAGCTGCTGAAGTTCGCCGATCTCGAAATGGACATCGTCAGCCACAAGGTGAAACGCGCCGGCAAGACGATCCCGCTCGGGCCGACGGAGTTCCGGCTGCTGCGCCATTTCCTGGAGCATCCGGGCCGGGTGTTCAGCCGGGCGCGGCTGCTCGATTCCGTCTGGGGGCGGGACCGCGACATCGAGCTGAGGACGGTCGACGTCCACATCCGCCGCCTGCGCCAGGCGATCAATATCGGCGGCAAGCCGGAGCTGATCCGCACGGTGCGTTCCGCCGGCTATGCGCTGGATGATGACGGCGGGTGACGGGCTTGGGGACGTTCACTAGAACCGTCCCCGACATGGCCGCACGCAGCTTCAGCACCCGGGAGAAGCGCCTGATCCAGGCGGCCATGGTGCTCGCCATCATTGTGCTGATCTCTTTGCTGTTCCGGGGCGGGAGCGACGCTCCGACGCCGGGGCCGGTCGCCGCGCCCGCACCCGCCTCGACGGGCGCGACCTATGCCGGCCCGCCGCCGCAGAGCTATGCCAGTCCGCCCGCCGCTGCGCCGCCCGTCGCCGCGGTCGCACCCGCGCCGCCGCCGGTCCCGGCCGCGGACGCGTCCCAGCTGAAGCTCTATGGATTGCTCGCGAGCGGGGCCGTGATCGGCTTTCCCAATGGCAGCCAGCGGCTGGTCCCGGTCGGGCGCGAGGCGATGCCCGGCCTGACGCTCGTCCGGGTCGAGCAGAATTTCGCGATTCTTCAGGGAGCCGGTGGCGAGGTGCGCCTCGGCTTCGACGGCGTCGCCGCCGTCGACCCTTCCATGGCTGGCCCCCCAATGCCCGCCGCGCCTGCCGCACCCGCAGTGGCCGCAGGCCGCGAGGAGAATCTGCGCTATCGGCTCGGCCTCATCCCGCGCGTCGTCGATGGGAGAGTGAACGGCTACATCGTGCGCTTGAACGTCGAGATGCCCGCGCTGGCCCGCGCCGGCATCCGGCCCGGCGATGTCATCGTCGGGGTGAACGGCGCCAGTTTCGACGTGCAAAAATTGATGGACATGCCCCGGATCGTCGCCAGCCCCGCCGGTGCGCGCTTCGACGTCGAGCGGGGCGGAAGTCGCCTTCAGCTAAGCCTCCGGCCCCGTTGAGAAATTCGCGAAGCGTGACTCATCCGTGACGGAACGGCGTCGCGCTAGTGACAGTCAAGTGACGGAAATTAAACGTATTTTCGTGCCAAAGCTGTAACAAAAGCATCATCCTCCACCCCTAGCTGAACCCCCGAAGGCGGCTCCGGAGGCGAGTCGCCCCAACGCCATTCCGGGGGACCCAATGTCTAGATTCCGCGCCTTGCTGCTCACGACCGCCTTGATGCCGTTCGCCGCTTTCGCCCAGGCGGCGCATGCGCAGGATGCGGTGCCGGCAACAACGCCGTCGGCCGAAGGCCAGCAGGAGACGCAGGTCGCCGCCGCGGATCAGCCGGCGCCGTCCACCAGTCCCGACAATCAGGGCCTTGGCGACATCGTCGTGACCGCGACCCGCCGCGAGACCAACCTCCAGCGGACGCCGATTGCAATCAGCGTGCTCAGCCCGCAGGCGCTCAGCAATCGCCATGTCCAAAGCCTTTACGACCTCGCCGATGGCGCGGTGCCCAGCCTGCGCGTCGCCACATTCGAGGCGCGCCAGTCGGCGCTCACCGTCGGTATCCGCGGCATCGTCCCGTTCGACGCCAACCAGACCGCGCGCGACCAGGGCGTCGGCATCTATATCGACGGCGTCTATCTCGGCCGCCAACAGGGCCTGAACGCGGCACTCTTCGATATCGAGCGCATCGAAGTGCTGCGCGGTCCGCAGGGCACCCTCTTCGGGCGCAATACCGAAGGCGGCGCGGTCAGCATGGTCACCCACGCGCCGACCGGCGTCTTCGGTGTCCGGGCCTCCGTCGGCGTCGGCAATTTCGGCAGCTACACCGGTCAGGTTCACGTGGATCTTCCGGCCATCGGGAACATTTCGATCAAACTGGATGGCGTCGTCCAACACCAGGACGCGACGATCGAAAACCCCCTCGCGGGCCAATATGGCTGGAACTACTATCACCGGGTCGGCGGCCGGATCGCCATTCGCTGGCAGCCGTTCGACGGCTTCACCGCGGATTTCGCCTACGATCGGGCAAGGGACCAGAACACGCCGTTCTATAGTCAGCTGGTCAACTACAATCCGCAGGGCCGCGTGGTCGGCGTCTATAACGGCGCCAACCAGCTGGTGAATCCGAATACCGGCCTGGCGTGCAATCCCGCCTGCATCGCGCAGCTTTCCCCACTGGTAGTCGTCAGTGGCGATCGGCGGATGGAGGTCGCCGACATCGGTGTGCCGCAGCAGCCGAGCGTGGACGACACCGACGGCTTCTCAGCGGTCCTGCGCTACCATGCGTCTCCTGCGGTCGAACTGCGCTCGATCACCGCCTGGCGCGGCGTAGACACCCATCAATGGGACAATTCGGGCGGCGGTCATCGGACGATTTTCGCGCCGAATGCCAACTTCAGCCGCTACAGCCTCTCCGAACTGTTCCAGTCGCAGTTCAGCCAGGAATTCCAGATTGTCGGGAGCATCCCGCACCTCGATTACGTGTTCGGGCTCTACTATTTCAACGAACACGCGCAGGAGGCTGCCGCGACCCCGTCCACCAACCGGTGGAACGCCACCGGGACCGGCTACACGATCAACAGCGAACTCGTCATCCCGCCCGTCACTTCCGGCAATCAGGGTTGGGACCGCGCGTCCTGGTTCGTGCAGCGCGGCAGCCGCGCCGAGGCCCAGAGCTATTCGGCATTCGGCCAGGTCACCTGGAGCCCGACGGAAGCCATCCACGTTACCGTCGGCGGCCGCTATTCACGCGATGAGCGCGACGGCGTTCTCTACACCGTCCAGAACAAGCCGACCAATTTCCTGTTCACTTTCAGAGGCGACCGCTTCGATCCGCTGATCACTCTCGCCGCGGATGTCATGCCGGGCGTCAATCTCTACGCGAAATATGCGACCGGCTACCGCGCCGGGGGCGCCAACGACCGCTCGCAGACCTTCAACGCGTTCGGCCCCGAGGTCGTCAAATCCTATGAGGTCGGCGCCAAGCTCGATCTGTTCGATCGTCATGTCAGGCTCAATCTGGCGGGCTACATCATGAATCGCACGGGCACGCAGACGGACTTCGACAATGTGGACACCAACCCGGCGAGCCCCACGTTCAATCTCCACACCGAGGAGACGTTGAACGCGCCGGGCACCTCGAAAATTCGCGGTTTCGAGGCGGAGCTGACCGCGCGCGTCACGCAGGATCTCACCCTCGGCCTGTCCTATGCCTACACTCATGCGCGCGTTCCGCCGACGCCGAACCCGTTCCTGCCCGGCAATCCGCTGTTCCCGGTGTTCGTCGTGTTCACGCCCCGCAATGCGCTTTCGGGCTCGCTCGACTACAACGTTCCGGTCGGCGGGCAGGGTGCCCAGGTGCGGCTGCACCTCGACGCCAATTATGCAGACCCGCAATACAGCTTCCAGGCCGAGTCGGTACGGACAGACTCGAGCTTCATCGTCAATGGCCGCATCGCCCTGGCGGATGTTCGTGTCGGTCCCGAAGCGCGCGTGACCTTCTCATTGTGGAGCCGCAACCTGCTGAACGAGACGCATATCTACCGTCGTTCCGCGGCGAATGCTGCGGTGCTGGGCGACTATGCGAACTTCAACGCGCCGCGCACCTTCGGGGCGGAGATAGGCTTCGCATTCTGACCTGGAGAATGAACCACGACTAAAGAACCGGAGGGTGGGTGGTCCACCCATCGCAACGCACAGCGCGGACGGCCCGGCGCTCGACCCCCACCGGGCCTACCGCAAACTGAAGCGCCCGCCGGAGACGGCGGGCGCCTTTTCTTTGGTTCCTGGAGCGTCTAGCGGCTGGCGGTCATCACCGGGCGCGCCGTGGCGGCGGCGAGCGCCTCGCGCGCCAGCTCGTCGGTCGAGCGCAGGCGCCCGCCGGCCGTCTGCACGTCATATTGGACCGGCGAGGCGAGCGCCCGACGCCAGGCCGAGACCGCGGCCTCATGGCGGCCGCTCAGCCAGTAAACGGCGCCGAGATTGATCAGGCGCACCGGGTCGCTCCGGTCGAGATGGCGGTCGGTCAGGACAGCCTCGGCGCGGCCGAGATTGCCGCTCTGGATCGCGGCGGCGGCGAACGGGTCGGCCGCGCGCACCGTGATCGTGTCATTACTCTGCGCTGTCGCGGCGCCGGAGAGGCAGAGCACACCAAGAGCGAGCAGCGAAAGTTTCTTCATGACCGTGCCTCCCAAAGCTGATTTCGGAGGATGTTACAGGAATATGACAATTGCGGTAGTTTTTTGTGACTCGGCCCTGACGATTTTGTGAAAGGTGCAGCGAATGAGTCACAGCGCCGAGCCAGGTACGGCCGGTGACAACCCAGATTTCAGGGTTTTGATGAGCCTCGCGGGCCCTCAGGCCCAATAGCAGGCCGCTTCGCCCGCCGCCCGCAGGGCCTCTTCCGCAGCGGCGATCGCTTCCTCGGCAGCGGCGCGGCGGCGCTGGCGCTCCGCATTGCCGCGCGGGCCGCGGGCAAGGCCGGTGGTGATCGCGGCGGCCTCCTCGGCATCGTTCAGATCGCCGAGCCTTTCCTGCAGTTCCTTGAGCGCCGCGACGAAGCGCTCGCGGCGGGCGAGCTTCGGCCTTTTCGCTGAGAGGCCGGCGAGGAATTCGGCGGAGTAACGGAGCTTCTTTACGTCGAGCCGCAGCCGATGCCGGTCATTGGCGTCGGTCTTGCCAAGCCGCGTCCCATTGCGCTTCACGCGCCGCCATTGCCGGTCCAGTTGCTCGACGGCGAGGCTGGCGAGCGGGCGCTTGGCCCGGTCGCGGAAGCGCCAGGCCCCCGCTTCGATCCAGAGCGACAGCTTGAGCATGAGCGCCCTCACCCGTTCCGAGCCCAGGGCCGCCTCGACCCGGTCATAGGCCTTGGCCCGGGCCTTCAATAGACGCTCCTGCACCGTCTTCGCGGCCTGCAACCCCTCCTGGCCGGCGAGCAGCACGTCGAGATTGCGGGCGTCGCCGAACTGCCCGGCAAGCCAACTGACCTCTTCGCGCAGTTCCGGATAATCCTTGCCGCGTACCGTCGGGCGGAACAGCGACAAAGCGGAGCGCAGACGCCGCAACGCAATTCGGGCCTGATGCACCGCGTCGGCATCGCGCC
>JBGAHY010000033.1:0-34207 GCA_044225925.1 Allosphingosinicella sp.
AGATGTACGCGCATTACGGTCCCCGCCTGGTCGTTCTGGTTCTTCGGGATGATATTTGAGGAACCATGCTGTCGCCAGCCTTAAGCGACGGGCCGTTTACTGCTGCGGCGGGGGCGGCGGCACCGAAAGCGGGGCGGCCGGCTGAGGCGCGGGCGGCTGCGCCTGGGTTGGCGTGGGCGCGCTGGGGCGAGTCCTCACGGTCGGCTGGCGCGGGCGGTTCGGCGCGGGCGCAGTCGCAGGAGGCGTCGTGGGTGCGGCGGCGGCCGGAGCGCTCGCCTGGCCTGCGGGGCGGGCAGCGAGATCCTGCGGCAGCAAGCTGACATTGTCGACCGTGCGCTCCTCCGGCGCGATCAGGCCGAGATCGCGGCCCGCCGCGCTGGCGCGGAGCATTTGCGGCCGGCCGGTGCGCAGCAGGGGATGCGCGGCACTGGCCGGAACGGTGAAGGTCTGGCCGGTGGTCATCACGCCGGTGTGCAGCGCGGGGCCGCCAGCGCCGTCGGTAACGCTGAACCAGACGTCGCCGAGCGCGGTCAGGGTCACCGTCTGGCCGGTGAGGTCCTGCGGGGCCGCGGTCTGGCCATTGTCCGGCGCCGGTCCGCCCTGGTCTTGCTGGGTTGTGGCGGTCGGCTGCTCCGGCGCGGGGCCATTGTCCGCGCCGAGCGTGTTGCGCCACAGCAGATAGGCGCCGGCCAGCAGCAGGATCGCGACGATGACGCCGATGACCAGCGATTTGGGCGGCACTCGCGCCGGATCGGCGGGCTCATAATATTCCGCCGCCTGGGTGCGGCGGCGCGGGCCGCCGATCTCGTCGCGCAGCTCATTGGCGATGGCCGGCCCGTCGAGGCCGATCGCGGCCGCATAATTGCGGGCGAAGCCGATCGCATAAGTGGGCGCGGGCAGCGCGTCCCATTCGCCAAGTTCGATATGCTGGAGATGGCGCATCGGGATGCGGGTCTGGCTGGCGACGTCGTCGAGGCTCATCGCGCGCGCCTCGCGGGCACGCTTCAGCCGTTCGCCGATCGGGACGAACTGCTCTTCCCCCTCTTCAAAATCCGACATCGATTCGCCTTAACCCAGTGCCGGCGCCCCCCGCCTGAGCCGTCATCGTCACATGGCCGCGAGGAAGTCAACCGGGAGGACCGCAGAGGCGACCCGCATGTGCGGCGGGCTGGCCTCAGGCTATGGCCACCCGATGCTTTTCCGCCCAGGCGGCGATCGCGCCGCGGAAGTCGGCCGGCGGGTCCTTCAGCAGGCGGTCCATGGCCCGCGCCGCGGCGCCGGCGTCGAGCGAGCGGATCATCGCCTTGACCGGGCCGACGCCAGCCGGCGTGATCGACAGGCGGCGGATGCCAATGCCGACCAAGGCCATCGCCTCGAGCGGGCGCCCGCCCATCTCGCCGCAGACGCCGAGCGGGACATCATATTTGTCGGCGGCTTTCTGGATCCGCTTGAGGAAACGGAGGATCGCCGGCGACAGCCAGTCATAACGCTCGGCCAGCCGCGGATTGGAGCGGTCGGCGGCGAACAGGAACTGGGTGAGGTCGTTGGTCCCGACCGAGAGGAAGTCGAGCTTGGGCAGCAGCACGTCCAGCATCTCGGCGAGCGACGGCACTTCCAGCATGCAGCCGTAGAGGATGCGCTTGGGCAAAGGCTTCTTGCGCTCGGCCAGCCAGGCGCGCTGCTCCTCGACAATCTTGCGCGCGGCGTCGAACTCCCAGGGCTCGGAGACCATCGGGAACATGATCTGCAGCTCGCGGCCCGCCGCTGCCTCGATCAGCGCGCGGGCCTGCGCCTTCATCAACGTGTCGCGGTCGAGCGCGAGGCGCAGCGCGCGCCAGCCCATGGCGGGATTTTCCTCCGCCTCCACGTTGGTGTCGAGATAGGGGAGGTTCTTGTCGCCGCCGATATCGACGGTGCGGAAGATCACCGGCCTGTTGCCCGCTGCCTCCAGAACCGAACGATAGAGCCGTTGCTGCGCCTCGCGCTTGGGGAGCTGGGCGGAGACCAGGAACTGGAACTCGGTGCGGAACAGCCCAATCCCCTCGGCGCCCGTGGCGTCGAGCGCGGCGATGTCGTCGCGAAGCCCCGCATTGACCATCAGCTGCACGCGGACGCCGTCTCTGGTCACGGACGGCTTGTCCTTCACCGCCGCATATTCGGCCCGGCGCTTCTGGCCGACGGCGAGCTTGGTGTCGAACGCCTCCTCGATGGCCGGTGTGGGACGGGCGATCGCGCTCGCCTCATTGCCGTCGACAAGGACGAGATCCCCCTCCGCGATCAGCTGGCGGACATTGGCGACACGCCCGATCATCGGCACGCCCATGGCGCGGGCGACGATCACGACATGGGCGGTGAGCGAGCCTTCCTCGAGGATCACGCCCTTCAGCTTGCGCCGGTCATATTCGAGCAGTTCGGCGGGGCCGAGATTGCGGGCGATCAGCACGGCGTCCTGCGGCAGGCCGGCCTGGGCGGCGGTGCCCAGCTGGCCGGAGACGATCCGCAAGAGCCGGTTGGCGAGATCGTCGAGATCGTGCATCCGGTCCTGCAGCAGCGGATCGTCGATCTGGCGCATGCGCTGGGCGGTGCGCTGGCGGACGCGCTCGATCGCCGCCTCGGCGGTCAGGCCGCTGTCGATCGCCTCGTTGATCCGCCGCGACCAGCCCTCGTCATAGGCGAACATCTTGTAGGTCGCGAGCACCTCCTGATGCTCGCCGACCGTGCCGAATTCCGCCTGGCCCATCATCGCGTCGATCTGCTCGCGCATCTTGGAGAAGGCCGAATAGACGCGGTGCCGCTCCGCCTCGATATCGTCGGCGACCGTATGCTCGATCAGCACGCGCGGCTGGTGGAAGACGGCATGGCCACGGCCCATGCCCGCGACCAGCTTCAGCCCGACGATGCGGGTCGCACCCGTGCCGCGGCCTTCTTCGCCCGCCGTCGCGGCGCGGTCGGCAAGGCCGGCATTGGCGATCAATTCGCTGAGCACCATCGCCACGGTCTGCAGCGCCTCGATCTCCAGCTCGTCATAGGCGCGTGGATCGTCATGCTGGACGGCGAGCACGCCGATCGCGCGCTCCTTGCGGATGATCGGCACGCCGGCGAAGCTGTGGAACAATTCCTCGCCCGTTTCCGGCCGGTAGGCGAATTCAGGATGGCTCGCCGCCTCGGCGAGGTTCAGCACTGCGACGTCCTTGGCGATCGTGCCCACCAGGCCCTCACCCAAAGCCAGCTTGGTGACGTGGACGGCGGCCTGGTTGAGGCCGAGCGTGGCGAACAGCTCCAGCACGCCGTCGCGCAGCAGATAGATGGAGCAGACCTCGCTCGCCATCGCCTCGGCGATGATCTTCACCACCTTGTTCAGCTTCGCCTGCGCACCGAGCTTCGACGCCATCACATCGTGCAGGCCCGTCAGGATTTCCCGGGCGGATGAGGCGGACTGGGTGGGCATGCGTGGGGGGCTATCAGAAAGGCCCCACGATTTCCAAGCTCCTAAAGCGGCGCGAACACCCAGGAGAGGCAGACGAGATCGGCATCTGGCGCATCGGCATGCCAGAGAATTTCCGCGACCTCCGCGAGGCAGGCGTTGATCCGGGCCATGCCGGCGGCGTCCGGCCGGCCCATCAGCCGGAAGAAGCCGAGATTGCGCAGCGCGCCGTCGGTCTGGCGGGCGGAGGAGGCGATGCCGGTGCGGAAATCCCGGTCCATCTGGCGGGTCAGCGAGGCGACGATCGCCTCCATGAGCTCCGGATGCTGGCCCTCCGCCAGCGCGCGCGCCATCCGCATGCGCGGCGCCCGCGCGGCATAGAGCGTCTCGCGCTTGCGGCGGACGATCCGTGAGCCGGCCTCCTCGATCAGGCCGACGGCGAGCAGCTTTTCGAGATGATGGTAGAGCGCGGGTGGGCGGGCGCCGATTTGGGCCGCCAGCTCCTTGACCGAAAGCGCCCCGGCTGCGGCGAGCCGGTCGACAATATCCTGGCGGCGGGCCGAAGCCATGGCCGCGAGCTGCTCGGGGGCCATGATCCAGTAGGTCTGCGATCGGTCGCCGCTCATTTTCCGCCCTCGCTTGACTCTTTCAAATTTGGATGACTTATTGATTAGGTTATTTCCGGCCCGGTTCGCCAATGAAAAAATCGCTCTTGCTCTTCGCCATGCTCGCTACCGTCCCCACGAGCATGGCGAACCCCCGCACGGCCGCGCCCACGATCGATCCGGCGCGCCTGTCCGCCCATGTCCGCGTGCTCGCCTCCGACGAATTTGAAGGGCGCGGGCCCGGCACGGCGGGCGAGGAGAGAACACTCGCTTATCTGACCCAGCAATTCCGCGCGATCGGGGCGCGGCCGGCGGGCGAGCACGGCGGCTGGACGCAGGCCGTGCCGATGAACCGCACCCGGATTTCCGCCGAGCGCCACTTCGCCTTCGGCGCGGCCCAGGCCGCTTGCGCCTGGGAACCGGGTGAGGCCTTTGCCGTCTCGACGCGCAATCCGGCGGCGCATGTCGACCTCGCCAACGCGCCGCTCGTCTTCGCCGGCTACGGGATCAACGCGCCGGAGCTTGGCTGGAACGATTATGCCGGCCTCGACGCGCACGGGAAGGTCGTCGTCGTGCTGGCCAACGATCCCGATCATGAGCAGCCGAGCGGCCTGTTTGGCGGCCCGGCGCTCAGCTACTATGGGCGGCCCGCCTCGAAGGTCGAGGAAGCGGGCAGGCAGGGCGCGGCGGCGATCATCATCATCCATCACGAGGCCTTTTTCGGCCTGCCCTGGGACATGCTCGCACGCTCTTCGGGGACGGCCAGCGGCATTCCAGGGGCCGATGACGGGCTGGTCGGCTTCACCGGCTATTTGCGGCAGGACGCCGCCGAGCGGCTGTTCCGCTGCGCCGGACTCGACCTGGAGCAGCAGCGGCATGCAGCGCAGCAGAGTGGCTTCCGGGCGCGGGCGCTGACCGGAATGACCCTGTCCGCCCGCTTCGACGTCACGACCCAGCACCTCGTCACCCACAATCTGCTCGCGATCCTGCCCGGTACGCGCCACCCGAACGAGACCTTTGTCTATACCGCCCATTGGGATCATCTCGGTCTCTGCCGCCCCGAGGGCGAGGCGGACCGGATCTGCAACGGCGCGCTCGACAATGCGGGCGGGGTGGCCGGCCTGCTCGAGCTCGCCCGCGTCTTCGCCGCCAGGCCGCGGCCGCAGCGCTCGATCCTGTTCATCGCGATGACGCTGGAGGAAAGCGGGCTGCTCGGCTCGGATTATTATGCCGCGCATCCGCTTTTCCCGCTGGAGACCACGGTCGGCGGGATCAACATGGACGCGGTCAACATGTTCGGGCCCACCGGGACGATGGAGGTGACGGGGCTCGGCCACACAGATCTGGAGGACAATCTGGGCGCAGAGCTGACCCGGACCGGCCGGCGGATGCGGGACGATCCGAACAGCGTCGTCGGCTTCTACTACCGCTCCGATCATTTCCCGTTCGCCAAGCGCGGCGTGCCCTTCATCTTCGCCGGCTCGGGCTGGGACCTGGCCGAGCAGAGCCCGCTTGGGGCACGGTTCCACCAGCCCTCCGACCAATGGGGGCCGGAGCTGAACTTCGCGTCGGCGGCGCGGGACATCCAGCTTTATTACCGGGTCGGCCTGCGTCTCGCCAATTCGCGCATCTGGCCACGCTGGCGGCCCGGCACGGAGTTCGCCGCCCTGCGCGCCCGCAGCGACGCCGCCCGGCGCTAGCCGCCCTGGGCCTGGAGCCAGGCGGCGACGTCCATGCAGGCCGGATTGTTGGTGATCGACGCGGCGGTTCGGGCCCAGCCCAAAGGCGTATTGTCATGCTCGCCGTCGCGGGCGTGGAAGTCCGCGCCGTGCTCGACGAGCAATTTCACCATGTCGAGATCGCCGTTCCAGGCGGCATTGTGCAGGGCGGTCTGCCTGGAGAGAGTGAGGTTGCGGGCATTGGCGTTGGCGCCCTGGCCGAGCAGCCAGCGGACCAGGTCATGCCGGCGATGCTCGACCGCGGCCATCAGCACGCTGTCGCGCCGGGCGATGGACGGGTCGGTCTCGGCAAGCGCGGCCAGCATGTCGCGGTCGCCGAGCCGGGCGAAGGCTTCGGGGTCGGGGGTGACGCCGTGCGTCATCATGTGAAGAACAAGCTGGCCGCCGTCCGCCCCGGCGCGGCTCATCGCTTCGATCGGGGTTGTCCCCCAGCGGTCCTTCAGATCGATCGGCGCGCCGAGTTCGATGAGGCGGTCGATCGCGAAAGGGGTGCGCGCGAAGGCGAGGATCGAGCCCTGGTTCGGCGCGAGCGGCGGCAGACCGTCGGCGAGCAGGACGTCCACCGCCGCATCGTCCTTCATCATCAGTGCTTCGGCCAGGCCGATCCGGGCGCCATGGCTGATCAGCGCGTCGCGCATCTCGGCGCGGTCGCGGTTGATCGCCAGCATCAAGGGCGACCAGAGGTCATAGTCCCCATTGCGGCCACTGGGATCGGCGCCAGCGGCGAGCAGCAGGTCGAACATGTCGCGCCTTCCTGTCTCGACCGCGACATGCAGGGCCTGCGGGCGGCCACCCCAATAAGGATGCGGCCCGACCACGTGGACCAGCGCCGGATCGGCCGCGAGCATGTCGCGGACGGTATCGATGTCGCCATCCCCGGTTGCGCGCAGGAAGGCGCCGGGATCCCTCATCCGGCGCTGATCACATGGGCGGACATTGGCATCTCCTTGCCATCGACCGGCGCCAGCGCGGCGGCGGCCGCATCGGCGACGACGGCAAGGTCGCCGCCCCGCGCCTCGATTTCCGCGCCCATCGGCGACCCCTCGCACAGGCCGACCGCGGCGGCGCGGGCATCGACCCGGCTGATCTTGCTGACCGTTTCGATGGCGATGTCGCTGAAGCCGGCGGCGCGTAGGTCCGCCTCGATCTGCGCAGTGTCGTGATAGCCGAAGGGGACCCGGCGGTAGAAACCCGGCGGGTCGTCCGGGAACATCGCGGCGACGGTGTCGCCCAGCAGCTTGCTCACCGGATTGTGCTCCAGCGCGTCCCAGACATTGAACAGGAAACGGCTTCCGGGTCTGAGCACGCGCCTGGCTTCGGCATAGGCGCCGACCCGGTCCGGAAAGAACATGGCGCCGAACTGGGTGACGACCAGATCGAAGCTGCCCTCCACGAAAGGCAGCGCTTGGGCATCCGCAGCCTGGAGGCTCACCCGCGCCGGCAGGCCGCGGGCGGCGGCAATGTCGAGCATCGCCTGGTTGAGGTCGGTGGCGACAATTTCGGCCTCCGGCAGCGCGGCGGCCAGAGCCTCGGTGACGATGCCGGTGCCGGCAGCTGTCTCGAGGATGCGGGCGGGCCGGAACGCGGCGGCACGATCAGCGATGTCCCGCGCATAAGGCACGAACAGCATGGGACCGAGACAGCGATCGTAGAGCGCCGGGACCGAACCGGTGAACTGGCTGTCACGTGTCGTCATGGCAGGCCTCCGTCAGGCGATCATGCGTGGACCGACCGCCGCTCCAGCGCGTGCGCCGCTTCGTCCATCAGGGTCGCGAGGATCTCCGCCACCGGCGCCTCGTCCTTCACCATGCCCACCGACTGGCCGGCCATGACCGAGCCGGTTTCGACATCGCCCTCGATCACCGCGCGGCGGAGCGCGCCGGCCCAGTAATGCTCGATCTGGAGCTGGGCCTCCATCATCTCGACCTTCTGCTCGTCGAGCAGCTGCGCGACCTCGCGCTGCTTGGCGGCAAAGCTCTCCATCTCGCGATTCTTGAGGGCGCGGACCGGAATGACCGGGAGGCGCGGATCGATCTGCACGGAGGTGATCGCGTCGCGCGCCGAGGCGCGGATGAAGGCCTTCTTGAAGTTCGGGTGGGCAATGCACTCGGTCGCGCAGACGAAGCGGGTGCCAAGCTGCACGCCGACCGCGCCCATCTCCAGATAGCCGGCAATCAACCCGCCATGGCCGATGCCGCCGGCAACGAAGATCGGCACGTCGGCGGCGAGCGGCGGCAGGATTTCCTGCGCCAGCACCGAGGTCGAGACCGGCCCGATATGGCCGCCCGCCTCCATCCCCTCGATCACCAGAGCGTCGACGCCGGAGCGAACCAGCTTCTTCGCCAGCGCCAGGGCGGGAGCGAAGCAGATCAGTTTCGCGCCATTGCCCTTGATCCGCTCGATCGACCCGGACGGCGGCAGGCCCCCGGCGAGCACGACATGGCTCACTGCATGCTTCGCGCAAACGTCGATCAGCTCGTTGAGCTGCGGGTGCATGGTGATGAGGTTCACGCCGAACGGCTTCGACGTCCGGGCCTTGGTCTCGGCGATCTCGGTGTCGAGCAGGTCCGGCGTCATCGCCCCGCAGGCGATCACCCCGAAGGCGCCGGCGTTGGAAAGCGCGGAGACGAGGTTACGCTCCGAAATCCAGCTCATCGCCCCGCCGAGCACCGCATAGTCGCAGCCGAGGAAGTCGGTGCCGCGCGCCATCAGGCGGCGCAGGCGGTCATGGCCAAGGCCTCCCTCCCCTTGATGGGGAGGGATCGAGGGTGGGGTGGCGTCATTCATGGGGCTGTGCCTTAGCGGAGAGTCCACCCCCACCCAACCCTCCCCCATCAAGGGGGAGGGCTTTCGGCCCACGTGATGCCATTACGCCGCATCCTCCGCATCCAGCCCGAAGGCCGTGTGCAGCACGCGCACCGCAAGCTCGGTATAATCCTCGTGGAGCAGCACGGACACTTTGATCTCCGACGTGCTGATCGCGATGATGTTGATGCCGCGGTCGCCGAGCGTCTGGAACATCTTCGCGGCGATGCCGGCGTTGGAGCGCATGCCGACGCCGACCGCGCTGACCTTCACCACCTCGGTATTGGTCGTGAGATCGTCGAAGCCGATCTCCGCCTTCACCTTCTCGAGCGCGGCACTGGCATGGGCGAGCGAGGCGGTGGGGACGGTGAAGGTGAGCGTGCGGCGGTCGTTCGCCGCGTGCGCGCTCTGCACGATCATGTCGACATTGATATTGGCGGCGGCGAGCGGCGCGAAGATCGCGGCGAGTGCGCCCGGACGGTCCGGTAGGCCGGTCAGGGTGACCATCGCCTCATTCTGGTCGTGGGCGATGCCGGTGATGACGTTGCGTTCCATATCCTTGTCCTCAATCTCGTCGTCGCCGACGATCATCGTCCCGGGCAAATCCTCGAAGGAGGAAAGCACCTGGAGCGGCATATTGTAGCGCATGGCCAGCCCGACCGAGCGGGTCTGCAGCACCTTGGCGCCAACGCTGGCCAGCTCCAGCATCTCTTCATAGGTGACGGTGGCGAGCTTGCGGGCGCGCGGCACGATGCGCGGGTCGGTCGTGTAGACGCCGTCCACGTCGGTATAGATGTCGCAGCGGTCGGCGTTCATCGCCGCCGCCAGCGCGACCGCCGAGGTATCGGAGCCGCCGCGGCCCAAGGTCGCGAGGTCGCCCCGGTCGGTGACGCCCTGGAAGCCGGGGATGACAGCGATTCCGCTTTGCCGGAAGATGCCCTCCAGCACCTCGGCGTCGATCCCCTCGATCAGGCCGGCCGCGTGGCCCGAGGCGCGGATCGGCAGTTGCCAGCCCATATAGGACTTGGCGTTGAGCCCCATGCCCTGCAGCGTGATCGCGAGCAGGCCGGAGGTGACCTGCTCGCCCGAGGCCACCACGACATCATATTCGCGGGGATCGTAGACGCTGGCCGCCTCGCGGCAGAACTGGATCAGCCGGTCGGTCTCCCCGGCCATGGCCGAGACCACGACCGCGACCTCATTGCCCCGCTCGGCTTCGCGCTTCACCAGCCCGGCGACATGGCGGATGCGCTCGCTCCCCGCCATCGAGGTGCCGCCGAATTTCATGACGATGCGAGGCATTGGGCTCCGGCCGGAAACACGGTGGGAAAAGGCTCGGGCGACTGTTAGGAGGCCGCCATGGCACATGCAAGCGAGCCAGCCGCCACCATCGATCCGCAGGAAGCCGCGCATTTCGGCGCCATGGCGGCGGACTGGTGGGACCCGAAGGGGTCCTCGGCGATGCTGCACAAGCTCAATCCCGTGCGGCTCAAATATCTCCGCGAGCAGATCGATCATCATTGGCAGACGGACGAGACCGGCCTGAAGCCGCTCGCCGGCAAGAAGGCGGCGGATGTGGGCTGCGGCGCCGGGCTGCTGGCAGAGCCGCTGGCCCGGCTCGGCGCGGCGGTGACCGGGATCGATGCGGCGCCCGAGAATATCGCGGCGGCGCGGGCCCATGCCGAGCGGCAGGGGCTGGAGATCGACTACCGGGTCGGCGGCGCGGAGGCGCTGGGCGGTCGCTTCGATCTGGTCACATCGCTGGAAGTGATCGAGCATGTCGCCGATCCCGCCGCGTTCGTTGGCGCGCTGGCGGCAGCGGTCGCGGAAGGCGGGCTGTTGATCCTCTCGACGCCGGCGCGGACGGCCAAGTCGAAATTACTGCTGGTGGATCTCGCTGAAGGCCTCGGGCGGATCCCCAAGGGCACGCATGA
Source organism: Allosphingosinicella sp. (assembly GCA_044225925.1). Lineage (GTDB taxonomy): Bacteria > Pseudomonadota > Alphaproteobacteria > Sphingomonadales > Sphingomonadaceae > Allosphingosinicella. Next base: position 10,508 of record JBGAHY010000033.1, read on the forward strand.
CTGGGAGAAGTTCATCGCGCCGGACGAGCTCAAGGCGATGGTCACCGATGCGGGGCTGGAGGTTACCGACGTCATCGGCCTCAGCTTCAGCCTGACCCGCGGCTTCACCCTCGGCGAGGATCTCTCGCTCAACTACCTGCTGACCGCGCGCCGCCCCTAGCGCGCGGGCCGCTCCCGCGTCAGCCGGGTGATCAGGATCGCGGCGCGCGTCGCCTGGCGGGGCAGGCTGTCCAGATCGACCCATTCGCCCTCCGCATGGCTGCCGCCGCCCGCCGCGCCGAGGCCCGCGAGCGTGTCGACATCGGCGGCGACGAAGGAAGAATCGGCGGCGCCGCGGCGGGCCGGGTCATATTCCGGCATGTCGGGCAGGCCGAGGTCGCGGTTCACGAGGTTGAGCCGGCCGAGCAGGGCGCGATTGCCCTCGGTCGGCGCCATGGGGGGATAGCCGTCCTCGCCGAATTCCAGCGTCGCGCTCGTGTTGGGCAGATGCTGGGCGACGATCGCCTGCATGCGGCTACGCGCGCGGGCGTCCTGCTCGGGGGTCAGGCTGCGCAGGTCGCCCCGGGCGATCGCGGTCTCGGCGATGATGTTGGTCTTGCCGGAGGCGGTGGTCCGGAAGCCGGCGGCATCCAGCGTCGCCGGCGTGCCGCCGGCCATCACGCCGACATTGTAGGTGAGGTTGGGCTCGGCCAGCTCGCGGCGGAAGGCGTCGAGGATGCGGGCCAGCTCGTAAATCGCGCCGCAGCCCATATTCTCGCCGCAGACCCCGGAGCTGTGGCCGGTGCGGCCATGGGCGGTGAGCGTCCAGTTGGTCGAGCTGCGCCGGGCGATCGAGCCGTAATCGCGGCCATCCAGACGGACCTGATTCTCGAACTCCAATGCGAAATCGGCGGCGCGCCCGGCTTCGATCAGGTCGCGGCGGGCGACGGCGATGGGGGAGCCGGTGCGCTCCTCGTCGCCGGTGAGGACGATGGTAATGTTGGCGGTGCGCAGGGTCCCGGCCGCCTGCATGGCGCGGAGCGCAGCGACGATCACCACCAGCCCGCCCTTGTCGTCGCCGACGCCGGGGCCGGTCGCGCGATTGCCGCTGCGGGTGAAATGCTGGAACGGGCTGTCCGGCTCGAACACCGTGTCGAGATGGCCGATCAGCAGGACGTTGCGGCCCGGCCCGCGATGCGTGGCGACGATATGGCCGGCGCGGCCGGTCGCGCTCATGTCGACCCAGCGGACGGTGAAGCCCAGCGGCTCCAGCTCCTCACGCATCATCTGGCCGACGGCGCGCACGCCCGCCAGGTTCAGCGAGCCGCTGTTCCGGTTCACCAGCCGCTCGAGCAGGGCGACAGTGCGCTCCTGCCCGGCCGTGACCGCGCTCGCCATGCGCCGTTCCTCGGGCGAGAGGCGGGCCGAGACGGCGGTGGGAATGGCGAGCAGGGCGAGCAGGATGAGGAGCAGGCGCATGCCGTTCCTCACCATGAGTCGGGGAGCAGAGTCAAAGGGCTAGCGCCGGCCGCCGCCGACGTTGAACTCGATCCAAAGCCCGGCGCCGCCGGAAAACTGGTCGCGCGAGCCATAGGCGCGGACGATCGGGCTGTCGGCGGCGTCGCCGACCAGCCGGTCATAGCCGGCATAGGCCTGCATCCCCCAATTGCGGCCCAGCCGCCGGGTGAAATTGGCGATGCCGCCGACCGCATAGATGCCGCCGTCCGGATCGAGCGAAGCGAGACCCGTCACTCCCGCAACGGCCGGCGTCACGCCGAAATAGCGGTCCTGATATTTGTTGTCGGCCCAGCGGACGCGCGGCCCGATCGCGAAAATGTAATTCTGGTCGTCGCGGAAGATGACGTCCGCGCCAAGGCTGCCGACGAGGGCGCGATGGCCGCCCAGGCCTTTGCGGAGCTCGGCCCGAATGCGGAAATTCCGGCTCGGAAGGAGCGAGACAAAGCCGCCGACCTCGACGGTGAAGCCGACATTGCCGACGTCCGCTCCGACATCGTTCTCGTCGCGCTTGCTCTGGAAGCGCACGGCCGGACCGAAATTGATCACGCTGTCATAGGCAAGGACGTTGAAGCCCGCGCCGTCGTCTGCGGATTCGAAGGTGATCGGCTGGCCGGGCCGGCGAATGTCGAAGATCGGCATCGGGCCGATGCCATACGTGTCGGCCGCGGGATATTGCGGATAGGCCTGGGCGCCCAGCCCCACGGTGACGGTGCGCTGTGCGGCTGCCGGGGTTGCGCTCAGAAGGGCGAGGGCGGCGGCGCCGATCAGCGCGGCCGGACGGAGCGGAAGAAACTGTATCGTCATGGTCGCGAGAACCACCTTTCCCGTAAATCGTTGCGGGGCTGGGACGAAAAACTTCGACTGTGCTGTTCAGGTAACCGTCTTATTCGAACTCCATGATAATGGCGTCGACGGCAAGGCTGTCGCCCGGCTTCGCGTTGACCGCTTTCACTGTCCCGGCTTTCTCGGCGCGGAGGATATTCTCCATCTTCATCGCTTCGACCACGGCGAGCGGCTGGCCCGCCTCGACCTTGTCGCCAGTCCCGACATCGAGCCGGGTGAGCAGGCCCGGCATCGGGCAGATCAGGAAGCGGGAAAGATCGGGCGGGACCTTTTCGAGCATGAAGCGCGACAACAAGGCGACGTGCGGCGGCAATATCTCGACGAGATGCGATGCGCCGCGCGTGGTGAGCCGCCAGCGCCGGCCCTTGCGGGCGACCTGGACGATCCGCTGGCGCTCGTCGATCCGCGCCTTGAACAGGCTGCCGCCCGGCTGCCAGTGGCCGATCAGCTCGCGCCCCTCGCCCTCGTTGACATAGCCGATCAGGCCGCCGTCAAAGCCGTCATACTGGACCGCATATTCGTGCCCGGCGATCCGCACCACCCGCTCGGTCGACGCCGGCGCGCTCCCGTTCAGTTGGTCACTGATACTGCTTGCCTGGGAGTCCATTTCGAGGCTGATCACCCCGGCCATCAGGGCGAGGTCTTCCAGCAACGTTTCGTCGGCTGGGGCCCCATGGAAGCCTTCGGGATATTCCTCGGTGATGAAGCCGGTGGTCAGCTCGCCCGAGCGGAAGCGGGGGTGCTGCATGATCGCGGAGACGAAATCGACATTGTGGCCCAGGCCCTCGATCTGGAAGCTGTCGAGCGCGGCGATCTGGCGGTCGGCGGCTTCGTCGCGCGTCTCGCCCCAGGTGACGAGCTTGGCGATCATCGGATCGTAGAACATCGAGACTTCGCCGCCCTCATAGACGCCGTCGTCGACGCGCACGCCCGCGACCCCGCGCCGCCCGTTCGCGGCGCCGTCGTCGGTCCAGCCGGGGACCGGCGGGCGGTAGCGGACCAGCCGGCCGGTGGAAGGGAGAAAGCCGCGATAGGGATCCTCGGCATAGACGCGGTTCTCGATCGACCAGCCATCGATCTTCACGTCCTGCTGCTTGATCGCCAGCTTTTCGCCCGCGGCGACGCGGATCATCTGCTCGACCAGGTCGATGCCGGTGATCGCCTCGGTCACCGGATGCTCGACCTGCAGCCGGGTGTTCATCTCGAGGAAGTAGAAGCTCTCGCCGCTCGGGTCCGCGCCCGAGACGATCAGCTCGACCGTGCCGGCGCTGTAATAGCCCACCGCCCTGGCAAGCGCGACGCATTGCTCGCCCATCGCCTTGCGCATCTTCGGCGTGACGAAGGGGGAGGGCGCTTCCTCCACGACTTTCTGGTGCCGCCGCTGGATCGAGCATTCGCGCTCGTTGAGGTAGAGGATGTTGCCGTGCCGGTCACCGAGGATCTGGATCTCGATATGGCGCGGATTGAGAATGAACTTCTCGATGAACACCCGGTCGTCGCCGAAGCTCGCCAGCCCCTCGCGCTTCGTCGCCTCGAAGCCCTCGCGCACGTCCTGCTCGCTATAGGCCAGCCTCATGCCCTTGCCGCCGCCGCCGGCCGAGGCCTTCATCATCACCGGATAGCCGATCTCGGCCGAGATCCGCACCGCATGCTCGGTATCCTCGATCTCGCCGACGAAGCCGGGGACGACGTTCACGCCCGCCGCCCTGGCGAGCTTCTTGCTCTCGATCTTGTCGCCCATCGCCGCGATCGCGTTCACCGGCGGACCAATGAAGGCGATACCCTCCGCCGCCAGCGCCTCGGCGAAGCTGGTCCGCTCGGAGAGGAAGCCATAGCCCGGATGCACCGCCTCGGCCCCGGTCGCCTTGCACGCGGCGATGATCTTGTCCGCGAGCAGATAGGACTGCGCCGCCGGCGGTGGCCCGATATGCACCGCCTCGTCCGCCATGTGCACGAACGGCGCCCGCGCGTCCGCATCCGAATAGACGGCCACCGTCGCGATCCCCATCCGCCGCGCCGTCTTGATGACGCGGCAGGCAATCTCGCCCCGGTTCGCGATCAGGATTTTCTTGAACACTTACTCCCCCTCCCCTTCAGGGGAGGGGGTCGGGGGGCGGGGCATGTCGCCGCGCACACGTATCCCGGACAAGCCCCACCCCAACCCTTCCCCTGAAGGGGAGGGGCTTGAAGTGACGCGATCGATGACCTGGCTTCTCTCCCGCATCATTCCCCCATCGCGGCGAGGTCGGCGAGTTCATGCGTGCGCGCCTCGGTGAGCCGGGTGCGGCAGAGCGTCTGCTCCGACGCCTGTATGTCGGCGCTCGCCACGGACGGCGTGGCGCTCGCGCACTGGGCGTCGCGATAGGCCAGCCAGGCGCGCTGGGCGGTCCTGATCTGCTCGGCATCGGCCTGCCGCGCCCGCAACGTCTCCTCCCACTGCCGGTTCAGCGCGGCATCGACGCGGGTATAGATCCGGTTCAGGCAGGCGTTGATCGCCGCCTGCTCGGCATCGCCTGGACATTCGGGGCCGCGCAGTTCGGCGGTACGGGCGCGGGTGAGGGTGGCGCGGCAGCCGCCGTCGAGCATCGGCTGCATCGAGCCGCCCCGCGCCTCGAAGCTCTGCATCCGGCAATGCGCGTCGCGGAAGGCGACCCAGGCCCGCTGCGCCTCGCGAAGCGTCGCCTCCTCGCCGGGCTCGCCGCGATGGGCTGCCGCGCCGCCCGGGTCCATCTGCGCATAGTCCCGGTCCGCAGCCTGCGCATCCGCAATCGCGGTGCGATAGACTGTGTTGAGCTCCGCATCCGCCCGTTCGGCATCCCGCGCCGCGCAATAATTCATCTCCTGCTGCGCCTGCGGATTGTCGCAATTCCACTGCGGGTCCTGCGCTGAAAGCAGCAAAGCGGTCATCAAGCCGATCATTGCAGCCTCTCCTGTTGTTGCATTTCGTGGAAGTCCTGCTCGGAAATGAAGTGGATGATCCTCCACGAGCCCGGGCCATCGCGCCGCAGGTAAAAGTGCCCGATGGCGGTGTCCTCCGGGAAAATCGGGAAGCCGCAATTTAGCTCGTCGCCGAAATAGGCATCGACAGTCCGGCCGGTTTCGCGACTGCCCCGGCGCAGGTGGATGGACCCTGATCGAAAGCCACTCTCGCTTTGCGTTTCGAGCTGCCAGCGGCCATCGACTTCGCGGGCGCCATCAAGGTAACGACCCCGCTGCTCTTCTTGCAGCTGACGGCCGTAAGTGCTCAGGTTTCCGCATGCGGAGGCGGCGGTCGGAACCAGCACGGTCCCGAGAAAAAGGGAGGCGGCCAGCCGCCTCATTCCGCGGCCTCCCGTGTCGGTTCGGTTGAAGTCATGGCGACGAGCCCCAGCTTCGCGAACAAGGCCGCATCGGCATTGTCCCCCGCATTGGGCGCGGTCAGCAAGGCATCGCCGGTGAAGATCGAATTGGCGCCGGCGAGGAAGCAGAGCGCCTGCGTGCTCTCGCTCATGCTCTCGCGCCCCGCGGACAGGCGCACCATGGACCGCGGCATCGTGATCCGCGCCACCGCGACCGTGCGGACGAACTCGATCTCGTCGATCTTTGCCAGTGGCGTGTCCGCCAGCATGTCGCCCAGCACGGTGCCTTTCACCGGCACGAGCGCGTTGACCGGCACGCTCTCCGGATGGGCGGGGAGGGTGGCCAGCGCGTGCAGGAAGCCGACCCGGTCCTCGCGCGTCTCGCCCATGCCGACGATGCCGCCGCAGCAGACATTCATGCCCGACGCGCGGACGTGGTCGAGCGTATTCAGCCGCTCCTCGAACGTCCGCGTGCTGATCACCTCGCCATAATGCTCCGGCGAGGTGTCGATATTGTGGTTGTAATAATCGAGCCCCGCAGCGGCGAGCATCCCGGCCTGCTTTTCGCTCAGCTTCCCGAGCGTCATGCAGGTCTCCATGCCCATCGCGCGTACGCCCTTCACCATCTCGACGATGGCCGGCATGTCCCGGTCCTTCGGGTTGCGCCAGGCCGCGCCCATGCAGAAGCGGGTCGAGCCATGATCCTTCGCCTGCGCCGCCGCCTGCAGCACCGCACGCACGTCCATCAGCTTGGTGGCCTTGAGGCCGGTGTCGGCATGGACGGACTGCGAACAATAGCCGCAATCCTCGGGGCAACCGCCAGTCTTGATGCTGAGCAGGGTCGAGAGCTGCACCTCGTTCGGCGCATGATGGCGCCGATGCACCTGCTGCGCCCGCCAGAGCAGGTCGATCAGCGGGAGCTCGAACAGCGCCGCCAGTTCGGCGCGGGTCCAGTCGGTTCTCCCCTCCCTGGACGGGAGGGCGGGGGTGGGTAGCGCCGTGAGGCGCTTCAGGTGCCGTGCGTCGACCGCCCTTCGGCGGCACCCACCCTTAGCCCCTCCCTGTTCAGGGAGGGGGACGTCACGCTCTCACTCATTCCGCAGCCTCTTCCAATGGCGGCAAATTATGCCCCAGCAATCGCAACACTTCCCCCGCGGCCTCCACCAGGTTGGTCCCCGGCCCGAAAATCGCCTGCACGCCCGCCTCCCGCAGCATGTCGTAATCCTGCGCCGGGATGACGCCGCCGACCACCACCTTGATGTCCGGCCGGCCCATCTCCTTCAGATGGCCGATCAGCTCGGGCACCAAAGTCTTGTGACCCGCCGCCAGGCTGGAGGCGCCGACCACGTCGACATCCTTCTCGATCGCCAGCCGGGCGCTCTCCTCCGGCGTCTGGAAGAGCGGCCCCGGCACCACGTCGAAGCCCAGATCGGCGAAGGCGGAGGAGACCAGATTGGCCCCGCGATCATGCCCGTCCTGCCCCATCTTGGCGACCAGCATCCGCGGCTTGCGCCCGAGCCGGTGGCCGACCGCGCCGACCCCGTCCTTCGCCCGGTCCCAAGCCGGATCGTCAGCCCAGGCGCCGCCGTAAATGCCCTGCACCGGCGTCGGCACGGTGCCGTACCGGCCGAACACGTCCTCCAGCGCGGCGCTGATCTCGCCAAGCGTGCAGCGCGCCCGCGCCGCCTCGACGGCCAAAGCCAGCAAATTCGCATCCCCCTTCGCCCCATCGGTCAACGCGCCGAGCGCGGCTTTCGCTTTGGCCTCGTCCCGCTCCGCCCGCGTCTTGGCGAGCCGGGCGATCTGGCCGGTGCGGACCCGGTCATTGTCGACCTCGAGGATGTCGAGATGATCCTCCTCGTCCTTGCGGTAGCGGTTCACGCCGACGATCACCGTCTCGCCCCGGTCGACCCGGGCGGCGCGCGCGGCGGCGGCCTCCTCGATCCGGCGCTTGGGCATCCCCTCGGCGACCGCATTGGTCATCCCGCCAAGCGCCTCCACCTCCTGGATCAAAGCCCAGGCTTTCTCGGCCAGTTCGTTGGTCAGGCTCTCGACATAATAAGAGCCGCCCAGCGGATCGGCGACATTGGCGATGCCGCTTTCCTCGGCGATCACCAATTGCGTGTTGCGCGCGATCCGGGCGGAGAAATCCGTCGGCAGCGCCACCGCCTCGTCGAGGCTGTTGGTGTGCAGGCTCTGCGTCCCGCCAAGCACCGCCGCAAGCGCCTCCAGGGTCGTCCGGATCACATTGTTGTAAGGGTCCTGCTCGGTCAGCGAGACCCCCGAGGTCTGGCAGTGCGTGCGCAGCATCTTGGACTTTTCGGACTTCGCCCCGAAGCCGTCCATGATCCGCCACCAGAGCAAACGCGCTGCGCGGAGCTTCGCCACCTCCATGAAGAAGTTCATGCCGATGCCGAAGAAGAAGGAGAGGCGCGGCGCGAAGGCGTCCACCTCCAGCCCCTTGGCCCGCGCCGCGCGCACATAATCCATGCCGTCGGCCAGCGTGAAGGCAAGCTCCTGCACCGCCGTCGCCCCGGCCTCGTGCATATGATAGCCGCTGATCGAGATCGAGTTGAACTTCGGCATGTTGGCCGAGCAATACTGGATGATGTCGGCGACGATCCGCATCGAGGGGGCGGGCGGATAGATATAGGTGTTGCGGACCGCGAACTCCTTGAGGATATCGTTCTGGATCGTGCCGGTCAGCTTGTCCTGGCTGACCCCCTGCTCCTCAGCGGCGACGATGTAGAAGGCCATGACCGGCAGCACCGCGCCGTTCATCGTCATCGAGACCGACATCTCGTCCAGCGGGATGCCGTCGAACAGCACTTGCATGTCCGCCAGCGTGTCGATCGCCACGCCCGCCTTGCCGACGTCGCCGGTCACGCGCGGATGGTCTGAATCATAGCCCCGGTGCGTCGGCAGATCGAAGGCGATGCTCAGGCCCTTCTGCCCGGCGGCGAGGTTGCGGCGGTAGAAGGCGTTGGACTCCTCGGCGGTCGAGAAGCCCGCATATTGGCGGATCGTCCAGGGCCGGCCGGTGTACATCGAGGCATAGGGCCCGCGCGTGAACGGCGCGAAGCCTGGCAGGCCCGGGTCCAGCCCCGCTGCGTCCGCCGCCGTGTAGAGCGGCTGGACGTCGATCCCCTCCGGCGTGTGCCAGACGAGGTCCTTGCCCTTCACCTCTTTCGCGGCGGCGGCGTCCCAGTCGGCTTTCGCAGGTTTTTTCTCGGTCACGTACCCCATCCCCCTCTCCCAGGCGGGGAGAGGATACGAAGCCTTGGCGGCTTCGCCGCCTAGGCGAAGTTGGTGAGGGGGTCCAGCTTAGCCGACAAGGCAGAGCCCCCTCACCCCAACCCTCTCCCCGCCGGGGAGAGGGAGTCTAGTGCCCGCCGTCCCTGGGCGTCTCCATCAATTCCACCAGCACGCCACCCATATCCTTCGGGTGGACGAAGATCACCAAAGTCCCATGCGCACCGATCCTTGGCTCGCCAAGCACTTTTGCGCCGTTCGCCTCCATCTCCGCCTTGGCTTGGTGAATGTCCGGCACCTCGAAGCAGACATGGTGCTGCCCGCCGAGCGGGTTCTTCGCGAGGAAATTGTGCAGCGGAGACGATTCGCCCAGCGGCTCGATCAGCTCGATCTGGCTGTTCGGCGTATCCACGAAGCAGACCCGCACGCCCTGCGGCGGCAGGTCGAACGGGTCGTGGATCTTCGTCGCGCCGAGCAGGTCGCGATAGAGCGCGACGCTGCGCTCGATCGAGGGCGTGGCGACCCCGACATGGTTCAGGCGGCCGATGGTCATAACAGTCTCTCCTTGAGCCCCAGCCCCAGCAGCAAATCCGCCGCAACCACGGCGATCAGCAGGAAAATCAGCCCATGCAGCACAAGGAGGAAATTGAACTTCCCGGCCCCCGCGCTCCGGTCGATCCGCGTCTTGTAGAGCGGCAGCTCGCCCTCCTTCAGGCCCCGCCTGATGCGCCAGCCGATCACCGGCAGCAACGCCAGCGCGAGCAGGCCGACGAGGATATTCTCGGCGTGCGAAGTCATCGCAAAACGCTGCCGAAATTGCCCAACGCGAACCAGATCATGAAGACTCCCATCGGGGCCGCGAGAAACTTGGACCCGACGGCAATCCAGAATTCGAACGGTTCTTCGGCGCGCTGCACTCGTTGGCCAAAAAAGCCGAAGCGAGCCGACCCGCGCTTCAGGTCATTGATCGCCCAGGCGACGCTTACGACCGTGATGATCGCTACCATCACACACCAGAAGATGAGGAAGGCGCTTACCTGGCTCACAGCGGGATATTGTCGTGCTTCTTCCAGGGATTTTCGAGCTGCTTGTTCCGTAGCTTCCGCAAGCCCAGCGCAATCCGCCGCCGCGTGGAATGCGGCATGATCACCTCGTCGATGAACCCCTTTGACGCCGCCACGAACGGATTGGCGAAGCGCGCTTCATATTCCGCCGTCCGCTCGGCAATCTCCTTCGGCGTTTTTCCGCGGAAGATGATCTCGACCGCGCCCTTCGCGCCCATCACCGCGATCTCCGCCGTCGGCCAGGCATAGTTCAGATCGCCGCGCAGGTGCTTGGACGCCATCACGTCATAGGCGCCGCCATAGGCCTTGCGGGTGATCACCGTGATCTTGGGCACGGTCGCCTCGGCATAGGCGAAGAGCAGTTTCGCGCCGTTCTTGATGATCCCTTCATGCTCCTGCGCGACGCCCGGGAGGAAGCCGGGGACGTCGACGAAGGTCAGGATCGGGATGTCGAAGGCGTCGCAGAAGCGGACGAACCGCCCGGCCTTCTTCGAGCTCTTGATGTCGAGACAGCCGGCCAGCACCTTCGGCTGGTTCGCGACCACGCCGACCGTGCGGCCCTCGACCCGCCCGAAGCCGACAATGATATTCGCGGCATGGGCCGGCTGGATCTCGAAGAAGTCGCCGTCGTCCAGCACCTTCCGGATCAGCTCGTGCATGTCATAGGGCTGGTTGGCGCTGTCCGGGATCAACGTGTCGAGGCTGTCCTCCTGCCGGTCCCAGGGGTCATGGCAGGGCCGCTCGGGCAGATCGTGGCGGTTGGAGAGCGGCAGGAAGTCGAAAAAGTCGCGGGTCGCGAGCAAGGCGTCGATATCATTCTCGAAGGCGACGTCGGCGACGCCGGATTTGGTCGTGTGCGTGATCGCGCCGCCCAGCTCCTCCTGCGTCACCACCTCGTTGGTCACGGTCTTCACCACGTCCGGCCCCGTGACGAACATGTAGGAGCTATCCTTCACCATGAAGATGAAGTCGGTCATCGCCGGCGAATAGACCGCACCGCCGGCGCAGGGCCCCATGATCAGGCTGACCTGTGGGATCACGCCGGAGGCGAGGACGTTGCGCTGGAAGACCTCGGCATAGCCGGCGAGGCTGGCGACGCCCTCCTGGATGCGGGCGCCGCCGCTGTCGTTGAGGCCGATGACGGGCGCGCCGACCTTCATCGCCATATCCATGACCTTGCAGATCTTCTGCGCGTGGCGTTCGCTCAGGGACCCGCCGAACACGGTGAAATCCTGGGCGAAGACGAAGACGAAGCGGCCGTTGATCGTGCCCGAGCCGGTGACGACGCCGTCGCCGGGAAAGACCTGATCGGCCATGCCGAAGTCGACGCAATTATGCTCGACATACATGTCATATTCTTCGAACGAGCCGGCATCGAGCAGCACCTTCAGCCGCTCACGCGCGGTGAGCCGCCCTTTGGCGTGCTGCGCCTCGATCCTTTTCTCGCCGCCGCCAAGGCGCGCGGCCGCGCGGCGCCGGTCCAGTTCCTCGATAGTCGTTCCCATGCCACTTTCCTTATGCGGGAGCAGGGATTGACGCAAACCGGGCTTAGCAAATTGGTAGGAGCCATGTGCTAAGGGAGCGGCATGAGCGCGAGCTTCTCACTGCAGGCGGATCGGGCGCGCGATCTGGTCAGAATCCGGATGTCCGGGCTGTTCACGAGCGATGATATCGCCGATTTCCTCGAGGCGAGGCAGAAGGCGCATGCCGAGCTGGACTGCGCGCCGAACCAGCATCTGACGCTGAACGACCTCAGGGGCATGAAGATTCAGCCGCAGGACGTGGTCGCGGCCTTCCGCCTGATGCTGTCCGACCCGGCCTACCGCTCTCGCCGGCTCGCCTTCGTCGTCGGGCAGACTCTCGCCCGCAGCCAGCTGGTGCGCGCGCTGAACGGCCGCGACCATGTCCGCTGCTTCGAGGACGCCAAGGAGGCGGAGGCCTGGCTGTTCGACGAGATGCCGGCGGTCCGGCCGCTGCCGAGGGCGGCCGCGGCATGAGCAGCAAATTCACCTTCACGCTCGACCGGGACTATGGGCTGGTGCGGATCGGCCTGCACGGCTTCTGGACGCTGCGTGACGTCGATGCCTTCTTCAACGCCAGACGCAAGGCGCATGCCGCGCTCGGCCTGCCGCCCAACGCCCATATGACGCTGACCGATGTCCGGGGCATGAAGATCCAGGCGCAGCATGTCATCGAATCGTTTCAGAAACAGCTCGCCGTGCCGGAAGAAAAGGCGCGCAAGCTCGCCATCGTAGTGGATGCGGTCATGGCGCGCTGTCAGGCCAGCCGGGCGATCAATTCCGTCGACACCCGTTATTTCACAGAGGTGGAGGCGGCGGAGGAATGGCTGTTCGCCGGCGAACGCCGCGAAGCGGCCTGATTGCTCCCCCGGGCCGTGCGCCGGGTCCGGCTAGGGGAAATCTCTGATTGCGCCGCGGCGCACGATGACGTCACTTCCGGAGCGCGGCCGGTCCGCGCGCAAACCGGGAGACGATGACGATGTCCACCTTCCTGCTCAAGGCACTGCTCGTCCTGGCGGCCTATTCGCCCGCAGACGCCCATCGCTGGACGCCATACCAGAATGCAAGATTCGGCACGCGCCTCGTCTATCCGGCCGACATGTTCGGCCGCGGCGTCGAATCCGACAATGGCGACGGCATCACCCTGCGTGCCGCGGACGGAGCCTCGCTCGCCATCTTCGGCAAATGGAACATCGACCGGCAAAGCCCGGCACAATACGTCCGGTGGCTGGCCAGCCTGCCCGAATATCGGCAGGTGCGATACCGCCTCGTGCGGCCCGGATTCGCGGTCGTGTCCGGGCTGCGCGGTAGCCGCATCTACTACGAGCGCTACGCCTTTACCGGGCCCGACGGCGCGATTCATGGCTTCGCGCTCGAATATCCGGCGGCGCGGCGCGCGCGCTACGAGCCGATCATCGCGCGCATGTCGGCAAGCCTGTCCTAACGGCCTTCGAAGCGCGGCGGCTGCTTCTGCAGGAAGGCCATGACGGCCGCCTTGAAATCATCGGTGCGGCCGGCGTCGCGCTGGGCGATCCGCTCGGCCGCCAGGGCGTCGGTCAGCGGCAGCTGCTCCGCATCGCGGGCGAGGCGGCGGAGCAGGCCGTAGGCCATGGTCGGCCCCTGCGCGAGGCGAGCGGCCAGCGCAGCAGCCTCGCTCTCCAGGTCCGCGTCGTCGACGACCCGGCTGATCAGCCCCCAGTCCGCCGCCTTTTCCGCCGGGATGCGCTCGCCGAGCATCATCATCTCCATCGCCCGCGCCCGCCCGGCGAGCCGCGGCAGCAGCCAGGTCGCGCCCGCGTCCGGGATCAGGCCGATATTGATGAAGGCCTGCAGGAAATAGGCTGACCGCCCGGCGATCACGATATCGGCGGCCAGAGCCAGCGAGCAGCCGGCGCCGGCGCAAGGCCCGTTCACCGCCGCGACCACCGGCAACGGCAGCCTGAACAGGGCCTCCACCAAAGGATTGAAATGCGCTTCCAGCGCCGCCCCGACATCGTCTGGCAGGCCGCCGCCCGAGGCGAGGTCGGCGCCGCTGGAGAAGCCCCGCCCGGCACCGGTCAACAGCAGCGCGCGGGCGCCGCTCGCGGCGAGCCCATCGATGGCCGCCTTCATCTCGTCGAGCATCGTGCTGGTCAGCGCATTGAGGCTGTCCGGACGGTTCAGCGTCAGCGTCGCCACCGCCGCCGGGCTCGTCGTCAGGGTGATGTGCTTGAAGTCCATGCGGCGTTCGTAACGCGCCCGGAAGATATTGCCTAGCGCGCCGCGGCCTGCTCAGCCCTCGGCCTGCGCCGGGGCAGGAGGATGCAGGCGCAGGCGGCGGACGCGGCGGGTGTCGGCATCGACCACCTCCAGCTTCCAGCCGCTCGGATGGTCGAGCGTCTCGCCCGCTTCCGGCACGCGGCCGGCAAGCACGAAGGCGAGCCCGCCCAACGTGTCGACATCCTCTTCGACAACCCCGAGCCGTGCGTCCACCGCCTCCGCGACATCCTCAAGTTCGGCCCGCGCGTCGGCATCCCAGCTGCCGTCCTCGGCCCGGTGGAGCAGGCCGGGCAGTTCCTCGTCATGCTCGTCCTCGATCTCGCCCACAATCTCCTCGACCACGTCCTCAATGGTGAGCAGGCCCTCGGTCCCGCCGAACTCGTCGACGACGATGGCCAGATGGGTGCGCCCGGCGCGCATCCTGGCGAGCAGGTCGAGCACGCCCATGCTCTCCGGCACGAAGAGCGGCGCCCGCATCAGGGTGCGGATGTCGGGCGTGTCGGGGCCGTCCGCGAAATGGTGGGTGAAGACATCCTTGATGTGGATCATCCCGATGACCGTATCGAGATCCTTCTCATAGACCGGCATCCGGCTGTGCCCGGCCTCGGCAAAGGCGTCGATCAGGGCAGGGATGGCGATGTCGGCGGGCACGGCGAAGATATCGCCGCGCGGCACGGCGAGGTCGCCCACCGTCTTCTCGCCGAAATGCAGGATGTTGAGCAGCATCTGCCGCTCGACCTCGGAGAGATCGCCGCGGCGCAGATGCTCGCCTTCACGGCTCTCGATCGCCTCCTCGATCTCGTCGCGCAGCGTCGCCTCGCCGCCGCCGCCGAAGATCAGGCCCTTCAGGCCTCCCCAGAAACTGCGCCCTTCCTCGCGCTGGCCCGGACTGTCGTCTTCCATCGGGTTAGAATTCTACCTCTGTAATCGCATAAGGATCCGAGATGCCGAGCGAGGCGAGCGCCTTTCGCTCGATCTCCTCCATCGCCTCGGCATCCTCGTCGCCCGTTTCGTGATCGTAACCTAGCAGATGAAGCATGCCGTGCACCACCAGATGCGTGGCATGGGTCTCCATAAGGACATTTTTCGCCGCCGCCTCGCGCGCGCAGACGCCCGCGGCCAGCACGATGTCGCCCAGCATCGGCGCGCCTTCGGGCGCTTCCGCCATCGGGAAGGAGAGCACATTGGTCGCCTTGTCCTTGCCCCGCCAGGCGGCGTTCAGCCCACGCACTTCCGCGTCCGAGGTGAACTTCACCGAGACCTCGGTGTCCGCCAGATCGGGCCAGTCGCTATGCGCGGCGGCCGCGCGCACCGCGCCCTCCGCGAGGGCGGCCCAGTCGGTGCTACTGTCCCAGTCGTCCGAAACGTCTGAGTCGACGTGGATCACTGATCCGGCCCCTCATAGGCCTCGACGATCTTGCCCACGAGCGGGTGCCTGACCACGTCCCCGGCCCCGAACCTGACCATGGAGATCTTCTGGATGCCCTCCAGCTTCGAGACCGCGTCGGCCAGGCCGGACGTCACCCCGGTCGGCAGATCGGTCTGGTTGGGGTCGCCGCAGATCACCATGCGGCTGCGCATGCCGAAGCGGGTCAGGAACATCTTCATCTGCTGCGGCGTGGTGTTCTGCGCCTCGTCGAGGATGATGAAGGCGTCCGACAGCGTCCGCCCACGCATGAAGGCGATCGGCGCGATCTCGATCTCGCCCGAGGCGATCCGCCGCTCGACCTGCTCGGTCGGAAGCATGTCGTAGAGCGCGTCGTACAAGGGGCGGAGATAGGGATCGACCTTCTCCTTCATGTCGCCGGGGAGGAAGCCCAGCCGCTCGCCGGCCTCGACCGCGGGGCGCGACAGGATCAGGCGGTCGACGCTGCCGTTGATCAGCTGCTGCACCGCCTGCGCGACCGCGACATAGGTCTTGCCGGTGCCCGCCGGCCCGAGCGCGAAGATCATGTCGTCCCGGTTCAGCGCCTCCATATAGACGGCCTGCGTCTTGGAGCGCGGGACGATCGTCTTTTTCCGCGTGCGGATCATCACCTTGGGCGGCTCGATCACCTCCGGCGCGACGATCCCCTCCAGCGTCGGCTGGCCGGACATGGCGATGATCGCGTTGACCAGCTCGGCGTCGATGTCGTGCCCCTCGTCGAGCCGGTTGTAGAGGCCGAGCAGGACCTCGCGCGCCCGTGCCGCGGCCTCCGGCTCGCCCTCGATCTGCACCTTCGTCCCGCGCGCGGCGACATAGACGCCGAGCCGGTCCTCGATGGCGATGAGATTGCGGTCGAATTCACCGAACAGGGGGCCGAGGAGATGGGGCTGTTCGAACTCAAGCTCGAGCCGGGCGCGGGGCTCGGCGGCGGCGGTACTGGGCTTGCGGCTCATTCTGGCCTTTCGATGGAGCGCTTCACGGTCCTAACGTGGGACGCGGCGCGGCGAAATGCCAGCGGCTTTCGCATGCGCCGGATGGTTCCCGGCGCGCGATGCATGCGCGCCACAGTGGAGCGGTTCAGGCGGCTTCGCGCACCAGTTCGGCCCCGGCCAGGCTGTTCGGCCCGGCCGCCAGCAGCTCGACCTCCACCAGCGCGCCGATCCCGGCCTCGGTCTCGAGGTGCACGGACTGAAGCCAGGGCGACTTGCCGAGCATCTGGCCGGGCTTGCGGCCGGTGCGCTCGAGCAGCACCTGGCAGCGCCGTCCGACGCTGGCCTGGTTGAAGGCGAGCTGCTGCCGGCCGATCAAGGCCTGCAGGCGCTGGAGCCGCTCGTCCATGATCGCGAGCGGGACCTGGCCGTCCATGTCCGCGGCGGGCGTGCCGGGCCGAGGCGAATATTTGAACGAGAAGGCCGCCGCGTAACGGGTCGCTTCGATCAGCCGCAGCGTCTCCTCGAACTCCGCCTCCGTTTCGCCCGGGAAGCCGACGATGAAGTCGCCGGAAATGGCGATGTCGGGCCGTGCGGCGCGGACGCGGTCGATGACGCGGAGATAGCTTTCCGCCGAATGGCTGCGGTTCATCGCTTTCAGCACCCGGTCGCTGCCCGCCTGCACGGGCAGGTGCAGATAGGGCATCAGCTTTTCGACCTCTGCATGGGCGCGGATCAGGCCGTCGGTCATGTCGTTCGGGTGGCTGGTCGTGTAGCGGATGCGGGCGAGATCCGGGATCGCGTCCAGCGCGCGGATCAGGTCGGCAAGATCGCGGCCATCCTCGCGCCAGGCGTTGACGTTCTGGCCGAGCAGGGTGATCTCCTTCGCCCCCGCATCGACCAAAGCCTTCGCCTCGTCGATGATCGCCGCAAAGGGCCGGCTGATCTCGGCGCCGCGCGTATAAGGCACCACGCAATAGGTGCAGAATTTGTCGCAGCCTTCCTGCACAGTCAGGAAGGCGCTCGGTCCCTGCCGCCGCCGCGCCGGCAGCGCGCCGAACTTGGAAAGCGCCGGCATGTCCGTGTCGAGCGCCTTGCGGCCCGCCGCGGCCTCGCGCACCAGTCCGGGCAGATTGTGATAGGCTTGCGGGCCGACGACGATGTCCACTGCCGGCGCGCGGCGCGGAATCTCCGCGCCCTCCGCCTGGGCGACGCAGCCGGCGACGGCGATCATCGGCGCCGGGCCGCTCTCGCGCTTCACCAGCCGGCCGATGTCCGAATAGACCTTCTCCGCCGCTTTCTCGCGAATGTGGCAGGTGTTGAGCACGACCAGGTCGGCGCTGTCCGCATCGGCGGCGCTCAGCCCTTCGGCCTCGAGCAGCTCCGCCATGCGGTCGCCGTCATAGACGTTCATCTGGCAACCGAACGACTTGACGTGGAAGCTCTTCGGCGCGGGCTTCACGGCTGGGCCTCGACCATTTCGACCGGCTCCAGCGCGACGGGCGGGGCCTCTTCGATCCCGATTACGCCCCGCAGGCCGGTGAGCACCGCCCGGCGGGACTGCGCCGCAAGCGCCTTGCGGTCGCCGGCCTCGGCGGGATCGATCGGCTCGAGGAAGCGGATCGTGACGTCGAGCCGGCCGGGCCGCTCGAGGAAGCGGGTGACGCTGAGCTCATAAGCCTCGTCGCCGATCCAGGCGGCGTCGTCCATCTGGGCGAAGTCGAGCTGGACGGGCTGCACCATCACACCGGGCAGGGGCGGGTAGAGCGAGGCGAACAGGCTCGGCCGGAAGGGCAGCATCAGGCGCCCGCTGGTCGTGCCTTCCGGGAACAGGCAGACCGCGCGGCCCTCGGCGAGCCGGCCGCGCAGGTCGCTGGCCTGGCCCTTGACGGCGCTGCGCATGTTGCGGTCGATATAGACGCTGTCGTTGAGGGCGGACGCCCAGCGGACGATGCCGTCCAGTTCGGCCTTGGTGACGAACACCGCCGGCACCGCGCCGCCGACCGCGAGGATGTCGAGCCAGCTCACATGATTCGGCGTGTAGAGCACGTTGCTGGTCAGCGGGTTGCCCTCCTTGCGGACCCTGAGCCCGAAGCGCCGGCCGACATGGCCGAGGAAGATCCGCGGCCAGGGCGAGCGGGCGCCGAACAGCTTCCACAGATAATGGAGCGGCACGCAGAAGGCGAAGCCCGCCAGGATCGCGGCGAGGCGCCAGTATTTCCGGAGTTTGCGGATCATCGGCGGGTTAATTGTCGCGCGACACGGAGACGCCGTAAAGCTCCATGCGGTGATCGACGAGCCGGAAGCCGAGGCGCGCGGCGATCCTTTTCTGCAGCTCCTCCAGCTCCTCGTCGACGAACTCGATCACATTGCCGGTCTCGACGTCGATCAGATGATCGTGATGGGTTTCCGCCGCCGCCTCGTAGCGGGCACGGCCGTCGCCGAAATCGTGCCGCTCCAGGATGCCCGCTTCCTCGAACAGGCGGACGGTGCGGTAAACCGTGGCGATGGAGATGCCGGGATCGACCGCGGAGGCGCGGGCATGCAGCGCCTCCACGTCCGGATGGTCCTCGGATTCCCCAAGCACGCGCGCGATGACCTTGCGCTGCTCGGTGATGCGGAGGCCTTTTTCGGCGCAGAGCGCCTCGATGTCGATGTTTCGGCTCATCGGCAGGTCTTTAGAGCAAGTTCGGGGGCGGATCAAAGGAGCACATGGGAAAACGCCGCCCCCGTCGGCGCGGGAGCGGCGCTTTCCATCTGCCTTGGCGTGCCCTTACTTCTTCGCGGCTGTCCGCTTGCGCTTGGTGCCCAGGCCGATCTTCTTGGCCAGGGTGCGGCGCTGCTCCGCATAATTGGGCGCGACCATCGGGTAGTCGGCGTTGAGGCCCCATTTCTGCCGGTACTGGTCCGGGGTCAGATTATAGTGGGTCATCAGATGCCGCTTCAGCATTTTCAGCTTTTTCCCATCCTCAAGGCAGACCACATAGTCCGGCTTGATGGACGAACGGATCGAAACCGCAGGCTCCGGTCTTGCCGCCGGTTCTTCCTTGCGCTCGCCAAGGCCGGCGAGCGCGTTGTGGACGTTGGCAATGAGTAACGGGAGGTCAGACACAGCCACGCTGTTATTGCTGACGTGCGCCGACACAATGTCGGCCGTCAGGGTAACGAGCGTCTCCCCGTAATTGTCCTGGTTTTCCATTTTGTCGGTATCCAACTTCGCTTGAGATCAGAGGTTGCGACCGTCATTGGCCTGACGTTCACAGAGAGAAGGATTGGTCCGTTTTGGTAGGTTTGACAAGGCTGAAACGAAACCGGAATGATGTGCTTTACCGCAGTTTTCCGACACTTTTTGACAGCGTCAGGGCGTCATATCTGTCGCCGTTCCGGCCGCAATAATAATCGCGCCGCCGGCCGACCAGTTCGAAGCCCGCTTGTTCGTAGAGGCTAAGGGCATGATTTCCTTCACGGACCTCCAGATGCAGCCGGTTCGCTCCTCGCGCGGCGGCTTCACCTTGGAAATGCTCCAGAAGAATTCGGCCAATCCCGCGCCGCTGGCCCGCCGGCTTCACCGCAAGCAGCAACAATTCGGCTTCGTCCGCGACGAGCCGCGCCAGAGCGAAGCCGACCGCCTCCTCGCCATCGCGCGCCAGTGTCAGCCAGACCCCCGGCAGCGGCAACAGGCCGGCGCATTGAGCGATGGTCCAGGCTTCGCCGAAACCGGGATCGAAGCTGCTGTTCATCACGCGCATGACGTCGCGCAGATCGGCGTCGTGGCCCGGGCCGAGGACGATGGGTCCGGCGCTCACGTCATCGGCCTCGCATCGGGGCCGCGGCCATAGATCGGCTTCGGCGGCAGGTCGCGGAGCGCGGGCGGCAGCGCGCCGGCATCCGCGGCGTTGGGCAGGGCATCGCGCCATTCGCCATGGCCACGCACCTCGACCAGGGCTTGCGCGCCGGAACCGAGCACGATCGGCGCGGAACAGGCGGCCGCGGCGGCGTCGGGCGGCAGCGAGCGCAGCTCGCCAAGGGGCGCGATCGGGTCACCGCCATAATCTTGCACGAAAAGCTCGCCATGTCCCCCGATCAGCGCGACGGTCGTCATCGCCTCGCCGCTGGCCGCGGCGATCAGCGCCATGGACGAATAGCCGGCGACCGGGACGCCCCAGCCGATGGCGAGCCCCTGCGCCGCGGCGAGGCCGACCCGCACGCCCGTGAAACTGCCCGGCCCGCAATCCACCAGGATCGCGTCGGGGCGGCGGCCGGCCAGAACCGTCTCGATCATCGGCAGCAGGCGCTCGGCATGACCCCGCTGGACGATCTCATGCGCCGCGCCCAGCCTTGTTCCGTCAGCGCCGAACAGGGCCACGGAACAGGCGGCGGTCGCGCTGTCGATCACCAGGAGCATGGGCCCACCTTAAAGGAGCGGGGCGAAGGGGAAAGCCTAGACGGCCTCGACCGAAGTCACTTCGGGCACATAATGTTTCAGCAGGCCCTCAATCCCGTTCTTCAACGTCATCGTCGAGGAAGGGCAGCCCTGGCAGGCGCCGTGCAAAGCGAGGAAGACGGTGCCGCCCCGGAAGCCCCGATAGACGATGTCGCCGCCATCCTGCGCAACGGCGGGGCGGACTCGGGTGTCGATCAGCTCGCGGATCTGGGCGACGATCTCGGCATCGGCGGGGTCCTCGTCATAATCCTCTTCCGGAGGCACGCTGATCCCGGCGGCGGTGCCGGCGCGGAACAAGGGCGCGGCGCTGGCGAAATGATCGAGCAGAACCTCGAGCACCTGCGGCTTCAGCGCCCGCCATTCGGCGCCGGGCGCGGCGGTGACGGAGATGAAGTCGCGGCCAAAGAACACGCCATCCACCTCGCCGGTCGAAAAGATGGCCTCCGCGAGTGGCGAAGCTTCGGCCTCCTCCGGCGTCGCGAAATCGCGCGTGCCCGCGTCCATGACCTTCTGCCCCGGCAGGAACTTCAGGGTGGCGGGATTGGGCGTGGTTTCGGTCTGGATCAGCATGGGGGCGATGTGGTCTATAGATGGCCCATGATCAAGGGCTGGCGATAGTGATGCTCGCACTGCCGGTGGCCGCTGCGCTGGCCGCAACGACGGTTCGCAACGATCCGATAAACCCGTTCGAGTTCGTCACCGGGCGCATCGCGGGAATGGGCCGCATGCTCGACGGCTATTTCAGTTGCGTCGCGAGCATCAATGGCCGGCCCAGCGGGCGTGGAGATCTAAGCATCTGCTATCTGCTGACTACGGCGGGCGGCTACGACATCGTGAACCGGGCAGGGGCTGGCGCGCAGTTTGAAGCGGTGCTCGCGATCGGCACCGATGGCGCACCGCCGCCTGCGCCGCCGCCCGACATGGCGATCGCCATCGCCACCTCCACCGCGCAGATGACGGTGCGGCCGGACGGAAGCATCGCCGGCTGCACCGATGGGCCGACTCGGCTCATCAGGCGCGTCGCCGGTTTTCGCGATCTGCCGCCGCTTTGTGAAAGCTATCCGCCCAGCGCCGAGCGGGTGTTTACCGCCGCGCCGGAGGGCAGCAGCGCCTCGCGCCTCGCGCGACTCCAGATCAGCTACTATCTGCGGCGGCCCTAGAAATCCGGCTGATCGTAGTGCTTCGGCGGCATGATCACCTCCATCCGCTCGCCCAATAAGGGCCGGAAGGAAGGACGGGACTTCATCACCGCATACCAGTCGACCGTCTGCTTGTGCCCGCGCCAGTCGATCCCGCCCAGATAATCGGCGACGGAGAGTTGCGCCGCGGCGGTGAGATCGGCGAGGGTCAAGGCGGGTCCGGCAAGCCAGCGGCGGTGATCGAGCAGGTAATCGAGATAGTCGAGATGGCCGTCGATCGCGGTCATCGCCCGGCGGAGCGCCTGCGCGTCGGGCGGCTCGCGGGTGATCAGGCGCTTCAGCATCCGCTCGTGCATCAGCGGCGCCACTGCATCCTGGTAGAGCTTGATGTCGAACCAGCTGACCAGCCGGCGGATCTCGGCCCGGTTGACGGCGGTCCCGGGGATCATCGGCGCCCGGTCGACGGTCTCCTCGAAATATTCGCAGATCGCGGTCGAATCGATCAGCACCACCCCCTTAGCCGCCTCGACCAGCACCGGCGTCTGCCGGGCCGGGGTCAGATCCGCGAAGTCATCGTCGTCCTGCCAGGGCGAGACCCGGACCAGTTCCACGGCGAGGCCCTTCTCGGCCATGGTCAGGCGGACCTTGCGGGAGAAGGGGCAGAGCGGAAATTGATAGAGCTGCCACATGCCCCGAGTCCTTAGCGGACGCGGGGATGCAGTCCAGCCCTCCTGCGCCCGCTTCAGCGGGCTTCGGCGGACAAGCCTTCGAACCTACCAGGGCGCGCCGTCGTCATCATCCTCGTCGCCGGGCGGCGGCGGGGGCGGCGGGGCGTCATAATCCTCCCGCGGCGCCTCATAGCGATAGCCGTCGCGCGGCAGCGGGCGGCGCGCCTCGACCATGGCGCCGGCGATCGCCGCCTCCATCTGGCGGAGCGACTGGCGGATGGACGGCGCGGCGGTGGCCATGGCGTCGAGCGTGGCGGCGGCGCGCTGGGTGCCCCGATAGATGGAGCGGTGCAGCTTCGCGTCGAAATCGGGATCATTGGCCCGGCCGAGCTGGCCGAGCGTCATATGCCGCCCCTGCCGGCCATAAGGATGGAGCGCGTCGAGCAATGGGCCGATGTCCATCTGCAGCGCGCTATTGGCCGAGCGGTCGAGCATCGGCCCGGCCTGGCGCATCGCCTCGGCGCCGCCACGGAGCGTCTGCTCCTCACGCTGCTGGTCCTGATGCCGGGTGCGCTGCTGGGCGGCCGCCGGCAAGGCGACGAGCGCGACGGTGCCGAGCGCGGCAAGGGGGATCAAAATCTTACGCATGGAAGCCTCCTCCCGAAAAGCGGGACTTCGCCGAGTCGGCGGCGCTTTACGCGGGGCGCGATGAGCGCTGCCTGAACACCCAATATCGTATGTCGCCCCGGCGCTTACAAGCGGGATGCGACGGGTCAGCGCGGCGGCGCGACGGGGACGTTGCGGCTGAGCCGGCGGAATTCGGCGCGGGCCTGGGCGATCGATGCCGGCACGGTCCGCGCTATCATCCGCTCCAGCTCGCGACGGCGGCGGCCGGTCCGGTCATTGTCGCGGAGCAGGCCGAGCGCCAGGGTCAGCCGCGCGCCCTCGGGGCTGCGCAGATATTGGGCGAAATGCGCCATCTCCTCGGGCCGGAGCGTGTCGGCGAGCAAATAAGCGTTGATCCTCTCCTGCCGCGCCCGTTCCTCCTGAAGGAAGGCCGGGGCATATTGCTCCACCGCGGTCTGGGCGGCGAGACGGCAGTCGGCCAGTGCGGGATTGCAGGCGCCCGGCTCGTCGAGCAGGATCTGCTCGACCCGCCCGCGGACGCTGCCGAGATCATTGTCGCCATAGAGCGACGGATCCTGCGCCATCAGCACCCGGGCGAGATCGAGCGCCGCCGGATCGAGCGCCGGCTGGGCGGCGGCGGGAGCGGCCATGCAGCCGAAGAGCAGAAAGGCGGCGAACAGTCTTCTCATCTTCT
>JBGAHY010000059.1:0-3897 GCA_044225925.1 Allosphingosinicella sp.
TCGCCGGCGACCAGGGCGACCGCCACCGCATCGAGGCCGAGAATCTGCGGCCATTCCTGGGTGACGACGTGGAGGAGGTGATCGAGCCCGTCCGTCTCGACCGCGGCCAGCACCGCCTCGTGGATCGAGGCGACCGCGCCGGAGTGACCGCGGGCGAAGGCGATCAGGTCCTGATTGGCTTCTTCAGCCGCGGCCACACGCGCCCGCAAATTGGCGAGCGCGTGATTCTCGAAGCTGACAACCTGTCCCATGGCTGAGAGGCTAAACCGAATATGGTTAAGAAGCGATTGGAATCGTTACGGGGATTATCCGGTCGCCTCAGCCGGCCTCTCTTACGAGATGCTCTGCCCCGTCTTCTCCCAGTCCGCCATGAACGCCTTGATGCCACTGTCGGTCAGCGGGTGCTTGAAGAGCTGGCGGATCACGGCGGGTGGGGCGGTCATCACGTCGGCGCCGAGCTTGGCGGCCTCCAGCACGTGGATCGGGTGGCGGATGCTGGCCGCGAGGATCTCGGTGCGGAAATCGTAATTGTCGTAGATGAGCCTTATGTCGGCGATCAGCTCCATGCCCACCTGGCCGATATCGTCCAGCCGGCCGAGGAACGGCGAGATGAAGGTCGCGCCGGCCTTGGCCGCGAGCAGGGCCTGGTTGGCCGAGAAGCAGAGGGTGACGTTCACCATCGTGCCGTCATTGGTCAGCTTCTTGCAGGTCTTGAGGCCGTCCACGGTCAGCGGCACCTTGATCGCGATATTGTCGGCGATCTTCCGCAGGATCTCCGCCTCGCGCATCATCCCCGCATGGTCGAGCGCGACCACTTCGGCGGAGACCGGCCCGTCGACGATGCCGGCAATCTCGGTCACCACCTCGACGAAATCGCGCCCCGCCTTGTGGATCAGCGACGGATTGGTGGTGACGCCGTCGAGCAGGCCCGTCTCGGCCAGATCGCGAATGTCGGCGGTGTCGGCGGTGTCGGCGAAGAATTTCATGAGGCCCCTCGGGAAAGATGTGACAATTCCGTGACGGCGCGATAGGCGCCCGTACCATTCCGCCTGCCTCTAACACCGGAATCCGATGCGCTCCATCCTCCTCGCTATGCCACTGCTTCTCGCCGCGACGCCGGCCGCTGCGCAGCAGACAGACGAGCAACTCTGGCTGCAGACCAACGGCTCCGTGCAGATCGGTTCGCAGGAGAAAGTCACGGTGGAGGGCATCATCCGCTTCAGCAATCGCGCGCAGGGGCTCTCACACGCCGAGATTGGCGGGCTGTTCACCCACACGTTGCGCGGCGGCGTCGAGCTCTCCTTCGGCTACCGCCATGTCGAGGATTGGGACCGGAATGGGCGGCTACCCAGTGAGGAGCGCCTCCGCCAGATGATCCTGGTGCCGCTTGGCAAAGGCTTCGCTGGGCGGCTGCGCTTCGAGCAGCGCTTCAATTCGAGCGGCGGCGAGGTGGGCTTCCGCCTCCGCCCGCGGCTTGGCTTCGACACCCCGGTCGGCAGCCATGGCCTGCACGTCTTCGCGACGCAGGAGCATTTCCTGAATTTCAACACGACCGCCTGGGGGCAGCGCGGCGGCTATGAACGGATGCGCAACGCGGTCGGCCTGTCGATCCCGCTGGGCCGCAATCTGCGCGGCGAAATCGGCTATCTGAACCAGTATCGCTTCGGCCGCGACGGCCGGCGCGACCAGATGGACCATGCGATGACGTTTACATTGTCGTTCAACGTCGCCCGTCACGGCGAGGGCGAATAGGCCCCGACTCAGCCGTTGGGCCGGCGCGGACGCTGCTTGGCCGAGATCGACTTGATGACCAGCAAGGGTTCCGCCGACGGATCGATCGGCAGCGGCGCCTGGTCCAGCGCCGCCTCGATCAACGCCTCGATCCGGGGATCGTCGATCGAGGCCTCGGTAATGGCTGGGATATGCCGCACCATATTGCCCTCGCCCTTCAGCAGGCCGTCAGGGTCGGCGAGCCAGCGGCCCTGCATGAAGAAAAGACTGACCCAGCGCGGATAGACGGCAAGCGAGAGCACCACATCCTTCACCCGCTCGCCAGCCGCGAAGCCGATCGCGAGCGCGTTGTAATTGTCGTAAACGAGGATTGCCGCACCCGGCAGCCGCGCCTTCATCCGGGCGAACAAGGCGCGGGTCAGCGCCGCCATCTCGGGCGTAAATTTGTCGATGAAGCCGTCGAGCTGGGTTTGGGCGTCATCCATGCCGATCCATTAGCATGGTTGCCTTTCGAGGCGTCAGTCTCGATCTAGCCGTGATGTCCCGTGCCCGACTGATCGTGATGAACTCGGCCCTGGGCCCGCTCGACTATCGCGTGCCGCAGGGCATGGCGGTCGAGCCGGGCTCGGTCGTCGTCGCGCCATTGGGGCCGCGGCAGCTGATCGGCGTGGTCTGGGAGCCGGAGCGGCTGCCGAGCGAGCATGTCGGCGACAATCGGCTGCGGAACCTGATCCACGCCTATGACATCCCGCCGATCGCCGCGCCGCTCCGCCGGCTCGTGGAGTGGACCGCGGATTATTATCTCTCGCCGCTCGCCTCGGTGCTGCGCATGGCCTTGCCCTCTTCGGGCGCGCTGGAAGGGGCGCGCTCGGTCACCGAATATCGCGCCACCGGCCGGGTGCCGGACCGGCTGACGCCGCAACGCGCCCAGGCGCTGGAACGGATCGGCGACCGGCAGGGCCTGGTCAGCGAGCTGGCGATCCTCGGCGGCGTCTCCGACGGCGTGATCCGGGGCCTCGTCAAGGTCGGCGCGATCGAGGCGGTGGAGGTCAGGATCGACGATCCCTATCCGACACCCGACCCCGACCATGACGCGCCGGCGCTGGATGCGACCCAGGCCGGGGCGGCGGGGGAATTGCGCGCGGCGGTGGACGCCGGGGAGTTCGCGCCCTGGCTGCTCGACGGGGTCACAGGCTCGGGCAAGACCGAAGTCTATTTCGAGGCGATCGCCGAGGCGATCCGGCGCGGCAAGCAGGTGCTCGTCCTGCTCCCCGAAATCGCGCTCACCGAGCCCTTCCTGAAGCGCTTCGCGGCCCGCTTCGGCTGCGAGCCCGTGGCCTGGCATTCGGGCCTGCGCCAGAGCCAGCGCCGCCGCGCCTGGCGGGCCATCGCGTCGGGTGAGGCGCGGGTCACGGTCGGCGCCCGCTCCGCTCTCTTCCTCCCCTATCGCGACCTCGGCCTGATCGTCGTCGACGAGGCGCATGAGGCGAGCTTCAAGCAGGAGGAAGGCGTCCAATATCATGCCCGCGACGTCGCGGTGATGCGCGCCAAACTGGAAGGGATCCCGGTCGTCCTCGCCTCCGCGACCCCCGCCATCGAGACCCGGCACATGGCCGAGATCGGCACCTACAGGGAGTTGAAGCTCCCCGCCCGCTATGGCGGCGCGCAGCTCCCCGACATGGCCGCGCTCGACCTGCTGCAGGACCCGCCCGAGCGCGGCCGCTGGCTGGCCCCGAAGCTGGTCGAGGCGCTGGAAGAGAATCTGACGAACGGAGAGCAGTCGTTGCTCTTCCTCAACCGCCGCGGCTACGCGCCGCTTACCTTGTGCCGGCGCTGCGGCTACCGTTTCCAATGCCCGAACTGCACGGCCTGGATGGTCGAGCACCGGTTCACCCGCCGCCTCGCCTGCCACCATTGCGGCCATGTCATGCCGGCACCCGAGACCTGCCCGGAATGCAAGGAAGAGGACGCGCTGGTGGCCTGCGGCCCCGGCGTGGAGCGGATCGCCGACGAGGTTGCCCTGCTCTTTCCCGACGCGCGTACGGCGATCGTCACCTCCGACACGATCTGGTCGCCGGTGAAGGCGGCCGAGTTCGTCTCCAGGATGGAGGCTGGCGAGATCGACATCGTGATCGGCACCCAGCTCGTCACCAAGGGCTATCACTT